>JADZAC010000027.1 GCA_020852835.1 Flavobacteriales bacterium
CGTACAATTTGCTCAAGAGCCGCTGGCTTGGGTCGTTCGTGGTGCCATCATCGTAGCCGCGGTAGGCGCCGTAGATGAAGTAGCCGCCATCCTGTGCGGGTTCAATGCCCAGTATGCCTTGGTACCACGTGGGGTTGATGATCTGGTCATTAAACCCCCCGCAGCCGCTGCCCTCAAAATAGCCCGGCAACACGTTGCCCGCCGTATCGAGCATGGCAATGCCGCCATGCACCTCGCCATTGATGCGGTCGAAATACCCCGTAATGGCAAGCATATTGTCGCCAATGGGTTCCACATGGGTTACCATGGGATCATGTGCATAGGGCATATTGGCATGGGCAGAGCCAAAATTCAAATTGTTATTGAAGGTGGGGTCCAATTGACCGTTGGGCAGGAAGCGCACCAAACCCACGGTATCCGGAGAACCGGCGAAATGCCAACGTCCATAAGCAAGGGCTTTGCCTCCAGGCTGGGGCAGAAAACCACCGCTCTCGGTCCAACCATCGATGGGTGGTACCTGGAAGCTGGTGTCCAGCGAGCCATCGCTGTGTACGCGGAACATGCCTTCCACGGGCACCCCTTCAAAAAACCCGGAGCCGCCGCTGAGCAGGAACTTGCCGTCCGGCATTTGCTTGATGTGCTCAAAGGCCCCGTTGGGCCCACCGATGGAGCGGTGGATGCGGGTAGTGTCCAAGCTCCCGTTGGTATTAAGCCAGACCAGACCGTACTGCCAGCCCATGTATCCGTGCAACGTGTCCCATAGAGTGAAGTTGCCCGCCAACAGGATCCGACCGTCCGGGAAGATGTGGAAATCACCCCATTGGCCTCCGCCCAAACGAGGGTCCGGAGGATTCTGGAAGGAAATATCCCGCGTACCATCCATCCAAAACCGGCGTAAGCTCATTCCATTTTCCACATAGAACATATCATCTCCCCATGGAACGATTCTACCGCCCATTGGATTGTACCAGGCGGGTTGCCCTGCCGGACTGGGTATGATCGCGCCGTTTGGTGCAAGCAATAAACCAGAGCATTGGGTGTCCCATGTAGGATACCTCAAGTTACCCGACATGATGATATTCCCGTCTGGCCGCTCCAACACATCGCCTACTGCTATGGTCTGCACGGGAAAATGGAAACTAGGGTCCAGGTCGAAGGGCTGCTGGGCGGCAGCCACCGTGGCGGCCCCCAGGGTCGCCACGGCAACTATGCGCCAGTTCATCGCTTAACGATCAGTTTAGCGGTGCCCAAGGTCCGTCCGCCGTTCACCAGTTCAACGGTATAGGCACCGGGGGAAATGCTTCGGGTGTCCCACACGGTCTGGCCTTCGGCTGCCTGTATCGGAAGCCGTTGGAGCTCCTTGCCCACCGCATCCCGTATGCTCAGGTAGGCCTTGTCCGGGGTGGCCTTAAAGCCGTAGGCCATAGTGGCATACGAACTGGCCGTTGCCTGCACCCCGCCGGTGTTGAAGTCCAGCAACTGCCCGGAGCCGGAGTTTACCCACAAGTTATCTTGTGCCATCAGCAAACCCGCTCCCACCAAGGGGTTCAGCGGGGGGGGGGGGCTGCGAAAACCGCTACCAGTAAGGGTTTCAGAAGGTCTGATTTTCTCATTTAGAATGGTCCTTCATGGTAAGGTTCGGGGCAAAACTACTGTTCTCCCTTGGGTGTGCACCTGACCGAGGTCAGGAACGTGGCGTGGATATACAGGTCCAAGGGAGCGGTTGATCCACCGGCCCAACAGTAGGCCGTCCTTCGGCCACGATCAGGTATGTGTGGAAGGGCAACGGTTTGGCCGGTGCAGGCCTGCCTGTGTTACCGGATCAGCACGAAGCTCCCGTTGTATTCCCGTTCCAGCGGGCCGTACTCGGTAAGCCAGGCCTTGAAGGAGAAGATGCCCGGCATGGCATCCTTGCCGTCCCAGCCCTTGGAGGGATCGGTGGTGCTGAATACCAGGTGGCCCCAGCGGTCGAAGACGTCCAATTGGTACTGGCGCGCGCCCTTTACACTGGGCTTCCATATCTCGTTGTGGCCGTCGCCGTTGGGCGAAAAGGCCGTGGGCGCGAAGAAGAGGTGATCGCCGATGAACACGCGCACGGTGGCCGTGTCCATGCAGCCCTGGCCGCTGGTTGCCGTGAGCAATGCCGTGTACCAGCCCGCATCGCTGAAGGTGTGCACGAAGTCCGTGGTGTCGTAATGGATGCCTTCCACCAGGAAGTCCCAGTGCTCGGTATCGGTGCTGTGGTCGCTGAAGGTGACCTTGGGGAAGAGCACGGTGGTCACCGAGGGCAGTGCGGTGAAGGCGGCCACCGGTTGCGGCCAAACGGTGACCGCCCCTTGCAGGGTGCGGGTGCGCGCGGCAATGCAGCCCGAATCCGTGGCCACGGTGAGGCTCACATCATAGGTGCCCGGGGTGGTGTAGGTATGCTGCGGCAGGCTGTCCGTGCTGGTGCTGCCGTCGCCGAACTGCCACAGGTACTGCATGGGCGTCCAGGCGGTGGAGGTGTTGTTGAACTGCAGGGCGAGCGGCTGGCAGGCGCTGGTGTCCGCCAGGAACAATGGCTCGGGCAGGGGGAAGATGCGCACAGTATCGGTGTAGCCCGCATCGCAGCCGTTCGAGGTCACGGCCACGCTCACGGCATGGCTGCCCAGGTCCGTCCAGTCCACATGCACCGTTTGGCCGGTGAGGTCGGGCGCAGTGCCGGTGCCCACGTCCCACAAGAAGGTGGCGGTGGAGTCGAAGTTGCCGAAGACCGACAGCTCCACGGGTTGTTGGTCCGGGCAGCGGATGGGCGGGGGCACGAAGGCCACGGCCAAGGGATCATACACGGTCCAGGTGTGGAACGCCGTGTCGGCACAAGGCCATCCGGGGCTGGCGATCAGGCTTACCGTGTAGGTGCCCGGTGCCGGAAAGGTGAACTGCGGGTTCTCCGCACTGGAGGTGTCGGCCAGCGTGCCCGATACGCCGAAGTCCCACAGGAAGGAGGTGGTGCCGCTGCTCTGGTTGTCCATCTGCACCCCCAGCCCGTTGCAGTGTTCCTGCTGTTCGGCAAAGTCGGAGATGATGGCTTGGGCGCAGGCCACCACCAGGAAGCGGAAGTCGCGGATCACCGTGTTGATCAGCACGCCATCGCGGTATTCGTGCACGCACAGGCTCACGGCGAAGTTGCCGATGGCGGTGGGGTGCATGGTGAGCACGCCGTTGTCCACCCCGAAATCCACCGGCGGGTTGGATGCCAACTGGTTGTTGGTGGAGTAGCCCGGTCCCCACACCACCGATGCGTAAGGCGGTGGCGCCGGCGGGTCGGGGATCACATTAAAAACGTTGTCGCCGCCCTGCAGCGGGGCGCACATGGCATAGGCCAGCGAGTCGCCGTCGGGGTCGGTGGCCAACTGGGTCAGCGCCGTGGTCTGGTCCAAGCAGAGCACCATGGGCGGGTCATCGTCAAACGCAGGTGAGCTGTTGGGGCCGTTCACGTCCGGGTCGGGCACTGTCACCGTGCAGGTCATGCCCTGCTGGCCCGGGTTGAGCAGGTTCACCATGGACGGCGAGCGGCAGCAGCGCTGGTAGGCCAGGATGTAGCCGCCGGTGCCCGAGGGCAAGTGGATCACCCCGGTGTACACGCCCTCCCGCGTGCAGATGCTCGGCGGTGCGGTAAGGCACGGGTTGGAGGTGGTCACCGCCAAGTTCACCTCCATGGGCAGGTTGAAGTGCACGGTATTGATCAACACGCCCGCGCTGCTGAAAATGCCAATGGCCGCCGTGGCGTCCAGCGCGGTGTTGTTGGTATTGTCCGGCCCGCAGTCGCGATAAAGGCGGAGCGTCACCTGGTAGTCGTCGTTGCCCAAGTAGGTGTAGTACATCTCGCCGCCCAGGATGTGCGTGGCAAAGCTGTTCAGGCCACAGGCCAGCAACAACGTGAACAGAAGGGCGCGCATGCGTTAGAAGGACACCAATATACTTCTTCGGGTTGCCCGGCCAAGCGGACGGACCGGAAAAGGGCCGTGGAACCGGGTTGGCCCCGGTCGGGGCGCTGTGTTCCGAAATGGTCAGCCCGCTGCTTCCAGCAGCCGTTCCACTTCTTCGGCGGGGCAAGCTTCCACATGCCCGTTTTCCATGGCGAGCAAGGCCATGATGCGCACCTTTTCGGGATAGGCCGCAGCTTGTAGGCGATGCACCAGGTACCGCCTGCCGATGCGCTGCACTTCCACCAGGGTGAGGTCGGAGTCGATGCGGTACCAGTTGAGCCCGTTGGCACTGCGGCGGTACTGCGGGAAGCGCGGTTGTTCCATCGAAGGCTACTTTGCGCAAAGATCGGCCAGGCCGCACCCAATGCCCGCAACCACGCTTCCCTTCCTGCAACAGGTGGCCCGTGCCATGCTGCAGATGCACGGTACTGCCCTGAAGGACGTTGCGGTGGTGCTGCCCAGCCAGCGCGCCGGGCTGTACCTGCGCAAGTGGCTGGCCGAGGAATCGGGCCGGGCGCTGTGGAGCCCCCAGGTGTTCACCCTGGCCAGCTTCATGGAGGAGCTCTCCGGCCTGCGCCCCTTGGCCACCGAGGAACTGCTCTTTGAAGGTTATGGGGCCTACCGATCGGTAGAGGGGGAGAAGGCACAGGCCCTGGGCGAGTTCCTTCAGTGGGGCGGCACCACCCTGGCGGACATCAGCGAGGCCGACGCGCACCTGGTGCCCCTGGAGAGCTACTACCGCGACCTGCGCCACTGGGAGCAGATCGAGTGGACCTTCAACAACGACCCCCTCAGCGAGGGCCAAACCCGCATGGTGCGCTTCTGGGCCATGGTGGGCAAGCTGCATGCTGCCTTGAACGAGCGCCTGCTGCAGATCGGGGCCGGCACCACCGGCCTGATCGAACGCACCGCCGTGGCCCGTCTGCGCGGGCACCCGCAGCCGTGGAAGCAGGTGTGGTTCGCCGGGCTCAACGCCCTGGACCCCGCCCAGCAGGCCATGGTGCAGCACTTTGTGGACCGCGGTACCGCGCAACTGGCCTGGGACGCCGACCGCTACTACCTGGACCGGCCGGAGCAGGAAGCCGGCACCCATCTGCGCGAATTCATAGGCCGCTACGGCCAGGGAGCCGTGCCTGCCAGCGGAGGCCTTGATGCGGGGGGCCTGCACGTGCAAACCGTGCGCACCCCCAACGATGCCGCACAAGCTTGGTGCGCCGCTGCACTGCTCGGGCAGTCCACACCGCAGGAGCGCGCCAACACCGCCGTGGTACTGGCCGATGAAAGCCTGCTGCAGCCGTTGCTGGAAGCCCTGCCGCTGGAGATCGGCCCGCTCAACATCACCATGGGGCTGCCCGTGGCGCGCCTGCCTGTGGGCGCGTACCTCGATGCGCTCCACCGGCTGCACGCCCGCCACACGACCGGCGCGGGCTTCCTGCTGGCCGACCTCGAGCGGTTCCTGGGCCATCCCTTTTTGCAACAGGGGGCCGCTGCACAGCCTTTGGCCCAGGCGCTGGCCGCCCTGCGCGAACGCAGCCGCATGCACGTCGCCGCCGCCGAGGTGCGTGCCATTTTGGAACAGCACGGGTTGCCGGAGCATGCGGTGGCCTGCTTTGAGGAGGTGGCGGATGCAGCAGGCCGGATGCCCGCCATTTCCGCCCATGCCCTGGCATGGGCCCGGCAGGCCGTGGCCGGCGATGCCTTTGCCACGGAGCAGCTCTTCCAAGCGTCGCACGTGCTGCACCGCATCCACCTCCTGCTGGGCCGCTACGCCCATGAGGTCGACCACGAGGCCTATGCCATCCTGTTCCGCAAGCTGCTGGCCGCAACCCGCATCGGCTTCTTCGGCGAACCCCTGGCCGGCGTGCAGGTCATGGGCATGCTGGAGGCCCGCGCCCTGGACCCCGACCGGCTGATCCTGCTCGGAGCCCAGGAGGGCACCTTGCCCAGCGCCGCCCGGGAGCGCTCCTTCATTCCCTTCGAGCTGCGGCGCGCGCACGGCATGCCCCTGCGCGCGGATCAGGATGCCGTGCAGGCCTACAACTTCCTGCGCATGCTGCAGCGCTGCCGCCAAGCCACCTTGGTGTGGCCCGAAGGTGCAGAGGCCACCGGGCCCGCAGGGCCCAGCCGCTTCATCCTGCAGCTCGGCCATGAACTGCTCCACGGCCGTGCCGACCAGCCCCGGCGCATGGACCTGCATTTGCCTATGCCGAGGCCTTCGGAGGCCCAGGTGGTCGTTCGCAAGGACGAAGCCTTGCTTGCCGCCTTGCGCAACCGCTTGGAAAAGGGCCTCTCGCCTTCCGCCTTGGGCGACTGGCTGCGGTGCCCGTTGGACCTGTATTTCAAACAAGTGCTCCGCCTTCGTGAAACCGATGTCCACGGGGCACGCATCGCGGCCAACGTACTGGGCGAGGCGATGCACAGCGCCGTGGAGGCCGTATATGCCCCGTTGATGGGCCGGCCCTTGCAGCCGGAGGCATTGGAGCACGGCGCAATGAGCATGGAAGCCCTGTTGCGGCACGAACTGGCCAAGGGCGCGGGCACGGATTCCCTGCGCAGCGGCCAGCCGTTGCTGCAAGTGCACATGGCCGTGCGTGCAGCCCAGCGTTTCTTGCGCAGCGAGGCGGCCCTCCTGCGCAGCGGTGCGGTGATCACCGTGCTGGAGCAGGAGGCCGCCATGAAGCATCCGCTGGCGTTGGCCGCCAAGGCCATTGGCTCGCCCGTGCACCTGCAAGGCCGCCTGGATCGCGTGGACCGCTGCAACGGCACCCTGCGCATCCTGGACCTCAAATCCGGGAAGATCGATGCCAATGCCCTGAAGCTCGATGGCCTGGACCCCGCGACCATTACGGAGAAAAGCCGATATGCCGTGCAGCTCCTGGTGTACGCTTGGCTTTACTTGAGGGAACACCCCGGCGAAGTTGCCGTGCAAGCCGGGCTCATGCCCCTGCAACAGGTGGACAGCAGCGAGCCCGTGCTCCTTCGCGTGCAGGGGTCGGACCTCATTGACCGGGCTCGGTTGGAACCCATGGAAGTGCTCTTCACCGCCTTGATCAACGACATGATGGACCCCGGCAAGGCCCTGGTGCACGATCCCAAGAGCAAGTACTGCAGGTTCTGCCTGGCGGATGAGCCCTGATCGTCCGGAGGCAACCCGCGCATGCGGCTTGCCCCTATAAAACCGGTCAGGGGTCCGAATTGGACCCCTGGCGGTAAACCTGCAAGGATTAGGAACCAGATCTAGGAAGAACCGTCGATCTGTACCTAAGACGGCGGCCCGTACGAGGGGTTGCCTCTGCGCAGGGTAATTTCAGGGGTGAAACGTGTATCCGACACCCCGTACGGAAAGAAAGTGCCTGGGATCGTGCGGGTTAACCTCAAAATATTTCCGGAAGGCCACAATGAAATTATCGATGGTCCGGGTGGTGGGGAACACGTCATAGCCCCACACTTTCTGCAAGATCTCTTCCCGTGACACCACCTCCCCGGCCCGCTCGGTCAGCAGGCGCAGCAGCAGCATTTCGCGTTGGGTCAAGCGTTTTTTCAGGCCGCGTTGCCCCATGATCTCGTAGGTGCCGAAATCCACGGTATTGCTGCCAAAGGTGTATTGGGCGGGCAACGGGGCGGCAGTGCCTTCCGGTGCCCGGGCCACCAGCTTTTCCACGCGCAACAGCAGCTCCTGCAGGTCGAAGGGCTTGGCCAAAAAGTCATCGCCCGTGCGCAGGCCCCGTACGCGGTCCGCAGCGTTGGTGCGGGCGGTGAGGAAGAGCACCGGGGTGCGGTCTCCCTCCAGGCGCACCGTTTCGCAGATGGTGAAGCCGTCCACATCGGGCAGCATCACGTCCAGCACGATGCCGTCGAAGCGAGCGCCACGGATGCGTTCAAGCGCCTCGCCCCCGCGCACGGCGGCCGTCACGTCGTAGCCCTCCAGTTCAAAGTTCATCCGCAGGGTGGAGCGCAGGGATTCCTCATCCTCCACCAGCAACAAGCGCTTTCTCCGGTTTTCCTCCGTGCCCATCATGCGTGCAGGTAAAGTTCTGCCAGGCGCCAAAGCTACTTTCGCGCCATGTTCAACCAGGAAGAGCTGGCCCTGGCCAATTCGTGGCGCAAGAACACCATGGTGGAAGGGCTCGGGATCACCTTCGTGCCCAGTGCGCCGGGCACCTTTGCCGCCACCATGCCAGTGGACCACCGCACCAAGCAGGCCATGGGCCTCTTGCATGGGGGGGGCACCGCGGCCCTGGCCGAAACGCTCGGCAGCGTGGGCTCGGCCTTGCTGATCGACCGTGAAAAGCACGCGGTGGTGGGTGTGGAGCTCAATGCCAACCACCTCAAAGGTGTCCGTGCCGGCAGTGTAACGGCCACCGGCACGGTGTTGCACAAGGGCCGCACCATGCACGTGTGGGACATCCGCGTTCACAATGAGGAAGGCGCGCTCATTGCCGTGTGCAGGCTCACCAACCTCGTGATCAACAAGCCATGAGCAGCGAAAGCGCCTTGCACAACGCGTTGGCCAAGTGCCTTGAAAAGAAGCTCACCTTCGCGGCGTTCCGCATTCCCGGCAAACCGGTGCAACTGTGGGCGCAGCGCAATCCCGGCCTCGAAACCGTGGACGGCACCCTGCTGCTGGGCCTGAACCAGGTTTTTCTGGTGGCCCCGTTTGCGGTGCCCGGTGGGGTGGTGCCGTTCATCCGCGCGGATGTAGAGCTCACCTTCGCGGAGATCGACCCGGACATTGCGCGCCTCGATGAATGCGAAGGCACCGGCACCGAAGTGTTGCTGGCTACAGAAGCCACGGCCAAGGCGGATTTCATCGCTGCTGTGGAAACCGCCAGGCGCGCCTGCCAGGCCAAGGAGCTGAACAAGGTGGTGCTGTCGCGCGTGTTGGAAGCACCCTTGGAGACCGAACGCTTGCCTGCACTGTTCATCCAAGCAGCGGAGGCCCATCAACAAGCTTTCGTGGCCATGGCCTTCACGCCGGAACACGGCCTTTGGCTGGGCGCCTCGCCGGAACGCCTGGTGCACGAGGAACTGGACCATGTGCGCGTGGATGCCTTGGCCGCCACAAGACCTTCCGATGCCGTGCCGGAGCGCTTGTCCGGCTGGGGAGGGAAGGAACTGGATGAGCAGGAACAGGTGATGACCCACGTGCACGCCACCTTCGCCCGCATGGACTTGCGCCACATCACCGTGCGCGGGCCGGAAGTGCTGAAAGCCGGGCCCGTGGCCCACCTGCACACGGTGCTCGAGGCCGATCTCGGTGATTGCCTGCTCGGCGAACTGGTGCTGGCCCTGCACCCCACGCCGGCCGTGTGCGGCGCGCCCACCGGGGCGGCCCGCGCGTTCATCAACCAGCACGAACGGCACCAACGCGCGCTCTACACCGGCTTCTGGGGTCCGTGGAACGCGGACGGCCCCACCGAGCTTTTCGTGAACCTGCGTTGCCTGCATGCCGTGCCGGGCAAAATGCAGTTGTATGTGGGCGCCGGCATTACCGCCGGAAGCGACACGGAACTGGAATGGGCCGAAACGGAACGCAAGGCCCGCACATGGCTGGACCTGCTGGAGCAACCGGAAGCCGTGAAGTAGCGCATGCGCACCTCCGACCATTTCGCCGCCGCGGAGCTGGCCGCGCTCTGCGCCGCCAAAGGCATCGGCCACGCCGTGATCAGCCCCGGATCACGCAATGCGCCCTTAGTGATCGCCTTCAACAACAGGCCGGAGATCCGCTGCCTGCAAGTGATCGACGAGCGCAGCGCCGCCTTCTTCGCCCTCGGCATCGCGCAGCAGCTGCACGCACCCGTGGCCCTCATTTGCACCAGCGGCAGCGCCGTGCTCAACTACGCACCAGCCATTGCCGAGGCCTTCTACCAACGCATCCCCCTGCTGGTGATCAGCGCCGACCGCCCGCAGGAATGGACCGACCAGGGCGAAGGCCAGACCATCCGCCAGCGCGATGTGCTGCGGCCCCACCTGCGCGCCAGCGTACAACTGCCGCGCGCCGCCGACGAACTTTCCAATTGGCACTGCAATCGCCTTGTCAACGAGGCCATCAACGCCGCGCTGGTGCCAGTGGCCGGGCCCGTGCAGGTGAACGTGCCCTTCGAGGAACCGCTGTACGGCACCACCGAAGTGAATGGTGATCCGCGCATCGTGGCGCCCGTGCCCGTGGAAGCCTTCCTGTTGCCCGACCGCGGCTGGCGGGCGCAGCAGCTGTCCTCTTCGCTCAAGGTGATGGTGCTTGCGGGCCAAGGCATCTGGGGCGAAGGCATGAAGGCGCAGTTGCAAAAACTCGCCGCACTGCCACAAGTCACCGTGCTCACCGAGGCCACCTCCAACTTGGACGATCCCGCCTTCATCACCTGCATCGACCGCACCCTGGAGGGCATTCGCGCAGGCAATGACACCGACCTGAAGCCCGAAGTGCTGATCACCTTCGGCGGCGCCATCGTCAGCAAGCGCATCAAGGTCTTGTTGCGCCAGTGGCAGCCTGCGCAGCACTGGCACGTGGATGCCGGTGGCGCCATGGACACGTTCCAATGCCTCACGCACCATCTCGCGGTGGAGCCCCACATCTTCTTCGCCCAGTTGGAAAACCAGGTGAAGCCCAACGAAAGCCTCTATGGCGAAGCGTGGCGCATGGTGGCGCAACGCATGCGTGAACGGCACCAGGCCCTGCTGAAGAACACCCCCTTCTGCGACCTCACCGTGTTCGAGGCACTGTTGGGCCACATCCCCGAAGGCAGCGACGTACACCTCGCCAACAGCACCGCCGCGCGCTATGCCCAGCTCTTCGAACGCACCCGCAGACTGCGCTTCTTCGGCAACCGCGGCACCAGCGGCATCGATGGCTGCACCAGCACCGCCGTGGGCGCCGCCTTCGCCTCCGGGAACACCACCACCCTCATCACCGGCGATGTGGCCTTCTGCTACGACAGCAACGCGTTCTGGAACAAGCACCTTTCGCCGCACCTGAAGGTGATCGTGATCGACAACGGCGGCGGCAACATCTTCCGCTTCATCCCCGGGCCGGACAAGGATCCGGAGCTGCTGCCCTGGTTCGAATCGCCCCATGGCCGCGACATCCCCGCGTTGGTGAAGAGCTACGGGCTGCCGTGCTACACCGCCCGGGATGAAGCTTCGCTGAAGGCTGGCATGGAAGCTCTGTACAAGCCGCACGACAAGCCTGCCGTACTGCTCATCACCACCGACCCTTTGCTCTCGCCGCAACAATTGCGCGGGTACTTTGAGCAGCTTCGGCGGGATTGACCGCCCAACCGGCCCATCTGGGTCTTCCGCCCGAAGCGGAGACCTTGATGGACAAGCGAACCTACCGCTTTCCTTTGCAGCCTCTGCGCATTGCGGAGCATCCATGAAGCATTGGCTCCATGCCTTTCGCCCCCGCACGCTGCCCTTGGCCATGAGCAGCATCATCACGGGCAGCGCGCTGGCCGAGTTCTTCCACGGCTTTCGCTGGTCCGTGTTCGGGCTGGCGCTGCTCACCGCCATCTTGCTGCAGGTGCTGAGCAACCTGGCCAACGACCTGGGCGATCATGAGCATGGCACCGATGATGAAAGCCGCGTGGGTCCGCAACGCGCCGTGCAGAGCGGTGCCATTGCACCGGCTGCCATGAAACGGGCCTTATGGGTCTGTGGCGGGCTGGCCTTGGCCTCGGGCATCGGCTTGATCGTGGTGGCGCTGGGGTTCACGGCGACCACGCTGGGCTTCTTCTTGCTCGGCCTGCTGGCCATCGGCGCCGCCGTGAAGTACACCTTCGGCAGCAATCCGTATGGCTATGCGGGTTTGGGCGACATCAGCGTGGTGCTCTTCTTCGGCCTGGCAGGGGTGATGGGCACCTGTTTCCTGCATACCAGCGAATTCCGGACGGCCACCGTGCTGCCCGCGCTGGGCATCGGCCTGTTGTCCGCCGCCATGCTCAACCTGAACAACCTGCGCGATGCGGTGGGCGATGCCGCCAACGGCAAGCGCACCATGGCGGTGCGCATGGGCACCGCCAATGCCAAGCGCTACCACGCCGCCCTGATCTACGGCGGCTTCGCCTGTTTGCTGGTCTTCACCATGCTGCACTTCCGCGGCTGGTGGCAGCTGGCCTTCGTACTGGGCTTTGTGCTGCTGGACCGCCACCTGCGCACGGTGCAGCGCAACACGGTGCCGCGCGAGCTGGACCCGCAGATGAAAGTGCTGGCCCTTTCCACCCTGGTAACGGCATTGCTCTTTTCTTTGGGGTTGATCCCCGGATAGATGCTTTGCGCCGATTGGAAAGAGATCACGCTCACGCCGCGCTTCCCCTTGGGTACGAGCAAAGGGGTGATCAACACGCGCGCCGTGTGGTACTTGATCGCCTGGGACGATCAGCGCCCCGAGGTGAAGGGCATCGGTGAGGCCGCTCTCTTCCCCGGCCACAGCAAGGAGTTTCCGGCCGATGTGCGCACCAAGCTGCTCGAACTCTGTGCGGACACCTCCAACTGGCAACAGCGTGTACATGCGGACCTGGTGGCCGTGCCCAGCGTGCGCTTCGCCGTGGAGCAATGCCTGAAAGACCTCGCCGCCAGCGGCAGCAAGGTGCTTTTTCCGTCGGAATTCACGCTCGGACGGATGGGCATCCCCATCAACGGGCTGGTATGGATGGGCGACAAGGCCACCATGCGCGAACGGATCCAAGCGCAGATCGAAGCGGGCAACCGCTGCGTGAAGATGAAGATCGGAGCCCTGCGGACCGATGATGAAATGGAGCTGCTCGCTGAGGTGCGCCGCTCATTCAGCGCACGGGAACTGACCCTGCGCGTGGATGCCAACGGGGCCTTCACGCATGCCAATGTGATGCCCGTGCTGGAGCGATTGGCCAAACTGGGCGTGGAGAGCATCGAACAGCCTTTGGCTCCGGGGCTCTATGAATCCATGACCGAGGTATGCGCCAACTCCCCGGTGCCCATCGCGCTGGACGAGGACCTCATCGGCCTGAACTTCACCGCCGCCAAGGCCGACCTGCTGGACAACGTGAAGCCGCAGTTCATCGTGATCAAGCCCAGCTTGGTGGGCGGATGGGCCGCTGCACAGGAATGGATCGACCTGGCCCTGGCGCGCGGCATCGGCTGGTGGATCACCTCCGCGCTGGAAAGCAGCATCGGGCTCAATGCCATTGCACAGTGGACCGCCACGCTCGGGGTTAACGTGCCGCAAGGACTGGGCACCGGGCAGGTGTATGCGGACAATATCCCAAGCCCGCTGGCGGTGGAGCAAGGCCGCTTGCGCTACCTGCCGGAAACAGCCTGGGACCTGCAACGCCTGGAGCCATGAGCGCGCAACGGAAATATGCACGCACCATTGAAGGCGCATTCAAGGAGCTGGTGCTGGACGGCAAGCGCTTGGGCCCGCTGGAGGCGTACAAACATGTTGAACGGCTGGCGGAACGGCCGAAGGCGGCGGAGTGGGGCAGGGACCTGTTCATGCTGATCAATGAGCTGATGATGCTCGGTGGGGCGTCCATGCAGGCCACCACCAGCGGAACCACCGGCCCGCCCAAGCGCATGCGCATTCCGCGCCCGGACCTGGTGCACAGCGCACGACTTACCGCAGACACCTTCGGCTTGCAGCAGAATGACCGTGTGCTGCACTGCCTTCCCTGTGCCTACATCGCGGGCAAAATGATGGTGGTGCGCGCCATGGCCCTGGGGTTGGACCTGCACGTGATCGATCCGCGCGGCAGTGTGCTGGACAACCTGGGCGAATGCCGCGACCGCTTCCGCTTCACGGCCATGGTGCCGCTGCAACTGCACCGCGCCATCCAGGAGGATCGGGCCCGCGTGGAGGAGCAGTTTCATACGATCCTCTTGGGCGGCGGGCCGGTGAGCGAAGCGTTGGAGGAGGACTTGCAAGGGTTGCGGACCGAAGTGTACCAAGGCTACGGCAGCACGGAAACCGTGACGCACGTGGCCCTGCGCAAGATCAACGGAAAGGAGCGGAGCCGTATGTACACGGCCATAGGGAACGTGGCCTTTGCACAGGATGAAGACGGTTGCCTGGTGGTACACACGCCGCACCTTTCACAAAAGCAACACATCACCAACGATCTGGTGGAACTACAGGATGAACGGCACTTCCAATGGTTGGGCCGCATTGACAACGTGATCCTCAGCGGCGGCAAGAAGATCTATCCCGAATCGCTGGAAACCCGCACCGCCGGGCTGATCCCGTACCCGCACTTCTTCATGGCCTTTCCGGAGCCCGCGCTCGGCGAGGCGGTGATGCTGGTGCTGGAGACCGGGGACGGCCCCGGGATGATCCACGACATGCTGAATGAACTGTTGACGGTGCTGGACATCCATGAGATGCCGCGGCGGGTAACGGCCTTGCGCAAATTCAGGCGCACCGCGTCCGGAAAGGTGGTCCGAACATTGGATTAAGGTTGCCCGGGAGCTTGTTCCACACCGACCACCACCTGTTGCCCCTTTTCCTCGAAGGCCTTCAGCAAGTAGTGGATGCAGAGGATCAGGCCGGCCATCTCCAGGGTTTCTTCCATGGTGCAGGTGAAGATGTAGGCCGGCTCCATGAACAACCAGCAGGAGGAAGGGTCGTTGTACAGCTCGCAAGGCATCCACGGGAATTGCGCGCTGTCCTGCGGGGTGAGCGTCCAACCCACCTTGGAGCCGGCCATCTCGAAGCCGATGGCCCCGGTGAGGTATACCGCGCCGCCGATCAGCAGCCTGCGCCGCAGGCGCGGTGGCAGGCGCAGGAACCAGCGGCCCAAGGTGGCCACCAGGCCGATCACCGCCACGGCATAGGGAATGATCCAACCGTTGCGCAGCCAGGCCAAGGTGCCTTGGTCCAGGTCGCTGCCGTTCAGCAGGCGCACGGTGAAGGAGCCGAATTTCTCGTGGATCTGCGAGCCCTCATCGAAGCCCAGGAAGATGAAGATGGCCACCATCAAGTACCAGCCCCAACGGGCTTGTTGCGCTGCCGAACGGCCGTGCAGGTAGAACAGGGCCGCCCCGATGAAGAACAAAAGGGAATTGAAGTAGGTGGGCAGGTTGGACTCCATGTCCATGTCCACCAACTGGGTGAGCGCGCCCAGCCGCAGGTGCAGCACCACATGGCCGAACGCCACGAACAGGTGAAGCAGCACCAAGATGGCCAAGATGATGCTGAGGGCACGGACGATCTTCCCCGATCGGAGTTCGATGCGCAGCATGGCCTGTCCGTTGGAGGCAAGCCGCCACGTGCCGAAAGGCACGTGGCGGATGCCAGCGGGTTATTTGCCCAGGATCTTGAACATGCCCGTGCCGCACTCGGGGCACTTGCCTTTCATGGCCTTGCGGCCGTTGGCCATGGTCACTTCGGCGGCATCCTTCATGTTCCGCTTGGCCTTGCACTTCACGCAATACGCTTCTACTGCCATTGTTTTCAGGTTTTTCCAGGCGACAGGGCCCGATGGTTGAACGGCAAGGTAGGGGCCTGGATCGGAACGGCGCCGATCCGGGTCCCACGATTTTTTCAACGATCAGCGCACAACGGGCCCGGCGGGCGGCATGCCCGTGCCATACCCGGCCCGGCCGCGAACGCGCTGGAGCGTGGCCTGCGCCACGGCCCGCGCCTTTTCCGCGCCCACGGCCAATTGCTTGTCCAGCACGGACCGGTCGGCCATGAGCCCTTGGAAAGTGGCCCGCTCCTGCGCGAAGCGCGACAGCAGCACTTCCAGCAGTTCCTTTTTGGCGTGGCCGTAGCCGTAGCCGCCGGCCCGGTAGCTGGCCTCCATGGCCGTGGCCGCTTCCGGCGGTGCTGCCAGCTTGAACAGTTGGAACACGTTGTCCGTGGCGGGATCCTTGGGTTCTTCCAGGCTCTTGCTATCGGTCACGATCCCCATCACCTGCTTCTTCAATTCCTTTTCCGGAAGGAAAACGTTGATGGTATTGTTGTAGCTCTTGCTCATCTTGCGCCCGTCCGTGCCCGGTATGGTCATCAGTCCCGCATCGATGCGGGCTTCCGGCATCACGAAAGTGTCCTCGCCATAAGCACGGTTGAAGACGCTGGCGATGTCGCGCGTGATCTCCAAGTGTTGTTTCTGGTCCTTGCCCACGGGCACTACGTTGGTGTCATACAGCAGGATGTCCGCAGCCATCAGCACCGGGTAATTGAACACGCCGGCGTTGGGCACCGTGCCCTTGGCCAGGGCATCCTTGAAGGAATGGGCATTCTCCAGCATCGGGCACGGCGTCATGCACTGGAGGTACCACGTGAGCTCGGTCACCTCGGGCACATCGCTCTGGCGGTAGAAGGTCACCCGTTCCACGTCCAAGCCGCATGCAAGCCACGCCGCAGCCACGGCGTAGGTGTTCTCCTTCCGCAATTGAGGGTCGCGCACGGTGGTGAAGGAGTGCAGGTCGGCGATGAACAGAAAAGCATCGTTGTTCCCTGCCCGGGACATGGAGATGGCCGGCAGGATGGCGCCGAGCAGGTTGCCCAAATGGGGCACGCCCGTGCTCTGGATGCCGGTAAGAATACGCATATGTGCTTCAATTGGTCCGCCCAGGGTGCTGTTTCCTGAAGCGGGGCACGAAGATAGAAGGTAGCTTCGCCGTTCATTTTCCGCATCCGTCCGTGCACGAATCCGCACATACCGCACCCGGGCATCAGGTGGCCGAGGGAGAAGCGCTGCGCAGCCCCTTGCGCAAGTGGGCCTTCGCCCTGCCGCGTTTGTTGTTCAAGGGTTGGTTCGCCCTTGCTTTCGCCCTCTCCTTGGTGGTGCTGTACCTGCCGTTCCGGATGTTGCTGCGCAAGCCATCGGGCTATCCTGCGGCCTTCCGCCTGATGCGCGGGTGGGCGCGGTTCCTGGGCATCGCCGGCATGATGCCCTTGCGGGTGGAGTGGAAAGGCCAGCTGCCGCCGTCGCCTTATGTGGTGTGCATCAACCATTCGAGCTACCTGGACATAGTGCATGCCTTCAATGTGCTGCCGGAATACTTCGTCTTCCTGGGCAAGCATGAGCTGTTGTATTGGCCCCTGTTCAACATTTTCTTCCGGGACATGCACATTGCGGTGAACCGCTCCAACGGGGCCGAAGCGGCGCGGGCCTTGATGCGTGCCGGCAGAGCACTGGACGCGGGCATCTCCGTGGGGCTCTTTCCGGAGGGCACCATTTCCGGCCATGCCCCCCGCATGTTGCCCTTCAAGGATGGCGCCTTCCGCTTGGCCGTGAAGAAGCAGGTGCCCATCGTGCCCATCACCTTCGTGAACAACTGGCTGCTGTTCGGTGATCCGGAGCAGCCTTGGAGCCGCGGCCGGCCCGGCATTGCCCGGGCGGTGGTGCACCCCGCCGTGCCCACCCGGGGGCTCGGCCCCGCGGATGTGGATAACTTGCGCCAGCGCGTGTTCGACACCATTGAATCACCTTTGCGCCAAGCCTACCCCCGACCATGAAGATCGACGAGAACACCTTGGACCGCGTGGCCGAACTGGCCCGGCTTGACCTGAGCGACCCCGCCGTGCGCGCCTCCACTTTGGTGGACATGCAACGCGTCATCAGCTTCGTGGAGGTCCTGGGCCAGGTGGACACCACCGGCGTGGAACCGCTGGTGTTCATGACCGGGGAGCAGGATGTGCTGCGCAGCGATGCCGCGTCCATGGAGATCACCAAGGACCAGGCCTTGGCCAATGCGCCCGTGAAGGACAGCGACTATTTCAAAGTGCCCAAGGTGGTGGGCTGACCACCGCCCACCGGGCCCGCCGAACCGGATATCTTCGCAACCACCCACCGGCCTTCGGGCCGAACCCCCACCCGCCATGTACGGAAAATTCAAGGACCATCTCACCAAGGAATTGGCAGCCATCGAAGCGGCAGGCCTCTTCAAGCGCGAGCGCATCATCACCAGCGAGCAAGGTGCGGAGATCACCGTCAACGGCCGTAAGGTGCTCAACTTCTGCGCCAACAATTACCTCGGGCTGAGCTCCGACCCGCGCGTGGTGAAAGCCGCGCACGATGCCCTGGATTCGCACGGCTACGGCATGAGCAGCGTGCGCTTCATCTGCGGAACGCAGGACATCCACAAGGAGCTCGAGGAGAAGATCGCGCGCTTCCACGGAACCGAGGACACCATCCTGTACGCGGCCTGCTTCGACGCCAACGGCGGCGTGTTCGAGCCCCTGCTCGGCCAGGATGACGCCATCATCAGCGATGCCCTCAACCACGCCAGCATCATCGACGGGGTGCGGCTGTGCAAGGCCATGCGCTACCGCTATGCCAACAATGACATGGCCGATCTGGAGGTGCAGCTGAAAGCCGCCCGCAAGGACGGCGCCAAGAACATCATCATCGTTACCGACGGGGTCTTCAGCATGGACGGCATCATCGCCGACATGAAGGGCATCTGCGACCTGGCCGACAAGTACGAGGCCATGGTGATGGTGGACGAATGCCATGCCGCCGGGTTCATCGGCCCCACCGGGCGCGGCAGCGTGGAGCACTGTGGCGTTACGGGCCGCGTGGACATCATCACCGGCACCCTGGGCAAGGCCCTGGGCGGGGCCATGGGCGGCTACACCACCGGCCGCAAGGAGATCATTGAGATGCTGCGCCAGCGCTCCCGGCCCTACCTCTTCAGCAATTCGCTGGCACCGGCCATCGTGGGCGCCTCCATCAAGGTGATCGACCTGTTGAGCAGCTCCACCGAGCTGCACGACAAGCTGGAGCGCAACGTGAACCAGTTCCGCACGGGCATCGAGGCGCTAGGATTCAAAACGCGCGGTGCCGGTGCGGCCATCGTGCCCGTGATGCTGGGCGATGCCAAGTTGAGCCAGCAAATGGCCGACAAGCTGCTGGAGCAGGGCATCTATGTCATCGGTTTCTTCTACCCGGTGGTGCCCAAGGACCAGGCCCGGATCCGCGTGCAGCTCAGCGCCGCGCACACCTCCACCCAGATCGAGAAGGCCCTGGCCGCCTTTGCCAAGGTGGGCGAGGAGCTGGGGGTGATCTGATCCGCCCCTCGGGCCGCTACCGTTCGGTGGTGTAGCGGATGACGTCGATCACCCCGGTATCCTCCTGCCGCGTGATCAGCGCCTTGAGGAAAAGCGTGCCCTCCTCGTACAGGTATTCGGTGTGCCGGGTGGCCGTGCCGTTCTGCAGCACATCGCAGGTGAGCGGGTTGCCCGCCTTGTCATAGGTCCATTTCCAAGTGGTCCGGTTCTCCGAGCCCAGGTCGGGTTGGTCGTGGCGCTCGGCCAGCCGCCCTTGTGCATCGTATTGGAACGCGATCCTGCCGCGCCGCTGCGTGATCAGGTTGCGGCGTTCGATCCGGCGCAGATAGCCCAGGGCATCGCGGCTGAAGGTCTCTTCCTCGTAAGGCCTGCCGCGGTCGTTGAGCCGGGTGCGCCGCCAGGTGGTGTCGTTCACCACGCTGTATTCCAAGCGCTCGTCACTGACCACCGTGGCGCGGCCTTCCACGAAGTGGTAGCGGTCGGTGCCCAGGTTTTCCAGCCGCACGTGCGCTTCGTGCACCACGCGGCCTTCGCCGTCGTAGCCCTTGCGCAGGGCGAAATACCCGTGGAGGTCATTGTGCAGTTCCTGCAGCAGCCGGCCATCGGCATCGTAACTGTACATCACCGAGGCCGTGTCGAAACCCGTGCCGGGGTGGCCGAAAGAGTTGTTGGCGTAGCCCAGCCGCCCGTCCTGCCCGAAGCGGTAGAGATGGAACCGGTCCTGGGCATGCATGGGCCGGCCGTCGCGTTTCACCCACGAGCGCCCGCTCACCGCCTTCACGCCGTTGCGGGCGATGAACACCGGGTTGAACTGCACGGGGCGCGGGTCTTCGGCAGCCGGTTCCACCAGCAGCATCTGCGCGGCCAACGGGAATTGCGCCATGCATGCAGCCAGCAATAACAGGTTCCTCATTGCATTTGGATCAAGGCGGCAGCCACGCTGCCCACCGGCAGTTGGCACACCTTGTTTTCGCATACAAAGATGGTGGTGGCGCCCACCACGCTCCTGCCCGCCAGCAGGGGCAGACTGCTGGTGCCGGTGGTGCCCATGAACAGCCGGCCCGGGATGTAAAGGGCGTTGAACTCGCGCCGGCGCTCCAGGGCCAGCGGCCCGGTGATGGCGATCTCGTACCAGGGATGCACGTGGTCCATAAGCAGCAGGGCCCAGTTGGAGAAGCTCGAGGGGTGGTCCTTCATGTCGGCCTTGACGTTGTTGAGCTGTTGGCGGCTGATGGCCAACAGGTGCGGGTCGTCCAGCAGATGCCCCAGTTGGAAGAGGCCCTTGGCCATGCTGGAGTTGGAAGCAGGAATCACCGTGTCGTACAGCTCGTAGTGGCGGGTGATCAAGGCGGGGTCCAGCTTGCTGGTGAAATGGAACATGCCGCTGGCCGCATCCAGGAAGTGTTCCAGGGCATAGGCCGCCAATTGCCGGGCCTCGGTGATCCACTGCTCATCGAAGTCGGCCTGGTACAGGTGCAGCAGTGCCTCGATGCAGAAGCCGTAGTCTTCCAGATAGCCGTTGATCGCCGGCTTGCCTTGGGTGCAGCCGTGCCACAAGCCGCCATCGGGGCGGCGGCAGGTGTCCAGCAGGTGGCGCATGGTTTGCCGGGCCAGCCGGAGGTGTTCCGGGTCGCCGAAGGCGGCATGGGCATCGCAGAGGCCCGAGACCATCAGGGCGTTCCAGGAGGTCAGCACCTTATGGTCCAGGCCGGGCCGCGGGCGCTGGTTGCGGGCGGCCAGCAGCTTGGCGTCCACGCGGGCGCGCTTTGCGGCCAGTTCCTCCGGGGCAAGCCCGTGCTTGTGCGCGAATCCCGCATCATCCATGGTGCGCAGCAGGATGTTGCGCCCTTGTTCCCACAAGCCTTCCTTCCCCACGCGGTAGAGCTCCGTGGCCAAGCCCAGGTCTTCCCCCAGAACTTCGGCCAGCTGCGCGGCGGTCCACAGGTAGAACAAGCCTTCTTCTCCCTCGCTGTCGGCATCCAGGGCACTGTACCAAGCACCGTCGGGCGTGTGCATCTCGCGCAGTGCCCAGCCGATGGTGCGCTGCACCACTTCCCGGTATTCTTCCTCGTGGAAGGCTTGGTAGGCGTGGCTGTACAAGGAGATCAGCTGGGCATTGTCGTACAGCATCTTTTCAAAGTGGGGCACCTTCCAGCCCATGTCGGTGCTGTAGCGCGCAAATCCGCCGCCGACCTGGTCGAACAGGCCCCCTTGGGCCATCTTGGCCAGGGTAAGCCGCAGCTGTGCCGCATAGGCCGGGTTGCCGGTGGTGACGGCGTAGCGCAACAGGAATTCGTGGTTGTTGGGCAAGGGGAATTTCGGTGCTTGCCCGGGCCCGCCCCATACCGTATCGAAGTTGCGGGCAAAGCCTTCGGCAATGCGGTCCACGTCCTTGGTGGTGAACACCGGTGGATGCGGATCGGGCGCCAGCAGTTCGCCCTGCTGCAGGCCTGCGTGCAGGCGGGCGCCATGCTCCAGCAGCTTGTCTGGCTCCTTTGCCCACAAGTCGGCCAATTGCTCCACCACCCTCATCCACTGCTCCTTGGTGAAGTAGGTGCCGCCGTATACCGGCCTTCCGTCGGGGAGGGTGAAGCAGTTCAGCGGCCATCCGCCCTTGCGCGTCATCAGTTGCACGGCCGCCATGTACACCTGGTCCACATCGGGCCGTTCCTCGCGGTCCACTTTGATGCACACCAGGTGCGCGTTCATCAGGGCGGCCACGGCTTCATCCTCAAAGCTCTCGCGCTCCATCACATGGCACCAATGGCAGGTGCTGTAGCCGATGCTCAGCAGCACCAGCTTGTTTTCCGCCTTGGCCCGGGCAAAGGCTTCTTCGCCCCAGGGTTGCCAGTGCACCGGGTTGTGTGCATGTTGCAGCAGGTAGGGGCTGGTTTCACCGGCCAATCGGTTGGTGTGGGCGGGCATGGTATCTTTCACGGGTGGATGGCCGTGCGGGGCGGGAACGGCGGGCGAACAACACGCGCTGGAACAAGGATGGTGCAAAGTAGACCGGCATTCGGCGAGCGGAACCCGCGGACGGCAGGGGCTCGTCAACACCACCCCGTTGATCCCGCCGCGCCAGGGCCGCAATGGCCTGTGGCCTTGATGCTCCTAGGCTTGTTCAGTTTCCTCTTCATTTTCTTCTCCATCGGGCAGGCCACGTTGGTGACCTTTACGGAGTTGTTCCGCTGGTTCGCGCTCTTTGCCTTCGGGGGCAACCTGCTGCCCCGGCGCTGGTATGCCAAGGGCTTGGTGATGGACGGCATGGAATGGTTCTGGTTCAACTTATTGGCCGTGGGGCCGTTGGTGGTGGGCGGCTGCTTGGTGGTGAACTACGTGTTCCGCGGCCCGGAAGTGCGGATGCTGGTGCACCAGGGGCAACGCATCGAGCTGCACCGCTATTGGCGGGAGCACGGGGCTTTTCCGCCGCATGTGCCCTGGCCTTCGGTGGCGGGCCGAAATCCCGCCGAGGACCGCGCCGCACTGGCCGCGGTACAGCCCGGTGATGTAGTGTTTGCATGGGCCGAAGGGGCCTTGGGCTACCGGGTGATCACGGCACGCGCCGCACCAATGCTCTTGGAGCCGGCGGGCGGCAGGCGGTAGGACGGTATCAACGCAGCTCCACCTGGTGCTCCACTTCGAACGGAAAACGTTTGCGCAGCCAGCGGGCCCGGCCTTCCACGGTACCCTTGGCGCCCAGTTTCAGGCTGCCGCTGAGGGCGGAGCCCAGCAACAAGGGGAGCATGTTCTGCCCTGGAGTGAACCGGGTGTGCACCGGTATGGCGTAGTTGGCGGTGCTTAGCGGGGCCAGCACCACCGCGCTGTCCAGATCGGCCTTCCCGATGGCCACGCCGTTCAGGTACAGGTCCACGTCCGGGTCGGTCACGGTGATGCGGAAGTTGTTCGGGTTGTTCACGGCCACGGTGATGGTGGCCGAAAGCCCCTGGGCATCCAGCCGGGTGAGCTTCGCCTGTTGCACGCCCAGCAGTTCCACCTCACTGTAGTTGAGGCAACCGGGCAGGAGCAGCGCCGCGCAAAAGCCGATCAGAATTCTGGAAAGGCCCGCCATCGGATCACTTGGCCGTTTCAGCGAAATGCCGGAAGAAGCGCGGTATGGTGCGGATGCCCGCCATGTAGTTGAACACGCCGTAGTGCTCGTTCGGGCTGTGGATGTTGTCACTGTCCAGCCCGAAGCCGAACAGGATGGTCTTCAGGCCCAACTCTTTCTCGAACAGGGCCACGATGGGGATGCTGCCACCGCCGCGCGTGGGGATGGGCTTCATTCCGAAAGTTTCCTCCATGGCCTTGCTCGCTGCTTGGTAGGCCGCGCTGTCCGTGGGCGTCACGGCTGCCTCGCCGCCGTGGTGGGGCGTCACCTTCACCTTTACGTAAGGCGGTGCGATCTTCTTGAAATGATCCACGAAAAGCTGCGTGATGGCATCGCTTTTCTGGTCGGGTACCAAGCGCATGCTGATCTTGGCGCTGGCCTTGGAGGGCAGCACGGTCTTGGCGCCTTCGCCGATGTACCCGCCCCAGATGCCGTTCACGTCCAAGGTGGGCCGGATGCTGGCGCGCTCGGGCGCGGTGTAGCCTTTTTCGCCCATCAAGGCATCCACGCCGAGGTCTTTCATGTAGGCCTTTTCATCAAAGGGAGCCTTGGCCAGTTCCGCGCGTTCGGCGGCGCTGAGCTCCCGCACGGCATCGTAGAAGCCGGGAATGGTGATGCGCCGGTCCTTGTCGTGCAGGCTGGAAATCAGGTCGCACAACACATTGATGGGGTTGGCCACGGCACCGCCGTACACCCCGCTGTGCAGGTCGCGGTTCGGGCCGGTCACCTCCACTTCCAGGTAGCTGAGGCCGCGCAGGCCAGTGTTGATGCTCGGCGTGTCGTTGGCGATCATCGAGGTGTCGCTGATCAACACTACGTCTGCGGCCAAGCGCTGCTTGTTGGCTTTCACGAAAATGCCGAGGTTGGTGGAGCCCACTTCTTCCTCGCCCTCGATCATCACCTTCACGTTGCAGGGCAGGTTGCCGGTCTTCACCATGGCTTCCAAGGCCTTGACGTGCATGTAGAACTGCCCCTTGTCGTCGGCGCTGCCGCGGGCGTAAATGAGGCCGTCCTTCACCACCGGCTCAAACGGCGGGCTGTCCCACAGCTCCAGCGGGTCGGGCGGCTGCACGTCGTAGTGGCCGTAGACCAGCACGGTGGGTTTCCCCGGATCCACCATTTTTTCGCCGTACACAATGGGGTGGCCCGCCGTGGGGCACACCTCCACTTTTTCCAGTCCGGCTTCTGCCATGCGCTGCCGTACGGCTTCGGCGCAGCGGGCCACATCGGCCTTGTACTTGGGGTCGGCGCTTACGCTGGGGATGCGCAGCAGATCGAGCAGCTCGGAGAGGAATCGGTCTTGGTGGGTCTCGATGTGCTGGTCCACGGATGCCATAGGATGCAGGATGGGTTTGAAGCGGCCAAAGATAGCGGCCCTTCGCGGCGGGTTCCGGGGAGATTTCGGGGTCCTTGGGCAACCAAAAGGCACGCGGATCGGTCAATGCACCGGGCTGCCTACCTTGCACCTCATTCCCTCGGTCATGATCCTTCGGTCAATTCTGCTTGTTGGCACCTTGGCGTCCACGGGCATTTTGCATGCACAGCTTACCGGGAGCAACACCCCTACGCCCGCCCAACTGGTCAACAATATCCTGCTTGGAGGCGGGGTGACCGCCAGCAACATCACCTATACGGGCGGCCCCGGGGGCAGGGGTTCTTTCAGTGCCCTGGGCACCAACCTCGGCTTGGATTCCGGCGTGGTGCTCACCACCGGGGTGGTGCCGGCCGTCTTGAACCCGAATGATTGGAACAACGGCCAAAGCAACAATGGCGGTAGCGACAATGACCTGGTGGCCCTGTCCGGCCAATCGATCAACGACAAGGCGATCCTGGAATTCGATTTCATCCCCACGGGTGATTCATTGAAGTTCCGCTTTGTTTTTGCTTCGATGGAGTACCCCACGTTCGTGTGCAGCAATTTCAACGATGCATTCGGGTTCTTCATCAGCGGACCTGGGATCACCGGACCTTTCACCAATAATGCAAAGAACATCGCGTTGGTACCTGGAACCACCGTGCCCATCACGATCAATACGATCAACTCCGGCGTTCCGGGCATGGCCGGCACGGCCTCCACTTGCGCAAACGCCGATCCCAACTGGCAGGCAAACAGCATTTACTACGTCAACAACAGTTCGGTCGCCACCGTGCTCTTCCCCGGGTTCACAACGGTGATCACCGCGTTGGCCCAGGTGCAGTGCGGCGAAACCTACCACATCAAGCTGGCCATTGGCAATGGAACCGACAACAGTCTGCAGTCCGCCGTGTTCCTGGAGGCCGGCAGCTTCGCCAGCACGGGCCAGGTGATCCCTTCGCTCACCACGGGCATGGGCGGGCTCAACGCCAACGATACCACCATGTTCGAGGGCTGCGGGGTGATCCCCTTCAACTTCCACCGCATGGGCGACACCACCAACACCGATACGGTGCACCTGGTGATCGGGGGTACGGCCACGCCCGGCGTGGATTATTTCCCCCCCATCCCTTCGCAGATCATCTACCAGCCCGGGGATACGGTGCTCAACTTCCCCCTTACCGTTCCCTACGACCTGGACGGCTTGGAGACCTTGACCATTGAGGTGACCGAGAACATTGTGTGCAGCGGCATGCAGGTGATCTCCAACTATACCTTCTACATCGACCAATACCCGGACCTGAACCTGGTGACCAACGATGTGAACGGCGTTTGCGAGCAGGCCTACGATATCGGCCCGATCGTCACCCAAGGCGTCGGCTATTACAGCTACCTCTGGAACACGGGCGATACCACGCCCACGATCCAGGTGCAAGTGGACACCACCACCACGTTTTATGTAACGGTGAGCGACACGTGCAGCGTGCCGGCCGTGCTGGACAGCATTGTGGTGAACATACCCGTATACCAGCCCATGTCCGTCACGGCCGTGCCCGATACGGCCATCCCCTGCTTGGGCAACGCGGACATCAGCGTGGTCGGAACCACGGGCGGCAATGGGGACTACACCTTCACCTGGTCGCAAGGCGGCCAGTCCGCCGGTGCCGGTCCCACGATCAACGTGCCCGCCAGCGATACCCTCTGGTATGTGGTCACGGCCATGGACGGCTGTTTGCACTCCGCCACCGATTCGGTACAGGTCACCACGGTGCCCTTGCCGCAGATCGCGATCGATTCCTGGGACAGCCTGGTGTTCTGCATCGGGGATACGGTGGTGCTGTTCCCGCGGGGCGTTACCGGCGGAAACGGGGTGTATACCTATTCATGGACCAACAGCACGGGCAGTGTGCTCAGCACGGCCGACACCCTGCTGGTGGGCGTGCCGGACGACTCCACCTACACCTTGCGCGTGCAGGACCAGTGCGGTTACGCCACGGACAGCACCTTTACCACGTTCATTCCGCACTACCCGCCATTCCTGATCCGCCTCACGCCGGACAGCACCATCTGCGCCGGTGATTCCATCACCCTGCAGGCCCTGATCAGTGGTGGTTCAGGGACTTATACCATCGATTGGCAGGGATGGAACTGGAGCGACCCCCGCTACACCTATGGCGGTGACCAGGATGCGGCCTTCACCGTGAACGTGCTGGACCACTGCGGGGAGCTGATCAGCGCTTCCTCCATGGTAACGGTGCAGCACCCCACGGCCAAGATCCTGATCTACAACAAAGGCCAGGATGACTGGCTCTTCCACACCTCCACCTATCCGTACACCGTGCCGGTGAAGATCTGGGACCTGGGCGACGGCACCATCATAAAGGCCGATTCGATCACGCACAGTTACACGGACCTCAACGATCACTGGGTCACCTTGCACACGGTGAGCGCCGAAGGGTGCAAAGCCATGGACAGCCTGCTGGTCATTCCGCCGGGCACCCTCTTCTTCCCCAACGCCTTTACGCCTGATGGTGACGGGGTAAATGATACCTTCGGCCCGGTGTACTCCTCCGTGGGCAGGTTCTACCTGGCCATCTTCGACCGCTGGGGGCACTTGGTGTTCGAGACCGAAGACATCAACCGGCAGTGGGACGGAAGCGTGATCGGCGGCGGACAGGCCACCACCGGGGTTTACGTGTACACGTATCGCGCAAAGGGGCACTATTACGAAGCCAACGAAAAATACGGACACGTTACCTTGGTCCGCGGAACGAACGGAAGGTGATCCAACAAGCAAGCATGATGAACAAGGCATTGGCAGTCATACTGATGGCAACCGGCGTGCTGCCGGCCATGGCACAGTTGAACATTACTACGACCATGACCCCGCAGCAGCTGGTGCAGAACGTGCTGGTGGGCGGCGGGGTGACCGTGAGCAATGTCACCTACAACAGCCTGGTGGTGTCCACCCCGCAGGATGGTACCGGTTCGTTCACCAACGGCAACACCACCAATTTGGGCCTCACTGCCGGGTTGATCCTCTCCTCCGGGCTGGCCACCTCCGCTGCGGGCAATGCCAGTGATTTTGGAAGCGACATCCTGAGCACGGGTTCCGACCCCGACCTGGTGGACATCACCACCCCGGGCAACGACATCAACGACAGGGCCGTGCTGGAGTTTGATTTTATCCCCACCGGCGATTCGCTCAAGTTCAACTATGTCTTCGGTTCGGAAGAATATCCGGATTACAATTGCAGCGCGACCTTCAACGACGTGTTCGGCTTCTTCCTGAGCGGCCCAGGCATCACCGGGCCGTATACCAACAATGCCGCCAACATCGCCTTGGTTCCCGGCACCACCCTGCCGGTGAGCATCGCCAACATCCACGGCTCGGAAGGCTTTGGTTGCCCGCCGGCGAACGAGGCCTATTACGTGAACAACAGCGCGGGCACCACCATCGCGCTCAACGGCTTCACCACGGTGCTGCAGGCCCGGGCGGCAGTGATCTGCGGGGAAACCTACCACATCAAACTGGCCATTGGGGACGCGGGCGACCAAGCGTACAATTCCGCAGTGTTCCTGCAGGCCGGCAGCTTCCAGTCCAACATTCTGCCCACGGTAAGTGCCAGCACCTTTTACGGCGATGCCACCGCCGCCGAAGGATGCCAGGGCGGCAGGTTCACCATATTCCGGCCTCCGGGCATCGATACCACCTATACCGTAGGTTATTATTTCACGGGCACTGCCACGCCGGGCGCGGATTTCAACGCTATGCCGGGCACGGCCGTGATCCCCGAAGGACAGGATTCCGTGAACATCCCCTTCGATGCCATCGAGGACGGCTTGGCAGAGGGCATTGAAACCGCGCTCATCAATGTGTTCATGGTCAATGCCTGCGGCGATACCATCTCCACCTCGGCCATGATCGCCATTGTGCAGTACCCCCAGATCATATTGAGCACCGATACCGCACTGCTGCTCAATTGCGATCAGGATTCCATCCCGTTGTTCGCCAGCGTTTCCGGCGGTTTCGGCAGCGTGACCATGGCATGGGGCGATACCTTGGAGACCAGCCAGATCTGGGTTTCAGGCATAGAGAACGGTACCTACACCGTGAGCGCCTGGGACCAATGCCCCCAAACCGTGACAGCCACCATTGTGGTGGATGCCAATTGTGTGACCGAGGTGGTGATCCCCAACGTGATCACCCCCAACGGTGATGGCGAGAACGACAAGTTCGTGGTGGAAGGCCTCAAGAACAGGGAAAATGAAGTACAGATCTGGGACCGCTGGGGCAAGGAAGTGTACAAGACCCGCAATTACCAGAACAATTTTTCCGCCAACTCACTGAGCGACGGCGTGTATTTCTACTGGATCCGCGTGGAGGAGGATGAGTTCACCGGGCACTTGCAGGTGCTAGGGAACAAGTAGAGGGCGGTGATCAGGCCAGCAGGGAACGGCCGGTCATTTCCGGCGGCTGGGTGAGGCCCAGCAGGTGCAGCAGCGTGGGGGCCACGTCAGCCAGGATACCGTCGCGGAGCTGCTGTTGGCCGTCCGAAACCAGCAATACCGGCACAGGGTTCAGCGTGTGGGCGGTGTTTGGCGTACCATCGGCGTTGATGGCCTTGTCCGCATTGCCATGGTCGGCAATGATCACAAAGGACCACCCCAGGGCACGGCCGGCTTCCACCACGCGCCGGGCACAGGCATCGGTGGTTTCCACCGCCTTTACAATGGCCGGGAATACTCCGGTGTGCCCCACCATGTCGGGGTTGGCGAAATTGAGCACCATCAACCGCAGGTCGCCGGCCTTGATCTCCTCCACGGCCGCATCGGCCAAGGCTTCGGCGCTCATTTCCGGTTGCAGGTCGTAAGTGGCCACCTTGGGTGAGGGCACCAAACGCCTGCGCTCCCCGGCAAAGGGAGCTTCGCGGCCGCCGTTGAAGAAGAAGGTGACATGCGGGTATTTCTCGGTCTCGGCCAAACGCGCTTGCAACAGCCCTGCACGGGATACCACCTCGCCCAAGGTCATGGCCATGTCGTCCTTGCCGAAGAGCACCTGCACTTGTTTGTACCGGGTGTCGTACTGCGTCATGGTGACGTAGTGCAGAGGCAACGGTACCATGTGCTGCTCGGGGAAGGCCTGTTGCGTGAGCGCCTCGGTGATCTCCCGGCAGCGGTCGGTGCGGAAGTTGAAGCAGATCACCACGTCATCAGGCCGTATGCAGGCCAGGGGACCGCCGTCCGGCCCGGTGATCGCGCAGGGTTCTATGAACTCATCGGTGATGCCTTGGGCGTAGCTGGCCTCAACGGCCTGTAGGGCGCTTGCGGCACGGGCGCCTTTTCCGTGCACCAGCAGGTCATAGGCTTTCTTGATCCGCTCCCAGCGCTTGTCGCGGTCCATGGCGTAGTAGCGCCCGCACACCGAGGCGATGCGCGCGGGGGTGCCGCCGATGGCTTGTTCCAAGGCGCGAATGGACCCGAGGCCGCTTTTGGGATCGGTATCGCGCCCGTCGGTGAACGCATGGATGTACACATCCCGTAAGCCGGCTTTTTCGGCTTCATGGCACAAGGCCACCAGGTGGGCGCTGCTGGCGTGCACCCCTCCGGTGCCCACCAGGCCGAGCAGATGCAGCCTTTTCCCGGGGGCTGCTGCTGTGCGCAATGCCTCTTGCAGCACCGGGTTGGCACCGAAGGAGCCATCGGCAATGGCCCGTCCGATCCGCACCAGGTCCTGGTACACCACGCGGCCGGCGCCGATGTTCAGGTGGCCTACTTCGCTGTTGCCCATTTGCCCTTCGGGAAGCCCTACGTTTTCGCCATCCGTGCGCAGGCGTGCATGGGGCACCGTGCGCAGCAACTGGTCCATGAAGGGTGTGCGGGCCTGGGCAATGGCGTCGGTACGGTCACCGGCACCGATGCCCCAGCCGTCGAGAATGATCAGCGCGACTTTGTTGTTGTTCATGAATGGACCGGAAAGTAGGCGGTGAAGGTAGAGCCGTGCGGCACTGCAGGGCGGTGTTCCACGCGTCCGCCCATGTCCTCCAACAAGCGGCGCACGATGAACAAGCCCAGCCCGGTGCCCTTGGTTTGCCGGGTGGCCTCGTTGCCGCCGCGATAGAATTTCCCGAACATGCGGAGGCGGTCCTGCTCGGCGACCCCGGGTCCTTGGTCCTCCACGGTCAGCAACACCATGCGATCGGCCTGGTGGAGGCCAACGCGGATCAGCGTGCCATCGGGTGCGTATTTGCAGGCGTTCTCCAGCAGGTTTCCCAATACGGAGCGGAAGGCGGATGCATCGGTCAGCACCGTCAAACCCTCGGGAATGTCCGATACGATCCGCTGGTGCCGGCCATAGGATCCCCGGGCTTCGTCCACCATACTGCGGGCCAATGCAGCCAGATCTTCCTTGGCCAGTACCGGCGCTGCGGAATGTTCGTCCAACCTGCTGGCCAGCAGCACCTGCTCGGCCAAGGCATGCAGGCGTTGCACATCGGACCGGGCGTGGCCCGCCAGCAGCTCACGGTGCTCCGGGTCCAAGTTGGGCCGTTCCAAGGTTTGCAGGTGCAGCTTCAGGGCGGCGATCGGGGTGCGCAGCTCATGGCTGGCGGCCATCAGAAAGTCGCGCTGCTGGCGGGCCAGCGAGAGCTCATGGCGCATGGTGCGCAGGGTGATCCACAAGGCCACCAGCAAGAGCACCAGGAAGACCACGCCTTCACCCAGCACCATCAGCAAGGTGTGTTCCGGCAGGCGCACGGGCAGCTCGGGCTGCACACCGGATGCCAGCAACTGTTGCTGCAGGGCATGGATATCACGGTCCTTGCTCAGCAACAACCACATCCACCAAGCTGATTGCAGCAGGATGTACACGGCCAGCACACCGAAGAGCAGCACGGGCGTGCGGGGGGCAGGGCGGGCCATGGCCCAAAAGTACGGGGCACCTGTTTTTTTCTTCGGCAGAGGGCGCCTGACGGTCGCACGCGGGCAGCGCTGACCTTGGGCCGGACATCGGTGTTCCCGCTCCCGTTCCGTTCGCAACGCCATTGACCGGTTCTGTCGCCACACCGTATCTTGGGCGCTGCTCCCTACATGGACCATGCCGCAGCCAAGCAGTTCATCCTGGCGGAATTGCACGCCGGGTTGCCCGGCATGCGCACCTACCATTGTTTCGAGCACACCTTGGACGTAACGGCTGCCGCCTTGCGCATTGCGCGCAGCGAGGGGGTGTGCGCTGCCGACATGGCCTTGCTGGAAACGGCGGCACTCTATCATGATTCGGGCTACATGGTGCTGCCCGAGCGCCATGAGGAGGCCAGTTGCATGCTGGTGCGCGACCATCTGCCCCGCTTCGGCTACGGGCCCGAACAGGTGGAACGGATCTGCGGCATGATCATGGGCACCATGGTGCCGCAGAAAGCCGCCGACCCCTTGAGCGGGATCCTCTGTGATGCAGACTTGGATTATCTAGGGCGCGATGACTTTTATATCATCGGCGACCGCCTCTTCAAGGAGCTGTGCTTGGAAGGCAGGCTCTGCTCCAGAACCGATTGGAACAAGCTACAAACGGCCTTCCTTGCGGGCCACACCTATTTCACAGCGACCAGCCGCGCGCTGCGCGAGCCCCGAAAGCAACAGCACCTGGCCCAAGTGCGCCAGTGGCTGCTGGCACATAGTTGACCCCTTCAGCGGCACCGGCCACAACGGACGAAGCCCCCGGTGTACCGGAGGCTTCGCTTGCGTGGTGCCTCCCAGAATCGAACTGGGGACACATGGATTTTCAATCCATTGCTCTACCAGCTGAGCTAAGGCACCAAGATGTTCTCCCCATCTTTGCGGCATGGGCATGCCGCTTCAACGGGGCGGCAAATATAGCGGGAACCTGGAATGAACGGCACGCTTTCGGCAGAACTGGTGATCGACGTGGGAAACACCCGCATGAAATGGGCGGTGTTCGACCACGGGCGCCTTACGACAACGGGCTCGGCAGCGCATGGGGACCTGCCAGCCCTGGAAAGCGCTGTTGACGGGCGGCCGCTGCGGCGCATCACCTTGGGCTCCGTGGCCCGGCCCGACGAAAGCCTCGCACGATCCCTTGCCGTGCTGGCCCCGGTGAAGGAGATCACCGGGGCGTCGCCCTCGCCCGTGCACAGCCGTTATGCCACCCCGTCCACCTTCGGGGTGGACCGGCTGGCCAACGTGGCGGGTGCTGCCTCTCTCTTTCCCCGCAGGCCGGTGCTGGCCATTGATCTGGGCACCTGCACCACCTACGACCTGGTGGACGGACTTGCCGTGCACCAAGGCGGCATCATTTCCCCCGGCCTGCACATGCGGGCACAGGCCATGCACGCGTACAGCGCCCGCTTGCCCCTGGTGGACCCCCCGGCCGAAACACCGGTATTGGGCACCACCACCGCCACCAGCCTGGCCGCCGGCAGCCACCATGGCCTGCTCATGGAATTGGGCGGGTTCATCGCCGCCTTCCGGCAACAACATCGGCACCTGGCCGTTGTGCTCACCGGAGGGGATGCCCTCCGTGCCGCACGCGCGTTGAAAAGCGGCATCTTTGCGCACCCAACGCTGACCCTCATCGGCCTGCATGCACTTTCCCACTATGATCCGGACAACCGCCCTGCTGCTCATTCTTGAACTGGGCCTGGCGGAGGCCACCGCGCAAGGCGTGGGCCAGTCTCCGTACAGTGCCTATGGGCTGGGCGACCTGGTGCCCACCAGCCAAGCCACACAGGCCATGTCCGCCGGTACGGGCTTGGCCATCACGGAACCCTTCAGCTTGATCCCGGGAAATCCAGCCAGCTATGCCTCATTGGCCCGGCCCGTGTTTGAAGGGGGCGTTACCCTGCGTTCCACCAGCACCAGCTCGACCGAGGGTTCCAACAACCAGGTGGACGGCCAATTCATGGGCTTTTCCATCGGTGTACCCTTTGCGCAAGGGAAATGGGGACTGGGCCTGGGGCTGGCCCCTTATACCGATGTGGGCTATTCCACCTCCATGAAGGATGACATGTACGGCGACCCCGTGACCTATGAATACAGCGGCAGCGGCGGCCTGGACCGCGCCTTTCTCGGCTTGGGCACCCTGCTTTACCAAGAAAAGGCCGACTCCGTGGGCAATGCGGGGATGCGCCTGACTTTCGGCGCGGACCTCAACTTCCTGTTCGGCAGCTTGGAGCAAACTCGCAACGCCATCTATTCCTATGACGATGGCTACAGCAACACCCGAGCGTTCTCCTCGCTCTTCCTCACCGCACCCACGGCAGATGCCAGCCTGATCTGGCAAGGCGACCTGACCCGAAAACGGACCAAGGACGACAGCAATTGGCGCTGGTCCATAGGGCTTTCGGCCACGCTGCCCACCCGTTTCCGCGCGCAGTATTCCGGCCAGGTCACCTCCTACACGGTGCTCTCGGGCATTGAAACCGCGCGAGACACCATCGAACAAACCGACAAGGCCAAGGGTTGGGTGGAATTACCTGCCCGATCAGGAGTCGGGCTGGGCGTGCAAAATGCGCGTTGGGCCTTTGCCCTGGAGGTGCACCAACAGGATTGGGCCGCCACCGTGGTGGATGTGCCGGGCTATGCGTGGGCAACACCCCTGCGCAGCACGCTGACCTATGCGGCTTCCGCGCGCTTCCGCCCGGCCGGCGAGGGCGGCATCTTCCAACGCGCAGTGTACCGGGCGGGCATACGGCAGGGCTCGGCACCGCAAGAAGTGCGCGGCACCCGCTTGGATGACGCCGCCTTGTCCGCAGGGATCTCCTTGCCGCTCAATGCGGTGCAGACCAACAGCTGGTTGCACCTGGGCGTGGAGCTGGGCCAACGGGGAACCACCGCAGCGGGCCTGTTGCAGGAGCGCCATGCAACCCTGTGGATCGGCCTGGCCTTCACACCGTGGCGGGGTGAACGCTGGTTCACGCCGGCCAAGATCCAATGACCGCCGGCGGGCGCTTGCTGCTGTGCTTGCTGCTGCTGCCGGGCGCGGCGTGCAAGAACGACCTGGACCGCGTGGCCGCCATGGAAGTGGCCCCGGACGGCCCCTCCCGGATCACCACGCAAGGCGAATACCTCTGGTCGGACAGCGGCATCGTACGCAACAGGGTACGGGCCGGCCGGATCCTGGAATACAGCAGCGAACCACCCCGCACGGTGCTTGAAGACGGTGTGGAACTCACCTTCTACCTGCCCAACGGACATGCCGGTAGCCGGCTCACGGCGCGCAAAGGCGAGATCGTTCAAGCTGCGCAGCGCATGTCCGTAGCCGACCAAGTGGTGTTCGTGAACACGCAAGGGGAGAAGCTGGAAACGGAAAAGCTGACCTGGAGCCAAGACAGTAACAAGGTGTACACCGACCGGCCGGTGAAGATCACCCGTCGCAACGACATCATCTATGGCCAAGGCTTGGATGCGGCAGAGGACTTCAGCCGCTACACGGTGCGCCGCGTCACCGGCACCTTGTTCATGGACCGGAGCGATACCTTGGCGCCAAAGAACAACTGATGGAACGGATCGCGCGGTTCATGGAAGTGTTTTGGCTCGTACTGGCGGTGCTGAGCCTGGGGTGGGCCGTGTACCTGCTGGCGGTGAACGGCTGGGAACAAGGCAAAGTGTGGTTGCTTTTCCCGGCGATCAGCACGGCCATGTGGGGCTACCGGCGGTACATGCGCGGAAAAATGGCCCAGTGGGCCGAGCGGGAGCGGCAACAACAGGGGCCGAACGGGAACTGAACAGGGCACCATGGCCGTGAGCAAGGAACCCTTGACCTGCGCATGAACACCTCAAGCATGGTGCTCCTGGCGGTGGTGGTGCTGGTGTCGGCGCTCAGTTCCGGCTTGGAGATCGCCTTGCTCAGCAGCAACAAGCTGTACATCGAACTGCAGCGCAAGCAAGGTGCCCTTTGGGCCAAGGTCACCGCTTCCCTGCTCAAGAAACCCGCACGGGTGATCAGCGCCCTGCTGGTGGGCAACACCATCGCCCTGGTTGTGTACGGCATCCTGATGGCCCAATTGCTCGAGCCGCCGTTGCGGGCGCTGGTGCCCCATGAAGGATTCGTGCTGGTGGCCCAAACCTTGCTGAGCACCATGGTGATCCTGGTGCTCGGCGAGTTCCTTCCCAAGGCCGTTTTCCGCATGGACCCCAATGGGGCGCTCACCCTGCTGGCCTTGCCCTTGGGCGTGATCTACGTGGTGCTGTGGGTGCCCACCATGGTGCTCACCGGGGTCAGCGAAGGGGCCTTGCGCCTGGTGGGCATCAAGCCCAATTTGGGCAAGGCCGGCTTCGGGCGGATCGACCTGGATGCCTTCCTGCGGGAAGTAAGCGAGGCAGATATGGACGGGCGGGAGGTGGAGGCCGAAGTGGAGTATTTCCGCAACACGCTGGAGCTGAGCAATACCAAGGTGCGCGACCTGATGGTGCCGCGGGCCGAGATCGAAGCGCTGGACGTGGATGAGCCGATCGATGCCCTGGCCAAGCGCTTCCAGAGCACAGGGCTGACCAAGCTGCTGGTATACAAGGAAGGCATCGACAACCTGATCGGCTACGTGCACAGCTACGAAATGTTCAAGCAGCCCCGCAGCATCCGCGCCATCCTGCGGCCGGTGAACTTCATTCCGGGCACCATGCCGGCCGATGAGGCCTTGCGCCTGTTCACCAAGCAGCGCACCCACATCGCCGTAGTAGTGGATGAATTCGGCGGCACCGCCGGGATGCTCACCATCGAGGACGTGGTGGAGACCATCGTGGGCGACATTGAGGACGAACACGATGATGCCGATACCGTGGAGGAACGCCTTTCCCCCGCCGAATTTCTATTCAGCGGCCGCGTGGAGGTGGAACACCTGGTGGAAGCGTACGGCCTGCGGCTGCCCGAAAGTGAGGAATACGATACGCTGGCCGGCTTCATCATGCACCGCACCGGCAGGGTGCCCGATTCCGGCGAAACCGTGGAAGACGGACCGTTCCTCTTCACCATCGCCCAGGTTTCGCACGGCCGCATCGATCTGGTGAACCTGCACGTAAAGGACTTGGAACAGGGCTTTGAAAAGGGTGCCGTTCCAGCCCGCGACCAGCCTTGAGCCCCGGTTGAACTTTTTCCTGCATGATGCCCGGGGCCTGCATGAACCCATGGGTGCGGTTGACCGGCCCCTGGCCAACAGCCCTTTCACCGGGTGCAAGCGGGCAACGAAGCATCGCGGCTCCTTGTTCACATCCGGGCACCTGCTACGATGTGGGGTAAACCGGCTTACCGGAACCGTGACCCAAACCCCCTCCCTTATGGACAATCTCGGGCTTTCACCGTATTATCGTGCATCCTACCACCAGCTCCTTGGCGAGAAAAGCAACATCCCAAGCCGCTTCATCCCCACCATGGGTGGAGGGATTGTTGCGGAACGATCCCCATGTGATCGGCAAGCTGTACGCGGCGCATTTGCCGGCGGTGCGGCATTACGTGCTGCGCAACAACGGATCGGTGGACGAGGCCAAGGACATCTTCCAAGAGGCCGTTCTGGTGCTTTGGCTGAACGCCAAGGAGGGCCGCTTCCACGATACGGCCGGCCAGGACCCGGGCGGGTTCCTGTTCCGGGTGGCCAAGAACAAGTGGACGGACGTACTGCGGAGCGCCGCCAAAAAGCACATGCGGGTAATGCGTTCCGACCTTGAACAGCCCATGGAGCAGGACCAGGCCGATGAGGACCAGTTGGACCGGCTGCGTGCCATCTACGGCACCCTTGATGAAAAGTGCCGAACGGTGCTCGACCGCTTCTACCATCAACGGATGGACCTGGCCGCGATCGCGGAGAGCCTGGGCGTTACCGAGGAGAGCATCCGCACCATCAAATACCGCTGCATGATGAAGCTGCGCACCTTCCGCCGCGCCATCGCCGGCGGCCAAGACCGCTCCGCATGAACCAGGCTCCCTTGCAGCAAGACCGGTTTGAGGCAATGGAAGCCTACGTACTGGGCCGCATGGACGGTGTTCAGCGCGGCCGGTTCGAGGCGGAACTGGCCGCCGATGAGGCTTTGCGCACCGAACTCGCCATGCAGCGCGAGCACATCCTGGCCGTGGAAATGGCCGGCGTGGAGCGGCAATTGATCCAGCTCGCCGCCGGGCTTGACGATGACCGGGCGGGTGTTTCCCCGTTCCCATCGGGGCACTGGCTGAAGTATGCGGCCATGGTGGCCGTGCTGGTGCTCGGTGCCCTGTGGTGGGCGGACCGGCCTGCCGCGAATGAACGGCTGTTCGCCGAACACCATGTGCCCGATCCCGGCTTGCCCGTGCCCATGAGTGCCGTGGACAACCCGCTCTTCCACGATGCCATGGTGGCCTACAAACTGGGCGACTACAACGAGGCCTACGGCAAATGGAACGGCTTGTTGGTGCATGACCCCGGCAACGATACACTGATCTATTTCATGGCCAGTGCACGCCTCGCCGCAGGTGATGCCGGTGCGGCCATCCCCCTGTTCCAACGGGTCGCGGATCAACCGGCCTCCGCATTCCACAAGAAAGCCAAGTGGTATTTGTTCCTCTCCTGCTTGCGCGAAGGGCGCTACGAGGAGTTGCATGCCCTGGGGCTGGAGCAGGACAGCACCTACGGCGATCGGGTGCGCCGGATCGAGAACGAGCTGGATCGATGAACCATGCGCAAAGTGGGGACATTGCTGCTGCTGGCCATGGCGCTTCCTGCCGGGGCCCAAGACCTTGCCGCCCGCCACGCACAGATCGGCAAGGCCTACGAAGCGGAGCGCCACGATGAAGTGGTACGCTTGATCGAAGCCCAGTTGAAACAGGCCCCGGGCACCATTTGGCAGGATTCCATCCACCTCTACCTGTACAAATACGGGCGCTCCGCAGGCAAGCTCAAAGGCGTGGATGCCGGCATTGCCGCCGCCGGATCCGTGCTGGGGCGGTTGCGCCCCGCATATCCGGCGGAAGCGCGCATCACTGCGCTCTTCGACCTTAGCTGGATCTATTATGAGGCCGGTCGCTACAAGGATTGTGTACGTGCCGATTCCACCGCTTCGAGCGTTGCCAATGGCCATGCCGAAGTGCCGCACACCACGCGCGGAAAGGCCCATCAATACCTGGCATTCGACTACAGCATCCTGGGGGACCACCGCAAGTCCCTGGCCCAAGCACAGCTGGCCTTGGACGAGTACGCCCGCGCCGATTCAACCCGGCCCGCGCAATGGGCCGAATCCTATACGGCGGCGGGCGTGGCGTGCTGGCATTTGGGCCGCATCCGCGAGGCGGAGCAGTGGTACCTCAAGGCGCTTCAGGCCCTGGGAGACGGTGTTTCGGAGCCCCTCCTGGTCCGCAAGGCCAGCACCTACGGAAACCTCGGGGTGCTGTGGCAAAATGCCGGCGACATGGCGCGCAGCAAGGCCAACTACCACGCCAGCTTGCGCCTGTTCGACCGCCTCCTGGCCCAGGTCAAGGACCCTTTCACGCGGGATGAGGCCCGGGTGAACCGCTCCAGGACCTACCTGAACCTGGCCACGGTGTACTTCGCCTCCGGTGATGCGGGGCGGGCCCGTGAACTGCTCGATCTGGCCTGGGCCGACCGCAGCAGCGTGCTGCAGCCCGATGACCCGCAGCTGCTCTCGGTACGCGACCGCATGGCGGACATGGAGCTGGCCGCTGGAGCACTGCACAGGGCGGAAGCCATGGAGCGTGCCTACCTCGTTGCCTGTGAACGGCATTATGGCCAACGCAGCGAGGAATATGCACGTGCCGCCGCAAAACTGGGCGACATCCTGGCACGCCAGGGAAACACGGCCGGCGCCGATTCCTTGTTCAACCTGAGCATCTCCAACGGCCGCCAGGTGGTGGATGAGGCTTCCAGCGCCATTCTCCTGGGCACGCTCAAGAAACGGGCCGCCATGCGCAGTGCCATGGGCCGGCATGCCGAAGCCATGGCCGATCTGCACCAGGCACGCGACATCGCGGTCGCCCTCAACGGTGCGAACAGCACCCCCGTGGCCCAGTGCGAGGTGCTACTGGCGGAGCAGGCATTCCGCAACGGCCAGTTCACCGCAGCACGCGATCATGCACGCCAGGCGTGGGCCCTGTGCCAGCACCGGGCGAAGCTGGTGCGCAGCGGCCTGGGGCCGATCAGCTTCCAGGAGCCTGAACTCCTGCCGGACGTGGTATACTGGACCATCCAGGCCGAACGCGAATTGCCCGTGCCGGACAGCATCCGGGGTTCATGGAACGGCATGATCGACCTGGCCATCCGTTCGTTGGAACGCAACCGCGCAGGTTTGTCCGATGCGGACTCCAAGCTCCGCATTACCGCTGCACAACAACGCCTCTTCAGCTTGGCCTTGGACCTTGCCTACGAACGGTTTGCCCGTACGGGTTCCTTGGATGATATCCAGCGCTTCCTCACCCTTTCCGAAGCCGACCGGTCCATTTTGCTCAAGGAACGGCTGAACAGCTTTGCCGGGCTGCAATTCGCCGGGGTGCCTGATACGGTACTGGCCCGTGAACACGACCTGGAAGCTGCACTCTCCATCACGGGCGACGACCGCACCGCGATCACCGACCTCGATCGGCACGAGCTGGAGTACGCGGACTTTTTGGCCGAACTGGAGCATGCTTACCCGAAGTATTTCGCCCTGCGGTACGGGGGACGAACTCCTTCCATGGCCGAGATCCGCACGCGACTGCTTACACCGCAGCGGCAGCTGTTGGCCTATGTGCAGGCCGGCAAGGTGCTCTATGCCCTGGTGATCGGCACCGCCACCGCCGAACTGGTGCGCTTGGAGGCCGTGGACTTGGCAACGGCCGTGGACGAACTACAGGCCGCCATTGCCCGGCGGGATGCAGATGCGTATTGCAGCAGCGCCTACCGGCTGTATGCCATGGTGTTTGCACCGCTGGCCGATCGGCTCTCCGCGCAGGAGCTGCTCATCATCCCCGATGGGGCGCTCGGTCAGGTGAACTTTGAGACGCTCTTGGCACAACCCGGGGTAGAGCACTTGAAGGACAACTTGCTGATCCGACGCTACACCATGGCCTACCTGCTCAGTGCCACCACGGCCCTACAGTTTGCCGATGGCGCCCCAAGCCGTGCCAAGGGCATGCTGGCCATGGCACCTGGCTTCACCGACCCCGTGAAACAAGCTTACCTGGCCCACGTGCACGACAGCGCGGAGGTGGACCGCAGGTACCTGCATTTCGTGCGCCAGCCGTTCGCCCTGCAAACAGCGAATGCCTTGGGCAAGGCCGGTCCCTCCACGGTGCTCACCGGCAGTGCCGCCACCGAGGAGGCCTTTCGCAAGCTGGCCTCCGCGCATGGCATCCTGTTTCTCGGAACCCATGCTGAAATGAACCCGGCATCGCCCATGTACTCCCGCTTGGTGCTCAGCAAAGACGGTGACGGCACCAATGGCAATGGCGACGGCTACCTGCATGCCTACGAGATCTATGCGCTGGACCTGAAGGCGCAACTGGCGGTGATCGCCGCCTGCGAATCGGGCAGCGGCAAGGTGGACCCCGGCGAGGGCGTGCGTTCCCTGGGTTCGAGCTTTGCTTATGCGGGCTGCCCCAGCCTCGTGGCTTCGCTGTGGAGCATTGATGAAAAGGTGAGCGCGCAGATCATGGACAGCTTTTTCAAGTATTTGGAAGATGGCTTGCCCAAGCACGAGGCCCTGCGCCAGGCCAAGCTGGATTTCCTCGATGCGGCACAGGATGAACTGGCATTGCCGTACTACTGGGCCGGGCTGGTGCTTACCGGTGATGTGGGCCCTGTGCAAACCGGCCGGCACACCTGGTGGCCATGGGCGATGGCCGGCGCCTTGCTGGTCCTGGTCGGATCGTTGTGGTGGCGAAACCACAAAGCCAAAAACCGGCAGGTGGCGTGAAGCGGCCCCGCTTTGGTCCGGCAGTTGCGGCACGGAACTCCGGTGCCAGGCCTGGTCGGCACGAATACACCCCGATCCAGGGATCGGCGCATCACCTACATTTACCGCCGATCATCCCACGACTCCTCCATGAAGACACCTATCCGCCTCCGCCGCAGTAAGCAGTTGATCCCGTTGTTCGTTGTTGCCGCCATTGCCGGCGGTTGCGATGGAAAAGCCGGTTCCGGCAGTTCAGTGGGCACCATGGAGGATGCTTCGCGACGCGTGCTGGCCGAGAAAGCTGCCCAAGCCAGCTTGTGGGAGCAGGGCGCGAAACCGGTACAGACTGGCAGCACGGCCGGTGCGTCGGCCCATGGTGCGGATGCAACCGGTGCAGTTCCGGCCGGCGATCGCTATGATGCCCTGGGCAAACTGGACCCCAACGGCAGCTACGACATCAACGGGGCGGTGCTGCCCGGCACGGTGCTCACGGGCAACCAGGAACGCACCGATGCCATGGCCCGCATGAACGGGATCCGCGCCATCCTGACGACGGAGTTGGAAGGTGTGCGTGCCACGCTCAAGGACGGCACCGTGGCCAAGGAGGTGGCTGCCGCCAACAAGCAGCGCGCCGCCGAACTGGCGCAGGGCTTGGAACGCGTGGACCGTACGCTGGCCGCCATGGGCGGAGCCTCCGATGCCACGTGGACGGAAATGCGCGATACCCAGCTCAAGGAAGTGAACGAAGTGCGTGCCTGGTGGAGCAAGTACATGTCCGGCCGCACCGCCGAAGCGGCGAAGTGAGGTGGGCAGGAGTGCCGAATGCCGGACCATAGCGGGGGCCGTTCCAACAGGAGCGGCCCCCGATGCTTCGGGCCCGGTTGAACAGGTAGAACCTCTGTGGTGCCGTGGCCTTGCTGATGGATCCATTGACGGGGGCCGAGGTCGGCTGAATGACCTTATCGATGTACGCGGTAAGCGCCGCACCCTGTCCGGTACGTTGAAGGCCCCAACGAACAAGCCCCGGCCATGGCTGACCGGGGCTTGCGCTTTTCGCTACGGGGCGATGCTTACATCATGCCGCCCATGTCGCCCATGCCACCGCCGTGGCTGTGGGCTGCGGCCTTCTCTTCCTTCTCCTCGCTGATCACGCACTCGGTGGTGAGCAGCATGCTGGCGATGGAAGCGGCGTTCTCCAGGGCCACGCGGGTCACCTTGGTGGGGTCGATCACACCGGCGGCGAGCAGGTTCTCGTACTCCTCGGTGCGGGCGTTGAAGCCGAAGTCGGCCTTGCCGTCGCGCACCTTTTGCACCACAATGCTGCCCTCCATGCCCGCGTTGGCCACGATCTGGCGCAGGGGCTCTTCCACGGCGCGGCGCACGATGGCGATGCCGGTGGTTTCATCGGCGTTGCCGCCTTCCATCTTGTCCAGGGCCTTCTGGGCACGGATGTAGGCTACGCCACCGCCGGGCACGATGCCTTCCTCCACGGCGGCACGGGTGGCGTGCAGCGCGTCGTCCACGCGGTCCTTCTTCTCCTTCATCTCCACCTCGGTGGCGGCACCGATGTAGAGCACGGCCACACCGCCGGCCAGCTTGGCCAGGCGCTCCTGCAGCTTCTCCTTGTCGTAGTCGCTGGTGGTGGTCTCGATCTGGGCCTTGATCTGGTTCACACGGCCGGTGATGTCGGCTTTTTTGCCGGCGCCGTTCACGATCGTGGTGTTGTCCTTGTCGATGCTGATCTTCTCGGCCTTGCCCAGCATGTTCAGCTCGGCGTTCTCCAGTTTGAAGCCGCGCTCCTCGCTGATCACGGTGCCGCCGGTGAGGATGGCGATGTCCTCCAGCATGGCCTTGCGGCGGTCGCCGAAGCCGGGGGCTTTCACGGCGGCCACTTTCAGCGAGCCGCGGATCTTGTTCACCACCAAGGTGGCCAGTGCTTCGCCGTCCACGTCCTCAGCGATGATCAACAGGGGCTTGCCCGTTTGTGCGCTCTTCTCCAGGATGGGGAGCAGCTCCTTCATGGTGCTCACCTTCTTGTCGTATATCAGGATGTAGGCGTTCTCCAGCTCGGCCTCCATCTTCTCCGCGTTGGTCACGAAGTAGGGGCTGATGTAGCCACGGTCGAACTGCATGCCTTCCACCACTTCCACGGTGGTGTCGGTGCCTTTGGCTTCTTCCACGGTGATCACGCCTTCCTTCTTCACCTTGGCCATGGCCTCGGCGATGAGGCTGCCGATGGTGTCGTCGTTGTTGGCGCTGATGCTCGCCACCTGCTTGATCTTGGCGTTGTCGTCGCCCACGGCCTTGCTCATCTTCTTGAGCTCTTCCACCACGGACACCACGGCTTTGTCGATGCCGCGCTTGAGGTCCATGGGGTTGGCGCCGGCGGCCACGTTCTTCAGCCCGGCGGTAACGATGGCCTGGGCCAGCACCGTGGCGGTGGTGGTGCCGTCACCGGCGATGTCGGCGGTTTTGCTGGCCACCTCCTTGAGCATTTGGGCGCCCATGTTCTCCACGGCGTCCTTCAGCTCGATCTCCTTGGCCACGGTAACCCCGTCCTTGGTCACTTGGGGGGCACCGAATTTCTTGTCGATGATCACGTTGCGGCCCTTGGGTCCAAGGGTCACTTTTACGGCGTTGGCCAAGTGGTCCACCCCGCGCTTGAGGCGATCGCGGGCTTCCACTTCAAATTGGATGTTCTTTGCTGCCATTGGTTCGGTTGTCAGTTGTCTGTTGTTTGCGGGGAGGCTCAGTTGAGGATGGCGTAGATGTCGCTTTCGCGCATGATCATGTAGTCCTTGCCATCGAAGTTGAGCTCCGTGCCGCTGTATTTGCCGTACAGGATCTCGTCGCCCACCTTCACGCTCAGGGGGGTCACCTTGCCGTCTTCGGCCACGCGGCCGTTGCCGATGGCGATGACTTTGCCGCGCTGGGGCTTCTCTTTGGCCGTATCGGGAATGATGATACCTCCTTTGGTGGTCTGTTCCGCAGCAGCGGCTTCAACCAGCACGCGGTCTGCGAGGGGCTTCACTTTGGTCGCCATGTTCTGTTGTTGGATTGAGTGTTGTAGCGGTCTCGCGCCCAGCCATTCCTATGCCAAGGGCGGTGAACTGCCAAAAAGGACCGTTGCGCACGCAGGCACGACCCAACTGTCAGGCCGTGGCTGACAGGCTGGCTGTATCCGGATCGGCTGCCAGGAGGTTCACCATGCAATTGTGGACCAAGGAGGATCCATAGTTGGGGTTCCCGCAGCAGGTGCGGATACCCCGGCTTGGAGGCCGCCTGGTCTTCCGCCGCTCGGCGGAAACAACGGGCCAGGTGCTTGCCAGAGGGTTACTGCCCGGGAATCGCCATATTGGCGCTGTCCACCGGCACGGTGGCCGCGTTGGCGTCGGGCTGCTCGTCCAGTATGATGGGCGCGTCGAGGTCGTCGGCAACGGCGGAGGGCGTTTGCAAGGAGGCCGATACCAGGCAGAGCGCCATGACCGCTATGGCCAAGGTCCAGGTGGCTTTCTCCATAAAATCGGCCGTGCGCTGCACGCCGCCGATCTGTTGGGCACCGGTAAAGCCGGCAGCCAGGCCGCCACCCTTGGGGTTTTGCGCCAATACGACCAGCCCCAGCAGGACTGCCAGGATGATGATGATGATGGAGATCGCGACCATTGCTACTTGTTCGAACGGCCCTCAAGGGCCTTGGAAAGGGCTGCGAAGTAAACGCTTTTCTCGGGATGCTTGGCTGCCAATCGTTCGTAAACTTCCCTGGCCTTGGCAAAATTGCCCTGTTGCTCGTGGATCCGGGCCAGGGTTTCGCTCACCAGGCCATCGTCCTGAAGGCTGCGTTTGGCGGCCTTTTGCGGGTTGAAGAAGGCGGCTTTTTCCGTTGGCGCCGGGGGGGCTGCTTGTTGGATGAACCGGTCCAGCAGTTCCCCTTGGGAAACCGTCGGCGGGGTTGGGCGTGCCTGGCCGGATGCACCCAAGGGTGAGGTGGTGCCCGATGCGGTTGCCGGGGCGGCCACGGCAAGGGAAGGTCTTGGACCCAAGGTGGCCGGTGGAGGCGCTGCGGGCGCAAGCGCTTCCGTTTGGTCCAGCCAGTCGGTGAAGCGCAGGCGCCTCGGATCCGGCGGCGCCGGAGCAGGTGGGGAAGGTGGGATATCCGGAGGTGCGGAAATGGCGGCTTCTGCGGTCCAGGTTGTTTCGGGCGGTTCCTGCCGGGGCGTGTTGGTCCCGGTTGTTGGTTCCTCCTTGCCCGGTGCCGTCCATTGTTCCAAGTCGTAGCTGCTGGTGGCGGCCTCTATGAACAGGCGGTCCAGGAAGCTGCGTTCTTGCGCCTCGGCTTCGGAGGCCGGGCCTTCATCGCTCATGATCGCTGTCTCCGGTACAGGCTCAGGGGCGGGCACCGGCAGGGCTCCGGACTGGACTTCCGGCCAGGGCTGAAGTTCCGGGGAATCATCCAAGGGGGCAGCCTCGGAAGGGACGTCTACCGGTTCGGGCTGGGGGGCGGCAGGCGCAACAGGGTGTGTTTGCGGTGCGATGGCCACGATGGCCGTTGCTCCGGGTACCGGTGCTTGTGGAACAGGTGGGGGCGGTACTTCCGGCATTTCCCACCGCGTGGGCACCGGCTCAGGCGGGGTGTCATGCACCAGGTCGTACAGCACTTGGCGCGAGGGCAGGTGTGCGGCAGGTGCACTGTGACCTTCCTGCGCCAGCATGTTGCCGGAGCGTTGCTCACCCACGGCCAGCAGCAACCGGGCGCCGCTGAACCAAGGGAAATGCTCTGCCATGGAGCGCAGGCCGTCCAGGTCCTGGCCGGCAACCTGTGCGGGCTGCTTGAGCAGTTCGGCGAGTCGCTCACGGTCCATGGTACAGGGGGTTACCAGTTGCCCAAGGTACGGTCGAAGATGTCCTGGGCCAGCTGTTTGCCGATGTCGCTCACCAAGGCGGCTTCCACCGCGCCGAGGTCCTGTGTGCTGGGGTAATCGGCGAAGCGTGATACGGTGAAGTCGGCATTGGCCTTGCTGTCGGCCTTGTTGCTGTACTGGATGTTCACCGTGATGGTGAGCCGGTTGAGGGCGGCGGTTTCGTTGGCCTGGATGGCCACGGGTTGCACATCGTAGCCTGTGATGGCCCCTTGGTAGGCGATGTCGCCATCGTGCTGGGTGAGGTTGAGCGGGGTTTGGGCCTGCATGAGGTCGCGCAAGGCCTCGGTGATGGACTGTGCGGCCTGGGGCGTGCACAGCGGGGCCCGTGCATTCAGGCCGGCCACGCTGATGGTCTTGGCCGCGGGAGGTACGGCTCCCCCGCTCAGGGAGTAGTTCACCGTGCACCCGCCCAGCAGCAGCAAGGCCAAGGCCCCGCACCGGATGTTCAGTCGATGTTCCACTCTTTGATCTTGCGGTACAACGTGCGCTCGCTGATGCCCAGTTCCTGGGCGGCCTTTTTGCGTTTTCCGCGGTGCTTGTCCAAGGCCTTGCGGATCAGTTCGCGTTCTTTTTCTTCCAAGCTCAGCGACTCTTCCACCTCGGTGTGCTCCACGTCCTCGTTGTGGTCGTCGGGCATGCGGATGCTCATGCCGGGCTCGGCGCCCAGGGGATAGAGGAGTTTTTCGGCGTAGGCCGCCGGGGGCGGCGGGTTCATGCCGGTGGCGCCGCTGCTGAGCAGGTGCACCTGTTCCTTGAGGGCGTTGAGGTCGTTCTTCATGTCGAACAGGAACTTGAAGATCAGCTCCCGCTCGTTGATGCCGGTGTCGTTGGCGTGCTCGCCACCGGCCGCGGTGGCCGGCACCAAGGCCTTGTTTTCCTTGGGCAGGTAGTGCGCCAAGGTGGCGGCCTCCACCTGCCGGTGGTTTTCGATCACGCTGATCTGTTCCACCAGGTTGCGCAGTTGGCGCACGTTGCCCGGCCAGCGGTAGGCGGCGAGCATTTGGCGGGCCTCATCGGTGAGGGTGATGGGCGGCGCCTTGTACCGCGCGGCGGCTTCCTGGGCGAACCAGCGGAAGAGCAGGTGGATGTCTTCCGGCCGCTCCCTCAGGGCGGGCACGTGGATGGGCACGGTGTTCAGGCGGTAGAAGAGGTCTTCGCGGAATTTGCCCCGCTGCACGGCCTGCATCAGGTTCACATTGGTGGCGGCCACTACCCGCACATCGGTCTTTTGCGTCTTGCTGCTGCCCACGCGGATGAATTCGCCGGTTTCCAGCACCCGCAGCAAGCGCACTTGAGTGGCCATGGGCAGGTCGCCCACCTCGTCCAGGAAGATGGTGCCGTGGTGGGCCACCTCGAAGTAGCCTTTGCGGGCCTCGTGCGCCCCGGTGAACGAGCCTTTCTCGTGGCCGAAGAGCTCGCTGTCGATGGTGCCCTCCGGGATGGCCCCGCAGTTCACCGCGATGTAGGGGCCGTGCTTGCGCGCGCTGAAGGCATGCACGATCTGCGGCATCACTTCCTTGCCGCTGCCGCTTTCCCCGCTCACCAGCACGCTCAGGTCCGTGGGGGCCACTTGCGCCGCGATCTCGATGGCCCGGTCCAGCAAGGGCGAGGCGCCGATGATGCCGAAGCGCTGTTTGATGGGCTGTACGTTCATGCCTGCATTGCGGGTTCGTTCACCGGCGCGACCGGTTCCCCTTGCAGGGAGCCTGCGGTGGCACTGGTGATGCGGACTTGGATGAGGTCGCCGGGGCGCCACTCCTGAATAGTTCGTGGTTCGTGGTTCGTAGGTGGGAAGGATCGTGAGCCAGCACGGTGGCAGTCCTCCATGGCGGCCTGTGCCCTACGAACCACGAACTGTGTACTGTACCTCGGCACGATCACCACGGAGTTCTGCGTGTTCCTTCCGTACATGAATTCGGCGCTGCGCTTGCTCACGCCCTCCACCAGCACCTCGTGTACCTGGCCTACATAACCGGCCATGCGCTTGGCGGAGTTGGTCTTTTGCGCCTCGATGATCTCGGCCAACCTGCGGCCCTTTACCTCCTCGGGCACGTCGTCCGGCAGTTTCCGTGCGGCCAGGGTCTTGGGCCGCTCGCTGTACTTGAACATGAAGGCCATGTCGTAGCCTACTTGGGCCATCAGGTCCAAGGTGTCCCGGTGGTCAGCCTCGGTTTCGCCGCAGAACCCCGCGATGATGTCCGTGCTGATGGCGCAGTCGGGCATGTAGCGGCGGATGGCTGCGATGCGCTCCAGGTACCATTCCCGGTCGTAGCCGCGGTTCATGTGCTTCAATACCGCACTGCTGCCGCTTTGCACCGGCAGGTGGATGTACTTGCAGATGTTTTCATGGCGCGCCATCACCTCCAGCACCTTGTCGGTCATGTCCTTGGGGTGGCTGGTGCTGTACCGGATGCGCAGTTCGGGGCAAGTGGTGGCCGTCATTTCCAGCAAGTCCGCGAAGTCGGTCACCGGCTCCCCGGGGTTCTTCACGTTGCCGCGCGCATCGATGTTCCAGCGGTAGCTGTCCACGTTCTGGCCCAGCAGGGTCACCTCTTTGTAGCCGTCGGCCACCAGTTGCCGGCATTCGGCCAGAATGCTCTGCGGATCGCGGCTGCGCTCGCGGCCCCGCGTGAAGGGCACTACGCAAAAGGCGCACATGTTGTCGCAGCCCCGCATGATGGTGACAAAGGCGGTGACGCCGTTGCTGTTCAGCCGCACCGGCACGATCTCGCCGTAGGTCTCTTCGCGGCTCAGCAGCACGTTCACCGCTTTCTGCCCGCTGCCCACCTCGTCCAGCAGCTGCGGCAGGCTGCGGTAGGCGTCGGGGCCCACCACCAGGTCCACCACCTTCTTTTCCACCAGCAGCTGCTCCTTCATGCGCTCGGCCATGCAGCCTAGCACGCCCACCTTCAGCTCCTTGTTGCCCGCCTTCAGGCGGTTCATTTCATTGATGCGCTGCAACACGGTGTATTCAGCCTTTTCCCTTACGCTGCACGTGTTCAACAGCACCAGGTCGGCTTCTTCGGCGCTGGCTGCCGCTTGGTAACCCTGCTTGGCCAGAATGCTCGCCACCACCTCGCTGTCGCTCACGTTCATCTGGCAGCCGTAGCTCTCTATGTACACCTTCTTGCTCATGGGAAAGGGGCGCAAAGGTACCCATGCCGCCCGATCGGTGACAATATGGCAGCGCGAGGTGGCCGCATTTGCCCGCCGGAGAGCCCTGCCTGGCCATGGCCTTTGTGCGGGCCAGGCCTGCTGTTCTGGGGCAAGTGAACTGGGCTTCAACCCCGTATGGCCCACCCGACTATATTTGCCACCCTTTTCAAGCACAAGTAAATGGCAGTTATTGGTAAGATCCGCGAGCGGGGAACGCTGCTGGGGATCATTGTGGGCGGGGCTTTGGCGCTGTTCGTGGTAGGTGATTTCATCGGCAACCGGTCCGGCGGGCAAAACCTCAATGTGGGCACCATTGCCGGCAATGAGATCAGCACCCAGCAGTTCTCCGCCTTGGTGGACCAGCAGTTGGACCTCTACCGCCAGAACGGCACCACAGTGGACAACAACCTCCAGGAACAGGTGCGCAACGGGGTATGGACCGACCTGCTGCGCCAATTCACCTTGAGCGAAGAAGCCAACAAGGCCGGCTTCGGCACCACCATCAGCCGCGAGGAGTATGATGACATCCGCTTCGGAAACAACATCATGCCCGACTTCCGCAACAACCAGAACTTCATGGACCCGGCCACCGGCCAGGTGAGCACCGAGCGCCTCAAGCAGTATTTCAAATACGTGCAGGAGAACAACCTCGCCCTGCTCGACATGCAGAAGCGCACCTTCGTGCCCCAGCGCATCCAAGCCAAGTACAACGACCTGGTGAAGAAGAGCTGCTTCGTGAACAGCGCCCAGCGCAAGGATGAGTGGGCCGCCAAGAACACCATGGCCGATTTCGCCTTCGTGGCCCAGCGCCTGGACGCCCAGCCCGACAGCCTGTTCCCCGTGAGCGAAGCCGAACTGCGCCGCTTCTTCGATGCGAACAAGAACGACCGCAAATACCGCCAAACCCCTTCGCGTGCCTTCGCCTACGTGCAGTTCAACGTGCTGCCCACCCAGGAAGACATTGCCAACGCCCAGGCGGACATGGCCAGCGTAAAGGCCGACTTTGAAGCCGCTTCCACTGCCAGCGCCGACAGCGCCCTGGTGATGACCTATGCGGACAGCCGCTCGGCACAGCCCACCGCCTACCAGGAGGGCACGGCGGACAAGCTCAACGATTCGCTCATCACCCACGCCGCGCCAGGCACGGTGGTAGGGCCTTTCCGTGAGGGCAACCTGTTGAAGCTGGTGAAGGTGACCGAACTGGCCGATGTGGACGAGGCCCGTGTGCGCCACATCCTGCTTACCACCCAAGGCAAGGACCCCGCCGGGGAACAGGCCGTGAAGCAGCGTGCAGACAGCCTGCTGGCCGTGGTGAAGCGCGACCGCAGCAAGTTCGAGGCGCTGGTGGCGCAGTTCTCCGATGATCCCGGCAGCAAGAGCACCGGCGGCGTATACGAATGGTTCGATCGCCAGCGCATGGTGCCCGAATTCACCACGGCCAGCTTCGATGAACCCGTGGGCGCCATCACCGTGGTGAAAACCTCCTACGGCTACCACATTGTGGAGGTGCTGGGCCAGCGCAAGCGCCAAGAGCGCCGCGTGCTCACCATCGATCGCAAGATCGCCCCGGTGCAAGCCATGAAGGCGGCTTGGAAAACGGCCAATGAGTTCTCCCTGAATTTCCCGGATACGGCCGCTTTCCGCAAGGGAGCCGAAGAGAAGGGCTACGTGCTCACCCCGGTGGAGGAGCTGCGCGCCGGGCAGAATTTTGTGCAAGGCCTCCAGGAGCCCGAACAAGTGGTGAGCTGGGTGAACCATGCCAAGGCCGGCGCCCCCAGCAGCGAACCGCTGACCAGCGGCGACAGCTACGTGGTGTGCTCCCTGCGCGGCATCCGCGAGGCCGGCGTGCCCAAGCTGGAGGACGTGCGCGCAAAATTCACCGTGGAACTGCGCAAGCAAATGAAGGCCGATACCCTAGCGGCCAACATGCAGGGCAAGACCGACTTGGAGGCGTTGGCCAAGGAGCTTGGCGCCACGGTGCAGCAGTCGGGCAATATGAACTTCGGCGCCAACGGCCTGCCCGGGGGCTACAACGATCCCCGCGTCATCGGCGGCATCTTCGCCTTGGCCAACGGTGCAGTGAGCGCCCCGATGAAAGGAGAGATGGCCGTGTACGTGGCCCGCATGAACACGCTCACCCCGGCCGGTGACATGCCCGAAGGTGCCGAGGACCTGAAAATGCTCACCGACCGGGTGCGCAACCGCGCAGCCGGGCAGGTGTTCAACGCCTTGCGGGAAGCGGCCGACGTGACCGACAACCGCTCGCAGTACTACTGATCACGGTTCCCAAGCCTTGGGCGAAAGGGGCTGTCCCGCAGGGGCGGCCCCTTTTGTTTGGAGCGCAGCGGGGCCGGTGCGCTGCTGTCCGTACGTGGCCGATGAGGCGATCGCACCCGCCTTCGGGCAGCATGGCGGCAAGCGATCCATGCCACTGCCTGCATCCCGGGGCAGCATCATCGCAGCACCTCCAGCCGCTCGGCATCCAACCGCACCAGGATGGCCAGCAGAATGGTGAAGCCGATCAGGGAGCTGCCGCCGTAGCTGAAGAAAGGCAGCGGTATGCCGATCACGGGAGCCAGCCCGATGGCCATGCCCACGTTGATCATCAGGTGCAGGAAGAAGATGCTGCCCACGCAATAGGCGTAAATGCGCGTAAAGTGCGAGCGCTGCCGGTCGCTGATCTGGATGCACCGCAGGATCAACGCCCCGAACAACAGCACCAGCAAGGTGGATCCCACAAACCCCCATTCCTCGCCCACGGTGCAGAAGATGAAGTCGGTGCTTTGCATGGGCACATACTTGTACTTGGTGAAGGTGCCCTGCAGGAATCCCTTTCCCAGGAGGCCGCCGCTGCCGATCGCCGTTTTGCTCTGCTCCACGTTGTACCCGTAGCCCCGGGGGTCGTACTCCAGGCCCAGCAGCACGCGGATGCGCGTTTGCTGGTGCAGGGGCATGCGGTCGATCAGCTGGTCCACGCTGCTGATGAAGGCGGCCGAGCCCAGCAGGCCGAAGAGCAGGAAGGCATAGATGCGCTTGCGGCGGTGCTTGAGGATGAACTTGCGCACGAACAGGAAGGCCAACAGGCTGAAGACGGCCAGGAGGAAGATCAGCAAGTACTGGCCATGGTATTGCACATCGGTGAAAGGAACCGTGAAGACGGACTCCTTCATGATCAGCGAAAGCACCACCAGTATCGCCGCCATGATGGCCAGCAGCAGGATGTTGCCCGAGAGCCCTTCGCGGTAGAGCACCAGCACGAAGGCACCGCTCACCAGGGCCGTGCCCGTATCGGGCTGCAGCATGATCAAGCCCACCGGAAGCAGGATGAGCACGGCGGCCACCACGCGCGAGCGCACCTCCTTCAGGGTTTTCAGCCCGCTGAGGTACTTGGACAAGGCCAGCGAGGTGGCGAACTTGCTGAACTCGGCCGGCTGAATGCCAAAACCGCCCACGCCGAACCAGGCCTTGGCCCCGTTCACCTCCCGGCCCACCAGCAGCACCAGCACCAACAGCACCAGCACGAACCCGTATACCGGGTAGGCCAGGTCGCGGATGAACTGCCCGCGCACGAGCAGCATGGCGGCACCGATCAACAGCGAAACGCAGATCCAGATGCTCTGCGCCCCGTACTCGCGCGCCCGGTCGAACAGGTTGGCGTGGTCGGGGTCGTAGGCCGCACTGTAGATGTTGGCCCAGCCCATGGCCATCAGCAGCAGGTAGATGATCACCAGCGGCTTGTCGATGTTGCGCACGATGGCTTCGCCCCTGTTCATCTTTTGTGCCGTTTGCTCACGAACGGCACGTAGTCGCGCTCGGTGGCGATGAGGTCCGCCTCCAGCATGCGCTGCACCACGTCCGGCCGGGTGATGGTGTCCGTAAGGTACTGCTCCATGCACAGGCTGGCGATGGGCGCGGCCCATGTGCCGCCGAAACCGGAATTCTCCACATATACCGCTATGGCGATCTTGGGGTCGTCCATGGGTGCGAAAGCGATGAACACCGCGTGGTCCTTGCCGTGGGGGTTCTGGGCGGTGCCGGTCTTTCCGCACACGGTGATGCCGGGGATGCGGGCGGCGCGGGCCGTGCCGCCCGGCTCGTTCACCACGCGGCGCATGCCTTCCACGATCGGCGGGAACCACTTGTCATCCACCAGGGTATGGTGGCGCTTCACGTTCTTGTTCAAACTGTCCGGCGAGCCGATCGCGCGCACCAGGTGCGGGTCGTAGTAGTAGCCGCGGTTGGCGAAGATGGCCGCCATGTTGGCCATTTGCACCGGGGCCACCAATACTTCGCCCTGCCCGATGCTCAGGGAGTAGATGGTGCTGAAGGCCCACGCCTTTTCGCCGTAGATGCGGTTGAAGAAGTTCACCCCGGGAATGCTGCCGCCCTTCACGGCGGGCAGGTCCAGGTTGGGCGGGTGGCCCAGGCCGAAGCTCTCCATGGCGGGTTTCCATTCGGCCAGGCCCAAAGCGGCATCCTCGAACCGGTTCGGCGATCGGCCCTGCTCCACCAGCCGTTTGAACACCTGGAAGAAGTACGGGTTGCAGGAGTACTGCACGGCTTGCTCCACGCTGGCGGCGAAGGGGTGGTTGTGGCAGCCCACCAGGGCCTTGTTGCAGGGGAAGCCCGTGTTCAGGGTGATCACCCCTTCTTGGAGGGCAATGGCGGCCTGTGCCAGCTTGAAGATGGAGCCCGGCGGGTATTGCGCCTGGAGGGCACGGTCGAACAGCGGGCGCAACGAATCGTGCTGGAGCACGCGGTAGTTGGTGTTGCGCACGCGGCCCACCAGCAGCTCGGGGTCGTAGGCGGGGGAGCTCACCAAGGCCAACACCTCGCCGGTCCGGGGGTCCAGCGCCACGATGCTGCCCTTCTTGTTGCGCATGAGCCGCTCGCCCAGCTCCTGCACCTTCAGGTCGATGCTGGTGTAGAGGTTTTTGCCGGCGTGGGCCAAGGTGTCGTACTGCCCGTTCTTGAAGGCTCCCTGCACGTTGTTGTGCACGTCCACCACCACGTACTTCACGCCGCGCTTGCCGCGCAGCTCCTTTTCATAGAAGCTCTCCAGGCCGCCCACGCCGATCACGTCGCCGGGCTTGTAGTAGGGGTCTTGTTCCACCTTGCGCGCGCTCACCTCGCTGAGGTAGCCCAGCATGTGGGCGCCCACATGGGGCGGATAGGTGCGCAGGGTGCGGCTTTGGGCGTAGAAGCCGGGGTATTTGTACAGGTGCACCGAGATGGCCGCGTATTGCCCGGAGGTGATCTGCCGCTCGAATTCGCTGGGTTTCCAAATGGAGTATTGCTTGGCCTTTTGCAAGCGCTCACGCACTTGGTCCATCGGCACGTTGAGCAGGCGTGAAAGCCCCAGGGTATCGAGGTTTTTCACTTCCCGGGGCACCACCATGATGTCGTACACCGGGGTGTTGGCCACCAGCAATTCGCCGTGGCGGTCCAGTATGAGGCCGCGCGAGGGGTACACGGTGACCTTGCGTTCGCTGATGTCGGCGGCGCGGGCCACCCAGCTGTCGTCCACCACCTGGATCCAGAACAGGCGCAGGATGAAGACCACGCAGATGAAGACCACTGCGGCCACCAACACGTACTTGCGGTCGTCGAAGTTCATCGGGAGCTGGCCTCGCGCGCGGTGAGCGCCTGGGTAAGCAGGCAGAGCAGCAGGGTGGCCGCGGCGCTCATCACCGCCCGGATGAAGGTGCTGAAGAAGTGGTCGAAGCGGTACACTTCGACAAAGAAGAGCCAAAGGTGGTGCAGCACCACCAGGGTGCCCGCAAAGGTCAGGTACCAATTCAGGCCCATGTGCGCCACCGTGGGCCGCTTCACCGCGTCGTACCCTTCGCGCGGTGAGAGGATCCGCAGCAGCAGCAGTCGCGCGTAGGCCATCACCGTGCAGGCGCTGGCGTGCATCCCGGGGGTGCTGCTGAAGAAGTCCATGGCCATGCCCAAGGCGAAACCCAGCAGCAGCGTGGCCCACGGAGGCGTATCGAACGGGAGTGCAATGAGGAACAGCACGTAGAGGTAGGGCACTACCCACCCGTTGGCCAGGTCCAGATGATCGAGCACCAAGGCCTGCAGGAGCACCAGCACGATGAAGGAGAGGATATGGTGGCGGATGGTGCTGGTCATGGGCGCACGGCCTTGGCCTCCAGGGTGTCGCGTTCGGCTTTCAGCAGGTCGATCACCACATGGACATAGGCCGTGCGGCCCAGGTCCTCGCTCAAGTGCAGTTTAATGTCGTGGAAATTGCTTCCCGGCGCTTCGCGCACCTCGGTAACGGTGCCCACCGGGATGCCCGGCGGGAAGATGTTGTCGTTGCCGCGGGTCACCACCGTGTCGCCCGCATGCACCGGTACGTGGTTGGCCACATCGGTCATGGAGGCCGTGGCCGGGTCGCCCGTATCCCAGCTCAGCAGGCCGTAATGGCCGGTACGCTTCAACTGCACGCTGGTGCGGTATTCATTGCCGAGTACGCTGGTGACCAGCGCAAAGTGCGGACTGACGTCGCGCACGATGCCCACCAGGCCGTTCATGCCGATCACGCCCATGTCCGGGGCAATACCCGCCAACGAACCGCTTCCCAAGGTGATGTAGTTGCGTTCCTTGTGCACGGTGCTGTTGATCACTTGGGCGGTGATGAAGGCATAGGTCTGCATGCGTACGGTGTCGCGCACCACGTGCACGGTGTCCTGGCGCAAGGGTGTTGCGTACTGCTGGTTGCGTGCATCGGCCAGGGCCGCGGCCATGCGGCGGTTCACCTCGCGCAGGTCGGCATAGCCGGCCACTTCGCTGCGCCAGGCGTAGAGCTGCCCCACCATGGCGTTGCTGCTGCTGATGGCTTGCGCCCGCTGGTGCATGTTGCCATTGATGAGCAGGGACATGGACAAGGCCAGCAGCGCCAGGAACAGCATGTTGTTCCGGTGCCGGAAGAGGAAGCGGAAGAGGTCGCGCATGGCCCTGTTGCTTCACCGTGAGGGGCGGCGGGATCGGGTCCCGGCCCGTCCCTATTCGCGCATGAGGAACTGGAAACGGTCGATGTTGCGCAACGCGATGCCCGTGCCGCGTGCCACCGCGCGCAGCGGGTCTTCGCTCACGTGCACGGGCAACTTGGTCTTGATGCTGATGCGCTTGTCCAGCCCGCGCAGCAGGGCACCGCCGCCGGCCAGGTAGATGCCGGTGCGGTAGATGTCGGCACTGAGCTCCGGCGGGGTGCTTTCCAGGGCGCTGAGGATGGCCTCCTCGATCTTGCTGATGGACTTGTCCAGGGCTTGGGCGATCTCCGAGTAGGTCACCGTGATCTCCTTGGGGATGCCCGTCATCAGGTCGCGCCCGCGGACCGCATAGTCGGCCGGGGGTTCATCGAGCTCCACCAAGGCGCTGCCCACCTCGATCTTGATCTGCTCGGCGGTGCGCTCGCCCACCAGGATGTTGTGCTGGCGGCGCATGTATTCCTCGATGTCGTCGGTGAATTCATCCCCCGCCACACGGATGTTCTTGTCGCACACGATGCCGCCCAGCGCGATCACCGCGATCTCCGAGGTGCCGCCCCCGATGTCGATGATCATGTTGCCCATGGGCTCTTCCACGTCAATGCCGATGCCGATGGCCGCCGCCATGGGCTCGTGGATCAAGTATACCTCCTTGGCACCGGCGTGCTCCGCGCTGTCCTTCACCGCCCGCTTCTCCACCTCCGTGATGCCGCTGGGGATGCAGATCACCATGCGCAGGTTGGGCGTGAACAATTGGCGGCCCGGGTTGATCATCTTGATCATGCCCTTGATCATGTCCTCGGCCGCTTGGAAATCCGCGATCACACCGTCCTTCAGCGGCCTCACCGTCTTGATGTTCTCATGGGTCTTGCCGTGCATCTGCTGGGCCAGGCGGCCGATGGCGATCACCTTGCCGGTGGTGCGGTCCTTGGCCACGATGCTCGGTTCGTCCACCACCACCTTGTCGTTGTGGATGATCAGGGTGTTGGCCGTGCCGAGGTCGATGGCGATCTCTTGGGTGAAAAAACTGTTGAACCAGCCCATGCGGGGATGTCAGTGTTTGAAGTGTCTGTTGCCGGTGATGCACATGGCGAGGCCCAGCTTGTTGCAGGCATCGATGCTTTCCCGGTCGCGGATGCTGCCGCCCGGTTGTACGATGGCCGTGATCCCGGCGGTTGCACTGATGGCCACACAGTCCGGGAAGGGGAAAAAGGCGTCGCTGGCCATGACCGCGCCGCGCAGGTTGAAGTTGAACTTGCCTGCCTTGGCGATGGCCTGTTCGAGCGCGTCCACCCGGCTGGTTTGCCCGGTGCCGCTGCCCAACAGTTGCCGGTCCTTGGCCAGCACGATGGCGTTGCTCTTGGTGTGTTTCACCAGGATGTTGGCGAACACCAGGTCCTGGAGTTCGGTGGCGTTGGGGGCCTTGTCCGTGGCGGGTTCCATGTCGCCGGCCTGTTCGGTCAACCGGTCCGGCAGCTGGGAGAGCAGCCCGTTGAGGGCCGATCGCAAGCGGCGGGGCGGTACGGATGCCTGCTTTCGGCGCAGGAGGATGCGGTTCTTTTTGCGCTCCAGCACCTCCAGGGCGCCGGGTTCAAAGGCGGGTGCGCAGATGATCTCGAAGAACAACGGGTCAATGGCTTGGGCCGTGGCCGTGTCAAGGGTGGCCGAGGTGACGAGCACCCCGCCGAAGGCGCTCACGGGATCACCGGCCAGAGCGGCTTCCCAGGCGGCCAACAGCGTGGGCCGGATCGCTGCTCCGCAGGCGTTGTTGTGCTTGAGGATGGCGAAGGGCACCTCGGGCCCCGCCGCGGTGGTGGTGCATGCCGAGGCCAGGTCGTCGATCAGGTCCAGCGCGGCATCCAGGTCCAGCAGGTTGTTGTAGCTGAGTTCCTTGCCGCCCAGCCGCTCGAACAGCCCGTCCAGGTCGCCCAGGAAACTGGCGGGCTGGTGCGGGTTTTCGCCGTAGCGCAACGGATGGACGGGCTGGTTGCCGATGGCCGGGCGTGCAATGGCATCGGGGTCGAAGCCGCTGAACCACCCGTGGATGGCCCGGTCGTAATGGGCGGTTTCCGCGAAGGCGTGCGTGGCAAAGGCCTTGCGCTGGGCCAGGGTGGTGGCGCCGTCCTGCCCGGCAATGATCTCCAAGGCTTGGGCGTAATGGCGCTGTGCCGGAATGATCAGCACGTCGGCGTGGTTCTTCGCGGCTGCCCGGATCAGCGACACGCCGCCAATATCGATCTTTTCAATGATGTCCTGTTCGCTCCCCCCGGCAGCCACAGTGGCCTCGAACGGATAGAGGTCCACGATCACCAGGTCGATCGGGGCTATGGCATGGGCTTCCATTTGCGCCACGTCCTCCGCCAGCCCGCGCCGCCCTAAAATGCCGCCGAAGACCTTCGGGTGAAGGGTCTTCACCCGGCCGCCCAGGATGCTCGGGTACGCGGTGATGTCCTCCACCGGTACCACCGGGATGCCCATGGCCTCGATGAACGAGCGGGTGCCACCGGTGCTGCAAAGCGTTACCCGGCGCCGGTGGAGCTCGCGCACGATCGGCTCCAAGCCTGTCTTGTCGAATACGGAGATCAGCGCCCGCTCTATGCGCTTGGTGGCTTCAGCCATGCCGGTTCTGGGGTTGCGCAAGTTTACCCTTCATCCGGCCATGTGAACGCAAGGTATTCCACGGCTTTTCAGCACGGTTACCAACAGCGCCCCTGCTGGCGGGGCGCGGACCGCCCGGCCGCCTTAGGCTGAACGACGCCTGCAACGGCCTTGGTGCCGTATGAATTCATGTTCACTTAACGTGCAATGCGTCAATTTGCAACGCGCGGCAACAGCGGCGCCGATCGATAGCCCATGGCCAAGAAAGTATTGCTGGTGGATGATGAAGCCGATATTTTGGAGCTGTTGCGCTACCATTTGGAGCGCGAAGGCATTGCGGTAAGCGTGGCCAGCAACGGAATGGAGGCGGTGGATGCCGCCGTTCGCGAGCATCCCGACCTGGTGGTGCTGGACATCATGATGCCCGGCATGGACGGCGTGGAGGTGTGCGGGCAGCTGCGCCGCACACCCGGTTTGGAAGGCGTCCTGATCGCCTTCCTCACGGCGCGCACCGAGGACTATTCGCACATTGCCGGCTACGAGGCGGGTGCGGACGACTACATCAACAAACCGGTGCGGCCAAAGGTGTTCGTTTCCAAGGTGCAAGCCTTGCTGAAGCGCGCGGGCCACGCCGGGGGCGGGCGCCAGGTGATCGAGTGCAACGGCATCCGGGTGGACCTGGAACGCATAGAAGTGGCCAAGGACGGTGAGGTGCTGCAATTGCCCAAAAAGGAGTTCGAGCTGTTGGCCCTGCTGATCAGCAAGCCGGGCAAGGTGTTCCTGCGCGATGAGATCTACGCCCGCGTTTGGGGCAACGACATCATCGTGGGCGACCGCACCATCGATGTGCATATTCGCAAGCTCCGTGAAAAGCTCGGGGACGACCGCATCGGCACGGTGAAGGGCATGGGCTATCGCTTCGAGGCCTGACACGGGCCATGGCCGGGTCCGGCCGCCTGCCAAGGTCAGCGCCGGCCCACCAACGCCTCGGTCACCCGCAGCAGGTCGTCACCGATCACTTCCCCGTTGCTCATCAATTCAGCAAGTACCAAGCTTGTGCGCGTACTTGTTCCCGGGGCGTGGTGGTCCTGCCAGCGCTCCTGGTGCACCCGGCTGCAATGCCTACGGATATTCCTGTCGGCCAAGGCAGCCTCATCCAGCGAGGCCTTGCCTTCTTCCGCCTCCAGGTTTTGCACCAGGATGCGCGCGGCCCGGTCCAGCAGGTCGAACAACTGCAGGACCATCTCCCGTTGGGCGGGTTCGAACCACAGGCGTTGGTCGGAACGGCGCTCCAAGGCTTTGCCCATGCGCAGGGCGGCGGCGGCCACGCGCTCCAGGTCGCGCGCCATGGAATGAAGCGAACGGATGCGCCGGGCCGTGGCCTCTACGCGCACTTCCGTGCCGGTGCGTGCCAGGAATCCGTCCAGCTCGCGTTCCACTCGCCCGAAGATCGCGGCGTAGCGCGCCATGCGCTGCATGGTCACGGCGCGCACTTCGGCATCCGGCTTCAGCAGAAGGTCGCGCAACATGCCCAACATGCGCTGGTATAGCTTGGCCATCTTCACCACTTCCTTGTGCGCTTCCAGCAGGGATGCTTCCGGGGTCAACGGCATCATGGGGTCCTGCAGGTAGGCCAATCGGTGCCGTTCATCCAAGGTGTTGCCTGCTGGCACCCATTTGGCCACGGTCCTTTCGATCCACGGCGTGAACTGGAGCAGGATCGCTCCATTGGCCACGTTGAACCCCAAGTGCCAGTAGGTGAGGGCCCATTGCATGGCGGCGTCGTCGGTGCGTGGACCGGCCCCGTGCAACCATTCCGTCAAGGCCGACACCCCCGTGAGCAGCGGACGGAACAGCACCAAAGCCCCGGCCACGCCCACCAACTTGATCAGCAGGTGCGCCCGCGCCGCGCGCTTCGCCCAGGCATTGCCCGCCATGGCCGCGATGTTCGCAGTGAAGGTGGTGCCGATGTTCTCGCCCAGCACCAGTGCCGCACCGGCCGGAAAGCCGATGATGCCCGTGGTGCAGAACGCCAAGGTGAGCACCAGGGCCACGCTGGAAGACTGGACCACAAAGGCCAGCAATGCGCCGATGCCCGTGAACACCAAGTGCGACAGCAGGCCCATTTCCTGGAAATCCCCCAGCACCGCCATGGCCTTGGCCGATGGTGGCGGCACATGCTCGCGCAACAGGCCGATGGCCAAAAAGAGCAGGGCCATGCCCAGCAGCACCTCGCTGGCCGCCTTCAGCCGCGGCGTGCGGGCCAGCAGCAGCGGCAGCGACAGGCCAATGAGCGCCAAGGCCACCTGCGGCAGCTCCAGCGCGGAGAAACCCACGGCCGTGAACAGCAGCAGCTTGAGCGTGGTGCCGATGTTTGCACCGATGAGCACCGGTATGGCCCGCCGCAGGGAGAGGAGGCCGGAGTTCACGAAGCTCACCACCATCACCGACACCACCGAGGAATACTGCATCACCAAGGTGATGGAGATGCCGGTGAGCAAGCCGCGCGAGCGGCCTTCGGTCATGGCGTCGAGCCCCTGGCGCAGCCGGGGGCCGGCCACTTGCTGCATGCTGCCGCTCATCAGCTTCATGCCGAACACCAGCAGGCCCAAGGAGCCCGCCAGCATCAGCAATCCCATCAGCCCGAACTCGTGCATGCGGCGGCGAAAGGGCGAAAATTATCCTGCTGATGTTGCCCCAACGTTAAGTCTCGGCCAGCGGGACCCGAACGGTGCCGGCCACAGGGCGGCGCAGGTATTTTCGCGGCCATGACCCCGCGCGCACCCCTTGGCATCGCTGTGGTGGTGGCCATTTTCACGGCCTGCGCCACCGGCATGGCCATGCGGGCTGTTCCCCTGGGGAGCGTGCCGCAGCAACTGGCCATTGCCCTGGTGGCCTTCTTCGTCTCGGGCGGATGCACCTGGTACCTGGTGCAGCGCTACGTGCAGGCACGCGTGGAGCTGATCCACCGCACCGTGCACGAGGCGCGGGGCGGGCGCAACGATGCGGCCAAACGCACGGCGCCGGGGTTGCAGGCCGTGGATGAACAGGTGGCCGCTTGGGCCGAGGAGAAGCGCAAGGAACTGGTGGACCTTCGCGAGCGGGAACGCTTTCGCCGGGAGTTCATCGGCAACCTGGCCCACGAACTGCGCACACCGGCTTTCAGCATACAAGGCTACATCCTCACCTTGCTGGAAGGAGGGCTGGAAGACCCCAAGGTGAACCGCCGCTTCCTGCAACGCGCCAGTGACGGCACGGACCGCATGATCCGCATCATCGAAGACCTGGACGTGATCTCCAACCTGGAAAGCGGGGTCATCGCCGTGCAGGCCAAGCGGATGGAGCTGAAGGCCGTAGTGGATGAAATGATCGATGGGCTTCGGGCCCAAGCCTTGGCGCGCGCCATGCAGTTGCGCAACGGCATCCGCGATGAGATCTGGGTGCAAGCCGACCGCGACCGCTTGGCGCAGGTGTTCCAGAACTTGCTGGGCAACGCCGTCCACTACGGGCGCGATGGGGGAGCGTGCACCGTGCAGGTGTTCGACCTGGGCCGGGAAGTGCTGGTGGAAGTGGCCGACGACGGCCCGGGCATCGCAGCAGAGCACCTGCCGCGCTTGTTCGAGCGCTTCTACCGCGTGGGCAAAAGCCGGGCGCGCAGCGAGGGCGGCTCCGGCCTGGGCCTGTCCATTGCAAAGCACATCGTGGAGGCGCACGGCGGAACCATCGCGGTGAAGAGCACGGAAGGGGAGGGCACCACCTTTTCCTTTACGCTGCCCAAGGCAGATTGAACTGTGCGGCGGACCTGAAGGGCATCGTTGGCCCCATTGGCCGTATGCAAGCGTGGCCGCCCCGGTGAGGGAGCGGCCACGGGCGGCGGGCAGTTGCCGGGATGATCAGTAAGCCGTGGTCTGCGGATCCCAGTTGCACCAGCCACTGGTCCAGTTCTCCGTACCGAAGGCACCGCGGAAGGAGACCTGCTGGAAGAAGGGGTCGGCCGCGTTGCCGCTGAAGTCGGCACCGCTGAGCAGCGGGGAGCCGCCGGAGGGCAGCAGCACGGGAGCGGTGAGGCTCATCGGTATGGAAAGGCCCTGTGCGGCGGCATCGCTGTTTTCACTGTTGTTCCAGCCGGCGGTGTTGAACCAGCCGCCGATGTCGAACGTGCTGCCGGAGGCCACGGCCAGCGGCGTAGTGCAACCGGCCACCACGCTGGTGCGGATCATCAGGGTGTTGGCGGTGGCGGCGGCCTCGGTGGAAGTGCCGTCCAGCAGCAGCCCGGTGGGATACCCTGCGAATACGGTGTTGTACGCGTTCAGCCGGCTGTTGCGGCGAATGTGCGCCGCACGCTTGTACTGTGCGTTGGTGCTGCCGCCTTCCACGATCTGCGGCCCGAAGAAGGTGATGTTGCTGAAAACGGGCATGGTGGCCGGGGTGGCGGTGGAACCGCTCGCATCGTTGTCGCTCTCGAAGCCGTTGCTGCCGCTCTGGTCGGCGATGGCCGGATCGCGCAGCGACATGCCGAACTGCACCTTGCCGCGGTAGCCGTTGTCCGTGTCGAAGTCATCGTCCCATCCGCGGAACGCCACGATGTGCCTCAGGTTCACGGTGCCGCCGAACATCTCGTAGCTGTCGTCGCCGCAATGGCTGATCTGGATGTGTTCGATGGTGGTGCCGCTGCCCACCGATCCAAGCGTCAGGCCGTTGATCTCCTGGTTGGGCTGCAGAGCAATGCCGGGGAACTCAATGCGCACGTAGCGCATGGTGCCGCTGTTGTCGGCATCATTGGTGCCGCCGTACCAGGCTTCGGGGCCGCCCTCGATCAGGGCTTCGCCGCCGGGCTGGTTGTTGGTGGCGCGGCCGCAGATGATGACGCCGCCCCAATCGCCGTAGTCGCGGCTGCCGGCCGGCTGGTTGCTGGTGAACACGATGGGCTGGCTGCTGGTGCCGTCCGCATGGATCTTCGCGCCGCGCTGGATGATCAGTGTACCCTTGCTGTTTTTGTCGCCCTTGATCACCGTGCCGGGCTCGATGGTGAGGGTGGCGCCGTCGGCCACATAAACGAATCCGTGCAGCAGCCACTGCTTGTCGTTACTGAAGGTGAAGTTGGCCGTAGTGGTGCCTTCCACCCGCTGCATGTTGTTGCCCAGGTCGGTGATGGTGAAGGAGCTGCCGCCGGGAGGCACCGGGGCCACAACGTCATCCTCGTCTTTCTTGCAGGCGGTGAAGGTCATCAAGGCACTGCCCACCAACAGGGCCAGGAACGATCGGTTCAGGGTTGGTTTCATTCTGGTTTTCGGTTCAGGTTTCATTTCGGCCACAAAGGCACCACCGGCATCTTGCCCCAGGGTGAAGCAGGCTTTATGTGATCGTTGCGATGGGTGAACAATTGGTTGACCCGAGCGCAGGGCAGTGGCTGCAGGCCCGGCATGCGCAAGCCCGCAGGGACCGGTGCGGTCCCGTGGCGGGCTGCGCCTCCAACGGGCTGTTGGCCGGTGAAGGCCGGGTCAGAAGGAATAGCTCAGCTCTCCGCTGAAATAGGCCCCTTGGCGATAGCGTGTCACCAGTTCGTCCCCATCGGTTGTCCGTCCGTCGCCATTCCCGTCCTGCAGCAGCAGGATGCGGGTGTTGAACACGTTGGCTGCACCGAGCTTCAGGTGGAACTGTTCCCCGAAACGCATGCCCATGGTAAGGTCCAACTGGCCGGCGGGCATTTCGTAGATGTCGGGCGTACCCGCACTGCCTACGGCATGCAGGCGTTTGCCACGGATGTTGTACACGAGGTTGCACTGCATGCGCGAGGCACTGTCCGCCATGTAGATCCCCGCGTTCACCACATAGGGGCTCTGGCCCATCATGGGCCGCTCGTTGGCCTGGCCTACGGCATCCGGGCCCAGCGTTACGGTGCTGTGCACCAAGGTGCCGTTGAACAACACGCCCATGCGGCTGAGGAAGCCCTGGGTGAAGAGCCCCGCGATCGAGCGCCGTATTTCCACTTCTGCCCCCAGGCTGCGGGCGCGCTCTGCATTGTGGTAGGTGAAGTTGCGGGTGCCGCCCGAACCGGCACCGGGAACGAAGAACAGCTCGATCGGGCTTTGGAACGTCTTGCTGAACACGCCGGCGCTGACCACCTCGCCCAGGCCGGGGTACATCTCCCAGCGGGCATCGAGGTTGCCGATGGTGGCGGTGGTGAGGGCGGGGTTGCCGTAGAGCACGTTGTTGCTGCTGAAGTCATAAAAGGAGAAGGGGGCCAGCTCCCGGAATTCGGGGCGGTTCACCGTGCTGCTCCAGGCCACACGAACCAGGGAACGCTCGTTGAGGTCCCAAGCGGCATTCACCGAGGGGAGCACGCTGGTAACGGGGTTGTTCACATGCACGGCGTTGCCGCCATAGGTGGCACCGTGCAGTTCCTGCCGGTTGTGCTCCACCCGCACCCCGCCGCTCACTGTGAGGCGTTTGGCCCATTGCACGGTGGTGCCGAAGTGGCCCGCCAGCAGGGTGTTGGCCGCCGTGTAGCTGTCGCTGGGGTTGGTGCCTTCCTCCAGCTTGAAGCCCGTGGTGCCGTTGATGTTGGCGGCGGAGAAGATCTCCTCCAGCGGCAAGGTTGCCAGGGATTGGTCGAACTGGCTGCTGTGCCCTTTGCGGAAGCTCATCCAGCGCGCGGCAAAGGCGCGGTCTTTGCGCTCGGCCAGCATGCCTCCTTGTAGCGTAGCTGTCACGCGGCCTTCCTCGCTGCCCAGTTTGTGGTCCAGGTCCAGTTTGCCGGTCCAGGTGCTTTCGTCCAAGTCGCTGAAGAAGCGGCCGGCATCCAAGGTGGATGCCGTGGGCGCGATCACCACTTGGTACGGGGCATCGGTGGAGCCGATGCTGCGCACCGTGCGCACGCGCCGCAGGTCGGGCTCTTGGCTCCAGGCCCGGCCGTAGCCCACGGTCCAGTCCAGCCCGGTGCGGTCGCTGGCCAGGTCGTGGCTGCCGGCCAGCTGGCCGCTGTACACGGTGCGCTGCAGGAAGTGGTGGGCGTAGTTGCGCACGTCGAAGCCTTCCTCCAAGTTGCGCCCCGTGCGCTCGGTGGTGCGGTTTTCGCCGGATTGGATGAAGAGGTTGCGGAACTCCAACTTGGTGCCTGTGCCCAGCAAGGCGCTCCAGTTGTGCATCACGCTGGCCCGCGCGGTGCGTACGTTCTCCTGGTCGGTATAGGTGTAGATGGTGTCGCTCTGTCCGGCCGCGGCATCATAGGCGTTGTAGTTGTACTGTTGCGCGGTCCACGCCGCGCTGGTGTTGGAGAGGCTGATGGAGGTTACTGTGCCGTAGCTGTTGCGCGCATCGGGCTTGCCCATGCGGCGGGCGATCAGCAGGCCGAAGCGCTGGTCGGGGGCGGCTTGTTGCACGGAGGAGCCCCAGGTGTTGGGCAACGCCTGGCCCAAGGCGGCGAGGGTGTTCGCGTCGTTCACCGTATTCAAGTGTTCCGGGAAGGCGGACGGCAGCTTGCGCGAGCCGTCGTCGAAACCCAGGAAATCGGTGCTGCTGCGCTGGTCCTGCCGGAAGTCGCTGAAGGTGGTGCCGGAGCGGATGCCCAGGCCCACGCTCACCTTCACTTCGTTTTCCTGCGGCACACCCATGGTGGCCAGTTCGATCACCCCGCCCGCGAATTCGCCGGGCAGGTGCGTGGCGCCGCTCTTGTACACCATCATGCGGTCCAGTGCCCCGCTGGGCAGCAGGTCGAAGCTGAAGGCGCGTTTGTCCGGCTCCAGGCTGGGAGCGCTCACGCCGTTGAGCAGTACACTGTTGTACCGGTCGCCCAGGCCGCGCACCATCACGAAGCGGCCGTCGGTGATGGTGATGCCCGGCATGCGCTTCACTACGTCGGCTGCGCTGCGGTCCTGGCCCTTGGCGATCTGCTGGCGCCCCACGCCGTTGGCCACCTGTCCGCTGTTGCGCACGGCCAGCACCACGGCGGCTTCCGTGTCCATGCGCCGCTCGCGCACCACCTCCACGGTCTCCATCTGCAGGCCTCCTTCGGCGAAGAGCAGTTCCACGTGCACGGTGGAGGCGTTGCCCAGGACCACCTCGCGTTCCAAATTGGCATGGCCCATTTGGCTGGCCACCAAGGTGTGCGTGCCCGGTGCGGCGATCAGGCTGAAGCGCCCGTCGAGGTCGGTGGTGGCGGCCACGGTGCTGCCCTTGATCGCCACGCTGGTGAAGGGCTGCGGCTGCTGTACGCCTTCTTCCAGGGCCAGCACCAGCCCGGTGATGGTGCCTTGCTGGGCCATGGCGCCGGTATAACTAAGCAGGCCCAGGAAAAGGATGAGTTTGCGGATCATGGATCGTTGCGCCCGGCCGGATAGGGTGGCCTGAACGTGGGCGCAAAAGTCCAAGGCGTGGATTGCCCCGGTCTTGATCCGGTGTTAAGGAACGGTTACCAGTGATCCACGCAACCGCGATGGGTGCGCTCTCCGGGGCCTTTAGGCAAGCTAGAAGCGGAGGCCGATGCCTACCAATACGTTCACCCCGTCGGTGTTGCTCTCCAGCACGCTGAAGTTCAAGTTGCCGGCATTGTCCACTTCAAAGGAGGCGGGGTCCACATAGCTGGCCTTGCCGCTGTAGAAGCGTTCCACCCGGGCTTCGAGGTAGCCCACCCCGCCCAAGTCCACCATCACGCCGCCGGCCCAGCCTGCGCTCAGGGTGAAGTCGTTGGCGTTGCGCTCACTGCGGATCGGCTCTTGGAGGCCGTCCACGCTGACGCTGCTCTTGGTGGTGAACTGGCGGAAGCCCGCCATGCCGTCCACGTATGGGCGCACGTTGCCCTTGAGCGGACTGAAGCGCAGCAGCGGGTGGTAGCTGAGCACCTTGGCCCGCACGGCCAGGTCGCCTTCGGTGGCCGAGAGCTCAGGCAAGGCAACAGGCACCGTAAAATGCTGGTTGCCCATCACCCCGTAGTTGAAGGCGAAGCCCCACTGGAACGGCAGCAGCGCCGAGGGCAGGGTGGCATGCGCCCCCCATGCGAACATGTTGCGGCCCCAGGTATCGGCGAATTCACCCGTGGGGATGCCCATGCCGATGGTGCCGCCCAAGTTGCCTTGGTAGCCCGTGACCTGGGCCTGTGTTCCGATGGTGACAAAGGGCGCGAGGAGCAGGAGGAAGTGCCGCATGGCGTGGCAATTTACCATGGCTGAGCCGATCCCGTGCCGATCTTCGCCGCGGCACGCACCATGGAGCTTTTCAGCGGTTTATCGCAGGCCGGCTTGCCCGCGCTGTTCCTGGCCTGCTTTCTGGCGGCAACCGTGTTCCCCTTCAGTTCGGAGGCCTTGTTGGCGGCCATGGCCCTGGGCCCGTGGAGCACCATGGCCTTGCTGGCCACCGCAACCGCAGGAAACACCTTGGGAGGCCTGGGCAATTATGCCATCGGTCGCTGGCTGCCGCAAGGCAGGCTAATGCGCTGGTTGCGCGTGGATCCCCGAAAAGGCGAGCGGTGGAAGGACCAGGTGCAGCGCTTCGGTGCGTGGGCCGCACTGTTCTGCTGGCTGCCCGTGCTGGGCGACCCCTTGGCCCTTGCGCTGGGCTTGTTCCGCGTGCGGTTCTGGCCGGTGCTGGCCCTGATGTTCATCGGCAAGGCGGCGCGCTATGCCGTGGTGCTGGCCGCGCTGCGGGGTTGGCCCGGGGCGTGATCAGGAAGCCTTGCGCTGGTGGAAATTCTTGCCCTTGATCGGCTGGTTGAGGAACCACCAGCCCGGCAGGTCGGCCCCCTTGCCCTTGCGCTGCTGCCACATGTTCACCAGTTGCTCCTGCAGCACCTCGGTGGCTTCCTCCACGCTGTCCACCACGTGGATGAATTTCATTTCACCCGGGCTGATGGTTCCTTTTTCCACCATCAGGTCCAACTGGCGCAGCATGGGCGCCCAGAATTCCTTTCCATATAGCACGATCGGGAAGCCTTTCACCTTGCCCGTTTGGATCAGTGTGGCGGTTTCGAACATCTCGTCCATGGTGCCCGCACCGCCCGGCATCACTACGAAGCAGATGCTGTATTTGAGCAGCAGCACCTTGCGCACGAAGAAGTGGTCGAAGGTGAGGCTCACATCCAGGAACGGATTGGCATATTGTTCCTGGGGCAGCACGATGTTGCAGCCCACGCTCTTGGCCCCCACATCCTTGGCACCCCGGTTGGCGGCCTCCATCAGGCCAGGGCCTCCGCCGGTCATTACAGTAAAGCCCACGCGCCCCACGCGCCGCGCAATGGAACGGGTGGTTTCATAGTAGGGATGGTCCGCCGGGTAGCGGGCACTGCCGAAGAAGGTGACGCAGGGCCCCACATAGTGCAACTTGCGGAAGCCGTAAAAGAACTGCTGGGCGATCTTCACCAAGGTCTTCAACTCCTTCCAGCGCGAACGCGGGCCGCTGAGGAAGCTGAGGTCGATGTGTGCGCGTGCGTCGTGGCGCGTGGCCATGGCCGCGAAGGTATTGCCGATGTGTTCGCGCCGGCCTGCGTGTGCCGGTGCAGTGCTGAAGATCCCGTTGTTGGGCAAGGCGGCGGAACGGTCCATGATGGAAGGACGCTGGTTTTTGTGGGACCGATACGCGGTGGAGGCGTAAAAAGGTTCGGCAATGCCACGGTCCGTACCCGCCCGTGCTCTGGTCAGACCGGTATATCATGATCTGAAATTGCATGGAAGTGGCATCCCGACGGCACGGCTGTTCGGGTACCTTCCACCACAACAACGGAGAGGGGATGATGAAATGGACCTTGTTTGCCATGGCCGGTCTACAGGTATGCAGCACCTCGGCCATTGCGCAGCCCACGTTTGATGCGGGGTATGCGCTTGGCGTGGGGTATGGCCCCGGCGTGTATGCTGCGGCAAGGGATGACCGGCAGGGCTTTTGGGTGTTCAAGGCGAATGGAACCGGAGCCATGGCAGCGATCCATGTGGACTCCGCCGGAACCCTGCTGGAGGGTGTGGAGTACTCGGGCCTGGGGATGGGAGCGCCCATCAAGGCATGGACGCTGCCGGACAGTTCCATGTTTGTGCAGACATGGAGCGGTGGGCTCAGGATCAGCCGTTCCGGAGAGACGTTAGGCTCATTCGTCTTGTCGGACTCGGATAACACCATGTTCCGCATCGCCGAAGGTGCGCTATCCCGGGGCATATTCTACCGACCGTGGGCGCAGGATGTGGGCCAGTGGCTACCTGGCGACCCCAGCGTACAGCGCATGGACCTGCACGGCAACATCCTTGCCCAAAAGAGCTTTATGAATGACAGCTTGCACCTGAAGATCGAGGTTGCTGAATTTGCAGGCCGGAACAACCTTTTGCTTGCGGGCAGGTCGTTTCGAGAGAATACACCCGTGCTGGCCGTGGTGTGCCTGGACACTTTGCTCAACCTGAAGTGGGCCCGGACCGGCCCGCAGGTCACGATCAACAGCAATGTGCCCATGTTGATCAAGACGTTCATGGACGGCACCTTCGCCACGATCTGGGACGGAAATGACTACAGCCACAACGGCGGCATATTGCAGATGGACACCATGGGCAACACCATCAAGTTCCGGCGGCACAACATTGGAAACATTGGGGACATTGCCTTCCTGCCGGACGGCGGATGGCTCTTCTTGCATGGCGGAGGGTTAGGCAACAGCGCCTTGGTCAGCAAGCTCAATGCGGAAGGGGAGTTGCTTTCGTCAACCAGGCTGCATGGCGAATATTGGGGACAGTTATGGGCCGGCCCCCAGCCCGACCTGTGGTATGCCACCAGTGGAATATGGACCCCCACGGACCTGACCGTGGCCTGCTTTGACCCGGATACGGCCGATTGCACGCCCTTGATCCAATGGCCGGGATGGATCCTGGAAGATACAATTGGCACCCATCCGATGGAACTGGTGGAATCGGCGGTTACGATCACTTCAACACCTGCCTCCGTGGTCAAATCCCCGCTCCCGGTGGTGCGCACCGTGTATTGCGGAACCATTGGCATTCATGGCCCAACTGCAGGGCCAAGCCCAGGGTGTACCCAATTGCCCTTCTCGAGCAGTGCTTTCATGGTGCAGGTGCCAGTGGCCATGTCGTCATCCGCAGAGCTGCAGCTTACCGACATGTGGGGCAGGGAATTGCCCACCACCGGGGCAACGTGGGAAACAATGGCGACTGGAAGCAGCAGGCTGCACTTGCCCGCAACCGGTGCCAGTGGCATGGTGGTGTTGCGCATTTTGGCAGGGGAACGGGCATACACCTGTAAATTGCTCAACACGGGGCCATGAGCGCTTCCGGCCGCGGAAGGGCGTGAAGGTGGAATTGCCAAGCGAGGGTGTGCAGTGCCGGTCCTGGCACGGTGCATGGCCCGCTTGGCCAAACGAATGCCGGATGGCTGCGGTGCTTGCCGTACGGTGACCAAGGTCACAGGAATTCATCCGGCACAGTCCGACCTTTGGGACATGAGCTACCATTTCTCCAAAACCCTCCAGCTGGATTTCGGCAGCGCGATCGCCAAGGTCACGGATGAACTGAAGAAGGAAGGCTTCGGCGTCCTTTCGGAGATCGATATGCAGGCCGCGCTGAAGAACAAGCTGGGCGTGGATTTCCGCCCATACAAGATCCTCGGGGCCTGCAATCCGCCCTTTGCGCACAGGGCCGTGCTGGCCGAGCCGCATATCGGCACCATGCTGCCCTGCAACGTGGTGGTGCAGGAGCTTGCCCCGGGGCAGGTGGAAGTATCCGCCGTGGACCCGGCAGCCTCCATGATGGCCATCCGCAACGCGGAACTGGCGGGGTTGGCCCGGGAGGTGGGGGAAAAGTTGAAACGTGTGGTCGCGGCCGTGTGATCTGATCGATCACCGCGTACCTGTCCATGGGCCGGAACATGGAAGGTGCTGCCCGGGGCGGAATAGTTTGCCGTGCGGGATCTTGGTGCAATCGCCTGCGGGCGTTGAGGACGGGGCATGAATATTCCGTTTTATCGGCTATGGAATGTTGTTTTACATTTGGCCAACCCCTCTCCCTATGAGTTCCGTGCGGCACTGGCCGTTGCCGGAAGGGAGATCATTAACCCCCTTTTACCCATGAAGCAAACCATACTTTCCTTGTGTACTGCACTTGCCGTGTGCGGCCCGGCCGTGGGCCAAACCGGATCATTTGATCCGGGGTTCAATACCGGCACGGGAGCAGACAACGTGATCCGCGACATTGTGGTGCAGCCTGACGGCAAGGCCGTGGCCGTGGGCAATTTCTTGAACTTCAACGGCGCGGTGGCGAACCGTATCGTGCGCTTGAACGCGGATGGTTCCACAGATCCCGGCTTCAACACGGGCGCGGGCGCCAATGCGCTCGTTACGGCGGTGGCCTTGCAACCTGACGGCAAGATCCTCATCGCAGGCAATTTCACCACCTACAACGGCACCAACCGCCGCCGCGTGGCCCGCCTTAACAGCGATGGCACCTTGGATGCGGGGTTCAATCCGGGCACCGGGCCCAACCAACGCGTGGATGCCCTGGTGCTTCAGCCCGACGGCAAGATCTTGATCGGCGGCATCTTTACCACCGTCAACGGCTCCTCCCGCATCCGGGTGGCACGCCTCAATGCCTCCGGCAGTGTGGATGGCACGTTCAATCCCGGCGCCGGTGCCAACAGCAACATACAATCCATGGCCGTGCAGCCCGATGGCAAGGTGATCCTTGCCGGCGGTTTCACCACCTACGCCGGAACGGCACGCAACCGCTTGGCCCGCATTAACGCCGATGGCACGTTGGATACCGGGTTCAACCCCGGCACCGGATGCAATGCGCCGGTCTGGGACGTGCTGCTGCAGAACGACGGCAAAGTGGTGATCGCCGGTGAATTCAGCGACTACAACGGCACCTCGCGCAACCGCATCGCCCGCACCAATGCCGACGGCTCCTTGGATGCGTCCTTCTATCCGGTGAGCGGGCTGTATGACATCTCGGGCGCCGTGGGCCGCCGTTTGGCCCTGCACGGAGGAAACAAGATCTTGGTGGGCGGGTCGTTCACCATGGCCAACGGCTATACGCACAACCGCATTGCCCGCTTCAACACCAACGGCGGAGTGGACGCCGGATTCAGCAGCGGTGCAGGCGCCAGCGGCGGCAGCATTTGGGCCCTGGCCGTGCGGCCCAACGGGAAGATCCTTGCCGGGGGCGGCTTCACCACCTTCGCCTCCAACAGCGTGGGGCGCATTGCCCAGCTGAACGGCGATGATTGCCCCTTGCTGGGCCTGAACATCGGCGCGGCATGCAACGATGGGAACCCCCTCACGGCGAATGATGTGGTATCGGCACAGTGCACCTGCATGGGCAGTTGCGGCGGCAACCAAGTGATGGTGCACATCACCACCGACGCCAATGCCGACCAGCTCAGCTGGCAGATCACCGACGTGAACAACAACGTGCTGGTCTCCCAATCGCTTACGGCAGCCGACAACAACACCACGGTGGTGATGCCCGTGTGCCTGAGCGGTGAGCCGGGAGATGCCTGTTACGGGTTCCGCATGATGGACAGCTTCGGCGACGGTATCGCCAACGGCGGCTGGGAACTGCGCAACGGACAAAACGGGCTGCTCCTGCGCGACGATCTTGCCTCTGGCACGGTTTCGCCTGCTTCCCCCTCGGCAACCCCCGGCTATGGCAGCAGCCACAGCTTCTGCCTGCCCGACGGGCCTGCGGACATCGCCTCCACCGAATGCGGCATCTTCACCAACAACCTGCTCAACAAGGTGTATTGCAACAAGGTTACCGGAGCCAACCAGTACCAGTTCGAATTCTCCGATCCGGATGCGGGCTTCATCCGTCGGCATACCACCAGCCACAACTATGTGATCTTCAATGAAATGGTGACCAACCCGCTGGTCCCGGGCGTGAAGTACTTCGCCCGTGTGCGCAGCAACGTGGCAGGCCCCGTGGAAACCGCCCACTTTGGCACGGGTTGCGAAATGGGGCTGGACATTGCACAGGTGCTCACCTGTTCCGAGCTGATCTCCGCACCGGCCTACGGCCACTCCTGCAATGAGGAACGTGCCTTCAATTCGCCCTACAGCTACATCTACGCCATTCCCGTGGTGGGCGCCACGGAGTACCAGTTCCGCATCTTCAACGCCGATGAGGGCTATGACGAAACCTTCAGCCGCCCCACGTACATCCTCGGGCTGTCGTGGGACGGTTCCGTGGCACCGCCCTTGGTCGATGGCTCCACCTATAACGTGGAGGTGAACGTGAAGGTGAACGGCCTGTACACCGGCTTCTGCCCGAGCACCTGCACCATCACCATCAATAACGCCTTGCTGGGCGGCCGCCTGGTGCCCGCCTTGGAGCATGCCCAGCTGTGGCCCAACCCCGCGCACCATGGCGTGGTGAATTTGGAGATCGAACACTTGGCGGACCCGTCGCAACGGATCGCCGTGGAAGTGCTGGACGTTTACGGCAAGCAGGTGCATGCCGAGGCATTCACCAATAGCGGTGCGCGTTTCAGTACCCTGCTGCAACTGCCCGAAGGCATTGCCACGGGCGTGTACATGGTCTGCATCACCGTGAATGATGAACGTACCGTGCAGCGGTTGAGCATCGTGCGATAGGTTGATCGCCGCACCGGTCGGCCAAGCGCCGGTGCGATCGGCGAATTACAAAAGGACCGTCCCTTCCGAGATCTCGGAAGGGACGATTTCTTTTTCAGGCCAAGTGCAGCGGGCGGCTGTTCCCCATCCGCAAGCCTGCGGGCAAGGGCTATCCCCATAATTCGGGATTGCGGCAAGAGGTTGATCTTCTTCCTTTTGTTAGGCCGGATCACTAGCACCGGCGATCATGCGTGGAGCCAAGCACACAAGGAGGCAGGCTGTCAGCAAGGGGAATAGCACCCCTGCCCCGACGCTCGTGGGAAACTGTTCGGCCATTGCCGTCCAACACGAGGCATGGTTCCCTTGCCCGTTCACGATCAACCCACCTGTTCGATACAGGATCGACAGGCTTTACCAACCCTTACCCTGGAACGATGAAACACCACGAACGACTACTGGCCTACGCACTGGCGATCGCCGTGCCGATCTGTACACATGGCCAAGCGGAAAGTGAACCCAACGATAACTTCGGGCAGGCCAATGCGATCAGCTTGGGCGCCCCAATGTCCGGTGACATCGGGGGGGCGCCTTGCGTAAGCGGCACCAGTGACGACTATTTCGCTTTGAACCTGGGCCAGAACGGAAGCCTTTCCATTCTGACGAACGCGGCCAACTCCGGCGCTGGCGCCGCCTCGTTGCGCATCTATGTGTACAACTCCAGCGGCGGACAGATCGCCTATTTCGATCATTCCACCGGGCCCAATGGCATTCCCATTGCCAACAGCAGCACGTTCAACTGCGTGAGCCAGGGCCTGTATTATTTCCGTGCAAGCCCCCTGAGCGGAGCGTGCTACACCTACCAGCTCACCGTATCACGCGCGGCACCCACCTACGCCGACGACACGGAACCGAACGACAATTTCACGGACGCCCAGAACAATCCATTGCTGGCGGCAAACACCGTTACGGAGGGCCAAGTGAACTTCCTGTACGATGATGCCGACAACAATGACTACTACCGCATCCAAACGGAGAGCAACGGCCAGATCAACATTACGATCAGCGCGGACGCGCCGGGCACGGGCAATGTGCGCGTGTATGTGTACAACGGCTCGGGCGGCCAGATCAACTACTTCGATGCGCCGGTAGGCCCCTCCGGATCGCCTACCTCCACCACCCAGTCCATTCCCTGCTATGGCCAAGGCTTGTATTACCTGCGTGTAACCAGCATTGGCCCATGCGGCGTTGCCTATGGGTTGAGCTACTCGGTCTCCCCACCGGTATTTTCCAACGACAATGAGCCCAATGATGATACCGGCACGGCGCTGCCCATGGCCCACAACAGCTTCAAACAAGGCCACCTGAACTTCAACCACTACGGTGACAACAACGACTACTACTCCATCACCACACCGGTGGAGGGGACGATCACGGTAACGATGATCGCGGAAAATGCCAGCGCCAGTGCCGGGGCCGTCAGGGTCTACCTGTACAACGGCGGTGGAGGCCAGATCGACTATTTCGACGCCACCACCGGAGCGAACGGGGATGACGACACTACAGTGGCCTCCTTCACATGCTACGGACAGGGGAGCTACTTCCTGCGTGCCACGAGCATCAACGGTTGCGGCCTGAGCTATAAGGTGAAGTACGCCATGACGGGCGCGGTGTACGCCAACGACACGGAGCCGAACAACACCTTCGCGGAGGCCGTGGCCAATCCCTTGTTGCCACCAAGCACGTTCACCGAGGGGCACATCAACTTCAACCACTACGGTGACAACAACGACTACTACTACATCTCCACGCCGGCGGAAGGCTCCTTCCGCGTAACCACCATCGCCGAGCGCGTACCGGCGGCCGCAGGCGCGCTACGGGTGTATGTGTACAACTCCGGAGGTGGCCAGATCGATTACTACGATGCCTCAGTGGGCGGAAACAACGACGATGACACCACCGTGTTCCAGTTCGACTGCTACGGGCAGGGCAACTATTACCTGCGGGCCACGAGCATCAATGGCTGCGGGATCAGTTACCGGTTGAAGTACGACCTGCTGCCTGCGGTGTACGGCACCGATCAAGAGCCCAACAACGACTTAGGGCAAGCCGCGGCCAATCCGCTCCTGGCGCCGAACACGTTTGCCGAAGGCCACGTGAACTTCAACCACTACGGGGACAACAACGACTACTACTATGTGCAAACCCCGGGTGATGGCGCCCTGCGAATGACCCTTTTGGCCGAACGCGTGCCTGCAGCGGATGGCGCGGTACGCGTTTATGTGTACAACAACAACGGCGGCCAGATCTACTATTTCGATGCGCCCGCCGGCGCCAACAACGATGATGATACCACCATGGCCGTGGTGGACTGCTTCGGGCAGGGCAACTACTATTTGCGCGTCACCAGCATCAACGGCTGCGGCATCAGCTACAAATTGAAGTATGAGGTGGTCCCGCCGGTCTTCGGCAATGACCCTGAGCCGAACAGCAGCTTCAGCGAGGCCGTGACGGTGAACCCCGATTCATCCAGCGCCAACGGCCATCTGAACTTCGCCCATACCGGGGACAATGACGACTATGCCGAACTGTTCCTGGCTGCCGTCGGCAACATCTCCTTCACGGTGAACGCGGAGAACAGCGGAGGAGGCACCATCAGGATCTACCTGTACAACGGCAACGGAGGGCAACTGGCCTACCAGGATATTCCGGTCGGGGCGAACCATACCGCCGTGCAGACCCCGATCACCTACCTTGGCTTGGCGCAAGGCACCTATTTCATACGCTTCACGAGCATCAACGGCTGCGGCATCAGCTACCGGCTGAACTGCAACGACGCCGATGGGGACGGTACGTGCAACTTCTTCGATCTGTGCGCAGGCGGACCTGAACCCGGCACCGCCTGTGATGACGGCGACCCGAACACCACGGGCGATGTGATCGACGCCAACTGCAACTGCACGGGAACCCCGGTAAGCTGTGATGACGGCGATCCCTGCACCACGGACACCTGGAACGGCACTACCTGCGTGTACACCTTCCAGGACGCCGATTTCGACGGCACCTGCGACGCCAACGACGGCTGCCCCAATGATGGTGCAAAGACCAGCCCGGGCGCCTGCGGCTGCGGCAACCCTGACGTGCCGACCACCTGGTATGCGGATGCAGACGGTGACGGCCTTGGCGACCCGAACGACAGCCAAGCGGGATACACCTGCAACCAGCCCGTGGGCTATGTGGCCAACAATACGGACCTGTGCCCCGGCGTGGACGGCACGGTGGGCAGCAGCTGTGACGACGGCAACCCCAACACTACCGGCGATGTGCTCGATGTGAACTGCAACTGCACCGGTTCTCCGGTGAGCTGCGACGACGGCGACCCCTGCACCATCGACACTTGGGATGGCAGCCAATGCGTTCACACCTTCCAGGATGCCGACAGCGATGGCACCTGCGATGCCAACGACGGCTGCCCGAACGATGCCGACAAGACCGGCCCTGGTGCCTGCGGTTGCGGCAACCCCGATGTGGCCACCACCTGGTATGCAGATGCGGATGGTGACGGCCTCGGCGACCCCAACATCAGCCAAGTCGGATACACCTGCAACCAGCCCGTGGGCTATGTGGCCGACAACACCGACCTGTGCCCTGCTGCCACCGGCACGGTGGGCAGTGCTTGCGACGATGGAGATCCCAATACCACCGGCGATGCACTGGACGTAAGCTGCAACTGCACGGGCACCCCGGTGGACCCCTGCACGGAGGAAAAGATCGTGCTCACCATCACCTTGGACGACTTCGGCAGCCAAACCACTTGGGAACTGCGCACCGCACCCGGGAATACCTTGGTGACCTCCGGCGGACCGTATGCGGACGGGGCCGCAGGCACGGTGATCACCGAGCTCATCTGCGTGCCTGCGGGTTGTTACCGCTTCGGCGTGCATGACAGCAATGCCGACGGCATGGGCCAAGGCGGATACGTGGTGAGCGACGGCAGCAGCAACCGCATCATCGATGCCAATGGCGACTTCGGTGCACTGAGCTACATGGGCGCCAAGTTCTGCCTGCCGGTAGGCCCGGTGGAACTCCTGCCCGCCTCCTGTGACCGCACGGACCTCACCCTCGAAGACCAACTGGTAACCACCTCCGTGCCGGGCGCCACGGCTTACCAATTCGCCTTCTTCGATCCGCACGGCTCCTACCTGGAGGTCTTCACCCGCATGGAGAACATGATCGGGCCCGCACCCAATGCGGATTTCCCGCTCGGGCTGCCGGTGAACGTGCGGGTACGTGCCAATATTTCGGGAAGCTGGACGCCCTTCGGGCCGGCCTGCCGCCTTACGGTGGCCTCCATACCGGCCATGCAGACCGGAGCGGCAGAGAAGACAGGGATGGCGGACACCAAGCTCGATGTGTGGCCCAACCCCAATAGCGGCGATCGCATCCAGCTCACCCTCACCGGCTTGGATGATGCGGTGCGCACTGCGGAGGTCACCTTCCTTGATGCCACCGGCCGCCAAGTGCTCAGCACCACCTTACCGGTGCATCAAGGGTCCTTGGGCACCGTGCTGGACCTGGGCAACACCGTGAGCGGTGTGTACCTGGTGCGCATTGCCGCAGGTGGCATGATCAAGGAAAGCCGGGTGCTGGTGGTGAACGATTGACAGCATCTGGAACCAACAACGGGAAAGCCCTCCGGAAACGGGGGGCTTTCCCTGCTGTACCGCATGGTTCATGCGGAGACGGAGGAACGGATCGGCGGCACAGGCCACTGCAAGTACGGACCATGCATGCCGGCCGGTTCCGTGAGGGATATGAGTGCAACATGCAGGCCGGTGTGTGCATGGTGCCATGCTGAAGGTTTTGCTGCATGGAAGAGCTGTTGATCTGGAAAGCCGGTGGAGCGGACCTTGCCGCGCTTCAGGCCATTGGCCGGGCCACGTTCATGGTAACGGTTGCCGCATCCAACAGCCCGGAGGACATGGCGAAGTACATGGACGAGCAGTTCTGCGGCGAGCATATGGCCGCGGAACCGGCCCATCCTGGATCACGGTTCTTCCTCGCGGAGCAAGCGGGCCGGACCGCTGGCTAGCTGAAGCTGAACAGCGGCAGTGCGCAAACGGAGCCCATGGGGCCGGATGCAGTGGAGATCGAACGGATCTATGTGCTGCGGGAATGTCAGGGTGCCGGCGTGGGCCAACAGCTGCGCAACAACGCGCTGGACGTTGCGCGATCACTTGGCGCGCGAACGGTCTGGCTCGGCGTATGGGAGCACAATTCGCGCGCCATCGCCTTTTATCGGAGGAACGGCTTCGAGGAGTTCGGCGAACACCTGTTCATGCCGGGGAGCGATGAGCAGCGGGATGTGCTGATGCGGAAAAAGGTGGGGGAGTGAGGCGTGGTGGATCCACGGCCACAGCGTTCAGTACACCACGATGCGTTGCGTTCGGGTCGATCCCTCCGCTGGAACAAAGCGGACGAAGTAGACCCCTGCCGCCGGAAGTGTGAAGGTGGTGATGTTGCGGGTGACGGGCGCTGAGAAGAGCGGCCTGCCGAGCGCGTCATGGATCGTCAGCCTTCCTGTACCCATGGCGGTCTCCACGGTGAACAAGGTATTCACGGCGGCCACTGAAGGCCGTATGGTGAACTGATCAGCGGTCAACTGCTCCTGCCCCAACCAAATATCACAAGGGACACCAGGCGCCGGCCAGTTGAACAGCGGATCCATGTAGCACTTCAAGCCGGTGAAGCTCATGCCATCAGACACCCAGGGAGAATACCAAGGAAACATGTAGTGCATGTCGCCGAGCCGTTCCACGAAGATGCCTTCCTGAAAGCTCAGGAATAGGATGAACTGCGTGGAGGCCTGGTAATAGATCCGGCGCAAGGGCAGGCCATTGTACCAGAGCGTATCGGTGGCGGTGACCACATAGGTGATCGTATCATGGACCGTGGTGCCGCCGTCCCCGGAATAGGCCATCGGGATATCCCATGTATCACCGGTGGTGGCCTGGAAGTTCATCAAGAGTTTGAAGGTGCTGTCTTGCGCGGTGCGGAAGAACAAGCTGTCCTCGGCCATGCTCATGTACACTTCAACCGTGTCCGTGTACAAGGGGAAGAAGGGCCAGGCATCAGAGAGGGGACATTGGAGCACGGAGCATGGCCTACCGTCTACCACCGTATCGCCGGTTGCGATTACGTGATGGTCCCAATAGGTGTCGGTCCAAGGCCACTGGCCGGTAGTGGCCTGATAGGTCCACTTAGCGCCGACCGGTGCCCAGCCCTGGCCCGTGCACAGGGCGGGAAGCAGCAGCAACGCGAGAACAGGTGCGAGGTGTATCCGTTGGTTGTTCATGGTGCTACATTACGAGACGGGGCCAGGTGATGCAACGCTGCCTGCCAGGCGGAGGAGTTGGAGCATGTTCGCATGGCCAAGGAACAACTCGTTTCGTGCGGGCCGCCCCGTGAAGAGAACCTCATCCGCCGCCTTCGGGTTCACGGAAAGGTACAATGCGAGCAGGTCTTGTGCCACTCTCCCCGGGGTAAGATAAAACCCGTGGGCGGGCGAATTGGTCCGGTCACATCCGGTATCCGCCGAACCGGCCACAGGTGGCTAACGCCAACATCGCCATCGGGCTGCGCTCTTTCGTGTCCAAGGCTAACGACCCCTGGTGACCACCACGCTCCCCGCCTTGCGTCCGCTCTTTGCCCGCGCGTGCGCCTTGACGATCCGCTCGTCTGCTTCACTGCCCGGCTCAAATGCCGTGGGTCCACACCCATGATCCCGGCCAATTCGCCGATGCCTGCCAAGTGCTCTCGTTCTCCGGTGGCCACTGCGGCGATCTCCTGCTTCACTGCACGGACGAATGCGGCCAGGAGCGATCGTTCGCTGGCTGGTGCAGTTCGCTTCGGCATGGTCCAACGAACGGGATCGTGGTGCAATGTCCGTTCACTGCAACAGTTCCTCCGCTCCCACGAACCGGTATTCCGGCGAGCTGCGGAAGAGCATGTTGAGCACGTTCAGGTGCCCCGCCCCGTAGATCACCAGGATCCTGTCCTCGGGTGTGACGGGGATGCGCTGAATGTTGCGGAAGATGCGCAGGTTGCGGTTGAACCAGCGGCCGCTCTCGAAATCCACACCGGTGAAATCGCCCGGCACCGCCTCGTACTTGAAGAGACCGATGAGGTAGTTGCCGAGGTCGCGTTCGATGTGTGCGGGGTCGTTGGCCTCTCGCAAAGCGCCCAGGATGCCCGTGCGATCCACCTGCGCGGTTGAACGCCTGCGCAACGCACTGTCCGGATCGGCGGCGAAGTAGGCTTCGAACCGCAGCGCACCCAAGCTGTCCGTACCGTTGAACAGGGAGTCGATATTCGGCGTGAATCGACCCCATTCGTCCACGCAGTGGAGCCTCCGCAGGCCGAAGCGCTTCGCCATCCGGAAGCCCAGTTGTTCCTCCTCCCCACGCCCCAGCGCATGCCGTCCGGCCAGGAAGGCGGCATACAACGAATCGATCGTGTGCTGCTCGCCGGGTTGCCGTTCGATCACGATCACCGTGGGTGCGAAACGCGCCATGCGCTCCACGATGTCCTCGATCTCCGTCTGGTAGCGTGGCAGAAGCACATCGATGCGGTCACTATCGGCCACCTGCTGCGCGTCGAGGTTGGGAAAGGCGAAATGGAATGTGCCGAGGGTGAGTACCTGGGGGCGTTGCTCCTGCGCGGGCAAGTTCCCGGCGAACAGCATGAAGAGGCAGGCGTACTTCATGTCCGTAGGACGGATGAAGGATGTTGATGTTACCGATCGAGCGCGAGCCAAACAGAACGCCGTACCTGAAAGTACGATGGACAGGCCAGCATGGAATGACGAACGGCAGCCACCGCTCTGGTGGCTGCCGCTCACCAACGGCACAATGGGTCACTCCACCAGGAAGGATCGCGCCGCGCGTTGCCCCAGTTCATCCGTGGCGATCAGGTGGTAGGTCCCCGGTGCGAGCGAGGAGACATCCGCACGGCCGGACCGACCATCCACCTGCACCATCGACCGTTCGAGCACCGATCGTCCCTGGGCATCGGTGATGCTGATCAACGGCAGTCCGCTGAACGACGCGGGAAGGTTGAAGTTGAGGATGTCGTAGGTGGGAACGGGATACAAGCTCGCCACAGGCAGCACCGCATCATTGGGCACCTGAGTGCTCACATCAGCCACCCACTGGGCGTGGTTGTGGGTGGTGGTCTGGCCCATGAAGGTGACCGATTCGCTGACCAGTTGGGCCAGCGGGTGCGAGGATCCCGCCACGTAGTACAGATAGCCGTCGTAGGTGTGTTGCATGGTGAAGAACAAGGTGGAGTCGGTGGTCTCTTCGTGCCAGTGGACGCGCAATACGTCGTCCACGGTACCGAACGGCATGGTTACCGTGCCGTATCCATCCGCCGTTCCATCCACGGTTCCGCTGCGGAACACGTTGAAA
>JADZAC010000028.1 GCA_020852835.1 Flavobacteriales bacterium
CCCCACGGAGAAGATGCCGGTGCTCTTCCTGGGCCATGGCAGCCCGATGAACGCCATTGAGGACAACACCTTCGTGCAGGGCTTCCGCGAGGTGGGCAAGGGCCTGCCTCGCCCAAAGGCCATCCTGTGCATCTCCGCGCACTGGGAAACGCGCGGCACGCAGGTCACCGCCATGGCGAAGCCGCGCACCATCCACGATTTCCGTGGCTTCCCGCAAGAACTCTTCGATGTGCAATACCCTGCCCCCGGTGATCCACAACTGGCGCAGGACATCAAGCACATGGCAACCGGAACCCCGGTAAGCCTGGACCACCATTGGGGCTTGGACCACGGCGCGTGGAGCGTGATCAAGCACCTCTATCCGGCAGCCGACATCCCCGTGGTGCAGCTAAGCCTGGACTACACCAAACCACCGCAAGACCACTTCGACCTGGCCCGTGATCTGATGGCCCTGCGCCACAAGGGCGTGCTGGTCATCGGCAGCGGCAACATGGTGCACAACCTGGGCCTGGTGGCCTGGGACAAGCTGGACGGCGCACCCTACGCCTACGATTGGGCCATGGAAGCCAGCGAACGGATGAAGGCCTGCGTGGTGGGCGGCGACCCCGCGCCGTTGATCAACTTCCGCAGCCAAGGCAAGGCCTTCGACCTGGCCATCCCCACGCCGGAACACTTCCTGCCGCTGCTGTACGCCATGGCCTTGCAGGAAAAGGACGAACCCGTGGCGGTGTTCAACGACCAACCGGTAGCGGGTTCCCTGTCCATGACCTCCTTCCGCTTCGGTTGACCAGCGGCGGAAACCTGTCCGCCCCTGTATCCCGTGGGTGGGCCCGCTGCGCCGGAAAGGATAAACGCAGCTAAATAGGCCCAACGACGACCCTACTGGAGGCTGGGACATGAAGTGCATGTGCCGCGCCTTCAGCGCTCGGCGCATGGGGGCGCATGCCAGCCCGGAGCTTCGCCCCGGGCTGGCATGCTGGCGGGCCTTCAGCCCGCTGTGGTCAACTATACCAACCACGCATTCAAGACCAGCCGATCCGCTTGGGCTCATCCCGGATGACTTCTCCACGGAACAGGTTCCGTAGGCCCCGCTACCCAACCTGTTCCGCGTATCGTCCCCCGAAAACGTCGCGGCGCAATTCTTGGCCGGACTTGAATGCGTAAATGGTATTCCATGCACGGTGCAGGGCTGAAGGCCCGCCATCAAACCGGCGCATGGCGGTGCCATGCGCCGGTTTGATGCATAGGACCGCAGCGCTGAAGGCGCGGCACATGCACTGGCCAGGATCCGGTGGCTCTTTTTCCACCGCCCACGATCGGTTGCCGAATACGGAGCCCTGCATGGCAAGGAAGATGCGTTTGCCCTGGCTGCGCCGGAAAGGGCCCGCGCCCCCCCGACTATCTTCGCCACGTGAAGGAATACCTCGACTCCCTGCTGCACCATTTCCAGCTGCCGCTGCAGAACCCGGTGCTGGTCTTTTCGCTGATCCTGGCGATCATCCTGCTGGCACCGGTCCTGCTCAAGCGGCTGAACATCCCGGGCATCATCGGCCTGATCATCTCCGGGGTGGTCATCGGCCCCCACGGCCTGCACCTGCTGGACAAGAATTCGGCGATCGACCTCTTCTCCACCATCGGCCTGCTGTACATCATGTTCATCGCCGGGCTGGAGCTGGACCTCAACGAGTTCAAGGCCCACCGCAATAAGAGCCTGGTGTTCGGCCTGTTCACCTTCGCCATACCGCTGGCCGTGGGCTTTCCCGTGTGCCACTACCTGCTGGGCTATGATTTCAACGCCTCGTTCCTCACGGCCAGCATGTTCGCCACGCACACCCTGGTGGCCTACCCCATCGTAAGCCGCTTGGGCGTGTCCAAGAACCAGGCCGTGGCCATCACCGTGGGCGGCACCATCCTCACGGACACGGCGGTGCTGATCATCCTGGCGGTGATCATCGGCAAGAGCCACGGCACGCTGGACATGGACTTCTGGATCAAACTCGCGGTATCGCTCGCGCTCTTCTCGGCCATCATGTTCCTGGTGGTGCCCCGCATCGCCAAGTGGTTCTTCCGCAAGCTGGAGAATGAGAAGCACAGCCACTACATCTTCGTGCTCACCGTGGTGTTCTTCGCCGCGTTCCTGGCGGAACTGGCCGGGGTGGAGGCCATCATCGGCGCCTTCGTGGCCGGGCTGGCCCTGAACAAATTGATCCCGCACTCCTCCGCCTTGATGAACCGCGTGGAATTCATCGGCAATTCGCTCTTCATCCCGTTCTTCCTGATCAGCGTGGGCATGCTGGTGGATACGGGCGTGCTGTTCCACGGCCCCGCCGCCTTGATCGTGGCCGGCACCCTCACGGCCGTGGCCGTGCTGGGCAAGTGGCTGGCAGCCTGGCTCACCCAACAGGTCTTCCACTATTCCAAGGCCCAACGCGGCCTGATCTTCGGGCTCAGCGGCGCGCACGCCGCCGCCACCCTGGCCGTGATCCTGGTGGGCTACCGCGAAGGCATCCTGGACGACAAGATCCTCAACGGCACCATCCTGCTGATCCTGGTGACCTGCATGGTGGCCTCCTTCGCCACCGAAAAGGCCGCCAAGCGCATCGTGGTGGAAACCCCCGACGACGGCAGCGACCTGGCCCCTTCCAACCACCACGTGGCCGAGCACATCCTGGTGCCCAGCCCCACCAAGGCCAGCGCGGACAAGCTCCTGGAGTTCGCCATCTACATCAAGGACAAGCGCTCATCGGCCCCCATCACCGTGCTCACCGTGGTATCCAACGACGATGAGGCGGAGGTGAACATCCTGCGGGCCCGCAAGAAGCTGGACGAGTACGTGATCCAGGCCGCGGCCTCGGAGACCAAACTGAAGGCGATGACCACCATCGACCACAACGTGGCCGGCGGCATCGTGCGCATGTCCCGCGAGGTGATGGCCGACATCATCGTGCTCGGCTGGCCCCGCAAGTCCGGCTTCTTCGACCGCTTCCTCGGCGACAAGCTGCCGGTGATCCTGCAGAACGTGGACAAGACCGTCTTCGTGGGCCACTTCGAACAACCCCTGGTGGCCCACAAGCGCGTGGTGTGCGCGGTGCCGCCCCTGGCCGAGTTCGAGAAGGGTTTCGAACTGTGGGTGACCAAGGTGGCCCAATTGGCACAGGAACTCACCGTGCCCCTGGTGGTGCACTGCAATGCCGCCACCGGCAAAGCCGTGATGAAGACCACCGTCAACCTCAAATCCTCCGCACCCCTGTCCATCGTGCCCTTCGAGGAATGGGAGGATTTCCTGATCCTGGCGCGGAGCGTGCGCGAAACGGACGTCTTCATCCTGGTGTCCGCGCGCAAGGGCGCTGCCTCCTACGTAAACGAGCTGGACAAGGTGCCCGCCAAGATGGAGAAGTACTTCGCCACCAACAACCGCATGGTGATCTACCCCCAGCAGCACGGCGAGCACCAAGGCATCGAAGACTACTCCGACTTCAACGCGGAACCGCTCCACATCGGCATCGATGCCGTGCAGAAGCTGGGCAAGACCATCGGCAGCATCTTCAAGCGGGAAGAGGCCGAGGGAAGTGAAAAGGACCAACGTCCATGATCCACACCGGCCACACACAGGAACTGTCCATCCTGCGCCACACCGCCCACGGCCTCTTCCTGGGCGATGGCGCGGGGAACGAAGTGCTGCTGCCCAACAAATACGTGCCCGGCACATTCACCATCGGCAGCCCGGTCAGCGTGTTCGTGTACCGCGATTCGGAAGATCGCCAGGTGGCCACCACCTTGCAACCCAAGATCCTCCTCGATGGCTTCGCCTCCCTGCGCATCAGCCAAGTGGGGCAAGTGGGCGCCTTTGCCGAATGGGGCATGGAAAAGGACCTGCTCATCCCCTTCAAGGAACAACAAAAGAAGTTGGAGGAAGGGCGCTGGTACGTGGTGCGCATGGCGCTGGACGGAGAGACCGACCGGCTCTACGGCAGCACCCGCATCGAACGCTTCCTGGACAACGGCGAACTCACCGTGGCGGAACGGGATGCGGTGGACCTTCTTGTCTTCGGCCGCAGCGACCTGGGCTGGTCCGTGATCGTGAACGGCAAGCACCAGGGTTTGCTGCACGCCAGCGAGGCATTCAAGCCCATCGCCATCGGCGACCGCCTCACCGGCTTCGTGAAGCACGTACGTGCCGACAACAAGCTGGACATCACCCTGCAGGCCATCGGCTATCGCCAGTACAACGACGCCAACGCGGAGCTGCTGGTAAAGCGGCTGAAACAGAACGAAGGCTTCCTCCCCTTTACCGACAAGAGCTCGCCGGAGGACATCCACCGGATGTTCGGCATCAGCAAAAAAGCGTTCAAGCAGGCCTTGGGCGCCCTGTACAAGGCCCGCCAGGTGCGCATTGAGGAGCAGGGCATCGTGTGGGTGGGAGACCAAGCCGGGCGAGGCCACCACGGATCCTGAACACGGAGCACCCTCCCGTGCGCATCTTCGCACCATGGCCGCACCCGTGATGCCCGAGATCAAGAACCGCCGCGCGGCGTTCGATTATACCTTTCTGGACACCTTCGAGTGCGGCATCGTGCTGGTGGGCAGCGAGGTGAAAAGCCTGCGCCTGGGCGATGCCAGCATCACCGAAGCCTTCTGCACCTTCATCGGCGAAGAGCTCTACTTGCGCAACATGCGCATACAGCCCTATGAAAAGGCCAAGAACTTCGGCCATGAACCCATCCGCGACCGCAAACTGCTGCTGCACCGCAAGGAGCTGAACAAGCTGCAACGCAAGCTCAAGGACCAGGGCGTCACCGTGATCCCGGTGCGCGCCTTTTTTGCCGCCAACGGCCTGCTGAAGGTGGAGATCGCCCTGGCCAAGGGCAAGAAGACCTTCGACAAGCGCGAGAGCCTGAAGGCCAAGGACGTGAAACGAGATATGGAACGGGGCCGATGAACAGACCTCCGTGGCGGGAACAAGTGGAAACAGCGGCCAAGACCGTGCTGCCCGGCACGCCCGTGCAGCGCACCGTGCTGCTGGGCCTGTTGCTCCTGGCCGCCGCCTTGCGCCTGTGGAACTTGCCGCACATCCCGTACACCCACGACGAGATCAGCGCGCTGCTGCGGATCTTCCCGGGCCTGGTGGATACGATCCGCAAGGGCGTGGCCGTGGATGCGCACCCGCCCGGCGTACAGGTCTTTGAATGGGCCTGGACCCGGCTCTTCGGCATGGACGAAGCCGTGGTGAAGCTGCCCTTCATCCTGATGTCCCTGCTGGCCCTGCCGTTGCTCTACCGCTTTGCCTTCGCTTGGTGCGGGGGAACGGTGGCCTTGGTCAGCACGGCCTTGCTGGCCACGTTGCAGTACACGGTGATGTACGGGCAGATCGCGCGGCCTTATGCCATGGGCTTCTTCACCACGGCCCTGCTGGCCGACCAGCTCACCCGCTACGTGGGCTCGGGTTCACGCAGGGCGCTGGTGGGCATGGCCTTGGGCACCGTCCTTTCCGCTTACACGCACCACTTTGCATTGCTGCTGGCCGCTCTGATGTGTGCCACTGGCCTGTTCCTGTTGGATGCCGAAAAGCGCAAAGCCTATTTGGTCGTCTGCGGGGCCGTGCTGCTGGCCTACCTGCCCAACTTGCCGCTCTTCCTGGGGCAGCTTGGCTATGCAGGTGTGGGCAACTGGCTGGCCCCGCCCACGGCGCAATGGATCCCCGACTACCTGTGGTGGCTGGCGCACTGTTCCGTGTTGTTCGCCGCCGTATGGGCTTTGCTGCTCCTGGCTTCGGCGGCCTTGCGCATCCGCCACCGCGAGACCATTGGTCCGGTGTGGGCCATCACCTTGGTGTGGGGCCTGCTCCCGCTGGTGATCGGCTACGCCTATTCGCTCTGGCGCGCCCCCGTGCTGCAATACTCCGTGGTGCTCTTCTCCTTCCCGTACCTGCTGCTGGGCCTGCTGGCCGGACTGCGCCACCTGCGCAACGGCTGGACGCTGCCGGTGATACTGGCCACCGCTGCCGTGGCTGTGGCCACGCTCATTTCCTCCCGCCACCACTACCAGGTGTTCTACCGCTCCCCCTACGAAGCCGCCATCAAGGGCACCCTGGCTACTGCGGAACAACCGGACCGCATCGCCCTGGTGGATGCCCCGCCGGAGAAGGTCGCGTTCTACTTCCGCCATTGGCAGGTGGACACCACCGCGCTGCACTTCCACAACGTGCGCGGCATGCCCCTGGCACAAGTGGCCGCGCTGCTTCAGGCCCCCGGAACGGCTTCGGTCTTCCTGGGGCTTACCGCCGGCGCCGCGCCGGAACTCGCCGCCCTGGTGCAGGCATCGTTCCCTTTCCTGGAAGAGCGGCACGACATGGAGGAAGGTCAGACCTTCCTGTTCAGTGGCATGCCCGTGCGGAACAGGGTGGAAGACCGTCTATGGGCCCGCACCATCACGCCCGAAGCCATCGGCCATGCGGACTGGCAGGTGGATGCCGGCTTGCCCACGGACCGCGATAGCACCATGGCCATGGCCCCGCGCCGCTGGAACTTCACCGGTAGGGAATGGGGCATCCTGCTGGACCTGCCCGTGTACCAGGTGGCCCACGACGACAACGATGTGATCGAAGCCCGGATGGATGCCGCCATCGGCCAAGGCAAAGGCTTGAAGCTGGTGACCGAACTGCGTTCGGGGGAGGTGACCACCTTCTACCGCAGCCAATCCTTGTCCGAACCCCATGCACAGGGCACCTTGGTGTCGGCCATACCGCTCGCGGACCTGCCCGGGCACGGCCAAGGCCAACGCCTGCGCGTTTACGTGTGGAACGAAGGGGGAAACCCGGCGCAAGTGTCCCTGATCGAAGTCCGGGTCCGCGAAGGGAACCCGTGGCTGTACGGGCTGTTCCAGCCCTTGAAGGGAACATTGAAATACCCTTGAGGCGCTTGCCTCCAGTGCCGTTCACCCCCGCAGCGGCCGCATACCTCCGGCCCGAACGCAACAGCCCTGTGCCGGCCGGATGCAGGAATCGAGCGGCAGGCAAGCTGCATGCCCCGCCCGGATCCCTTCGTTTTCCCGCTTGCCGGTGCGGGCACACGCCCGAGATTCCCAAGCAGAGATCCCATAAATCCCCATTTCCCGGTATTTTCACAATGCCCGGCCCGCCCCAGTTTTGGCCGCAACAACACGCAACAGCCATGACCTTGCTACTGGTGGATGACCAGTCGATCATCCTGGACGGCCTGGAAGCGCTGCTTGCGCACGAGCCGGACGTACAGGTGGTGGGCCGTGCCACCAGCGGGGCCGAAGCTGTGGAGCGCGCCAAGGAACTGTTCCCCGATGTGGTGCTCATGGACATCAGCATGCCGGGCATGGACGGCATCGAAGCCACCAAGGCCTTGCTGAAGTGCTGCACGGACACGCGCGTGCTGGTGCTCAGCATGTACGACCACCCGGACCTGGTGCGTGAGATCATGGAGGCCGGCGCGCGCGGGTATGTGTTGAAGAACGTGGGCAAGGAGGAACTGGGCCTGGCCTTGCGCGCGGTGGCTGCCGGCGACAGGTACATCGGCCGCGATGTGCAGGAGGCCATGGACCACGACCACCGGTTCCAGGACCGTGCCGGTGCCACAGGATGCAACGTGCTCACCAAACGCGAACAGGAAGTGGTGAAGCTCATCTGCCGGGAATACAGTACCGCGGAGATCGCGGAAATGCTGTTCCTCAGCCCGCAAACCGTGGATACGCACCGCAAGAACATCCTGCAGAAACTCGCCGTGAAGAACAGCGCCGGCCTGGTGAAATACGCCATGGAACGCGGCTGGTGCTGAGGATGGAAAGACATGAACCCCAACACGTCCACCCCAATGCCCCAACAAGACCTCCTTTCCCTGCCCATCGTGTTCAATACCATGCAGAGCGTGGGCCAAATGGACTGGAACGGAATGCCTTCACGGCTGATGCAACGCCCATTCCTGTACGTGGCCAGGGAAGCCTCCGTGCGCTACAGCTTTGCCGTGGTGGCCCCGCACCGGGAAGTTACCTACTTCATGGCCAACGGCTCGGACCTGGGCCAAAGTCCCGCCTATGTCTCCTATCAGACCATTCCGGGCGCCAACGGTCGCGCCTGCATGGTGCACACCATGCGCAATGCACCCGTGGAGCCCGCCATCCTGCAAGCCGCCGTGGATGACGGTGGCTCAGTCTCCACCCAAGTGGTGCGTACCACCCACGCCGACGACCAGTCCGAGCCCATGGTAGGGGGCACGCCAACGCCTACTTGCTTTGTGGAACAAGGCAGGGAGCAGGCCGTGTTCCACTGCATCTTGTACATGGCCGGTTCCGGTTTCCAGCTCAACAAGGCCGCAGCAGCACAGGCAGCGTTCACCAGGCACACGGATCCCCAAGGCCGCTTGGTGGATTGGCGCCTGGAGATCCCGCTTCAATCCGGTGGTCCGTACATGCTCCAGTATGTCTCATTCACGGCGGATAGGTCCATCGGTATCCGAACAGGGGATGTGGTGCGCGTGCGTGTTGCCGCCCCCGGCGGAAGCGTGGGCCGCTCCTTCGCCATCCCTTGGCCATAGATCCCTGCTGAACCAGGCTCCATGACGCAACCGTTCCTATTCGCTCTGCACCGGCGGGCTTTCCTGCTGGCCGCATGCATTGCATTGTGCGTGTTGTTCTTCTCCGGCGGCGTCCGCGCACATGGGAATGTTCCGGACCGGGCGGATTCCTTGCGCAAGGCCAGCTGGGCACTGAAGGATTCCGACCCGGCACAGGCGCTGCGCTTGGCCCGGGCCGCCGGGCACCTCTACCGGGGCGCTGGCGATGCCGTGGGCGAAGGACGTGCCCTGCAGTGCATGGCCGCCGCCCACAGCAACCTGGGCATGGCGGACAGCGCGGTGCTGGAGCTCCGCCAAGCCTTGCTCATCAACCAGCAGCTCGCCAACCGGGAGGGCGTGCTCAGCTGCCTGCAAAAATTGGCCATGCTGCAAACCGGCATGGGTGAAGTGGCAGAAGCCTTGGGCCTGTTGCAACAAGCCGAAACGCTTGCCGAGCAGCTGGGCAGCGAGGAAGAGCTGGCCCGTACACTCAACCTTAAGGGGGCTGCACTGGAGACTGCGGGACGGTATGAACAAGCCATTGCTCCGTATTTTGAGAGCATCGAGATCCGCAGGCGCACCGGTTCGGCCAACCTCTCCAATTCCTACCAGAACCTTGCTTCGCTCTATCTGCATATGGGGCGCATCAGCGAAGCGGCCGGTGTGTACCACAGCATGGTCGCCAACGGCCGGAACCTGAAGGATACCGGTTTGGTTGCCGAGGGCTACCTCAACCTTTCCGCCGCCCACGCCGCGTTGAACGCCTTTGAAAAAGCCCGCAACTATGCAGATTCCTCGTTGGCACTGCTCCGCCACACGGGCAACAATCGGCTGCTTGCCGATGCGCTCATGAACCGATCTGCAGCCTATGGCGGCCTGCGTATGTACGGAAAGGCACAAAGCGACCTGGATTCGGCCATGGACCTGCACCAACAGGCCAACAACCGGGAAGGCCGGGCCGCTGCCTATGCGAGTGCCGCCAAACTGGCCTTGATGCAAGAACAGCCGGACAGCGCGCTTGCCCGCATCGGCCGGGGCAAGGCGCTAGCCCGAACCATGGGGCTGGCTGCGCTCCGTGCTGATTTCCTGAGCTTGGAGGCCGATGCCTTTCAAGCCTTGGGCCGCTATGATGAGGCCATTGGCGCGCTGCATGCCTTCTTGGCGTTGAAGGACAGCCTGCTTGGCGAACGCGCCACCGAACAATTGGCCGCTGCGGAGATGCGGGAAAAATACGGCGCCGTGGAACGCTTGGCCGAGGTGGAGAAGCTCCGGTCTGAAATGGCACAGGAGACGGAATTGCGCAGTCGGCGGACCACCGAGCGCAACATGCTGGTGGTGGCCGCCTTGTTGCTGCTCGTTCTCTCCCTGCTGCTCTATCTCAACATCCGGCACCGGCGCAAGCTCGCCCGCCAAGAGCGGCAGATCCACGATAAACGGGTGATGGAGCTGCTGCGTGAAAATGAACTGAAGGTGCTGAACGCCGCCTTGGACGGGCAGGAGGCCGAACGGCTGCGCGTGGCCAAGGACCTGCATGACCGGCTGGGCAGCATGCTCAGCGCGGTAAAGCACCAGTTCGGTGCGTTGGAATCGCGCATGGATGCCTTGCACCAGGAACGGAAAGGCGCCTATGCCAAGGTGTACTCCCTGCTGGACCATGCGGTGCAGGAAGTGCGCAACATCTCACACGATATGATCAGCGGGTCGCTTTCCGAATCCGGGCTGGTGCCTGCCTTGCAAGGCCTGCGGGACAGCATTACCTTGGAAGGCCGGCTGGATGTGGAGCTGAACTTGTACGGCCTGGAGCGCCGCCTGGAACGCCGCTTGGAAATTGCCGTGTACCACATGGTGCAGGAGCTGGTTGCCAATGCCCTCAAACACGCCCGGCCTACCGAACTGAGCATGGCACTTACACGATCCCCTGGGCAGCTCAGCATCATCATCAGCGACAATGGCTGCGGCTTTGACCCGGCCCAGGCCACCGATGGCATGGGCCTTGCGAATGTGCGATCGCGTGCCGAAGAGCTGGGGGGCTCCATGCACATTGATTCCTCGGTAGGCAACGGAACCACGGTGAGCATTCAGGTGCCCTTGGACTGAACCGCTGCCCACGGAATGCCCAGATCCCTTGGGAGCG
>JADZAC010000029.1 GCA_020852835.1 Flavobacteriales bacterium
AGCCGCAGCGTGTCCGCACCGTACTTCTCAATGATGTCGTCGGGGTTCACCACGTTGAACTTCGACTTGGACATCTTTTCGACCACAGGTCGCAGTTCGATGTTCGGAGCGGTCAGTTCGTAGGCACGGAATGCTGGGATGTTGCGTGTAAGGCGGGCGCCGGCCTCGTCGATCCAGTACTTGCCGTCGCTGAACGTGATGTGGTCGATGGGATAGTTCCGCTCAAAGGCACCGTCCGTTTTCCGACCGAGTGGAAGTATATCGTACCGGTCTTCACCATCCCGTACCGAAGGCAACACGTTTGCCATCATGCTGATGCCCTGTATCATTCCTTGATTCACCAGCTTTTTGGCCGGTTCATCAAAGGGGATCAACCCCAGATCGAAAAGGAACTTGGTCCAAAAGCGGAAGTAGAGCAGGTGGCCGGTGCTGTGCTCGCTGCCGCCGATGTACAGGTCCACTTGTCCCCAGTAGTCCACGGCCTGCTGGCTGGCGAAGCGATCCGCATTGTGCGGGTCCATGTAGCGCAGAAAGTACCAGCTGCTGCCGGCCCAGCCGGGCATGGTGGTGGTTTCCAGCGGGTAACTCTCCCTCACCCCCGGCCCCTCTCCCGGGGAGAGGGGAGGCGAATACGTCCAATCCTTGGCGCGGGCCAAGGGCGGTTCGCCGCTTTCGGTGGGCAGGAATTTGTCCACTTCGGGCAGCATCAGCGGCAGCGCGCTTTCCGGCAGCGGGAACGGAATGTCGTCCTTGTAGTAGATGGGGATGGGCTCGCCCCAATAGCGCTGGCGGCCGAAGGCGGCATCGCGCAGGCGGTAGTTCACCTTGCCTTGCCCGGCCCCGATCTTTTCTAGTTCCTGGATTGCGCGGCGGATGGCGTCCGGCACTTTCAGCCCCTTCAAAAATCCTTTGCTGCAAATGGTGGCATCCTTGCGTTCGTCGGCTTCCTTTTCAATGTCCGCGCCTTCGGTAACGGCGATGATGGGCAGGCCGAAGTGCTTGGCGAAACGCCAGTCGCGTTGATCGCCGCCGGGCACGGCCATCACGGCGCCGGTGCCGTAGCCGCCCAGCACATAGTCGCCCACCCACACGGGGATGTCGGCCCCGGTGAAGGGGTGCTTGGCGTAGCTGCCGGTGAACACGCCGCTCACCTTGTCCACCTCGGCCTGGCGCTCGCGCTCGCTGCGGTTCTTGGCAGTGGCCACGTAGGCTTCCACTTCGGCGCGCCGCTCCGGCACGGTGAGGGCAGCAACAAGCTCATGCTCCGGCGCGAGCGTCAAAAATGAGACACCGAAAAGGGTGTCCGGGCGGGTGGTGAAGACTTCAATGGCCTCACCCCCCGGCCCCCTCTCCCGGGGAGAGGGGGAGGCTGCATCCTCATCCTCCGTGGTATCCCTTTTGGCAAAATCGGGTCTTGCATTCAACTCATCGATGATGCGGTTACGCACTTCGTACGGGTCGTGCAACACTTCCTCATTCCGGAAACGGATGACCTTGAAGCCTTTTGATTCCAAATGTGATGTCCTCGCGGCATCTGCTTCTCGTTGCAGATCATGGATTTCACCATCCACCTCGATGATCAATTGCTTGGGAAGTGACACGAAATCCACGATGAACCTATCAATGACATGTTGGCGGCGAATGCGGCCACCAGTGCCATGTCCACGGATCACTTGCCAAAGCTTGTCCTCTGCCTCGGTAGGATCGCGACGCATTTCCTTGGCGTGCTCATCGAGCTTTGACCAGAGAAATGGATCAGCTGTTTCTCGATAACGGATCTCCGAAGCGTTGGCTCCCCTCTCCTCGGGAGAAGGGTTGGGGGTAAGAGGCATTGCTCCCCTCTCCTCAGGAGAGGGGTTGGGGGTGAGGCCGAATTTCACCACCGCCCCTTCGCTCCTTCCGATCCAATTGCGCTGCGCCTCCTTGATGCTCTCGCTCCAATCCAGCCCATCCAGACCGTCCAGCAGTCGCTGGGCGTAAGCGGTGATGCGCAGGCTCCATTGCGGCATGCGCTTGCGTTCCACGGGGTGCCCGCCGCGCTCGCTCACGCCGTCCTTCACCTCGTCGTTGGCCAGCACGGTGCCCAATGCGGGGCACCAGTTCACCCAGGCATCGCCGAGGTAGGCCAGGCGGAAGCGCTGCAGCACCAGTTGGCGCGTGCGCTCGTCGAAGTGTTTCCATTCCTCCGCGGTGAAAGCGCCGATGAATTCCTCGGTATCGCCGGTGAGCACGCTGGCATCCTGCCCATGGCAGCCCTGGTCTTCAAAACGGGCGATCAACTCGCTGATGGGCCGTGCCTTGCCGGCGCGCGGGTCAAACCAGCTGTTGAAGAGCTTCAGGAAGATCCACTGGGTCCACTTGTAAAAATCCGGATTGCTGGTGCGCACCTCGCGGCCCCAATCGAAGCTGAAACCGATGCGGTCCAGTTGATCGCGGTAGCGCGCGGCGTTCTCCTCCGTGGTTTTGGCGGGGTGCTGGCCGGTCTGGATGGCGTACTGCTCGGCGGGCAGGCCGAAGCTGTCGTAGCCCATGGGGTGCAGCACGTTGAAGCCGCAGTGGCGCTTGTGGCGCGCCACGATGTCGCTGGCGATGTAGCCCAGGGGGTGCCCCACGTGCAGGCCGGCGCCGCTGGGGTAGGGGAACATGTCCAGCACGTAGTACTTCGGCTTGGCGGGATCGTTTTCCACGCGGAACGTGCCGCGCTCCTTCCATCTGCGTTGCCAATCTGCCTCGATCCGCTTGTGGTCGTATGCCATGCTACCCTGTTGGTATGGACGGCGAAAGTAGCCTTCCCCTGCGGGAACGGGCCTGTTTGCGGCTGGTTCGGCCAGTTCTCAGCGGCCGGGGGTGAAGAATGCCCGGAGGGGACCGGTGGTGGTTTTGGCCCGGCGGATAACTTCGCCGCCCGGCGGAACCGGCAACGGCCGCCCCGGAATTCATGGGCGAGCGACGAATCATCCGCAGGCATACCCGCAGCAGCAATGTGGGCACCATCGTGGGCATCACCTTGGTGCTGTTCATGCTGGGGCTGCTGGGCTTCATGCTGCTGAACGCCCGTGAACTGGAGCGTCATTTCAAGGAGAACGTGAAGGTGGACATCTACCTGAAGCGCGACCTGAAGGAGGTGGACGTGATGAAGTTCCGCAAGCAGCTCGAGGCGGAGGTATTCACCCGGGAAACGCGCTATGTGACCGCCGATGAGGCTGCCGAGCAGCTGAAGAAGGACATGGGCGAGGATTTCCTCGGGGTGCTGGGGGCCAATCCGCTGCTGCCCTCCATTGAACTGCGCATGAAGGAGGCCTATGCCGCGCCGGACAGCCTGAAATGGGTGGCCGAGCACCTGCGGCAGGATGCCAGTGTGCACGAGGTGAAGTACAACCCGGTGGTGGTGCAGAACATCGATGCCAACATGGGCCGCCTGCGCTGGATCATGCTGGGTTTCAGCGCCTTGTTGCTGGTGATCGCTGTGGCGCTGATCAACAACACCATCCGGCTGGCCATCTACAGCAAACGCTTCCTGATCCGCACCATGCATCTGGTGGGCGCCACCGGCTGGTTCATCAAGCGGCCCTTCCTGGGCACCAGCCTGTGGCAGGGCATCGTGGCTTCCATCCTGGCCATCGGGCTGCTGGCCGGCAGCATCCGGCTGCTGGTGCAATGGCAACCCGATCTGGCCGCGCTGGTGCAGCCCGAACTGTTGGCCATGTTGCTGGGGGGCATCGTGGTGCTGGGCCTGCTGATCTCGCTGCTTTCCACCGCGCTCGCCGTGCGGCGCTACCTTCGCATGAACACCGACGACATCAATTGGACATAGAGCATGGCCTCCAAACCCGACGATGAACTGGCCTTCGGCGCCATCAACTACAAGCTGCTGCTGGCGGGCATCGGCATCGTGATCCTGGGGTTCATCCTCATGAGCGGCGGCGGCACCGGCGACCCGCAGGTCTTCAATGCCGAGGAGATCTTCAGCACGCGCCGCATCACCGTTGCGCCCATCGTGTGCCTGCTGGGCTACGGGTTCATCATTTACGCCATCATGCGCAAACCCCCGGCCGGCGCATAGGCCGGGGAGCGATCGGAGCGCATGAACCTGTTCCAAGCCATTGTCATCGCCATTGTGGAGGGGCTCACCGAGTTCCTGCCGGTGAGCAGCACCGGCCACATGGTGATCGTGCAAGCCCTGCTGGGGCTGGAGCCCACCGATTTCACCAAGGCCTACATGGTGAACATCCAGTTCGGGGCCATCCTCTCCGTGGTGGTGCTCTACTGGAAGCGGTTCTTCCGGTCGTTGGATTTCTACTGGAAACTGCTGGTGGCGTTCATTCCAGCAGCCCTCTGCGGGGTGCTTTTCGGAGAGGCCATCGACCTGCTGCTGGAGAACGTGGCCGTAGTGGCCGTGGCCCTGCTGCTGGGCGGCATCTTGTTGCTCTATGTGGACAAGTGGTTCAAGCCCACCGGCGTGGATGACGTGAACTACGGGCGCGCATTGGGCATCGGCTTGGGCCAGTGCGTGGCCATGGTGCCGGGCGTGTCCCGCTCGGCGGCCACCATCATCGGCGGCATGGCCTTGGGCCTCACGCGCAAGCATGCCGCGGAATTCTCCTTCTTCCTGGCTGTGCCCACCATGGCCGCCGCATCGGGCTATAAGCTGTTGCAGGGTTGGCAGGCGGACCACGACCTGTTCAGCGGCGAACACCTGGGCCTGCTCCTGGTGGGCAACGTGGTGGCCTTTGCAGTGGCATGGCTGGCCATTCGAAGCTTCGTGGGCTTCCTTGCGCGCCACGGGTTCCGCGCCTTCGGCTGGTACCGCATCGTCATCGGCGCGCTGCTGCTGGTGCTGCTGCTGGCCGGGGTGGACCTGAGCATGGCATGAGCCACGAACTGGACCCTGAGACCGGTGCCATCCTACTGGTGGACAAGCCCGTAACGTGGACCAGCTTCAATGCCGTGGCCAAGATCCGTGGCGCCCTGCGCGGCATCACCGGCCACCGGGTGAAAGTGGGCCATGCCGGCACCTTGGATCCCTTGGCCAGCGGCCTGCTGGTACTGGGTACGGGCCGCTGTACCAAGCAGCTGCCCCTGCTGACCGATGAGGACAAGCGCTACACGGCAACCCTGCGCTTGGGCCAAACCACCGCCAGCCACGACGCCGAAACGCCGGTGGAGCAAGAGCGGCCTTGGCAACACCTGGACGACGCCGCCATCCAGGCGGTGCTGCAACAACTTACCGGGCCCGCCATGCAGGTGCCACCGAAATTCTCCGCCAAACGTTTCCAAGGCGAGCGGGCCTATCACCTGGCCCGGGCCGGTGAGCATGTGGATCTGCCCCCGGCACCCATCATTGTCCACGGCATGTTGCTGGAAGGCCGTGACGGGCGCGACCTCACCTTGGACATCCACTGCTCCAAAGGCACCTACATCCGTTCCTTGGCGCACGACATCGGCCAAGCCCTGGGCTGCGGGGCCTACCTCACCGCCCTGCGGCGCACCGCCAGCGGCAACCTGCACGTGCGCAACGCCAAAACCCCCGAGCAGTGGTCCCAGTGGCTGGACCAGTGGGCCGCACAACGAAAAGGCGCAACCGGCGCTTGACGCCCCCGCAAGGAACGTGGCCCTCAAAGGGTTCCACCGCTTCTTGCAGCCTTGGGCCCCACCCCGGGCCTCCAACATGCTATCTTCGCGGCCCTAAAAAACCAGATCGGGGCCTGTAAGCCCCGGAACCCATGAAACTCGCAGCTTTCAAGTTCGACGTACCCAAGGAACTCATCGCCCTCTATCCCACCAAGGACCGCGACGGTGCCAAGCTGATGGTGCTGGACCGTAAAACGGGCAAGATCGAACACAAGAAGTTCAAGAACATCCTGGACTATTTCGATGAGGGCGACACCTTCGTGGTGAACGACACCAAGGTGTTCCCCGCCCGCATGTGGGGCAACAAGGAAAAGACCGGTGCCAAGATCGAGGTGTTCCTGCTGCGCGAGCTCAACCGCGACAGCCTGCTGTGGGACGTGGTGGTGGACCCTGCCCGCAAGATCCGCATCGGCAACAAGCTCTACTTCGGCAAGGATGATGAACTGGTGGCCGAGGTGATCGACAACACCACCAGCCGCGGCCGCACCCTGCGCTTTTTGTTCGACGGCAGTTACGAGGAGTTCAAGCGCACCATCACCGAGATGGGCGAAACACCCCTGCCGCATTACATCAAGCGCGACCTCGACCCCAGCGACGCCGAGCGCTACCAAACCATCTTCGCACAGCACGAAGGCGCAGTGGCAGCACCCACCGCGGGCATCCACTTCAGCCGCGAGGTGATGAAGCGCGCCGAGCTCAAGGGCATCAACTTCGCGTACGTCACCCTGCACGTGGGCCTGGGCACCTTCCGCCCCGTGGAGGTGGAAGACCTCACCAAGCACAAAATGGACAGCGAGCAGGTCATCATCAGCGAGCAGGCCTGTGAGGTGATCAATGCCAGCAAGGACGCGCGCAAGCACGTCTGCTGCGTGGGCACCACCACCATGCGCGCCCTGGAGAGCACCGTCAGCACCGACGACCACATCAAGTCCTTCAACGGCTGGACCAACAAGTTCATCTTCCCGCCCTACGACTTCACCGTGGCCGACCGCATGCTCACCAACTTCCACATGCCCGAAAGCACCCTGCTGATGATGGTGGCGGCCTTCGGCGGCTACGACCACGTGTGGAACGCCTACAAGGTGGCCATCAAGGAGAAGTACCGCTTTTTCAGCTACGGCGACGCCATGCTGATCATCTGAGGAAAACGGGGACCGCAACGGCGCAACCACGCCATGCAGAGCGGGTAAAGAATGCGGAGGCGCGGCGGCACTAAGCCCCGCGCCTCTTTCTTTGCGGTACGGTACCGGCATTACGGATCCAGCATGGAGCGATCGGCGATCATTGTGGCGGGCGGCAGCGGCAAGCGCATGGGCACAGCCGTGCCCAAGCAGTTCCTGATGCTGGGCGGAAGGCCGGTGCTGTGCCGCACCATCGAAGCCTTCAGGCGCTGGGATGCCGGAATGCAACTGGTAGTGGTGTTGCCCGCTGAGCAGATCAAACCCTGGCAGGAGCTCTGTTCCAAGTACGGCTTTGCCTTGGCGCACACGGTGGTGCCCGGCGGTCCCGAACGGTTCCATTCCGTGCGCGAGGGCCTGCGCGAAGTGCGGCATAACGGCCTGGTGGCCGTCCATGACGGGGTGCGGCCGCTGGTTTCCGCAGCGCTCATCCAACGGTGCTTTGCCCAAGCGGAGCGCCACGGGGCTGCCATTCCGGTGGTGCCGGTGCATGCCTCGGTACGCGAAGTGGAAGGTCCGCGGTCCCAGGCCGTGGACCGGTCAAAGCTGCGCATGGTGCAAACCCCGCAGTGCTTCGCAGTGCCGTTGCTGCGCAAGGCCTTCGAGCTTCCTTTCGACCCTGCGTTCACCGATGAGGCCACCTTGGTGGAGCACACCGGCGCTGCGATCGCCTTGGTGGACGGGGAAGAGGCCAACATCAAGATCACCGCTCCGGTGGACCTGCGGGTGGCGGAAGCCTTGATGACCCGGCGGGACCAGTGACCAGGGCCGCACGCAGAATCACGACCTTTGCGGCATGAACAAGCCCATTGATCTCCGTGAGCTCACCCGGGAGGAGGTGACCGCCCTGGTGGCGGAGCTGGGCGATAAGCCTTACCGCGCCAAGCAGGTTTGGGAATGGCTGTGGAAGAAGAACGCCCCTTCCATCGATGCCATGAGCAACCTGCCCAAGGAGCTGCGTGCCGGGCTGGCGGCACGCACCGTACTGCGGCCCCTGGTGGTGGCCGAGCAGCAAAAGAGCAGCGACGGCACCATCAAATGCGCCTTCCGCACCTGGGACGGCCACGTGGTGGAAGGCGTGCTGATCCCCACGGAAAGCCGCATGACCGCCTGCGTGAGCTCGCAGATCGGCTGCAGCCTGGCCTGCGATTTCTGCGCCACCGGCAAGCTCAAACGCATCCGCAACCTCAGCGCCGGGGAGATCGTGGACCAAGTGGTGCAGCTCGACGCCATGGCCCGTGAACACTTCCAAAAGCCCCTGACCAACATCGTGTACATGGGCATGGGCGAGCCACTGTTGAACTACACTAACACCTTGCGCAGCACCGAGCGCATCAACGCCGAGGACGGACTGGGAATGAGCTTCCGACGGATCACCGTGAGCACCGCCGGCATTGCCAAGCAGATCCGCCAGCTGGCCGAGGACGGGGCCAAGTTCAACCTGGCCCTCTCCCTGCACGCCGCCACCGATGAGAAGCGCAGCCGGATGATGCCCATCAACGACACCAACAGCATCGCCGACCTGATGGATGCCTTGCGCCACTACACGCGCAAAACGCGTAAAAGCGTCACCTTCGAGTACATCCTCTTCCGCGGGTTCAACGATTCCATGGAGGATGCGCGCCACCTGGTGCGCCTGTGCAGCCAGGTGGACGCCAAGGTGAACCTGATCGAGTACAACGCCATCGATGACGGCCATTACCAGCGCACGGACCTTCAGCAGGCGCTGCAGTTCCAGAATTACCTCGAAAGCAAGGGCATCACCGCCCGCATCCGCCGCAGCCGAGGGCGCGACATCGATGCCGCCTGCGGCCAATTGGCCAACAAGAACGAGCCCGCCGTGGCCGGCGGGGAGCGCGTACTGAAACCGGTGCCCGCTCAAAAACCATAGCCCACCTTCAGCCCCAGAAAGAACACGAGCACCTGGTCGTGCCGCTCTTCCACCGTGTAGTGCCAGCTCAGGTCGCCCAGGTCCACGTGCTCCCGCACCCGGTTGATGGCCCGGTTGCGGTAGCCAACCCCGCCGTAGACGTCCACCAACCAGTTGCTCGTGGCCGACAGGCGCTGGTAACCGGCATACAGCCGCAGGTCGTTGTAAAGGCGCCGATCGCGCAGCGAAAGGCCGGTGAGCTGGCCGGTGCTGTCCTTGAGGAAGATGTCCTTGCTGTGGTCCAGGTAGGCAAAGCCGCACTGTACATAAGCGCCTTGCGGCTCAATATCGTCCGTGAGGTAGTAGCGCAAGCCCCCATGGAAGGAGGGCCGGAGCAGAATGCGGGTGCCGGCGCCGAAAGCGTCCACTTCGTCACCGGTCAAGTCGCCGCCCAGGTGGTTGCGGAAGGTGGCACCTGCGGCCAATTCCACGCTGGCCCGGTGGGAGAGGGCCCGCTCGTAGTACAAGGGCATCTCCCCCCGGAGGAACAACAGCGGGTTCAACTTCAGCACGTTCTTCACGCAATCCACCGTGTCCCACGCTGCGGCCAGGCGGTCTTTGTACAGCAGCACTTTCGTGGATCCCCCGCTGCTGCCCTGCGCGGATGCAGCGCTCCCCGAACAAATGAGCAGGGCCGTGGCCAGCACCGGCAGTGACTTGTGCAGCATGAGCCGAATGTACGGCAGGCCGTTCCGCGGGGCGGGGCCGGGCTTTGCACCGCCGGCTGATCTTTGCCAGCGGCCCATCGGCCGGGCCTGCCCATCTTTGCCCAATGGGCCCTGCATCCCTTGTCCAAATACCGATGGTACCGCGGTCGCTGGCGGAGATCCGCAGGCCCGTGGCCGCGGAAATGCAAGCGTTTGAACAGCGCTTCCGCGAGGCCATGCGCAGCAAGGTGGCCCTGTTGGACCGCGTGATGCACTACATCGTGAAGAGCAAGGGCAAGCAGGTACGGCCGCTTTTCACCCTGCTCAGCGCACGCCAGTTCGGGCCGGTGAACGAGGCCGGTTACACGGCGGCCTCCCTGATCGAGCTGCTGCACACGGCCACGCTGGTGCACGACGATGTGGTGGACGACAGCAACATGCGCCGCGGCTTCTTCAGCATCAATGCCTTGTGGAAGAACAAGGTGGCCGTGCTGGTGGGCGACTACCTGCTCAGCAAAGGCTTGCTCCTGGCCGTGGAACAGCAACAATTCGGCCTGCTGCAAACCGTGAGCACCGCCGTGCGGGAAATGAGCGAGGGAGAGCTGCTGCAGATGGAAAAAGCCCGGGGGCTCAATTTCAGCGAGGAGGTCTATTTCGAGATCATCCGCAAGAAAACGGCCAGCCTCATCGCTGCCTGTTGCGCCAGTGGTGCACAGGCCGGCGGCGCCAACCCTGCGGAGGTGGAACTCATGCACCGCTTCGGCACCCATGCCGGCATGGCTTTCCAGATCAAGGACGACCTGTTCGATTACGGGGCCGGACAGGACACGGGCAAACCCACCGGCATCGACATCAAGGAAGGCAAGCTCACCCTGCCGCTGATCTTCGCCCTGCGCCAAGTGGAGGCCAAGGACCGGCAATGGATGGTGCGCACCGTGAAGCACCAAAGCCACAACAACCAGGCCGTGCGGCGCTTGGTGGCCAAGGTGGTGGAGGCCGGCGGCATCGCCCATGCCCGCGGCTGCATGTACGCCGAACGCGACAGCGCCTTGGCCCTGTTGCACCAATTGCCCCCGACCGAGGCCCGCCATGCTTTGGAAGGCCTGTTGGAAATGACCGTGGAACGCAACAAATGAGATCCTTGCACTTCGGCCTGGCACTCTTGGCCCCTGCTCTATTCCTGGCCGCCTGCGGAGCGGTGGACGGCAGAGGAAGGACCCCGGATGCGGATACCGCCGCTGCACCGGCGCCCCAACAGAGCGCACCCGTTGTGGACGGCCTGGCGCAGGAATTTGACCTGCAGGGACACTTGCAAATGGAGGGGAACATGCGTGCCGGCAAGCGCCACGGCCTCTGGACAAGCTACTTCCCCAATGGCCGGGTGCGCAGCCGCAGCGAGTATGTGGCCGGCCGTTTGGAAGGGGTGGCCACCGTGTTCCGCGAAACGGGCGGCATGTACTACACCGGACAGTACAGCAACGACCGCCAAGTGGGCGAGTGGCGCTTTTTTGATGACCTAGGCAACTTGGCGCGCACCGTGCGGTACGACACCACGGGAGCAATTATCAACGATCCCGGCACCGCGCCGTAAGGGTGCGGTAAATTCGCCGTTCCCGTTTTTGCGGGCCAAGCTCCCCTTGCCGTGATCCAGCCGCATTCCATCCAACAGGTGAAGGATGCCGTACGCATCGAGGAGGTGCTGGGTGATTTCGTGCAGCTCAAGCGCAAAGGACCCCGCTACCTCGGGCTCTGCCCGTTCCACAACGAGAAAACACCCTCCTTCAACGTCAGCCCCCAGCTGGGCATCTACAAATGTTTCGGTTGCGGTGAAAGCGGCGATGCCATCAGTTTTCTGCAAAAGCAGGAGCACCTCTCCTTTACCGAGGCGGTGCGATGGCTGGCCAAACGGTACCAGATCGAGCTGGAGGAAGAGGCGCCCACGCCCGAACAGCAGTTGGAGCAGGACGAACGCGAGAGCCTGGCAGTGGTGCAGCAGTGGGCCTTGAACTGGAGCGTGGACCAGTTGTGGAACACCGAAGAAGGCCGGCACATCGGACTGGCCTACTTCCTGGAGCGCGGCTTCCAGGAGGCCACCATCAAGGAATTCCAGTTGGGTTATGTGCCCGATCGCGGCGATGCCTTCGCCCAGGCCGCGCTGGCCCATGGCTTTGATCCGCAGTTGCTGGAGAAGGCCGGCTGGGTGAAACTGCGCGAGGACGGCACTGCTTGGGATTTTTTCAGGGGCCGCGTCACCTTCCCCATACACGGGCTCACCGGCCAGCCCATCGCTTTCGGTGCCCGCACGCTCAAGAGCGATAAAAAGCTTCCCAAGTATTTCAACAGCCCGGAGAGCGCCCTCTACGTGAAGAGCCGCTCGCTCTACGGCATTGCCTACGCGAAGAAGGCCGTGGTGGAACAGCAGGATTGCCTGTTGGTGGAAGGCTACACCGATGTGATCAGCCTGCACCAGGCAGGCATCCGCCATGCGGTGGCCAGCAGCGGTACCAGCCTTACCGTGGAGCAGGTGCGCCTGATCAAGCGCTATGCACCTGCCGTCACCGTGCTTTATGACGGGGATGCGGCCGGCATCAAGGCCTCGCTGCGCGGCATCGACCTGATCATTGCCGAGGGGCTCGCCGTGAAGGTGGTGGCCCTTCCAGAGGGCGATGATCCCGACAGCTTCGCGCGCAAGCATGCCAGCAGCGCCATTGCCGATTTCATCAAGGCCAATGCCAAGGATTTCCTGGTGTTCAAGGCCGATCTGCTGGTGAGCGAAGCCAGCAACGACCCGGTCAAAAAGGCTGCAGCCATCCATGAACTGGTGGAAAGCATCGCCTTGGTGCCCGACCTGGTGCTGCGCGCGCTCTATGTGAAGCAGTGCGCCACCCTGCTCGACGTGGCCGAGCAAGCCCTGGTGAGCGAGTTGAACAAGGTGCTTCGGCGGGCCTACCGCAAGCATTTGGGCGGTGAGGCTCCCCCGGCGGAAGAAATCCTGCCGTCATCCGCGGCTCCTCCACAGCCCCTGTTGGAGGATGCCGGCACCACGCCCCAGGAGCGCGATGTGCTTCGCCTGCTGATCGCCTATGGGCCCGAGCGCATCTTGGCGCCCATGGAGGATGCCGATGGCCAGATCACCGAAGAGGAGTTCACCGTGGCCGAGTACATGTTCCAGTCCTTGGCCATGGACGACATCATGCTGGACGAGCCCGTGTTCCAAGCCATCTACCGCGATTACAGCTTTGCGCACAAAATGGGGCAGCAGGTGGACGCCTCCCGCTACACCAACAACGAGAACCAGGAGTGGCGAAGCGTAAGCATCGACCTGCTGGCTGAACGCCACGTGCTGAGCCCCAACTGGACAGGGCGGCACAAGATCCATGTGGTGCACGAAAGGGAAAAGCTCTACTTCGCCGTGCAACAATCGCTGAACATGCTCAAGGAGCGCCGCTTGGACCGTATGCTGGTGCAGCGGCAGGAGCTGCTCAAGGAGATCACCGACGAGGCGGAGCTGGAAGCAGCGTTGCGCATCTTGGTTTCCCTTCAGGATGCCAAGACCAAGCTGGCAAAGATCACGGGCCGGGTGGTGGTGAGCTAGGCCGCTACCTTCGTGCCATGGCCCACGATACGCACCAGCACGCCCACGGAAGCCATCACCACGGCAGCACGCGCAACCTGCGCGTCGCCTTCCTGCTCAACTTGGGATTTGCCTTGGTGGAGGTCTTCGGCGGCTTGTGGGCCAACAGCCTGGCCGTGCTCAGCGATGCCCTGCACGACATGGGCGATGCCATGGTGCTGGGCGCGGCCTGGTACCTCAGCGGGCTGGCCATGCGCGGGCGTGATGGAAAATACAGCTACGGTTACGCCCGCTACAGCATGCTGGGCGGATGGCTCACCGCGCTGGTGCTCGCCGCGGGCTCCCTGGTGCTGATGGTCTTCACCCTCTCACGCATCAACCAGGCCCATGAGCCCCACACTGGCGGTATGATCCTGCTGGCCTTCGTGGGCTTGGGCATGAACGGCCTGGCCGCGTGGAAGCTGCATGGCGGGAGTTCGTTGAACGAGCAGGGCGCCTTCCTGCACCTGCTGGAGGATGTGCTGGGCTGGGCGGCGGTGCTCGTGGGCGCCGTCATCATCCGCTATACCGGTTGGGGCCTGCTGGACCCGCTGCTTTCCGTGGCCATCAACATCTACGTGCTGTTCAATGCCGTGCGGACCCTGCGCAAGGGCACCGGCATCCTGATGCAGCGCCTTCCCGAAGGGTTCGATGAACTGCGCGTCACCGCCGCGCTCAGGGCCTTGCCCCATGTGGCCGGTGTGCACGACCAACATGCGTGGACCCTCGATGGCGAGTACATCGTGCTTACCGTGCACCTGGAGGTGGATACCACCAACGCCGACGAGCGGTCCGCCTTGACGGCGCAGGCACGTGAAATGCTCCTGGGCATGGGCGTGCACCATGCCACCATCGAGCTGGAACAACCCCAGGACCACTGTGTGCTGCAAGACCATTGACCGGCATGAACTTCCGCAAACAAGGGTTCCGGCTGCTCGCCCGCCTCAACCGGGCGCTCTTGCCCAAACAATGGCACCGCGACCTCACGCGGCTCAGCACACCGCGCAAGCTGCTGGCGGCCTACCGTTTCTGGGTGACGCGCAATGCGTTGTAGCCAGCGGGTTGCACCGGCACCGGCCCGCCAGCTACATTGGCCGCATGCGTTCCGGATGGCTTGCGGCAAGTCTGTTGCTCCCGCTGTTCCTGGCCGCACAGGTGCGCATCAATGAACTGCAGTGCACCCGCGCGGCAGGCACGGACGGTACCGGGCCCAACGGGGATTGGGTGGAACTGGTGAACCTCGGCCGCCATGCCGTGGACCTCGCCGGCTATGTGCTCACCGTGGATGGCCGTACCGCCCGCCTTCCGTCCGGTGTGCGCATTGCTCCAAGGACGCAGGAGGTGATCTTTTGTGATGGGGAGGCGGAGCAGCCGGCGAACTTGCCCCTGAAGCTGCCGCGCGAGGGCGGATCCCTCTTGCTGGTTGCCCCGGACGGTGCCACGGTGCTGGACATGTTCACCTGGCCTGCATTGCCGCCAGGCGTATCCATCGGTCGTTCCGGCTACGGCGCGGTACCGTGGGGCTTCTTCACCGAGCCAACTCCGGGTGCGCCGAACGGCCGTGCATGTGCCCGGTTGACTGCTGCTCCGCAGCTGCTGCGCGCTGCTCCCGAGATCGTGCTGGGCGGCCCGCCGGATGCCGTGATCCACTTCACCCTGGACGGTACTCCGCCAGGTCCAGCATCCCCGTTGTACCAAGGCCCGCTCCTGCCCGCCCCGGGAACGGTGGTGCAGGCGCGGGCATTTGCTCCCGGTGCCGTGCCCAGCACCACCATCATGGTGGCTCCCCACGTTCCCCCAATGGCTTGGGCCCTGTCCATGGCCCCGGCAGACCTGCTGGGCAGCAACGGCATTGCCGACACCACTGCGGGCAATTTTGCGCGCAAAGGCCGAAGATGGCAACGCCAGGCATGGCTGCAGCGCGGCGACCGCATGGAGCCCGTGGGCGTGGCCATAGCCGGCAGCGGATCGCGCAGTTTGCCCAAGCGCAACTTGCAATTGCTGGTGCGCGACCGGTTCCAGGGCGGTGCGCCGCTGCTTCTGCCCGACGGCACGGCATGGCGCACCCTGGTGCTGCGTGCCGATGCCACGCCGCATGCCTTCCTGCGCAACATCTTCATGCAGGAGATCGCACGGCGCAGCGGCGCGCGCGTGGATGTGCAGCCGTGGTTCTTGGTGCCGCTCCAGCTCAATGGTTGCTTCCAGGGGTATTACCGGGCCATGCCCAGTAAAGGCGACGAGTGGTTGCGCAGCCTCAGCGGCGGTATGCCGGTGCAGGCGATCAAAGAGAGCGACCTGGATCCCGGCGGCGATCTTCTTTCTGCGTTGGGCCTGAACTTCGCCGATACCCTGCAGCACGGCTTGGATGAGGTACTGGAGGTGGAAAGTTTGTTGGAGCTGGCGTGCTTCGATCTGTGGACCGGCAGGGCGGACCACGACATCAATGTGCGTGCTTGGCGGCCGCAACAGCCTCAAGGACGGTGGCGATGGGTGCTTTATGACCTGGACCTGTGGGCCCCTCCCAACGACCGTACCGTGATGCGCATGTGCGGATCCAAGGTGCTCGAAGTCCCCTTCCTGCCGGAGATCCTTGCCGATCCGCCGCTCCAAGCGCGATTCCTGGCGCGCTTTTCTGCCTTGTGCGCAACCACCCTCAGCCCGGACAAGGCCACGGCCATGGCGGATTCACTGTTCACCGCCTACCGCCCGGCCATGGAGGCCGATCATGCGCGATGGCACAAAGAGATGTTCGTCCCGCTGCCGGAAGGATCACATGCGCTGCTCACCGGCCACATTGCCCGGCGCAACGGAGAATTGTTCCGCCAATTGACGGCAAAGACCGGACGGCAGCGGGTTTCCATCGCCGTTCGCGTAGAGCCGCCGAACGCGGGCCACGTGGAGGTCGAGCACCTCTTCCTGACGGGTGACCGGCGAACCATGGAGGCATTTGCCGGAGTGCCCCTGCACGTGCAGGCCGTTGCCGGGGAGGGCATGGAGTTCGAGGGGTGGGAGGGTGCACCTGGCGGCCTGCCGCAGTTGGTTCTGGCACCGGACGGCAACCTCCGCCTCACGGCAGTGTTCAGGCCCCTGGGCCTCTCACGCCAAGGCGGCCTGTAGCAAGGATTCGAACAGGGCCCGTCCGTCCGTGTTGCCCAAGCGCTGGTCCATGGCCCGTTCGGGGTGGGGCATCATGCCGAACACATTGCGCCCCTGGTTGCACACCCCGGCAATGTTTTCCACACTGCCGTTGGGGTTGGCCTCCTCCTTCAACTTTCCCTCCTGATCGCAGTAGTGGAAGAGCACGCGGTCTTCTTCGTTGAGGGCCTTGAGCGTTTCACTGTCGGCATGGTAGCGCCCTTCGCCATGCGCGATGGGGATGCGCAACGCCTTTTGCTTGAGGCCTGCCGTCAGCGGGGTGTTGAGGGTGGCCGGACGGATCCATGTATTGCGGCACACGAACTTGCGGCTGTCGTTGTGCAGCAAGGCCCCGGGGAGCAGCCCTGCTTCGCACAGCACTTGGAACCCGTTGCATACCCCGAAGACAAAACCGCCTTTGCGCGCATGTTGGGCCACCTCCTGCATGATGGGTGAGAAGCGGGCGATGGCCCCGCTGCGCAGGTAGTCGCCGTAGGAAAAGCCGCCCGGCAGCAGCACCATGTCGCAGCCGCGCAGGTCGTGGTCCTTGTGCCAGAGCCGCTCCACGGGCTTTTGTGTCAGTGATTCCACGGCCACGGCCATGTCTTCATCACAATTCGAACCGGGGAAGGTGACCACGCCGAACTTCATGTTGGTTGCTGCTTTGGGCGGACGGCCCGCCGTGTGCGCAAAGGTAGCTCAACCCGCCCAGCGCGCCCAGCAGGCCAGCAGGAACAAGCTCCACAGGGCGGCATCCGTCCACGCCTGCTTTTTGGATTGCAGCAGCGGGAACGCCAACAGCAGGGCGCCAGGTGCGGCCAGCAGCACCGGAGGTATCCGCCGGTCCAGCCACCAGGCGAAAAGGGCAAGCAGCGCCATGGTGAAGCAGAACGCCAGGAATGCGGCCCGAATGTTCTTCTCACGCATCACGCTGCGGGCATATAGCCGCGCTACGGCCAGCAGGCAGCTTGCCGCCAAGATCGCCAGCACGGTGATCAAGATCACGCGGTACATCCAATGCACTCCGGGCTGTTGCCAAGCGGCGGGGTAGTGCAGGGAAGTCACCGGGGCCCAGTGCCCGGGAAACAGGAAGTGCACAGCCCCCCAACCCAGGAAGAGCATGGTGGCCAAGCCGATGGGGGGTAACAGGTAATCCCGAAGGTTCAAGGGGCGGGTCACGGCCAAGGTGGACCACAAAACCACCGTGACAAACGCGTATGGCAGATAGAACAAACTGGCCAAACCCAGCAGCAGGCCCGCATCGAACAAGGTGGCGCGGATGTTGGGCCGCCCCGTTGCGTGCCACATGCGGCCCAACGCGGCGAGCACGGCCCACATGCCCAGCATCGCCGGATCGGCCAACAGGCCAAATGGCAACAACGCCAGCAGCAGCACCAGCAGCAAGGCCGATAGGTTGTTGCGCCGCTCGTACAGTTCACTGTTGTTTGCCATGCGCACCAGGCTGAAGCCCATGCCGAAGGCGACCAGCAGGCTTACCACCATCGCTGACCAGGGCGAGCGGTCGAGCAACCAACGCACGGGTTGGTAGAGCGGCATGCCGCCCACCACATGCTCCAGCAGCCCCGGACCGGGGGCGAGGTTACCCCCGGTGCCGGCGCCAGGCCAAAGCAGCAACAGTATCAGCGGCAACGGCAGCAAGGCCGTGGGGCGGTCTTGGCGGAAGTAGCCGGTCAGCATCTGCGCGGGTGCCGGGGGGGATCGCCAAGGCTCCTATATTTGCCGCTCCACAAAGCGGAAAGCCCATGACTGACATCTTCTATGCTATCGGCCATTTTATTCAATGGACTTTGGGCATCATTGAAGCAGCCCGTTGGGGCATCCCCGTGGCGGTCATCGTTGTGCTGCTCTTTGGCATGGCCTACTGGCTTACCGTTCAAAGATCCTTGACGCGCAAAGCGAAGGACCGCGGCGATTTCATTTAACCTCCGGTTTGGTGCCCACCGTGCCGGAGGCCTTGCCTGCTGATGCACGGAGCAGGTCGTGGCCGATGTCGGTGCGGTGCGTCTTGCCCGCGTAGTCGATCAAGGCGGCGCCTGCGTAAGCGTTGAGGATGGCATGCTCCATATCCTTGCCGAAAGCGGTAACGCTGAGCACCCGCCCGCCCTTGGTGACGAGTTGATCGCCGGCAACAGCGGTGCCGGAATGGAACACCAAGCTGCTTTCCACCAACTGCAGCCCTACGATGGGCTTGCCGGTCTCGTACTTGCCGGGATAGCCTTCCGAGGCCAGGACCACCGTGGTGCTGGTGCGGTCGTCCACATCCACATGCCGCTCGCTGAGCGTACCGGTGGCGATGCCTTCAAAGAGGTCCATCAGGTCGCTGCGCAACCGGGGCAGGATGGCCTGGGTTTCCGGATCGCCCAGGCGCACGTTGTATTCGATCACATAGGGGTCGCCGTCCACGTTCATCAGGCCGATGAAGATGAACCCTTGGTAGGGGATGCCCTCCTCACGCAGCCCGCGGATGGTGGGCATGGCAATGCGGTCATGCACCTTGGCCATGAATTCCTTGTCGGCGAACGGAACCGGTGAAACGGCGCCCATGCCCCCGGTGTTGGGCCCCGTATCCCCGTCGCCGATGCGCTTGTAGTCTTTGGCGGATGGTAGCATTTTGAATGCTTCGCCGTCGGTGATCAAAAAGACGGAAAGTTCAATGCCCGACAGATATTGTTCGATGAGCACGCGGTCTGCGGCATGGCCCAGGGCATTGCCGCCCAACATGTCCTGCAGGGCTTGTTCCGCCTCCTTGCGGTCCTGTGCCACTACAACACCTTTTCCCTGGGCCAGCCCGTCTGCCTTGATCACATAGGGCGCCTGCAAATGCTTGAGGTGCGCCATGGCCTCGGGCAACTGGCCCCTGCCGAAAGTGCGGAAGGCCGCTGTGGGTATGTTGTGCCGGAACATGAATTCCTTGGCGAATTCCTTGCTGCCTTCCAAACGGGCCCCCGCAGCCCCCGGGCCGATCACGGTGATCTCCTGGAGAAGGGGGTCGGCGTGGATCCGATCGCGCAAGCCGCCCACCAAGGGTGCTTCCGGGCCTACCACGACCATGCGTATGCGCTTATCGATGATCAACTGCCGCAAGGCCCGGTGGTCGTTGATGTCCAGTTCCACATTGCGGCCATGGCGCACCGTGCCGGGGTTGCCCGGTGCGATGTAGAGCTCATCCAGCATGGTGCTCTGCGCCAGCTTCCACGCCAAGGCATGTTCCCTTCCCCCGCTGCCGATCAACAGAACATTCATGTTGTGATCCCTTTTGCACAAAGGAAGCGCCCATTGGCGGGGATGGAAAATGATTTTGCCAACATTTCAACAATCGCGCGGCGGTGCCTGCGGTGGTTGCGGCGCGATCAGCGCACCAGCCCGGCGGAGATGGCCATGCGCACCAAGGAAGCCAGGTTGTGCACGCCGAGCTTTTTCATGATGTTGGTGCGGTGCGTATCCACCGTGCGCGGGGAGATGAACAGCTTGTCGCCCACTTCTTTGTTGGACAGGCCTTCCGCCAATGCGCCCAGCACTTCCAGTTCCCGTTCACTGAGCATGCCCAGCGGCCCGGTGCCGGACAAGGTCCGCTTTGACAGCATGGCTTCGGCAACGCCGGGCGAGAAATGTTTCCTGCCATTGCATGCTTCCTGCACGGCCAACAGGAGTTCCTCCCGACCGCAGGTCTTCAACAAGTAGCCGTCGGCACCGTGCTCCATGAGGTGCTTGACCGTGGCCGGTCCGTCTTCCATGGTGAGGATGAGCACCTTGGTGGACGGCCAACGCTGCTTGATCTGCCGCATGGTTTCAGCGCCGTCCATGCCCGGCATGTTCAAGTCCAGGAAAACCAGGTCGGCCGGGGTATGCGCGAGGAGCTTGAGCAGTTCCGGGCCGCTGGACGCCATCCCTGTGCAGGCCAAGCCCGGTGCATCGTTCAGCAACCGCTGCAAGCCTTCGGTGATGATGCGATGATCGTCGCACAGCGCGATCCGGAGCGGAGTGGCCGGTTTGTCCATGGGTGCTGTTGCGGGGCCAAGATGGTGAACGTTTGTTGGATCGGCGCGCTGGATCAACCGGGAACGGCGGCCAAGGGGATCCTTACCGTGGCCTGTACCCCGTGCCGATCGCCGTTGGCGATGCTGAACCGGCCTTGCATGGCCAGGACCCGTTCGCGGATATTGCGGAGCCCGATGCCGCTGCCCGTGCCTTGCATGCCTTTCCCGTCATCCTCGTAGATCAGCACCAAGTGCCCGTTGTTCTTCAGCAATTGCAAGTTCACCTGGTTGGCCCCGGCGTGTTTCATGGTGTTCTGCACCAGCTCTTGGGCAATGCGGAACAATCCCACCTCCAGTTCGGCGGGAAGGCGTTGTTCCAGGCCGTGATGGTCCAATTGGTGGGCTATGCCGGTGGCGCCCAACGCGCGCTCCAGCATGTCGGCCGTGGCGGCCACCAGGCCCATGGCTTCCAGCGAGCGCGGCATCAGGGCGTGGGCAAGGCCGCGGGCCTCGCGCCCGGCCTCGGTGGTCATGGAAAGGGCGTCGGCCACGGCTTGGTGGGGCGCTGCCTGGCCGGTTCCGGTGCGTTCGGCGATCTCCTCCAGGCGGAATTTCAGCCCGGTGAGCAGTTGGCCCAGGCCATCGTGCAGTTCCCGGGCGATGCGTTTGCGCTCTTCCTCTGCGGCGTGCAGAATGCCGCGCAATCCGGCCTCGCGTTCACGGATGATGGCGGCATCGTGCTTGGCACGCGCCCGTCGCCGCTGCACCTGCATCACCAGCAGGAAGAGCAGGACCACCAGCACGCAGCCGCCAATGGCAAGGGCGAGCCAAAGTTCCCGTTGGCGGTTGACCGCTTGCAGTTCCGCAATGGATGCCCGTTGGGTTTGGATCCGGTTCTCCTGTTCCTGCGCTTTGAAGCGGGCTTGCGCCTCCGCCAAGCGGGCACCCATGTCCGCGCTGAACACCGAGTCCTTCAGTGCGGCATGGCGTTGGTGGTACAGGAAGGAACTATCGCCATGGTTCAAGCGGGCATGGAGCCGTGCAAGGTCGAGCAAGGCCTGCATCTCTTCACTGCGGGCATCCACGGCCCGGCTCATGGACAGCCCTTGGTGCAACAGTCTGCCGGCCTGCTCCATGCGCCCTTGGCGCAGCAGCGTGCCTCCCAGCCCGATCATGGAGGAGGCCATGGCCTTGCGGTCTCCGGCACCGGTACGTATGGCCAAGGCTTCGCCGTAGTTGGCGGCGGCATCCTGCAGCTGCCCGCGCCCGAGTTCAACGCCCGCAAGGTTGTGCAGTTGCACGGCCAGTTCGGGCTGCAGGCCTTGTTGCCTGAAGTAGCGGATGGCTGCGAGGTAGTTGGCGATCGCTGCTCCGGTATCGCCCATTTGGGCTTCCACGTTGGCCATGTTCCCGCGCGAGGCGGCCACGCCGGCACTGTCGCCGATGTGTTCACGGATCGCTGCCGCGCGGCGGTGCGTGGCCAGGGCATCGGGCAGGCGCTTCAGGTTGAACTGCAGGATGGCGATGTTGTTCAGCAGGGTGGCCTCGTGGGCCGCAGGACCGGTGCGCTCGTAGATGGCCAAGGCCTGGAGGTCCTCCTCCAGGGCCTCCTCGAACATGTAGCGGGCCTGGAAGATGATGCCGCGTTTGTTGTGCGCCGCGGCCATGCCCGCCGAATCACCGAGCTGCTCGCGCAGGGTGAGCGACCGGTGCAGCAAGCTGTCGGCCGTGGTGTAGTCGCTGCGGTCGATGTGCAGGATGGCCAGGTCGTTGCATGCTTGGGCCTCACCTCGTGAAAAGCGCAACTGGCGGGCCAGCTGAAGGGCGGCCCCGCCGAAGTACGCAGCGGAATCGGCATCCTTGCGCCGGTAGGCAAAGCATAGGTCCGACAGGGCCATCACCTTGGCCGTATCGTTGGGCATGGCCAAGACTTGCGCCGGGCCCGTTGCGGCCTGCTGGGCCAAGGTGCCGCAGTGGACCAGCAACAACAAGGCCGATAAAAGCCCGGCCCGTGAACGGTCGGGGCGGCAACACTTGCCGTACGCCTGGCGGTGCATGCGGCGAATGTAGTATGGCCGCAAGCGGCCATGCCCGTACGGCGTGTTCACACCGTTCGGGCAATGCACGCTGCACCGGACTTGGGCCTACTGGATGGTGGCGCCTTCGGTGCGGGTGGTTTGCTTGCCGAAATAGAAGTCATTGCCACTGATGACCTGGTGCTCATAGCTGTATGCGGTGACTTGGATCAGGCTCGGACCTGCGGCCAGGCCCGCGAGTTCCGCCGCGGTGAAGGTGCAGCTGGAGGTGCCGGAGGGCTGGTATTTGATCACACCGCCCACCATGAAGATCATCGAGTCGCAGGCACTGATATTGTCGGCGGTGAGGGTGTAGCCACTGCTGCGGTCCACGGTGGTGGAGCTGGTGATCTCGCCCACGTCGGGGAAGTTGAACGAGGGCGTTTGATCCAGCGCGGGCACGCCATTGCCGCCGGCAACGGTCCAATGCGTGGATCCGCTGGCCAGGTCAATGCCGGTGGGGTCGGTTTGGGTGGGGATGGACACGTAGCTGTTGTTGGATTGGCGGGTGAGGTCCACATCATTCAACCGCACCGCACCGGCGTCCACAAAAACGGCGGCGTCGGCGGCCGAGGGGAAGAAGGCAACGCCCATGCCGGTCTGCATTTCGAAGGGGAAGCCGGACACTACTTGCGTGGCGATGGTGTTGATGGCCCATAACGTGCCCTCCGAACCGGTGAAGGTGGGCGTAGTGCTGGTGTTGGAGGGAGTGCTTCCGCCACCGCCGGGGCCGGGGGCGGGCGGTTCTGCTTCTTCTTGTTGGCAGGCGGTGAGGCAGAGGGAAGCGGCCAGAAGGGCCATGTACACATTCCGGTACGTGCTGGTCATGGTGCTTGCGATTAGGCGGGCCAAAGATGGCCGTGCACAAAGGGCATAGTCACCCGTGGATGCGCGTAATCGCCTACGGTGATCACCGTGATCGCGGCATTCCGGGGGCAGGGCCGCCTACAAGGGGATGTTGCCGTGCTTCTTGCGCGGCAGGGCCTTGGCCTTGTTGCGCAGCATGCGCAGGGCCTCGATCACTTTGGCGCGCGTGTCGGCGGGCTTGATCACCTCATCGATGTAGCCCCGTGCCGCGGCCTCGTACGGATTGGCGAAACGATCCCGGTATTCCGCCTCCTTGGCCGCCAAAGTGGCTTCGGGATCGCCCGAGCCCTTGATCTCATTGCGGAAGATGATCTCCGCGGCGCCTTTGGCGCCCATCACGGCGATCTCGGCGGCCGGCCACGCAAAATTCATGTCGCAGCCGATGTGCTTGCTGTTCATCACATCATAGGCGCCGCCGTACGCCTTGCGCGTGATCACCGTGATGCGCGGCACCGTGGCTTCGCTGAAGGCATACAGCAGCTTGGCACCGTGGTCGATAATGCCGCGCCATTCCTGGTCCGTGCCGGGGAGAAAGCCGGGCACGTCCACAAAGACGAGCAACGGTATGTTGAAGGCATCGCAGAAGCGCACGAACCGGGCCGCTTTGATCGAGGCGTCGATGTCCAGCACCCCGGCCAGCACCGCCGGCTGGTTGGCCACGCAGCCCACCACTTCGCCCGCTACGCGCGCAAAGCCGATCACCATGTTGCGGGCAAATTCGGCGTGCACCTCCATGCTGCTGCCCGGGTCGATCACCGCGTTGAGCACCTCGCGCATGTCGTAAGGCTGGTTCGGGTTCTCGGGCAGCAGACGGTCCAGCTCCGGCCGCTGTTCATTGCCTGGTGCGTACGCCAGTGCCGGAGGGCGCTCTTCACAGTTGGCCGGCAGGTAGCCCACCAGGTTGCGCAGCTGGTCGATGGCATCCAGCTCATGTGCGGCCGTGAAATGGGCCACGCCGCTTTTGGAGGCGTGGGTGGAGGCACCGCCGAGCTCTTCGGAGGTGACGTTTTCGTGGGTTACCGTCTTCACCACGTTCGGGCCGGTGACGAACATGTAGCTCGTGTTCTCCACCATCAGCACGAAATCGGTGAGCGCCGGGCTGTATACGGCACCACCGGCACAGGGCCCCATGATGGCGCTGATCTGGGGCACCACGCCGCTGGCCATCACGTTGCGGTGGAAAATGTCCGCATAGCCGCCCAAGGACACCACGCCCTCCTGGATGCGCGCGCCGCCGCTGTCGTTGAGGCCGATCACCGGGGCGCCGTTCTGCATGGCCAGGTCCATGATGCGGCAGATCTTGCCCGCATGGGCTTCGGCCAAGGAGCCGCCCAAAACCGTGAAATCCTGGGAGAACACGTATACCGTGCGCCCGTTGATAGTGCCGTAGCCGGTGACCACGCCGTCGCCCAGGAAATGTTGTTTGTCCAGGCCGAAGTTCACGCTGCGGTGGGTCACCAGTTGGCCGATCTCCTGGAAGGAGCCTTCATCCAGCAGCAGGTTCACCCTTTCGCGTGCCGACAGCTTGCCCTTGGCGTGCTGTGCCTGGATCCTGTCCGCTCCTCCGCCCTTCAAGGCCTCGGCGGTCTTCTGGTCCAACTTGTGGAACTTGGCTTTCATGTCCATGGTGGCAATGCGGTATTTCCTGCGGCCCGCCGTCGGGAAGGCGCGGCCAAATGTAGATAGCAGGGCAAGGTCGGTTCGCCTACTTTCGTGGGCTTATGAAATGGCGGTTTGCTGATCTGCCCATCCGGGCCAAGTTCCTGATCACCCTGGGGATCCCGGTGATGGGCTTGGTGCTGCTGATCGGCAAGCAGGTGGACTCCAACCTCAAGCGCAGCAGGGTGCTGGGCTACGTTTCCAAGCAGGCGGGCAATATCCGCATGGTGGGTGATGTGGCAGATGCCCTCCAACAGGAGGCGGCAAACACCGTGGCCACCATGGTGCGGCTGATCCCGAGCGGGCGCCAACTGGAACTGGCCCGTGTGCGCACCGATACGCGCAGCCTGCGCCTGAGCGACCCGGCCATTTCAGGCGATGCCCTCCAATGGGTGCCCGATGCCCTGGCCCCGCTCAATGACGTGCGCAACCGGGTGGACCACGGCCGCGTCGAGGTGGAACAGGTCGAGCAGGAATACCGCCGCCTGAACATGGAACTCTTGCGCGGCCTGGGCGAGATGTCCAAGCACGCCATCGACCAGGAGGTGAACAATATGATGTTCGCGCACCGCAGCCTGCTGGCGGCCAAGCAGGCGCTCAACGGCATACGTACCACCATGCTGCGCGGGCTTTCCCGGGGCATCGGCCCCGAAGAGATGGGTGGAATGAACGAACGCATCGCCCTGTACGAAACCAGCATCCTGTTGTTCGAAAGGGATGCTTCGCCGGGCATGCTGGAGTATTACCACAACACGTTCCAAGGGCCGGACGTCAATTTCATCCGCTCCATGATCGGAACGGTGGAGATCAAGCGCAGCACGGAAGGACTGGACACCGATGCGGGCCAATGGTGGGCCATGAGCGGCAAGGCCCTGGAACGCCTGCGGGATGTGGAAGCCCGTTCCATCGGTTCGATCATCACCGTGAGCAATGAAGTGTCGCAGGAAGCCCAACAGCGCCTGGTGCTGGTCTTGGCCGCCCTGTTGCTGGTGGTGGGCATGGTGAGCCTGATGGCCTTGATGATCATGCGCGGCCTGCGCAGCACCATTACCGAGGTGACCCGCGCGGCTGCCGCCTTGGCGCAAGGGGATGTGAGGGCGCACGTACCGGTGATCTCCACGGACGAGGTGGGCCAAATGGCCGGCTCGTTCAACACCATGATCGATACCATCCGCTCGCTTTCCGCCAGCGCTGATGCCATCGGCCAGGGGAATTACGACACCCCGGTGGCGGTGCGCGGTGATCAGGATGCATTGGGCCTTTCCCTGGCCCGCATGCAGCACAACCTGAAAGCGGCCAAGGAGCGCGATACGCAGTTCAACCAGGCCTTGTACCTCGAGAAGGAGAAGCTCGAGCGGGCGAATGAACGCATCCGGGTGCTGATCCGTGAAACCCACCACCGGGTGAAGAACAACCTGCAGGTGGTTTCCAGCATGCTGCGCCTGCAGTCGGGAACGCTTGCTGATGAGCGCTTGGTGCAAGTGCTGGACCAAACCCAGGGACGCGTGGCCTCCATGGCCCTGATCCATGAGAAGCTGTACAAGGGCGATGACCTGGCCCAGATCAATCTGGCCCACTACATCAAGGAACTGTTCACCGCCTTGGTGCAGATCAACAAGGTGAGCGGCAACATCCGCTACCGCACGGCCATCGACCCGGACCTGGTGCTGCAACTGGATGCCATGGTGCCCATGGGCCTCATCCTCAACGAGCTCATCACCAATTCCTTCAAGCATGCATTCCCGGGCAGGGACGAGGGCTTCATCAACTTGCGCCTGCACCGTGCCGGCGCGGATGAATTCGACCTGCACTACAGCGATGATGGCACCGGCATTCCCGTGGAAAAACAGCACCACCATGCCGATACCCTGGGCCGCAGCCTGATCGATAGCCTCGTGGAACAGCTCAACGGGTTCATTACCATGGAGAGCGACCACACGGGCACGCGCTACCACATCCGGTTCCGCACCCGATGAGCCCCGGCGGCCGTCTCAGCCCTCGGCTAGCGCGGCTTCCACTTCCTCGCTGAGCTCCATGTTGTGGTAAACGGCGTTCACGTCGTCGTCGTCGTCCAACAGGTCGATCAGCTTCATCACAATGCGCGCCGTGGCCAGATCGGCCGGAACGGTGCTCAATGGGAAACGCTTCAGCTCGGCGCTTTTGGCCTCTATGCCCAGCGCATCCAGCTTGTGCTGGATATTGCCGAACTCGGTGAAAGGTGCCAGGATCATGAAGCCCTCCTCGTCGTGCACCAGGTCATCCGCGCCCGCATCAATGAGGGCCATTTCAAACTCATCCGGGTCCATGCCCTTCAAGGCCTCTTCCGTTACGCTGAATTCGGCCTTGCGCTCAAACACATGCGACAGCGAGCCCGAGTTGCCCAGGTTGCCATCGCACTTGTTGAAGAAGCTGCGCACGTTGCTCACCGTGCGGGTGGGGTTATTGGTGGCCGTGTCCACGAATATGGCCACCCCGCCGGGCGCGTAGCCCTCATAGGTCATCTCCGTGTAGTTGTCCTCGGTGCCGCCGGCAGCCTTTTTAATGGCCCGCTCGATGTTGTCCTTGGGCATGTTCATGCCTTTGGCGTTCTGTATGGCCACTTTCAAGCGGTGGTTGGCCTCCGGGCTGGGCCCGCCGGCCTTCACGGCCATGGAGATCTCCTTGCCGATGCGGGTGAAGAGCTTGCTGAGCTTGGCGTTGCGTGCGAAGATCTTGTGCTTGCGTTTCTCGAAGATGCGGCCCATGGTGCGTACGGTCTCTTGGTCGTTGTGGCGCTGATCGCGCGGCAGGCCGCGAAAATACGAAGGGCCGCCGCAAGAGCGGCGGCCCCGTACCGGGCACCATCGAACTTTTCCCCTCGTCGCGCTGCCCCGGATCTCTTTCAATTGAAGCCTACCAGTGTGACCCCGATGTTGAGCGCGGTGAGCTCGGGTGCCGCATCTTGCTCGAACATCGGCGTCAAGGCGTATTCGGCGAACAGGTTCAGGCTGCCGAAGCCGATCTGCGCGCGGGCTGCCAGGCGGTAGGGCAGCAGGTTGTAGTCGTCTTTGCTGCGTTGCCGCACCGTGCGTCCGCCTTCGCGGTATTTCTGCTTGTACATCGTATCGAAGTACCAGCTGCCCACCAGGCCTGCGGACAGGTGGAAGTTGTTCTCCCGGTCGAAGGACCAACCGGGCTTGTTCTTGAGATCCTGCGCATCGGCCGGCAGTTTGGCGCGTTTGGTGTTGAACTCCAGCATCAGCGGCATGCGCAGGCCGATCTGGCGCAGTTTGTTCTTGTCCAGCACAGGCGTGGCCATGGCTGCGGTCCAGGTGCTGTCGCCATTGAAGGCCAAGGTGTTGTTTTCGCTCAGTTTGTAATTGAGGAATTCCACGCCGAGCCCGGTGGCCAGCCCGATGTGGTGGGTGCCGAACTCCACTTTGTGTTCCATGAAGTTGATGGCGCAGAAACGGCTCTTTGCGTTGTTGAGCTGAAGGGGGCCGCTTTCCGGGCCGTCGCCCACGCGGCCGTCCGGGGCTATGAAGGTGTTGATGCCCACTTCAAGACCGGCCCAGTAGGTGAAGACGTTCCTGCGTTCGCGGCGCAGCTCCTTGAGGCGCTCCTCGAATTGGCCGGCAACGTTGGTGTCGATACGCTCGGTGGTGATGATGCGGATCACCTTGCGCTTGGTGTTGATGCGGATGGTGTCGTTCACGGCCCGTGCCGTGTCGGTGTTCTCCACCCGTGCCTGGATGCCTTCGCCGGAATTGGCGATGATGAGGACATGCTTGCGTTGGGGCCGGGCGGAGGTGTCTGCAACCGTGGTGTCCTGCTGGGCCTTGGCGGCCAAGGAGAGCAGAAGCAGGGCGGTGATGGTCAGGGGCTTCATCGGGGTATCACGTTTGCAGTACGACGGGGAGGCGCCCCGTTAGTTACAGCGGCTTGTGCTCCGGCCGGAAGGTGAAGCGCACATGCGTGGTGTTCCACAGGCCGGACGGGTTGGCGCCCACCTGGATCTTGCCCAGTTTGCGCACCACGTAGTCGCGGAGCGCGGCATTGCGCGAGCTGGCATCCTTCACCACCAGGCGGCCCTTCACGTCCACGGCATAGGCCACGTCCACCACCCCGTACATCTCCGCGCCTTCCGCATCGAGCGGGAAGATCACATGGCGGTTGATCTGGTGCCTCACGGCGTTTTCCAGTTGCTTGGAGTTGGCCACGGTGGAGGCCGGCTTTGGGACGCCCGGCAAGGCGGACAGGCTGCCGGTGACCAGCATGGCAAGACCGAAGGATATGCTTTGGAGGAGGTTGGAGGCGTTCATTGTCTTGGGGTGTTGTGGCCTGGGGCCGGTGAGCGGGATTTTGTGCATGAGACAAGCAACCGGCAGCATTTGTTACAGCGATCGGGATGAACGGTGCGCTGGCCGTGATGGCCGGTTGCACAGGGCGCAAGGATGTGCTGCGGAGGAGTTCAGCGGCCACGGCTGGCGCTGATGGAAAAGTTCCGGCCCAAACTGAGCCGGACCCGTTCACGGCTGGCGGAGCGCTGCACCTGCAGGCCGCCCTGCCCCTTGCTGACGGCCCCGATGGCCCGGTCCGCCATGGCCAGTACATCCGCGCCGTCCAGGCTGGTGGAGCGTTTGGGTGCGTCCAACAGGTCGCGGCGCAAGGTGTTGGCCATGAAGGTACCGAGGTCCTGGCCACCTGCGGGGGCCGAAGGTGCTGCGGCGGTTGCCGCCAGCAGTTCAGTGTTGGCAGGTGCTTCGGCGGGTGAACCCGCCGTTTGGGCCAGGTGCGGCTGTTCCGGTTCCGAGGGGATAGGTTCCGGAACAGGCGCGGGTTGTTCTTTTTCGGTGCTCGGAACGGGCGGCTGTTGCGGTGTGCGCTGCTTTCCGGTCGGTGCCTTGTGCGGCTCCGAGGCACCTGCCGGCGCCTGCGATCCGGCGGTGCCTGCCTCTGGTGGGGTTGCGGGAACCCGGTCGGGGCCAGCAGAAGGCTCCTGCACTTTCGGGGTGGCCGCAAGGGCCGGGGTGCTTTCGGTCGGAACGGGGGTGCGTTGGCCCGTTTGGGCGACTTGCGGCCTTGTGTCCCGCCCGTTCCCCAGCCACCACCAGCCCATGCCCAGCAGCAGCGCAATGCTCGCTGCTGCCGCCCAGCGTGTCCACAAGGGTAAAACGCGACTTTCGCGTTTGAGCAGTGCCTGCTTCAGAGGGAATGCCACCGGTTCGGGCAGCACGCGTGCGGCCGCAATAAGCCGCTGCTCGCGGCGGGCTTCCGGATGCAGCGAAAGGTACTGCTCCATCGCTGCCAGTTGCACCGCATCCAGGTCGCCTTCCGCTTGTGCGACCAGGAATTCGTTGAGGTGAATGGCGCTTGGCAGCCCGGTGGGCGGGAGGTGCTTTTCCAAGGCCTCTTTTTCATCCAGGCGCACGGTTTCCGCAAGCACCTTGGCTTTGGCCATCGCGGCCGCGTCCCGTGCTGCTTCCGGGTGTTCGTAGAGGTAGCGGCCCAGCTCATGCACCTGGGTCTCCGTAAGGTCACCTTCCAGTTTGGCCGCCAGGAAATCGTTCAAGTGTGCGGCATCGATGGGGCCCGTGGGGGGCAACGGGTGCAGCAGCACGGACTTGTCCGGGAACGCTCCCCTTCCGGCGTCCACCTTCGGCAGCTCGCCTTCATACACGGGCAATTCCGGGTGTGCCGCTAAAAAGGCGTCCAATTCACGTTCCTGTTCCGGGGTCAGCGCCCCTTCCAGGCGGTCCAGCAACCAGGCTTCATATGTGGCGCGGTCCAGTTTCAAAGCACATTCTCCAGTTTGCCGATGTATTCCTTCAATGCGGTGCGGCCACGGTAGATGTACACCTTCACCTGGGCGAGGTTCAGGCCGGTGAGCTCCGCGATCTCTTCGTAGCTGTAGCCTTCCAGGTCGCGCAAGAGCACCACGCTGCGCTGCACTTCCGGCAGCGTGGCCAAGGCCGCGTCCACCACTTCCTTCAAGTCCGGTTGGCCCTGCATCGACCACTGCAGCTCCTCATGCCGTTCTTCCATCCGGGTGCTACGGGTATTCCGGCGCACCGAATCCACCATGATGTGGTGCGCGGTGGTGAACAGGTAGCTTTTGCTCTTGGCCCCGTCCACGTCCTCCAACTTTTGCCACAGGCGTGCAAAGCTCTCTTGCACCACGTCCTTGGCCGCTTCCTCGTCGCGCAGGTGCTTCAACGCAAAACGGTAAATCCCGTCAGCATGGGCATGCACCGAACTGTTGTAGTCGTGGAGGGTCACGGCCGGGCGTTTGAGGTGTGACGGAGGCTTCCAGCGAAAGTTACATCCGCGCCAAAGTTTTCATCCACCCCGTAAGAACCAGGCGTGTAATTTCCGCCGGGATCTGCTGGATGGATCAGCAAGATCCACCTCCATGCCTGGACTTTGGACCAAGGAAGAAGCGTAGCCGTACGGATACGCACGTCATGTGGATGCTGCGGGAGCATAAAGGTTGATGAAGGCCCCGCAGGATCAGCGTCATCGGCCCCCGTAGTGGCCGCCCTCAATCCAGCTTCGGCACTGCCAAGAACGCCTGTTGCGGGATCTCCACGTTGCCCACTTGGCGCATGCGCTTTTTACCCTCCTTCTGCTTCTCCAGCAGTTTGCGCTTGCGCGAAATATCACCACCGTAGCACTTGGCCGTTACGTCCTTGCGCAGGGCCTTCA
>JADZAC010000030.1 GCA_020852835.1 Flavobacteriales bacterium
ACCGTCTTGGCCACCTTCACCTGCCACACCTCCGGCCCGCTTTGCAGGTATTCCCAAGAGAAGGGGATCTTGCTTTCGGCCTCGATCTGGTAGTAGAGCGGCTTGGGGTCGTGGTCGTTGGTGAAGACGAAGGCCTCGCCGGGCTTCAGGGCATCGAAGGCATCGAAGACCATTTCGTGGCGCTTGGCCGGGTGGTACGGGCGCACATCGAAGGTACTGAGCACGGCCACGGCGGATGCTTCCTCCGTACTGCCCCCATCCTTGCGCACATGCACCACCCATTCACCGGGCTGCTGCTTCTGGTAGGTCCAAGTGTGTTGACCGGCAAAACGTTCGTTGAAGATGGCGTGAATCTCCGCAGGTTCCTCGGCGGCGATCAGTTCCATCACGTGGCCGATCTCCATCATGCCGTAGCGGTGGAACACCACATGCTTCCAGTCTTCCGCCGCCACCTTGCGCAGGTCCATCAGGGTGGAAATATCCGTGAACTCCCGGCCCACGGAATTTTCTTCGCGTGTCACCATCACCTTCCAATCGCGGCCGCCGCGCTGCAGGTATTCCCAGCCCACCACGTCGCCATGGATGGAGCGGAACTCATAGAAGAGCGGCAGGGGGTCGTGGTCGTTGATGAAGATGAAGCTTTCGCCCACGGGCAGCTCCTTGAACAGTTGAAGCAGGGTGCGGTGCCGGTCGATGGGCACCATGACGCGGACATCAAGTTCTTGGGGAAGATGGATCTCGTTGCTCATTACTTGGGTTTCAATTATGGGCTGCAAGGTATTGGCCTTTGTCCGGCGCAGGATTGATGATGGTCAGGTGGTGCCCGGCCCCACAGTGCAACCGGAGCATGGCGGACAGGGACATTCGGTGTGCGGGCAGGATTGAAGCGATCCACTTGCGGAGTTGCATCACTCCGGTTTCCGGCCAGCGTGTCCTTACTTCGCGGGAAATTCCCGCGATGCGCATTTCGTTCGCCGCTGCCGCGCTTCTTGTTCCTGCCCTGCTGCTGGGCCAAGCCATGCAACAACTGGCCATTCCACCGCTGATGGAGGCGGACACCCTGCACCTGACCGTGGCGGCGCACACGCACCAGTTCTATCCCGGAGTGAACACGCCGACCTACGGGGTGAACGGTGAATACCTCGGCCCCACCTTGGTGCTGCACAAGAGCGACACGGCGCGGATCGTGGTGGAGAACCAACTGGAAGAGATCACCACCATGCACTGGCACGGGATGCACGTACCGGGCGAAATGGACGGAGGGCCGCACAGCATCATCCCACCCGGCGCCAGCTGGATGGCCGAATACCCGGTGAAAAATCCGGCTGGAACCTATTGGTACCACCCGCACCCGCACCTGCTCACCGCCAAACAGGCCAACCTGGGCATTGCAGGGTTTCTGCTGGTACGTGACAGCGCCGAGGCAGCCCTGGACCTGCCGCGCACTTACGGAGTGGATGACATTCCGTTGGTGATCCAGGATAAGAAGTTCATCAACACGGGTGAAATGGCGCTCTACCCGGTGGGCGATTCCCTGTGGGTGAACGGAACACCGGATGCATATGTGGAATTGCCCGCGCAAGTGGTGCGGCTGAGGCTGCTCAACGGGGCCATTGCCCGGGTGTTCCGCCTGGGCTTTGAGGACAACCGCAGCTTTGAGGTGATCGCCGGCGACGGCGGGCTGCTTTCCGCCCCTGTCGCCACCAACCGGTTGATGCTCAGCAACGGGGAGCGCCATGAGGTGTTGTTGGACCTCAGCGGACAGGAGGGCGACAGCTTGTTGTTGATGAGCTTCGGCAACGAGCTGGGGCAATCGGTGCCCGGCTCGGGCAACGTGATGTTCGAGGGCAGTGTGCTGAACGGCATTGCCTTCCCCGTGCTGCGCATACGCGTGGGCGCGCCCACGGCGGATCCGGTGACCAGCATTCCCGCCACCCTGGTGGACAATGCGCCCCCGGATGAATCGAGCAGCGTACGCACCCGCACCAAGACCATCACGGGCATGGGCATGGTGGCCATGGGCCAATTCCTGATCAACGGGGAAATGTTCGACCTGGACGTAGTGAACGACACCATGCTGCTTGGCACCAATGAGGTGTGGCATTTCGTGAACAACTCCAATCTGGCACATCCCATGCACCTGCACGGCGTTTCGTTCCATGTGCTGGAGCGCAACGGAGCCCCACCGCCTTTGTGGGAGCGCGGCCCCAAGGATGTGGTGCTGGTGGCGGCCGGCGAGGATGTAAAACTGATCGTACACTTCGGTGAGCCTGCCGACGCGGACATCCCGTTCATGTACCACTGCCACAACCTGATGCACGAGGACCATATGATGATGCTGCAATTTGTGGTGATGGATCCCGTGACCGCAACGGCCGGTACGGCACCCCGGCCGGTGCTGGTGTCGCCCTCGCCCACCACGGGCCTGGTGCGATTTGCTGCGGGCTTTCCAGTAGCGCAAGCCGTAGTGCGCGATGCGCTGGGGCGGGTCATGCTTGCCCAGCCAGGCCCAAATACTTCCGAAGGCACCGTGGACCTTTCGGCCATGCCTTCCGGGGTGCTGCTGTTGGAACTGGAAGGCAACGGGCAGCGCGCCATGGCCCGGTTGGTGAAGGAATGACCATGCGCCGGGGCCCTCATGGCCCGGCATGAAGCATGATCGGGTGCGGGCTGGCCGTCGATCCGCACTAACTTCGTAGGTGGATGCCCACGATCGACCTTGCACGGCTCTCCTCGTTTTGTACGGGCGATCGCGCCCGCATGGACCGGTACATCCGGGCATACCTTGAAGCGCAGCCCGATGGTTCCGCCCAATTGCAGGAGATGTTGGCGGCGGGCAACACCAAAGGGTTGGCCCTGGTGGCGCACAGCCTGCGGCCCCAAAACAGCATTATGGGCGCACAAGCATGTTTGGATGCGCTGGATGCCATTGAACAGAACGCCCGCCAGGATCACCTGCACTCCTGCGCCGGGCCCGTGGCGAAGTTTGTTCAGCTCCAAGAAGCCGTTACCGCAGAGCTGCGCACCTATTTGGCCCAATAGGACAACCGATGCGGCCCCATCTGCTGCTCACCGGACCATTGTTCCTTGGTTGCTGCACGGTGTGTGCCCAGGCTGCCCCGCCGATCGACACCCTGAAGCTGCCCTTCCGCTCCCTTACGATCAACCAAGGTCTGTCGCAAGGCATGGTGCAGTGCATGGCCCAGGATGAGCAAGGCTTTCTCTGGTTCGGCACCAAGGACGGCCTGAACCGCTACGATGGGTACACGTTCACCGTATTCCGCCATGACCCCGCCGACAGCGGCACGGTGCGCGAAAGCAACATCACCGGCCTTCAGGTGGACCACCACGGGAGGCTATGGGTTGGCACCAGCACCGGCGTGGACCTCTTTGACCGCCGCACGGAACGGTTCCGCCACCTGCCCATCGCCCACCCGCGCGGTGATTGGGGCAGCGTAACGCACATCCGGCCGGACGGGCATGGCGACCTGTGGATCGCTTCCACCGGGAAGCTGGCAAAGGTCACCTTTTCAGCACCAGTGGCGGAAGACGCACCCTTTCCCCCGTTCACCCTGCGCTGGATCCACGATGGCATCACCACCGTGTCGACCACCAGCGACGGCTCCCTTTGGGGGGCTTCGGGCACCTTTGCCTTCCGCATCCGGCCACGCCACGACGGCACGGACGCGATCGATACCTTGTCGAGCACCGATCCCCGTCACCCCCATGTGGACATCAACGGGCTGATCGTGGTGGAAGACACGGTAAGGGGGAAGTACTACGGCCTCACCAACAATGCCATCCTGGGGATCGATCCGGGCAAAGGCCAATGGCAGGTGTTGTTCACCATGGGCAAGGGCGACCCGTACCTGCAATGCCACGGGGCGTTGATCGGCCCGCAAGGGCAGATCTGGCTGCCCACGTTCCTCGGCCTGTTCCGATTCGACCCGGCCACGCGGCACATGGCACTGGTAGGCACCACCGACCCCGCCACGGAACATATGGCGAGCACGGTGAAGTCCGCTCTTTATGACCGGGGAGGAACACTCTGGATCGGTACATCCGGCTATGGCCTGTTGAAGTATGACCCGCGCATGGAGCGCTTCAACAAGCACCCCGACGTGAGCATACGCTCCTTGTGGGCGGCCCCGGACGGGCAGTTGATCGTGGGCCGCTACAACACCTACTTCAGCCTGTTCGACACGCGCACCGGCCAATACCGCACCGTGGTCAAGCAGCTTGCGCACCTGCATACCGGCTTGGACACCTTGCGCGAGGGATCCAACTTCATGTGCATCCAGGACAGTGAAGGCCGCTACTGGGCCACCTCTGCGCTGGGCACGGTGATCCGTTTCAATGGCATCGGAAAGGAGCTGCGCCTGGTGCAACCTGCCGGAGAAGCGGAAGCTTCCCTGTTCCCCTTGCTTGCGGACCACCATGGCGGGCTGTGGTGCGGCGGCGGGCGCGGGCTTTGGCGCATGGACCGCCGGACGCTCACCACCACCCTGTATCCCTGGCCGGTACCCGCGGCACACAACCCGTACACCTTCAGCGCGGCCCTGCATGAAGGGCCCGACGGGCTGATGTGGACAGGCACCATGACCGGCTTGCTGCAACTGGACCCTGCCACCGGAAAATGGAAGCAGTGGAAGCACGATCCGGCCAATGAGGCCACGCTCGCCGTGAACGTGATCCTGTCGATCTGTGCGGACCCGGACGACCCTACCGGTGTGCTCTGGCTGGGCACCAACGGCGGCGGGCTGAACCGGCTGGACACCCGAACAGGCCGGGTGGCGCGCTTGAGCACGAAGGACGGGCTGCCCAACGATGTGGTCTACGGGGTGCTGGCCGATGATGCCGGGGAGCTTTGGCTCAGCACCAACAAGGGGCTGTCCCGCTTCAACCGGCACACGAACACCTTCCGGAACTTCAGCGTGGACGACGGCTTGCAGAGCAATGAATTCAATCGTTACGCCTATGGCAAGGACCGCAGCGGCCGGCTCTACTTCGGCGGTGTGGGCGGGTTCAACTGGTTCGATCCGCGGCTACTGGTGCAAGACAGCACACCGGTCACCGTGCGGATCACGGACATCAAGCTGATGAACCGGCCGGTTGCATTCGGGGTGGAGGGGTCGCCACTGCGCGAACCGGTGTACATGAGCCAAGGCATGACGATCCCGTACAGCGCCAACATGGTCACCTTCACCTTTGCGGCCATGGAGTACAGCCTTCCCGAGCAGCACCGCTACCGGTACCGGCTCGAGGGCTTCGACCCCGGATGGATCGAGGCCGGCACGGCCAACAGCGCCATCTACACCAATTTGGACCCTGGGACCTACACCTTCCGTGTGTTGGGCATGAACCGCGACGGCATCTGGGACCGGCAGGGCACCGCCTTCAAGCTCACCGTGCGCCCGCCCTGGTGGATGGCCTGGTGGTTCTTCACCTTGTGCGGCCTGGTGGGCATTGGAGGCACCTTGATGTACATCCGCGGCTTGCGCAAACAGAAACAGCTGTTGGAGCACACGGTAGCGGTGCGGACGCGCGAACTGATCCGTGAGAAGGACCGCAGCGAAGAGCTGCTCAACAACATCCTTCCGGTGAACGTAGCCGATGAACTCAAGCGCAGGGGGCAGGCCGAAGCCCGGCAATTTGCCCAGGTCACCGTATTGTTCAGCGACTTCAAGGACTTTACCAAGGTCAGCGAGCACATGTCCGCCACGGACCTGGTGGAAGAGCTCAACGTTTGTTTCAATGCGTTCGACCGGATCATGGAGAAGTACGGCATTGAAAAGATCAAGACCATTGGTGATGCCTACATGGCTGCAGGCGGGGTGCCGGACCCGGCCATGGGCTCGCCGCTATCGGTGGTCTATGCGGGCCTGGAGATGCAGCACATCATGGCCGAGCGGCGCATGGAGCGGGCCCTGCAAGGGCTGCCGGGTTTTGAGATGCGCGTGGGCATCCACACGGGCCCGGTGGTTGCCGGCATTGTGGGCAGGCGCAAGTTCCAGTATGACATTTGGGGCGATACGGTGAACACCGCGAGCCGCTTGGAGAGCACTGCGGAGGCAGGCCAAGTGAACATCAGCAGCGCCACCTATGCCCTGATCCGGCATGAACCGGGCCTGGTGGTAGCCGCCCGGGGCAAGGTGGAGGCCAAAGGCAAGGGGGTAATGGAGATGTACTACGTACGGTTGAAGGCAACCGGCGATGCACAGGGCGATGCCGCCAGGCCCGCGGAAGCGGAAGGCCGATCACCCTTGCCGGTGGGACCGGAACCGGCAGGGCCTCCCCGGGAGGCAACAGGGGCCGAGAGCATGGCCGATGGGCGATGGGCAACGCAGCAAGCAACCGGGCGGACGGCACGGCGCATTCTATTGGCTGAAGACAATGCCTTCAACGTCATGGTGGCAAGCGATGAGCTCGAGTTCATATTCCCCGGCGTTCAGGTGGACATTGCCGAGAATGGCGCCGTAGCCGTGGAACGCGTGCGCCAACAAGCCTACGACGTGGTGCTCATGGATGTACAAATGCCCGTGATGGACGGCTATCGCGCCACGCGCATCATCCGGGCACTGCCGGGCGAGCGGTCGCGCGTGCCCATCGTGGCGCTTACGGCCAATGTGATGCGGGCCGAAGTAGAACGCTGCCTGGAGGCCGGCATGGACGGATTTGTGCCCAAGCCCTTCAAACGCGAAGAACTGCAAGCCGCGATCGGAACCGTGCTCAACCAGCGCCCTGGAGCATGAAGCGTGCGGCAGTGCCCACTTCCGCCCTGTGGTTGCTGCTCCTTGGGGCATGCACCACCCCACCCTCCGAGCCCTGGGCCCAAGGGGGCAAGCAGCCCGCGCCGGCACGCGGCAAGGTCACCCTGTTCACCGAACATCCGCCCGGCACTGCGCCAATGGCACAGCCCCTCACCCTGCCGGCCGCCCCGTTCCGGCCCGTAACGAACGAACGCGCCGGACTCAAAGCCCACCTGGAACATTTCACCACGGATGACGGGCTGTTGATGGACGACATCATGTGCGGCCACATGGACAGCCATGGCATGCTTTGGTTCGGCACCAATGGCGGCGGTCTTGCACGCTACGATGGCCACGCCTTCACCAACTTCACCATGGCCCATGGCCTGCCGGACAATGTGATCCTCTCCCTGTGCCACGACCGTGCAGGGAACCTGTGGATCGGCACAAGCACCGGCGGGATCTGCAAGTATGACGGATACCGCTTCACCACCTTCAACCCGGCGCAAGCCAAGGGACTTGGCTGCGGCATCAACGCCATCGTAGAAGCCCCTGACGGCGCCCTGTGGTTCGCCTCGCGCGGCCACGGAGTGTTCCGTTACGCAAACGGCCGGTTCAACGTGTACCCGGTGTTGGGCACTTCCGGGGCGGACATCGTGAACGATCTGGCCTTCACCGCGGACGGCACACTGTGGGCGGCCGCTGAAGAAGGTTTGGCCCGGTGCGATCCGAAGGCTACGGCACAAGCGGGCACACTTCCTTTTCACCGGGTAACGATCGACGAGGACCGGTTGGACGACCTTGCAGCCATTGAACCCGAGGCCGATGGATCACTGTGGCTTGCCCGCGACCACGGCCTTGCGCGGCTGGACCGGGTTGAAGGCAGCCTTGCCCTTATATCTGTTGAATTACCGGCAGGAGCAGCATTCACGGTGAACCAACTGATCCGCACCGGCCCCGGAGAACTGTGGATCTGCACCGCTGCTCATGGTGCGATCCATTACAAGGCCAAGGCCCACGGAGCGAACGGGATCGAGCAGATCACCACGGCAAGGGGCTTGGCCACGGACCAAGTGCTGTGCGCGGTGCGCGACCGCCGCGGCGACCTGTGGTTCGGCCTTCGCAGCGCGGGCATCGCCCACTATCGGGGCAGCGCGTTCCAGTACTACCGTGGCGTAAAGCCGATCAGCATGGCCGAAGATGCGCACGGCATCCTGTGGGTGGGCACGGACCGTGGGCTTGCCTGGTTTGATGGGGAGCGCATGCACGAGCAACGGCAACGCCTCGGCCGATGGATCTATTCCGTCAGCATCGATCCGCAGGGACAGGTTGGATTCGGCGAAAACATGGCCGATCCCCGCCAACAGGGCATCAGTTGGCTCGATGGCGCCAACTACCGGGTCATACGCCCACCGGAAGGCCGCCCGGCATCCGACATGTTCTGGACCTTGCATGATCGGCACGGGCGCTTGTGGACCGGCGGCCGGGAGGGTGCCATGCTCTTTGACGCCGGCCGCTGCACCTCCTGGACCACCGATCAGGGCTTGGGCAGCAACATCGTGCTTTGCCTGTTGGAAGACCGTGACGGTGCGCTGTGGGCGGGCACGGACGGCGGGGGGATCTCCAGGATCGACAGTATTTCCACCACCACATGGGGCACGGCGGAGGGCCTGCCGAACAATGTAGTATGGAGCATTGCCCAGGATGCCGGGGGCACCCTTTGGATCGCCACGCTGGCAGGGCTGTGCCGCTACGATGGGCGCAGCTTTCTGGTTTATACCACCAAGGATGGCCTGCCGGATGACAATGTCAATGCTGTGGCCGTTGCACAAGGCCCGCGGCCTTCGGTCACGGGCATACTTCCCCCCGCAGGGCCGACACCCGGCAACACGTCTGCAGGGCAAATGCTCGTAGGCACCCTTGACGGGTTGGCCATCATCACCGGATGGAAAAACGCACGTGGTGCAACGATCCCTTGCCGTGCGCTGGCCGGCCTGCCCAATGACAGCGTGGTGAAATACGCACCGGTGATCGAATTGTACAACACGGCCACAGGCTACCCGGTGAAAGATGTACAGACCGCCGAGCACAGCATCTTGGAAGATCGCCATGGGGTGATCTGGATCGCCACCGGGAGTGAAAGCACCGGCCTGGTCCGCTTCGACCGCACGGCACTGGACAGGGACACCCTGCCGATCGATGTGGCCCTGCTGAACGTCTCGATCGACAACCGGCCCGTGTGCTGGTACAGCCTTGATCACGGCCAGGACAGCACCACCATGGCGCAACAGGAAGCCCTCACGTTCGGCTACCCGATGTCTCCCCGCGAAAGGGAACAGGTGCGCGTGCAGTACCGGGGTGTGTCCTTCAATGCCGTATCCCCCTTCTTCCCCTTGCCCCTAGGCCTATCGCTCAACTATCGGCGCAACCGGATCGGGTTCAGCTTCACGGGCATCGAACCTTCACACCCGGAAGCCGTGGTGTACCAATGGATGCTGGAAGGCTATGACAACACGTGGAGCGCTCCCACCCGCGAAACCACCGCCAACTTCGTGAACATCCGTGAAGGACAATACACTTTCCAGGTCAGGGCCAAGGGAGGGCCGGGAAGTGAATGGAGCGTGCCGGCAATGTTCCAATTCACGGTGCGCCCCCCCTTGCACCGCACCTGGTGGGCCTATACGGCCTATGTGCTTTTGGCCATTGCAAGCGTCATGTTCATTGTTCGACGCAGAACAGCTGTGCTGCGCAGGCAAAAGGAACGGCTGGAACACACCGTGGCCGAACGCACCAGGGAACTGCACCGCCGCAAGGAGGAAGCCGATCGGCAGCGCAGCCGGGCTGAAGAAAGCGAGAAGGCCAAGGAAAGGTTCCTGGCCAACATGAGCCACGAGATCCGCACACCCATGAACGCCATCATGGGGATGACCGGGATCCTGCGGCGCAACAGCCCGCCCCCGGAACAGGAGCGCTACCTCGGCGCCATACAGCAAAGCAGCGAAAACCTGCTGGTGATCCTGAACGACATACTGGACATGAGCAAGATCGACGCGGGCAAGATCGAGCTTGAACAGGTTCCGTTCGAACCGCGCAAGGTGTTGGAGAACGTGATGGAGGTGCTCCGCTTCAGAGCCGTGGAAAACCGATTGGAACTGGTGCTCGATGTGGGGGCTGAGGTGCCCACCACCCTGCTCGGTGATCCGGTCCGCCTCAACCAAGTGGTATTGAACCTGGCCGCCAACGCGGTGAAATTCACCCCGCAAGGCATGGTGAAGATCCGTGCACATGGGACGGCAGACCCTGCCGGACGGCCCGGGTGGTTCATGCTTTGCCTTGAAGTGATCGATACCGGCATCGGCATCCCTGCCAACCGGCTGGAGATGGTCTTCGAAGAATTCACCCAGGCCAATAGCGATACCACCCGCAAATACGGTGGCACCGGCTTGGGGCTTTCCATCAGCAAGCGGCTGGCAGAACTGCAGGGCGGTGGTATCCGTGTGGAAAGCGAGCTTGACAAGGGCAGTACGTTCTTCGTGCACATACCCTTTGCCGTGCCGAACGGGAACGACACCGTTCCGGGGACAACAACTACAGCCACTGCGGCCTTGAGCGACCTGCGCATCCTTTTGGCCGAGGACAATGAATTCAACGTGCTCGTGGCCCGGGATGTCCTGGCCGAGGCCATTCCCGGATCGCGGGTGGAAGTTGCAGCGAACGGCCGGGAAGCGGTGGAACTGGCCACCACCCGCGACTATGACGTGATCCTCATGGACATCCAGATGCCCGAACTGGGCGGGGTCGATGCCACCCAGGCGATCCGTGCGCTGGCCGGACCACGGGCACGGGTGCCCATCATTGCCATGACGGCCAATGTGATGAAGGCCGATCTGGACGAATGCCTGCGCAGCGGCATGAATGCCCATGTGCCCAAGCCGTTCAGCAAGGATGAACTCTTGACGGCCATCGCCGCCGTGCTCCGGCCTTGATCCTTGGAAGCAACGCGAACCCTGCGGGCCTCCTGCCCTACTTCAGCACTTCACGCACCCGATCGGCGGCCTCTTGCAGCGCCACGGCCCCGATCACCTTCAGGCCGCTCTTGTCGATGAGCTCCTTGGCCTCCTTGGCGTTGGTGCCTTGCAAGCGCACGATGATGGGCACCTTGATGTCGCCGATGTTCTTGTAGGCGTCCACCACGCCCTGCGCCACGCGGTCGCAGCGCACGATGCCGCCGAAGATGTTCACCAGGATGGCCTTCACGTTGGCATCCTTGAGGATGATGCGGAAGGCCTTCTCCACGCGGGCCGCATCGGCAGTGCCGCCCACATCGAGGAAGTTGGCGGGGCTGCCGCCGCTGAGCTTGATGATGTCCATGGTGGCCATGGCCAGGCCGGCACCGTTCACCATGCAGCCCACATTGCCGTCGAGCTTCACGTAATTGAGGCCCGCCTCACCGGCTTCCACTTCGGTGGGGTCCTCTTCGGTCTTGTCGCGCATCTCCACGTAATCCGGGTGGCGGTAAAGGGCGTTGCCGTCCAAGCGCACCTTGGCGTCCACGGCGATGATCTTGTCGTCGCTGGTCTTCAGCACGGGATTGATCTCGAACATGGCGCTGTCGCTGCCTTCGTAGGCCTTGTACAGGGCGGCCACGAACTTCACCATTTCCTTCTTGGCCGCGCCGGTAACGCCCAGGTTGGTGGCGATCTTGTTGCACTGGAACGGGCGCAGGCCCACGCGGGGGTCCACTTCTTCCTTGAAGATCTTCTCCGGCGTTTTTTCGGCCACCTCCTCGATGTCCATGCCGCCCTCGGTGCTGTACATGATGATGTTGCGGGCCTTGGCACGGTCGAGCAGCACGCTCATGTAGTACTCTTTGGTTTCACTGGCACCGGGGTAATACACATCCTCGGCGATCAGCACCTTGTTCACCTTTTTGCCTTGGGGCGGCGTTTGCGGGGTCTTCAGCATCATGCCGATGATGGCGCCGGCCTTCTCGCGCACTTCATCGATGTTCTTGGCCAGCTTCACCCCGCCGCCCTTTCCGCGGCCCCCGGCATGGATCTGGGCTTTCACCACCCACCATTTGGTGCCGGTCTCCTGGCTGAGGCGCTTGGCTTGGTCAACAGCCTCATCGGCGTTGTAGGCCACCAGGCCGCGCTGCACGGCCACGCCATATTTCTGTAGGATGCTCTTGCCTTGGTATTCGTGGAGGTTCATGGTAGGATCGGGGATGCAATGGGGCCCGGCCACCGCCGGACGGGCCGCGAAAGTAACGGTTGCGCCATGGATGGCCTAGCCTGATGCTTCCGGCAGTGCGGCCCGTAGTTCGTTCCTTTGCGCCCGATGGCGATGAAGGACGATGAGCTACCCTTGTTCTATGATGTGCTGGTGACCGGCCTGCACGACCTGTTGGCCTCCTGGGGGGTGCCGCCGGCCTCGATCCAATGGGTGGCGGTGATCGCCGGTGTGCTGTTGGTGGCCGGCGCCATGGTGCTGCTGGCGCACGTGCTCACCTGGCTGCTGCATGCGCTGCTGCGCAAGGTCTCCATCACCACCGATTCGCGGTTCGACGACAACCTGGTGCTCGAGGGAACACCGCGCTACGTGGGCCGCATCATTCCGTTGTCCCTGGCCTACAACCTCATTCCTTCCGTGCTGGCCGATTTCCCCCAGGCCATCCGCCCGGCGGAGCTGTTGTTCTTTCTCTTTTTCGTGGTGTTGGCCGTGCGCATCGTGCGTTCGGTAATGCGTGCAGGCATCGACACGCTCAAGGACCTGGAGAACTTCAAGGGCAAGCCCTTGGACAGCTATGCCCAGGTCTTCTCGCTCATCCTCTATCTCTTCGGCGGCCTGGCCATTTTCTCCCAGCTCACCGGCCAGTCCATCCTGGCCTTTTTGGCCACCATGGGCGCGGCTTCCGCAGTATTGCTGCTGGTGTTCAAGGACACCCTGTTGGGCTTTGTGGCCAGCGTGCAGATCAGCGCCAATGACATGGTGCACATCGGCGACTGGATCGCAGTGCCCAAATACGGGGCCGACGGTGAGGTGTCGGAGATCAACCTCACCACCGTGAAGGTGACCAACTTCGACAAGACGGTGACCATGGTGCCCACGTATGCACTGATCGCGGATTCCTTCCAGAACTTCCGCTCGATGCAGCGCTCGGGCGCACGGCGCATCAAGCGCAGCATCCGGATCAAGATGAGCTCCATCCGCCACCTCACGGCCGAGGAACTCGAACGGCTGAAGCGGGTGGAGCTGCTTCGCGACCACATTACGGCCGCCCAACAGGAGATCGCCGACCACAACACCAGCCGGGGCGTGGACAAGGCCTTGGCCGTGAACGGCCGCAACCTCACCAACGTGGGGCTCTTCCGCAAGTACATGGAGCTCTACGTGCTGCAAAGCCCGGGTGTACGCCAGGACCTGGAGCGTACCGTGCGGCAATTGCAGCCCGACCAGCACGGCCTGCCGCTGGAGCTGTACTGCTTCAGCAGCGACGTGAAATTCCTGGGCTACGAACAACTTCAGGCCGACCTGTTCGACCACCTTTTGGCCGCTGTGCCCACCTTCGGACTGGAGGTGTTCGAGGCTCCTGCCTCGGACGACCTTCGGGCCATCGCCAAAGACCTTTCTTTGCGGAACGCATGATCCACGCCTCCGGCATCCGCAAACGCTTCGGCGACCTGGAGGTATTAAAGGGCGTGGACCTGCACGTGGCCAAGGGCGAAGTGGTGAGCATCGTGGGGGCCAGCGGTGCCGGAAAAACAACCTTGCTGCAGATCCTCGGCACCTTGGAGAAAGCCGACGCGGGCACGCTGCAGATCAACGGCCAGGAAGCGACCAAGATGGGCAGCAAGGCATTGAGCGCCTTCCGCAACAAGCACATCGGCTTCGTGTTCCAGTTCCACCACCTGCTGCCCGAGTTCACCGCGTTGGAAAACGCCATGATGCCGGGCCTGATCGCAGGCCGCAGCACCAAGGAATGCACCCAGCGCGCCGAGGAACTCCTGCAACGGCTGAACGTGGGAAACCGCCGCGAGCACAAACCTTCCCAGCTCAGTGGCGGCGAGCAGCAGCGCGTGGCCGTGGCCCGCGCACTCTTCAACAATCCCAGCGTGGTGCTTGCCGATGAACCTTCCGGCAACCTGGATTCAGCGCACGCCAAGGAGCTGCACCAGCTCTTCTTCGATCTGCGCAAGGAACTGGGCCAGACCTTCGTGATCGTAACGCACAACGAGGAACTGGCCCACATGGCCGACCGCAGGCTGGTGATCCGGGACGGGGTGATCTGAGGGGGATCAGATGATCAGAAGATCAGAAGATCAGACGATCAGACGATCAGATGATCAGATGATCAGATGATGGAAATACCATGGTCGCGATGAACTCTCGTTATTTAATGATCGCCAGTGCCGCTCTGCTTGCGGCTCTTGGGCTGCTGCTCTCCTTTGCGCCGGAAGAAACCATAGTCTACATGGGTCAACCTGCCACAGGCGCTGTACCCGTGCTGCTGCAATTGGCCGGTGCGCTATACCTCGGCTTTGCGTTAATGAACTGGACCGCGAAGGCTTCGGTGTTGGGCGGCATCTATGGGAAGGCCATCGTACTGGGCAACTTTCTGCACTTCACCATGGGGGCGTTGGCGCTGCTGAAGGCCGCCATCGATCCCGGCCTCGGAACGCTCATCTGGGTGCTCACCGGCATCTATGCGGTGTTCGCGTTGCTTTTCGGGCGCATGTTGTTCACGCATCCCGCCACCTAGTAGATGAGCTCCCGTGGAGCTGTGCTATCTTCGTGGACAGATGGTTAAAACCTGCATCTTGGGCATTTGGCTGACCTGTACGGCCCCTGTGTGCATGGCCCAGTCAACGAGCGGCTCGTCCTCCGAGGATTCTGCCGCCGTGGTGGCGGCGATCCATGCCCTGGAGCCATGGATCGCAGCACAGCTCGGTACCTTGCACGCAACCGGGGATCCCGTGCAACGGAGATCATTGGCCAACGAGCTGGCCGACAGTACGGATGGGCTGGCACGCCGGTGGCGGCTGGTCTTTCCGGAAGAAGATGACGGCTGGATGATGGCCTCCGCATACAATGGCCTCGCCGCTGCACTCGATGCCACCAACCCTGGTGCAGGAGCGGCTTACCGGGGTGTGGCGGCAGCACTGCAATACAGTGACCCTGCGCCCTATCGCCCGGCCAGGTACCAAGCACTACGATCCATCTCCGACCGGGCGTGGTCGTTGGCGCGGGCCAAGGATCCCGTACGGGTACAGCGGTTGCTGGGGAAATTGGATGCTGCGCACGTGGAACTGGCAACCGCGCCCTGAAGTGCTCCGGTGGTTGCCGCCGATCATGGTCATCAACTGGTACATTCTGATCGCACATAACTTGGCGGCCCGAACACCATACACAGCGCACATGCGATACCTTCCGATCCTGCCAGCATTGCTGCTCTGCTTGTCCGGCATGGCACAAACCGAAGACCCGCGGCCCGGTCTTCCACCGAACTCCTCGAGCATGGAAGGCCATACGGGGCCCGTGCAGGTCGTGGATGACAACGACCCCTTTGTGCCCAACAGCTTTGTCGGCAGCTTTCGTATGGAAATGCATGCACGGGGAAGCGGCGAACAAGCAGCGGAAGCACCGATGAACATGCACTACTGGAGCAGCCCGGACATGACCTTGATCACCATGGCCAGCGAAGGAGCCGGCAGCGGTCCTCAAACCGGGATCCAGATCCTCAACGACCTGAAGAACAAGTGGACCTACATCCTGATGACGGACCCCAAGGGGAACAAAACGGCCATGAAGAGCCGCAAGAAGAAGTACATCGTTGATGAAGGGTTGAAGGACAAGTATTCCGGCACATTCACCGTAACCAAGGAATCCAAGCTGATCGATGGCCACAAATGCACCAAGGTGATCGCCACCACAGGCAATGGCACCTGGACCGGCTGGGTGGCCAAGGACATCGCAATCCCCTTCGGCGACATAGCCAACAACATGAGCCGGGGAGCCATGCAACAAGGCTGGCAGAACTGGGAAGGGTTGAAGGGATTCCCACTGGAATATGAAATGGCCGACAAGGACGGCAAGCAGGTCATGCAGGTAGTTGTGAAGGACCTGCAGATCGGTGCGGTGGACCCGGCCATCTTCTCCATATCGGACTATAAGGTGATGGAGGTGCCGGGCGTTCATCGGGCCCCTTGAGCACGCCCAGTTCCAGACGGCAGCACTTCCGCCGCGCAAGGCGCGGGCAGAAATGCGACCTTTGCCCGCTCCATGGCCTGTTCGGCAGGACCGTAGGGCCTACCCGCACCCTGAAATGAAAAAGATCAACGACAGCCGCAAACTGCTCGGCGCCAGCGGCACTACCAGCCTCAAGGAGCTGAACACGCTGTTCAAGGGCTTGATGAAGAGCCACCACCCGGACCGCTATCCGGGGGACGAGCAAAAGCGCCAGGAGGCCGAGGAATTCAGCAAGCACCTGATCGATGCCTACAAATTCTTGGAAAGCATCCATCCCGAGACCCATGCCAAGGACCGCGAAAACTTCGAAGCCACCGTGGCCAGCAACATTTCCAATTGGCATTACAAGTCGCTCACCCTGCACATTACGTTCGGCGACGGCAGCAACTACGAATTCTACGGCGTACCGCAGAAGGTGTACAATAAGTTCGTAGCCACCGACGGCAACACCCGCTTCGCCCGGCGCCACATCTTTGACGTCTTCACGCAACGCAAGGCGGGCGGGGCAACGCACTGATCCAGCACCATGTACGCCGGCCCACAGGGAGATCCGTACCGCAGGCCACCGACCGGGCGTGCCATGCGTCATTCCACCAGCGAACCGACCGGTAACCTGCACGCAGCTTTCCCTTCACCAGCCAAAATTTCCCTTCAGCAACAATGAACCACCTGAACCCATGGCCGCTACCGTTGTTGACGGCCATGGTCGTGGGGGCTGTCCTTCCCGGCGCTGCCTTCGGCCAACAGTTCAGCATAGACTCGGACAGCATCATCACGTGTTCCGGCGTGCTGGAAGACACGGGTGGTCCTATGGCTACGTACGGCAACAACGAGAATTTCACCACCACGATCTGTGCCAGTGTGCCCGGCGATGCCATATCGCTCAACTGGATCGTATTCGACCTGAGCCAACAGCTGCCCAACCCGCTGGACCGCATCCGGATCTGGGACGGGGAAAACACTTCCGCCCCGTTCTTGGGCGAGTACACCGGCACCCAGTTGCAAGGCCTGGTCAGCTCCGCCACCATTTACAATTTCAGCGGTTGCCTAACGGTCCAATTCACCTCCAACGGCGGGGGCATGGGCAACTTCGCTGCCGGCATAACCTGCTACACGCCCTGCGAGCGCCCCACGGCCGTTGCCGTCATGTCCGAGCCCGGACCGCCGGCCATGGTATGCGTGGGTGAAGAGATCACGTTCGATGGCACGGGATCCTATGCGGCGGCAGGGTTCAACATCGTGGAATACAACTGGGAATTCGATGACGGCACCACGGTGGATTCCCCTACGGCCACCCACAGCTTCGCAGCGCCCGGCGAATACATGGTGCAGCTGAACCTGGTGGACGACAATGGCTGCGTGAACTCCAACGTGGTGGACCTGCAAGTGCTGGTGAGCACCACTCCCAGCTTTGCGGGCACGGTGGAAAGCGTGGAAACCTGCCTGGGCGCCACGGTTGACCTGAACGCGGTGGTGGCACCCACCACATGGACAGGCATGCCTGAGGCCACCTACGGCGATGGCGTCTACCTGCCGGACGACCTGGGCATCCCGTTCAACAGCGAATTGACCTTTACGCAGTTCGAGTCCGGCCAACAGCTCAATACCACCGATGACCTGCTCTCGATCTGTGCCAACATGGAGCACAGCTACATGGGCGACCTGGTGGTGCAGATCTCTTGCCCCAATGGCCAAACAGCCATTCTCCACCAACAAGGCGGCGGCGGCACTTTTTTGGGCGGCGCCAATGACAATGACGGCGTTGTCCCCACCCCCGGGGATTGCTGGCAATACTGCTGGAGCCCTACGGCAACCTTGGGCACTTGGGCCAACTGCGCGGCGTTCGGCACCACTCCGAACGTGATGTCCGGGGGCACTCCGCCCGGCAATGCACTGATCCCCGGAACCTATTCCTCGGTTCAACCCTTGTCCAACTTGGTAGGCTGCCCGCTCAATGGTACCTGGACCTTCACCATCACCGACCTGTGGGGTGCCGACAACGGCTTTCTGTGCGATTGGTCGCTGAATTTCAACGCCGCGATCATTCCCGACACTTCGCAATTCACTCCGGTGCTGGGCAGCACCATCGATTCGGCCGGTTGGAGCGGTCCCTTCCTGACCCCGGACCCCAATGAGCCACTGAACGCCCTGGCCACGCCCAACGGCCCTGGCACCTACGATTACAACTTCACCGTTACGGACAACTTTGGTTGCAGCTACGACACCACCATCCAGATCACAATAGCCCCGATAATGGAGGTGGACGCCGGGAACGAGATCGGCCTGTGCAACGATTCCTTGGCCATGGCCGGGGCCATCACGGCCAATGGCCCGCCCATTGGCTGCACTTGGACCTTGACCATGTACGACCAGTTGGGTGATGGTTGGGACGGCGGGGGAACGGTTACGATCACCGTGGCGGGAGTGCCCAGCACCTACTCGTTGGCATTCGGTACGCAACAATCCGTAAGCATTCCGGTAACCAGCGGCTCCACGGTGACCGTCACCTACAACGCCGGCTGGTACAACAATGAAAACTCGTTCACGCTGTTCAACAATGCGGGCGGCGTGGTGTACGCTTCGCCAGCCAATCCGCCAGGCGGCGTGGCATGGACTGGTACGGCCACGTGCTCCGGTCCCCCGCCGGTGGGCTTTGTATGGACGCCTGCCACCGGCTTGAACGACCCGGGCGACCCGGAGAGCATGGTATGGGTCACCACGCCGACCATGTACTACCTGGCCGTCTATCCCACCGGGCATCCGGAATGTGCGGTGACGGACAGCGTGCTTGTATCCCCTCCGCCCAACTTGGAGCCTGGCGAGGATGCGGCCATTACCGTGTGTGAAACCTGGCCCGTGTTCCTCATGACCGATTCCCTGGGCGGCACTCCGGCCACGGACGGCACGTGGAGCAATGCCCAAGGTCCAGTGGCCAGCAACTTCACACCGGCGGCCAATCCCCCCGGGAGCTACTCATTCACCTACACCGTATCCACCCCGGAGGGATGCCTGGCCACCTCCCAGCTGGACATTACGGTGATCCCCGATACGGACCCCACCTGTTGCGGCATACCGGACGCTGGAGCGGACAACTACTCGTGCAACCTCACCATCGAACTGCACGCCACGCCCGGCAATACCGGCGTTGGCGAATGGAGCGGGCCGGCCGGGGCAATGTTCGCCAATTTTCAAGCCCCCAACACCACGGTGACCATGCCTGCGGGCGGTGGCGGAACGCACTGGTTCTATTGGCGCGAGAACGACGGCGCCTATTGCAACACGGTGGACAGCGTGCAGATGACCTTCACCGATACCATCATCCCCACGATCACCACCACGGACGCGGTGTGCTACGGCTACTGCGATGGCACCGCGCAGGTGGATGTGGCCGGCGGGAATACGGCCGTGGACTTCATCTATGCGTGGTCATCCGGTACCACCACGACTTCGCCCGACAGCGTGAGCGGATTGTGCGCGGGGGGATATTTGCTCACGCTCACGGACGACAACGGCTGCACGGCAAGCGACAGCCTGTTCATCGATCAGCCCGTGCTGTTGGAGATGGATGCCACGGTCAGCCTGCCGGTTATCTGCTCGGGCGATTGCGACGGCCAAGTGCTGATCGAAGACGCGGAAGCCGTGGCCTACAGCTTCGACGGCGGTGCAACCTGGGATACGTTGCCGTCACTGCAGGATGCTTGCGAGGGCCTTTACCACCTGCGGATCCGCGATGCGGCAGGTTGCTTGGGCGTGGCTTCCATCATGGTCACCGGCCCGCCCCCGGTGGTGGCTGAATTCGTCTGGAGCCCCACCCCCGCCAATGTGGACGATCCAGTGCAATACTTCCACAGCACCAGCACCGGTGCCGATCACTACTTCTGGAACATCGGCAACATGGCCTACAGCACCCAACCGGACACGGTGTACCGTTTCTCCGAACAGGTTCCCGGAGCGTACCAGGTGTGCCTAACTGCATACAACTACAACAACTGCGCCGACACGGTGTGCCATGAGGTGATCATCGAGGACGTACTGGAGCCTTACGTGCCCAATGCCTTCACCCCGAACGGCGATGGCCACAACGATGTGTTCTTCATCAGCACGAACATTCCGGTGATCACGAAGTTCGAGATGTTGATCTATGACCGTTGGGGGCAATTGATCTACCGTACGGAAGACCCCAATGCACCGTGGATCGGCAGCAGGAACAACAGTGGTGCGATCCTGGCCAGCGGGGTGTATACCTACCGCATCCGGTATGAGATCGCCCGCACCGAGACGGAGCGGGAGCTCTTCGGGCATGTATCGTTGTTGAAATAGCCCGGGTTGCAAGCTCAGAAGGGGCCGTCTCTTGGCGAGGCGGCCCCTTCTGGGGTCCAGTTGGGAGGGTATCAGTCCTTCTTGGCGGACTGCTTCGCGGCGCGCTTCCCTGCCGGGGCCTTCGCCGCGGCTTCCTTCAGTTGGGCGAGTTTCTTGGCGGCTTTGCGCTTGCGGTTCAGCTGGGTCCTTTGGTCCTGCGGCATGGTGATGAATTTGGGCCGCGAAAATAGGCGCAGCGCACCGCATGGCAAAGCACAACGCCAGCGCATCACCTCATCTCATTTCGCAAGAACAGGGCACCCATGGTTGCGCTGCTGGTCCATTGCAGGGCATGATGTGCGGCCCGTTGCACAGCGGGACCTACGGAACGAGCCACGCTGAAGCGATGCCGAAAAAGAGCAAGCAGATCGGCTGATATTGAATGTCCAATTGGAATTATCTGGAAAAATCACGAGGTCGACCGACCGACGGACCTTGCGCCCGTGTAGCGGCCTGCAGCACCAAAACCTGCTGTAAGCCTTGGTAGATCAGTAAAGGCGATGGACCTGGCCACATGGCTGGACAACGCCAAGTAGCCATGTTGGCTCCGGGGATCTTGGGGTTGTACTTTAGAATTCCCCAAGTTCCACATCCCGGCCCCGGATCTTCGGCCCGCCTTATCCCCGCACCAGCTTGCGGTACTTGAGGCGCTTGGGCACAATGTCTCCCACGCGCTTTTTGTAGTTCTCCTCGTATTCGCTGAAGCCGCCCTCGAACCAGTACACCTTGCTGTCGCCCTCAAAGGCGAGGATGTGCGTGCATACCCGGTCCAGGAACCAGCGGTCGTGGCTGATGATCACGGCGCAGCCGCTGTAATCCTGGATGGCCTCTTCCAGCGCGCGCAGCGTGTTCACGTCGAGGTCGTTGGTGGGTTCGTCCAGCAGGAGCACGTTGCTGCTCTGCTTCACGGTCATTGCCAAGTGCAGGCGGTTGCGCTCGCCACCGGAGAGGATTCCCACCTTCTTGTTCTGGTCGTTGCCGGTGAAGTTGAAGCGGGCGAGGTAGGCGCGGGTGTTCATCACCACATTGCCGAAAGTGATGTTCTCGATGCCGCCGCTGATCACCTCGAACACGGTCTTGTCCGGCGAGAGGTCCTTGTGGCTCTGGTCCACGTAGGCCATCTGCACGGTATCGCCGATGGTGATGGTACCGCTGTCCGCCTTCTCCGTGCCCATCACCATGCGGAACATGGTGGTTTTTCCCGCGCCGTTGGGCCCGATGATGCCCACGATGCCGGCGGGCGGCAGGGTGAAGTTCACATCCTCGAAGAGCAGACGGTCGCCAAATGCCTTGGAAACGTCCTTGAACTCGATCACCTTGTCACCCAGGCGTGGGCCGTTGGGGATGAAGATCTCCAGCTTGGCTTCCTTCTCCTTCACGGTCTCGCCCTGCATCTTCTCATAGTTCTCCAAGCGGGCCTTGCTCTTGGTGCGGCGCGCCTTGGCATTGCTGCGCACCCACTCGAGCTCCTGCTTCAGCACGCGTTGGCGCTTGCTTTCCTGCTTTTCCTCTTGGGCCAGGCGGGCGGTTTTCTGTTCCAACCAACTGGTGTAGTTGCCCTTGTAAGGGATGCCTTCGCCGCGGTCCAGTTCCAGGATCCAGCCCGCCACGTTGTCCAGGAAGTAGCGGTCGTGGGTGATGGCGATCACCGTGCCCTTGTATTCGCTGAGGTGGTGCTCCAACCAGGCTACGCTTTCGGCGTCGAGGTGGTTGGTGGGCTCGTCGAGCAGCAGAATGTCGGGGGCTTGCAACAACAGGCGGCACAGGGCCACGCGGCGGCGTTCACCGCCGGAGAGCACGCTCACCTTGGCATCGGGTTCGGGGCAACGCAGGGCATCCATGGCCACCTCCAGCTTCTGATCGATCTCCCAAGCGCCCTGGGCCTCGATCTGGTCTTGCAGCACGCCTTGGCGGGCGATGAGCTTTTCCATCTTGTCGGGGTCCTCCAGCACGTCGGGGTCGGCGAACTTGTTGTTCACGTCCTCGTATTCCTTCAGCAGGTCCATGATGGGCTGTACGCCTTCGCGCACGATCTCGATCACCGTCTTGCTGTCGTCCAGTACCGGCTCCTGCTCCAGGTGCCCGATGCTGTAGCCGGGCGTTACATGCACATCGCCCTGGAAATCCTTCTCCTTGCCGGCGATGATGCGCATCAAGGTGGACTTCCCGGATCCGTTGAGGCCGAGGATGCCGATCTTGGCCCCGTAATAGAAGCCGAGGTAGATGTCCTTGAGGATGGTTTTTCCGGTGGGCAGCGTTTTGCCCACCTTCACCATGTTGTAAATGACCTGACGTCCTTCTTCCGCCATTTTGTTCACTGATTTCAGCCGGGGGTTGCGCCCCGGCGTTTGGATTTGGGGCGGCAAAGGTCCGGGATCTTTCGGGAACTTGGTTGATCGGGTGAAAGTCCGGCCCGTTCACCGGTCAGTCGGCAGTATAAAGCTCCAACCGTTGCCACCGATGCAACCGGTGCAAAGGCGGGAGCGTGCTTGCACCGAGTCCGGCATCCCGCCATACCCCGCCCGGTGTTTGGCCGTGGCTGGGTGCCACCAGCAGGAACAGGCGCCCGCCCGGAGCGGGCGAGCCGCGCAGCATACCAAGGTTACCCTGTGCACAAGCCAGATAGAAGGCCACCGGCGCATCCCAAGGCAGCTGTGCGCCCACCCGGTCCCCCGGACGGGTGTTTTGGGCCAACCATGCCGCCGCGGGCCGGGCCTCGGCAAAGTGCTCCTTGGGGTTGTCGCTACCGCGCAAGGCGCCCCAGCCCAGCAACAAGAGGGTGGCAGAGGCTCCAACGAGCGAGCGCCGTCCCACGTCGGATCCCGGGGCCAGCTTGTCCTGAACAGCCTTCAAGAGGTGGAACAGCCCGATGGCTGCACCCAGCCACAGCACCAGCAGGGCATACGTCCACACTGCGGGGGGCAACGCCCAGTGCTGCACCAGGACCAGGGGCAAGGCGCCCAGGACCATTGCCAACAGCAACCACCGGTACTTGCTGCTCACGTATGCCGCATAGCTGCCGCCCATCAGGGCGGCGATCATCACTCCCGGCGGTGCCGTATGCGCAAAATATGCCCAAGCCTCCAGGGCATTTTCTTGCTGCGCCCGTGGAAAGCCGGACCAAGGCACGGCTTGGAAGGCCGGATGGTGCAGCAAGTGGTCCACGCTGTGGGCAACGATCACCGGCATGTAACAGCACAACACCAGCACCAACGCCAACAGAAAGGAAGCTGCCAGCTTGAGCATGCGCCGGCGCAAGGTGGTGTTGTAATGGGCAAAGAGCTGAAAGAGCGACCAGGCATAGGCCATCAACGCCGGGTACGCCATGGCCGGAGTGGTCCACATGCCCAGGGCGCAAGCCACGGCCAAGAGCATCACGCTGGGCAGGTTCTCCGTGCGCACGAAGTTCCAGGCCGCCAGCAAAGCGCAAAGTGTAAACAGCCATACCATGCTGAACCCACGTGCCATGGCGGAGAATTCCACCAGCGGCCCGCTCACGGCGATCATGCACAGGAAGACCACCGCGATGTGGCGATTGAACACAAAACGGGCAAAGGCATATCCCAAGGGCATGACCAGCAGCCCGGCCAACAGTGCCGGAAGCCGCAATGCCCATGGATGAATGCCGAAGAGCAAGAGGGAGATCCGCACCAGGCCCGAATGAAGCATGTGGTTGGCCGGCACGGAATAGTCGCTGAACAAGAACCCGAAGGAGCGGCTGGCAAAGGCGGAGTAGGTCAAGGCTTCCTCATAGGTCACCGGCAGGTCCATGCGCAGGATCCGGAGCACTGCACCTAGGGCGAGCACCAGCAGCACCACTGCCCGATGGCGGGCACTGGTGTGATGCACGAGCCTTGTCCATGCGGCGCCCATGCCCTGCCCCAGGCCCCTCCAGCCGGGCAGGTGATGGCGGCGTTTCTGCCGCTTCCGCTCTTCCGCCATATTGGCCACGGCAACCGCTTCGTGGTGCATGGCCAAAAATAGCGGAGGTGCAGCACGTCTCGCCCGCTGTGCGCAACTTCGCGGCCAACGGCCGCCCCCATGGAACGCATTACCGAATCCGCCTCGCGCTACAACCACTTGGAGCGCATGACCACCGAGGAGCTCCTGCGCAACATCAACCGGGAAGACCACCTGGTGGCGGATGCCGTGCAGCAGGTGATCCCCGCCTTGGAACGTTTTGTGGATGCGTTGGCCGAACGCATGGGCGAGGGTGGCCGTCTGTTCTACCTGGGTGCCGGCACCAGCGGCAGGCTGGGCATAGTGGATGCGAGCGAATGTCCGCCCACGTTCGGCGTGCCGCAAGGCATGGTGGTAGGCCTCATTGCCGGCGGGGATGGCGCCATCCGGAAGGCCGTGGAGTTTGCAGAGGACGACCGCGAACAAGGTTGGAAGGACCTGCAGGAACATGCCATCGGCAATACGGACACCGTGGTCGGATTGGCGGCGAGCGGAAGTACGCCCTATGTGGTCGGCGCGTTGGAACGTGCCCGGGATGCGGGGTTGCTTACCGCATGCATCACCTGCAATCCGGAAAGCCCGGTTACGCGCGTGTGCGACCATCCCTTGGTGGCCGTGGTAGGCCCCGAGTTCGTAACGGGCAGTACGCGCATGAAAAGCGGCACGGCCCAAAAGCTGCTGCTGAACATGATCAGCACGGTGGCCATGATCAAATTGGGGCGGGTGCAGGGCAACCGCATGGTGGACATGCAACTGAGCAACAACAAACTGGTGGACCGCGGCACCCGCATGGTGATGGACGGCCTGGGCGTGGATTATGCCACGGCCAATGCCCTGCTGAAGCAGTACGGAACGGTGCGCAAAGCCGTGGCAAGCGGTCGGAAATAGGGGCCTGGGCGGGTGCCTTGCCCGATTGCCCCGCGCCGGTTTGTTGCCGTGAGGTCCGTACCGGCTATTTTCGGGCACCACCCCCGCAAGCCATGCGCCACCTGTTGTTGCTTTCGAGCCTGATGATCGTTCACCTGGCGCACGCACAATGCGCGGATTGTTTGCCCGATGCGGACTGCACGGTATCCCCGGCCTATCCCACCTTGTGCCCCGAAACACCGCCGGACGCCACGGCAGGGCAGTACTATGAAGCGGTTGCCACCTTCTGGATGCCGCCGTCATTCACCGATCCTGAAAGCGGGTTCACGGTTTCCCTTCAGCAGATGACCGTAACGGGAGTATCGGGCCTGCCCTTTGGGATGGACCTCAGCTTTAACCATCCCACCGGAGTATACCACCCTCAGGAAGAACAGCATGGCTGCGGCCGGATCTGCGGCACGCCCGTGGCCCCTGGAACATTTCCGGTGACCATCAGTGTGCTGGCGGAGGTGAGCTTGAGCGGGATACCCCTCAGCATACCCCAATCACTCACCCTCTACTTGAACGTTTTGCCCGGCAGCGGTGCCAATGCGGGCTTCACCTTTTCACCCATGAACGGGTGCAGCCCGGTGGAAGTAGCCTTCCAGGCCCTGATCAACGGCAGCCCCTCGCCCACCGCCTACAGCTGGCAATTCGGCGATGGCACGGTGGGCACCGGGGAAGAACCGCCCTTGCACGCGTACACAGTGCCGGGGCAGTACGTGGTCACCTTGCAAACCTCCATCGGAGGTTATGTGCTGGACCATGTGGAGCTGTCCACCGTGAACGGCAACTGGTGCGGCGACATTGAGGAGCCGAACATCCCCTTATTGGGCTGCCAGGGGTCACCGGACCCCTACTTCGTGCTCACCGACGGCCAAGGCTATACGTTCACCTCGGCCACGGTGAACAACTCCACCGCCGCCAGTTGGGGCGACCTCGGCGTACCCCTTAATACCCCGCCCTACTCCATAGCCTTTATGGATGAAGATGCCATCAGTGCGGACGACGCGTTGGGGACTTTCAACCTCCCTGCCATTGAAGCAGGCACCATACCCTTCAACGTAGCTGCGGGCACCACGGGCAACCTGTTGCTGCAAGAAACGGTGCAGGCCGAATTCTTCCATGTGGACACAGTGGAAGTCTTTCCGGCACCGGAAGTTGTTTTATTGCTGGACACCGTCGGTGGCGCGCTCTGCACCGCTGACAGCAGCCTGATGACCTATATATGGTTCCTGGACGGGGATACGGTGCCCGGCCTTGGCACCCCTTGCATCACGCCAACAGGCCCCGGGGCCTGGCAGGTGCAAGGCATCACCGAGCTGGGTTGCGCGGCCACCAGCAATACGGTCATCATCTGCCCCACCTTTACCATCACCGCCACCGGCCCGGTGCTGCAAGTTCCGTCGGGGTATGCCTCCTACGCATGGACATACCAAGGCAGCGCCATTGGCGGCAATGACCCGTTCCTGGTCACCCAAGGCGATGGCGCCTATGCGGTGAGCGCCACCGCTTCCAACGGTTGCGTAGTGAACGCCACCTATGAGCTGATCACGGCCGGGCTCGGGGAAAACCATTCCACCGGAAAGGGTCTGTTCGTGTTTCCATCACCGAACAATGGGCGGTTCCAAGTGGTGGCTTCAGGCCTGGCCGGATCCCGGGCCGAGGCGCGGATATTGGATGCCTTGGGCCGGGTGGTGCAGCGTTATGGATGGCCAGTGGAACAAGGCCAGGTTCAAGTCTGGGTGGAGACGGCCTTGCCCAGCGGCACGTACCTGCTGCAACTATCGGACGCACGGCACACCCGGTACGGCCGGTTTTCGGTGCATTAGCCCGAACACACATACCGATCAAGGAAACGGCCATTGCCGCACAATGCCGGTGCAAGCCGAAATTTGCACGCCATGCACGCGATCGAACCTTGGTTCAACTGGCGCCATCTGTACATGGCGGAGGAGGATCCCCGATCGCCCTTTCATGGAGTGGAGCACAGCGAGTTTGAGTTCACCCATGCCGTGTACGACCATGTGCTGCACCCGCAATGGGATGCTTTCGGCAGCAGCACCCTCTACCTGAAGGTGATCTATGCGGAATATGATGACAGATATACGGTCATCGAGCTGATCGGCGAGTGGAACGACTTGCTGCACAATGATGTGATGTACCTCAAACGGGAAGTGGTGGAGCCGATGATGGCCGAAGGCATTTCCAAATTCATCCTCATCGGGGAGAACGTACTGAATTTCCATGCGGGTGAGGACGACTACTATGCGGAATGGTTCGATGAGGCAATGGACGCCGGCGGTTGGATTGCCCTGTTGAATTTCCTGCCGCATGTACGTGAAGACCTCCAGACTGCTGGCTTGGACCAGTACCTGGTATTCGGTGGCCGCTTGGACCGAATGCCATGGCGCACCATGGAACCCGGCGAGTTGTTCGCTGAAGCGGATGCGCACGTGGTGAAACGGCTTGGATGACCACCCCATGGGCAAGCCTTGGGCCGGTGGCCCGGGCGAACGAACTGGGGAGGTTCACGCCGCGGAAAGGTGCCTAATGGAGCCGGCCCTGCCTTGATCCATCGAGGATCAACTGCAGGACCACCCGGTCGATCGGCAGGTCCACATCCGTGATCCGCGCCTCGTGCAAGGGGAGCCACCGCAGTTTTTGCCCGAATTCCACCATGGGCCCGGGCGCAGGTGCCCCGTCCACGATCGCCCCGGGCTCATCCAACCGGAACGTGTAGTAGATGCTGACGATCTGGTCTTCCGGGCGGAAAGCACTGGGCTGGAAAAAATCGGTGGTGTAGAAATGGCGCAGGTCCATGGCCTCCATGCCCAGTTCTTCATGGATCTCACGCCGGAGGCCTTCGAGCGTGCCTTCTCCCGGAACCAAGCCCCCTCCCGGAAATTTAGTGATCTGTCTGCCCCCGATCGTCTCCTCGGAAAGCAGCACGCATCCGGCATGGAGAAGCAGGCCGTACACACGGATATTGAACCGGGATACCATCATGCAGGCCGTTGTGCGCGCACCATGTGCCTTTTCCCCGGCGGGCCGGGCAAGCGTTCCACCAGCAGCCCTGCAGCCTGCATGGCGCGGCGAGCTTCGCCTTGGGCGCAGTAAGTCACCAAGAGCGCACCGGGCCGCATGGCTTGGTAAACGCAGCGGAACACGTCCACCGTCCACATTGCCGGTTGTACGCTTGGTGCGAAGGCATCGAAGTACACCACGTCAAAGGCTTCCTTTGCGCTGAGCCGCTGCACCTCCTTGCGGTCCACGCGGAACCTGAATCCGTCGCCCGGCTGCACCGTGCTGTCCGGCATGGCGTCCATTATGGTTTCATAGGCTTCCCGGCACCCCGGGTGGTCGATCCGGGCGGGGTGGTCCAATGCGCTGCGCAGCCCGACGGGCAAGGGATAGGGCTCCAAGGCATGGTATTCCACCTGCAAGCCGCGGATCTCGGATTCAATCCAAGTGAGCAGAGCATTCAGGCCGGTGCCCAGGCCGACCTCCAGTACGTCCACCTGTTGCTTGCCGCAAGCCAAAAGCCCATGTGCGATGTACACATGGCGACTTTCGGAAAGTGCACCGTGGAGCGAATGATAATGTTCCTTCAGCCCTGGGCTGTCCAGCGTATAGGAACCGTCCGCTGTTCGCACGGGCACCAGGTCGGTCGGCGGAAAACCGTGGGGGAGGATCAACGGATGATGGGCCACGGCACAAAGAAACGCGGCGGGCGGCGTGGAACCACCCCTATGGCCAGGGCAAACGCATCCAAGTCACTGTATCTATCGGAAGTTTGTAGAAGGAATTGCTCATAGGATCTTGTTGAATGGGGCTTCGGCTCCGCTCAGCCCAGTGTGCACCTTAACGACAATTGAAATGAGAAACTGGGCTGAGCATAAGCGTAGCGGCACTCCCGCTTCGGCTCCTCTCAGCAGGATGCACCGCATCCGAGGAGCCGAAGCCCCAACGATGATCACTCACAAGCCGCTTGCAGCAACAGTTGCCTACGGCACGGGTGGCCTGCAATTTTGATGCGTTTGGCCTGCCCCTAAAGCACGCGGATCTCCGTTCTGCGGTTCAGGGCCTTGTTGGCCCGCGTATCGTTGGGCGCAACGGGATCGGCAGCACCATAGCCCTTGGCCTCCAATCGCCCGGGCGCAATGCCGTGGGCCACGAGCCAGTCCACCACGGCTTGCGCGCGCAAGTCGCTGAGCTCCTGGTTGGGAACAGGTCCTATATCGCTGTCGGTATACCCACCGATCTCCACCCGTATGGCCGAGTGCAGCTTGAGGAATTCGGCCAGGGCCTGCAGTTCCACCATCGAAGCCGTATCCAATTGATAGGTATCGTGATCAAAGAAGATATTGCGCATCACCTCCGCGTTGCCGGCTGTAACGGGTTTGAGGTCCACGTTGATCTCTGCCGCACCGGCGGGGCCGGCCACATGTTCGGAGTGCAGCAAGTAGCCATCGGCTTTCACGTGCATGGCGTAGGGCTTTCCGGCGGGCACCTCCGCCTCAAACCGGCCCGTGGTGCCATCCACGCGGATCGCCGTTTGGAAAGCCGGGTCATCCAAGCCCATCAGTTCCACGGTGGCTTCCATAGGCTGCATCATTTTCAGCCCTTTAACAAAACCGATCAGCCGCACCATCGCCTGGTCCATGACCGGCGCACCACCTCCGGCACTGGCCAACATGGCCACCTGCCCGGTGCCGGCCGCGGCGGGGAAGTCCACCCGGTAAATGTCGTCTTCGCCCACCCCGCCCGGGCGCACGCTGTTGAAGTAGCCGGAGCGGCCATCGGCAGTGAGCACCAGGAACTGGTCATCACCGGGTGAATTCACCGGCCAGCCCAAGTTCACGGGCTTGGACCAATGGCTTGCCGTTCGGGTACACTTGAACAGGTCGTAGCCGCCCATGGAATTGTGGCCCTCGCTGGCAAAATAGAGGGCACTGCCGTCGGCGGTCACGAATACCCCTTCTTCATCATACCCGGTATTGATGTCCGGACCCAGGTTTTCGGCCATGCCCCAAGTGCCCAGTGCATCATTCCAAGGGCATCGGTAAATATCCCCACCTCCTTGGCCACCGCCGCACCTGCTGACGAAATAGAGCCATTTGCCGTCTGCCGTGGGCCATGCGCTGCTCTCCTGGGCCTTGCTGTTCACCGTGGCCGGCAGCGGCACAGGCGCGGCCCATCCGGTGGCCGTGCGCTTGCACGCGAACAGGTCTCCCCCATTGCGTTCATCGCGGTACACGATCATGTTTTCGCCGCTGAGGGCAACAGTGGCATCATTGTGCATGCTGTTCAGCCCACCGCTGGCGGGCACCGGGTCCGACCAGCCATTGGCGGTCCAGGTGCTGTGGAAAATGTCTTCATACCAGTTGTTGTTCACCTTGTTGATCTTGCCACCGGTGGTTTCCGGCCGCCGGCTGGTGAAGTACAGGTTACCGTTGCCGTCCAAGAGCGCACCGTATTCGCTGCCGGCGGTGTTGATGCCCTGGCCTGCCCCGGTGACCAAGGCAGCGGATGGCTCGCGCATCAGGGCCATGCCACTGTTGCATTCATGAATGTGCTTGTCCACCAGGTAGTACGTACGGTCCGGATCGGGCGTACTTCGCAAGCGCTCCTGGTGGCGCCTGAAACAGGCAACCGCCTCCTCCCAGCGGGCATTCAATTGCAGGGCATATCCCAGCAGGAACTGCACCCGGGGCAAGCCGGGATCCAGCTCCGCGGCCCGCTGCAAATGTTCCAATGCGGTGGAAGGTGCCGGGCCGTTCAACAGGCAAATGCCCATCTTCAGGTTCAACTCGGCATTGTCGGGATTGATGGCGAAGGCTTGCCGGTAGGCGTCCATGGCCTTGTCGTGGTCCACACCACCCTTGTCGGCCCAGGCGTCGGCATCCTTGATCGCGGCCAGCGCCTGCTTGAGCCGGGCGGCATCGGTAACATGCCCGATATCGAAGGGTATGCTCCCGGAAGCGCCTGTGCTTTGGGCCTGCAGACCAGTGCCTGCCCAGGCAACGAACACGGCGAGAACTGTAATACGGGCCATGTGGTGGTGCCGGATTTTTTTCCCGGCGGGCTGTTTATACGCAGCCCTTCCGACGAAGTTCCCCTTTGGCCTGACAAATACATTTGCCGCATCGGCAAACAACCGTAACCAGCCAACACCATGGCCAAACAGCCCAGCGGAAAAAAACACAGCCCATCGCGGCCGGCAAGCCGTGCCAAAACCGATCCGATCCTCACCCGGCAGTCCATGGCCTTCATGGAGCGCTACCTGAACAATGCCAGCCCCACCGGCTTTGAAAGCAGCGGCCAGCGGCTATGGCTGGACTACATCAAGCCATGGGTTGACACCCAATTCACCGATCCGTACGGCACCGCCGTGGGCGTGATCAATCCCGGCGCCAAATACAAGGTGGTGATCGAGGCACATGCGGATGAGATCAGCTGGTTCGTGCACTACATCACCAAGGAAGGCTTCATCTACCTGCGCCGCAACGGGGGCAGTGACCACATGATCGCCCCCAGCAAGCGGGTGAACATCCACACGGACAAAGGTTTGGTGAAGGCCATCTTCGGCTGGCCGGCGATCCATGTCCGCAATGGCAAGAACGACCCCGCCCCGTCCCCGGAGAACATCTTCCTGGATTGTGGTTGCGCCAGCAAGGAGGAAGTGGAAAAACTGGGCATACACGTGGGCTGCGTGGTGACCTACGAGGACGAATTCATGGTGCTCAACCAGGACACCTTCGTGGGCCGCGCCCTGGACAACCGCATGGGCGGGTTCATGATCGCCGAAGTGGCCCGCCTGCTTAAGGAGCGCAAGGTGAAGCTGCCCTTCGGGCTGTACATCACCAACAGCGTGCAGGAGGAAGTGGGGCTGCGAGGCGCGGAAATGATCGTGGAACGCATCCGGCCCGATCTGGCCTTGGTGACCGACGTGACCCACGACACACAGTCCCCCATGATGAACAAGATCCAGAGCGGGGACATCGCCTGCGGCAAGGGCCCCGTGCTATCGTACGGCCCGGCCGTGCACAACAACGTACTGAAGAAGGTGGTGGCGGCAGCCACTGCCGGGAAGATCCCCTTCCAGCGCGCGGCCGTAAGCCGGGCCACCGGAACGGACACCGATGCCTTCGCCTATGGCGCCGCCGGCGTGCCCAGTGCATTGATCAGCCTGCCCCTTCGCTACATGCACACCACGGTGGAGAGCGTGAACCGCCAGGATGTGGAGAACGTGATCCGCTTGATGTTGGCCACCTTGGGCAGCCTGAAGGCCAACGAGGACCTGCGCTACATCAAGTGAGCGGCCAGCGCTGATGCGCATACAACTGGACGACAACCAGCGCGGGGCGGTGCACTACCTGCTTGGCGGGGTGCTGGTGGTTTGTGCCGTACGCGGCCTGGCCTGGGCCTTGGAGGTGTTTGGCCCCGCTCCTACGCCAGCGGGGGCGGTGCTCCGCCCCTTTCAGCACGGATACTGGGGCATGCGCAATGAACTGGCCGTGGTGAGCACCACCGCCGGGCTCTCCGAGCGCATGGTGCTGGCCGTGGTGTGCGCGGTAGGCGCCTCGGTGGCAATGGCGCTGGCCGCAGCCGCGTTCCTGCGCAAGTGGCCCCGTGCCGGCCTTTGGCTTGCGCGCACCACCTTGGTGCTGGTGCTGGCCTGGTCGCTGTATGCGGCCCTGATGCTGCCCATGAAGGAATCGCGCATCGTGGACGGCATGCTGGTGGTGACCACCAGGCGCTCTATCGTCGGCGATATCCCCGCACCGTTCAGCGCCCGGCCACAGCGGTACCCGCGCAGCCGCATCGCCCGGATCCAGGTCAAGGAGGTGCCGCCGGTGCGGGGATGCGACGGCCGCATCCTGCTGGAAAAGGTGGTCCATGAGGGAAAGCCACCGGAGGCAATGGCAGCGGAGACGGGCGTTTGCCCGGAGCAGCGCTTGGCCCGGTTGCGCAATGGCAGCGAAGCCGCCGCCTTGTTGGAACGGGAGCTGCGCTGAGGCCGGGAACAGCCTGCACCAAGTATGGCGTAATTTGGCTGCTTCCGCCTCCACCCCCCCATGCACATCCACTTGGTCACCCCGGGCGAAACCCATGCGTTGCGGCAATTGGTGTTGCGCCCAGGCCGGCCAGTGGCGGAAATGGAATGGCCGTTGGACCACGCTACTGGCAGCTTCCATGTGGGCATGGACGGTGGTGCAACCGGCGGCTTGGTCTGCATAGCCTCCTTTGTGCCCGAGCAGAACGCCCACCTGGCGGGCAAGGCACAATTCCGTTTGCGGGGCATGGCCACGGCGCCCGGGCACCAAGGTTGCGGGTACGGGGCAGCGGTGCTGCGCTTCGGCCTGGAACAAGCCCGTGCCCGGCAAGCGGACTTGATCTGGTGCAACGCCCGCGAGCGCGCGGTTCCCTTCTATCGCCGGGAAGGATTCCTGATCGGGGGCCCGGCATTTGAAATCGTCGGCATCGGCCTGCACCACTTGATGCACCTGCGGCTGTGACACCCCGGAAGCACGCATATAGCGGGTGGCTGATCACCGCCTTGGTGCTGGTGAACCTGGCGCTCAAGCTCGCATGGACCGGGGTGAACGAACTGGCCGGCGACGAGCCGTTCACCGTGTACTGGTCGCTGCGCCCGTGGAGCGAGCTCTTCAGCATGCTGCGCACGGAGAACAATCCACCGCTCTACTTCCTGCTGATGCACGGCTGGATGAAGCTGGTGCCGTTGGATCCGGCCTGGCTGCGGGTGCCATCGGCCCTCTTCAGTGCGCTCACCGTATGGCCGCTGTTCCTGCTGGGGAGGCGTTTGGGCGGCACCTTGGCCGGGCTTACCGCCGCATTGCTCTTCACGTTCAGCCAGCACAGCTACGCATTTGCCCACGAGGTGCGCGCCTACCCGCTGCTGGTGCTGTCTTGCACCTGGGCCGTGTGGCAACTGGTGCGCCTGGCGGACGACCACCGGCGGCATCCCTCCCAGCGTCCGCGGTCCATCGTTTGGCTGGTGGCGGCCAATGCCTTGGCCACGTGGGCCCATTACTTCGGGTGGCTGATGGTCGGCCTGGAGATCTTCCTGGTGTTCGTGGTGCCCCTGCTGCGCACGGTGAGGGTGAAGATGCTGGCGGCCGCGATGCTCACGGCGGTCTGCAGCTTGCCGATCTTGGGCATTCTGTTCGCAAGGGCCGGTCACAGCCTGGGGCAAGGCACCTGGGTTGGGCCGCCCGGATGGGAGGAGCCCTATAACATGCTCCTGCGCTGGTCCAACGCCCCGGTGGTCACCGTGGCCTTGCTGCTGCTCATCACCGGGGCGGCGGTTTACCGGCGCAAACGGCTGCGGAGCTCCGCCATGGCCATTCCCCTGTACTGGGCACTGCTCCCGCTGGCGGGCATGTTTCTGGTGTCCTTCCTGATCCCCATATACATCGACCGCTACCTGTTGTTCGCCTCCGCCGGCTACTACCTGCTGGTGGCATTGGCGGCGCAAGCGCTTCCGGGCAGCAAGTACCTGCGCTTGGGGGTGTCCGCCGTGTGCGTGGTGGCCATGGCCGCCACCTTCACCCCTTGGAAAGGCAACGGCCTGCACCCTTCCCGCGTGGTGGCCCAGGCCAGCGCATGGCGCAATGGCCCGACCGTGGTGCTGATCCAACCACCTTGGTACAACCTCACCTATGCCTGGGCCAAGGACCCGCAGCTTTTCCGCAGCGCCGCCCCGTTTGAACTGACCTTGCGCGAGCAGGGCATCCTGCCTGTGCAAGGGGATCTGGCCGTACCCTTGGACAGTGCGGTGCACACGGTGGTGCACATCGACGCATGGGCAGCCTTGACCGACCCCCGGGGACTGGTGTTGCGCACGCTTCGAACGCAGTTCAACTTGGTGGATTCCGTGGAGGCGGACAAGAAAGTATACCTCCGCCGGTTCACGCGCCGGTGAGCCGCCTCCCGCCATTCATCCATGGGAATTTTCCATCCATGGAAATTTATCCACGGCACAGACCAAGGCGGTTGGCAGCCCGTTAGTTTCGTTCCATGAAAACCACAGGCTTTACCCTCGCCCTGGCCGTGGCCGCCGCTTTCAGCGGATGCACATCGGCCGAAAAACAACCGGATGCGGCAGCCGCCCCGTTGGTGCCCCCGCCCACCATCCCGGTGAAGGAATTCTTCAAGAACCCCGAGAAGGCCGGCTTCCGCATCAGCCCGGACGGCAACTACTTCAGCTACCGCGCACCCTGGCACAACCGCATGAACATCTTCGTGCAACCGGTGGAAGGCGGGGAAGCCGTGCAGGTAACGCACGATACCGTCCGCGACGTGGGCGGCTACTTCTGGAAAGGCGACCGCCTGCTCTACGCACGCGACATCAACGGCGACGAGAACATGATCGTCTTCAGCGCCAGTAAGGACGGCAAGGATGTGAAGGCCCTGACCCCCGAAAAAGGCGTGCGTGCCGGGGTGATGGACGACCTGCACAACATCCCCGGCATGGAGCAGCGCGTGATCATCCAAATGAACAAGCGCAACCCGCAGGTGTTCGACCCCTACCTGGTGAACATCGTGACCGGAGAAACCAAGGCGCTGTATGACAACAAGGAGAACTTCGAGGGGTGGATCACCGACCACACCGGCACCATCCGCATCGCCACCAAGACCGACGGCACCGACCAAGTGATCTACTACCGGGCCTCGGACAAGGAACCCTTCCAGGAGTACATGCGCACGGGCTTCAAGGACAGCTTCCAGCCCCTGTTCTTCACGTTTGACAACAAGAACCTTTACGTGAGCAGCAACCTCAACGGCCGGGATAAGGCCGCGATCGTGGAGTGGGACCTGGCCGGCAAGAAGGAGATCAAGGAACTCTATGCCAACCCGGACTACGACGTGGACGGACTGGACTACAGCCGCAAGCGCCAGGTGCTCACCATGGTGACCTGGACGGGCGAAAAGAGCGAGCGCAAGATCCTGGACCCGGAAACCCAAAGCCTGTATGACAAGCTGGGCGCCCAAATGAAAGGTTATGAATACTGGGTGTACGGCGAGAACGACAACGAGGACAAGTTCATGGTATGGTCCGGCAACGACAGGATGCCCGGCCAATACTGGTTCTACGATGCCACCACGGACAAGACCAAGGAGATGGCCACCCTGTACCCGGGCCTGAAGGAAGAGGACCTGGCGGAAATGAAGCCCATCAGCTACCAGAGCCGTGACGGCCTCACCATCCACGGCTACCTCACCCTGCCCAAGGGCCGGGAGGCCAAGAACCTGCCGGTGGTGATCAACCCGCACGGCGGCCCGTGGGCGCGTGACAGTTGGGGCTACAACTCCGAGGCCCAGCTGCTGGCCAACCGCGGCTATGCCGTATTGCAGATGAACTTCCGAGGCAGCACCGGCTACGGCCGCAAGTTCTGGGAGGCCAGCTTCAAGCAATGGGGCAAGACCATGCAGAACGACATCAGCGACGGCGTGAAATGGCTCGTGGACCAAGGCATCGCCGACCCCAAGCGCGTGGCCATCTACGGCGGCAGTTACGGTGGCTACGCCACCCTGGCCGGCATCACCTTCACCCCCGAGCTCTACGCCTGCGCCGTGGACTACGTGGGCGTGAGCAACCTCTTCACCTTCATGAACACCGTGCCGCCCTACTGGGAGCCGTTCAAGAAGATGATGTACGAGATGGTGGGCGACCCCAAGCAGGACAGCCTGTTGATGCGTGAGGCTTCACCGGTGTTCCATGCGGACAAGATCGTCTGCCCCCTCTTTATCGCCCAAGGCGCGCACGACCCGCGCGTGAACAAGGATGAGAGCGACCAGATGGTGGCCGCCCTGAAGGCCCGCGGCGTGGAGGTGGAATACATGGTGAAGGACAATGAGGGCCACGGCTTCCACAACGAGGAAAACCGCCTGGAATTCTACAACGCCATGGACAATTTCCTGGATGCCCACATCGGCAGCGGGTACCAGGCGGCGGCCGTAGCGAAGTAGCGCCCGGCATCCTGTGAAGCAGAAAGCGCCCGGAAAAACCCGGGTGCTTTCTGCTTATCCGCAATAACAGAACCTCCGGTATTGTCCATTGCGATTTCCACGCAACGTTGTCCATCCTGATGGTTATCTTCCAACAAGTGGGGGATAACGACGGGGTCTCATCAATGGCCAGAGCACCTGCATCAATCACACGTTCTCAAATACTCCCCTATCTTAGCAATGGCGCGGCGTTCCCCATAATCCGGAACTGCTGCTGCATGATCCGGGTCACCAAAGCCGTCCACCAATGGCACACTTAGCCACCACCCACAGTGTGAGGTGTTACACTAGGACCTTGTCCCTCACATCCTTCGTATTGCTCACCTTGCTTTACGCAGGCCAGACCGCTATGGCCCAAACCACCTACTATGTTTCAACGGCCGGAAACGATGCCAGCAACGGAACCAGCCCAAGCACTCCTTGGAAAACCATTGGCAAAGTGAACACATTGAGCGGCAATTTGGCCTCCAATACCACGATCCGCTTCATGGCCGGCCAAACGTTCCGGGGTTCGATCGAACTCCACAATGGCAATGGCCTTACGTTGGGCACGTACGGTACCGGAGCCCCGGCAATCATCAAAGGCAGCATCGCGGTACCTGACAATTGGATCGCGGATGGCGGAGGGCTGTACCATACCACCCTTGACGCACCGGCAGGGAACTATGTGAGCCATGTATACCAAGGCGGCCAGTTGTTGCAATTGGCCCGCTACCCGAACGTGGACATCATCACCCCGGAAAATAGCTGGTTGTACAACGATGATGGCCACGCATTCATCCTAGACAACGAATTAGCACCAACCATTAACCGGCCTTTGGGCTATTGGAATGATGCCTGGGGGTGATCCGTTCCGCCAATTGGCAGTTGGAAATGCGGGAAGTGGACGCGTACACCCAGGATGGTAATGCCGGTAAACTTAAGGTCCATGATTACGGGGCCGGCATGGACTTGGGTGGTTATTCCTGGGGCTACTACCTGGTGAACAAAAAGGAGGAATTGAACGTGCCGGGGGAATGGTACTATGATCCCCTGGACAACCGGCTTTATGTGCGGAGCCTACAAGCTGGCCAACCTCCGCAGGACATTGAGGCCACTGTGCATGACTATGGGTTCAAACCTGTCAATTGCATGGGTACCACTGTTGAAAACCTGCAGTTCAGCCACTACCGCGTGGCAGGCATGTACATGTACGACTCGACCCCAAGTTTTGGCCTTACCATTGATGGGTGAGTCTTCAAAGACCTGATGCAGGGGATATGGGACTATTTCGTACTTGGAAAACACGGTCGTCTGGTGCAGAATTGCCTATTCGAAAACAATTACCTCTATGGGATAAAGGCGGATTGGAACAATGGTGAACTATCCAGTAACACGTTCAGGAACATCGGCCTTTGGCCTGGGCTGGGCGGTTTACCGCAAGCGTCGGGTGTTGGCACGCAACCACCCGGCAATGAATATGGTTCCTATTCGGGGGGTGTCATTGGGGGCAGCAACAATCAAATGCACGACAACCAGATTGAAGTTGTCGGCAACAATGGATTGCTGTTCACAGGCTCCAATTCATCGGCGGAGCGAAACTACGTCAGCCAGGCAGTGTCCTTGCTGAACGATGGTGCGGGCATTACGTTCGACCACTGTGACCAATGCGGGGTACACGACAACATCGTGGTAGATTCACACGGCGCGTTGGACGGGGCCGCGAAAAATTCAGGCAACTACGAGCGAAAGGGCTATGGCATCTATTTCGGCAACCACGATATACGGAACACCTTGGTGCAAGGCAATACTCTTACTGGTTGTGCTATTGGGATACTAGTGGACCACGGCCAACCCTTCCAAGGCAATGAGGTGTTGGACAATACGGTCTTCGATTGCTCGGAAAGCCAGCTTGCCGTGCAGGACCTGGGCCTACATGGAGGCTATTACCAACAGCAGTATGATACCGAATTCAGCGGCAATGTCCTCTATTGCCTCAACAGCAAACAGGTTTGCCTCCACGAAGACCAGACCAATGCGGATTCGTACGCTGGTACCAACCCTTTCACGGATTTCGGCACCTATAACAACAACTACTATTTCAACCCCTTCAATGAGGCGGTGATCCATCAGCGCGGCTATTTCCCATATGCCGCCACGTTTGACCAATACACCTTGGGCACCAAGCCGCTCGTTCCATGGACCTTGGCCGGTTGGCAGGCACGGCCCGACAATCAGGATGCCGACTCGCACACCAGCCCGTTGCGATTGAACGACTGGAAAGCGGTTTCCTATTCCGCCTTGAACAATACCCTGTCGGCGGACATGGAACAACCCAGTGCGCCAACACAATGGGACGACCATTGCGGCACCGTGGCCTATGTAACGGCAGGTACGGAACATTTCATCCATGCCACGGATTGTGTTTACCTGCAAAAGGACCAATCCGTTCCCGCTACCCCGGCCACCAACCAGGGCTGGTACAGCTTCAAGTTCCGCATGCGGTCGGACCACGCAACAGCGTTACAGCAAACACCGCTCTACAACACCACCGACAAATACCAGCGGCCCAATATCTTCGGTGTTACCGACCAGTGGAGGAACTATGAACTGCTCGGCGATGCCAACAACATGCAGACCACGGCCCCTGCGGACGTGCTGCTCACGGCCTTCCAGGACCTGCAATATGCGGCAGAGGCCCAACCCAATTCCTCCCTTTACCTGGATGATGTGCAGGTGGCCAAAGTGGTGCTGGAGCCCGACTACGACCAGCAGATCGCCCAGGAGCACATCCTCCGGTACAATTGCCCTATAGCCGATCCAAGTACGCAAAACGCGGGCGGCAGCTTCATCCCCGGCGTGGCCGGCCAGTGCTGGAGCGATGTATACGGCAACCATTATCCCGGCGATGTGGCCGTGGCCTTGCAGCCTTGGGAAAGCAAGGTGCTCTTCCTTGATCCCACTTGCTGCCCGGCGGATATCACCGTCGCGAACAACACACTGTCAAGCAGCCTTGGCACCCCGGCCAATACCACTATTTCCAACACCACCTTGGCCATTGAAGGCGTATTTGTCGTGGACAATGAGCTGCTGATCTCCAATACCACGGTGTACATGAAACCCGGTGCCGAGATCACGGTGCAACCGGACGCTTTTTCCGTACCGACAACGTGACCATGGAACGCTGCTTGGATGGAATGTGGAAGACCATCACGGCGAAAGAGAACTCCATTGTTCGTCTGTTCAACAGCACGTTCAAGGATGCGGAGAACGTGGTGACGGCATTGGATGGCTCCACGGTCGTATTGAAAGAAAGCCAGTTCGTGGACAACCGCACCACCTTGTACATACCCGCCGTACCCGGTGTGCCGCAGAACGATGTGGCCGTATCGGTGATCGGGAACACCTTCCATAGCAGTGGCACATTGGCCCAGCCATACCCCGGCCAAACCACCGCAGTGGGCAGCGTGGGCTATGCCGCCGTGGATGCGAACAAAGCGGTGGTGGACCTTACCGGGGGCGGTAACGTGATCGACGGCATGGGCATGGGCATCGTGGGCAACAATTGCAATCTGGACGTGGAGGGTTTCACCTTCAGGAACATCCAGCCCGATGCCGCTTATGGCACCAGTGCGGGCATTTACCTGAAGGGGCAGAACAGCATCCTGGACCAACTGGGCTTCGGGCAGAACGGAAGTCCCAGCTTCGAGGATTGCGCCTTGGGCATCGTTACCGAGTTCGCGAACGTGAAAAGCAGAAACAACAAGATGGTGGACGTGGGCGTGGGCTACCGGGTGAGCAACAGCGCGAACCGCACCGTGGAGCTCTCGGCCAACTACATCGATGCCGACTACCATGGCATGGACCTGCGCATGAACGGCGGGGCAACCCAATTCCTGGTGCAGGACAACACCATCGATTTCGGGAACGTGAACGGCGGACCCTATCCCTACTGTTTCGGGATCGTGGTGAACGAGGCCCAGGAACCCAACAACGATTCGAGGATCGTGGACAACACCATCCTCTTCAACGCCAAGCAGGCCTCGCGCGTGGGGATCGGCCTGCTGAGCGCCGGCAAATGGTTGGTGGCCGGCAACACCCTTACCATGGCCAGCAATTCCTTCAACTGGTACGGCATCGCCAACAACGGCTCGCGGACCCCCGAGATCAGCTGCAACACCATAACCGGCGCCAGCAGCACCAGCTTCCCCAACGAGAACCAGGCCGCCATCCTGAGCAATATGGGCATCGCGCCCAAGGTCAGTTGCAACGTGGTGGACAATACCGCGAACGGCTTGCTCTTCAACGGCGCGGCCACGGGCAACCCCCTGGTGCGCGGCAACGAGTTCCACCGCCACAAGTGGGGGCTGCACCTTTCGGCGAATGCCCTGATCGGTACCCAGGAGCGCAAGGGCAATTTGTGGTTTGACCCGCCCGCCGCTGGGGGGTGGGGGGCATGGTATGAGAATATTCAGAATGCTCAACTATTCAAGTTCATGTACAACCCGGCCACAATCAACGGCGGAAGCACCGAGCCGCCTTCGTGGGAGCCGATTCAGTGGTTTCAACTAGCACCCGGTGCCAATTTCGCATGCTCCAACGGGCAGGGCGTTGATTATTGCAGCCAATTTGCCGCCGCCCAGGCAGGCCAGGAGGGCATTACTGACCTGGACGAACAGATCGCCGCCGATAGTTTGGGGAACGACCCCTATACCGAGGAGAGCCGATGGATGCTGAGCGGCGGATTGTACCAAAAGTTGGATGATGACCCTGCCTTGTTGGACAGCCTACCGGACATGGCGGACTTCCACCTCGAATTGCAGGGCAGCACCATCGCCGCCTTCAAGGCGATCGGCGACGACCGATCGGCGCTCTATCACATGGACAGCACGGTGGTAACGCAGTTGCAGGCCAACCGGGTGCAGATCGAGGTACACATGAACCAGGTGAAAGACGAAATGGCCCTGTTGGACGATACCACGTTAACAGCGGCGGAGCGCAATGCGGTCATCGCCGGCATGGACGGTTACCGCCAGAACATCCAAACCCTCACCACGTGGAACTCCACCGCTTTGGATGCGGCCCGCGCTTCCAAAGTGCAAAACGCCGATAGCGCGGGATCCGCCAATGATGGCATCGGAACAACGGAACTGATCGAGGCGAACCAAAAGGCGGTGAACAAGCTCTACTTGGCCGTGATCGCCAAAGAGGTGGAAGGCTTTACGACGGACCAAACGAACACCCTCTTCGCCATTGCCAACCAATGCCCCATGGTGGGCGGCAATGCGGTCTACCAGGCGCGCTCCTTGTACCGCACCATTGATGATGGCTACGCCTTCGATGACCCCTTGCTTTGCCTGCCCCACGGCATCATCGTGAAGAGTACGATAGCGGAGGACGCAAGTGCCATCGGCATCGTGCCCGACCCCGCATGGGACGAGGCGACCTTGGTCTTGGAAGAACCTTTGGAAGAGCCTGGGACCCTTGTACTCTACAACGCGTTAGGCAAGGAAGTGATGCGCATGGCCGTTTCCCCTGACCAACCTCGTACATCCTTCGGCATCGGCCGGCTGTCGCCTGGAATGTACCACTACCGCGTAGTTACATCCACCGGTTTGGCAGGCCTTGGCAAATGGTCCGTTGTACGCAATGCTTCCGGCAAATGAAAAGAAGCAATAAGTCCTTAGGCGTTGTTCTGTGGCCATTTGTGCTTGTGCTGCTCGCACCGGTCTACAGCCTCCACGCCCAAGGGGTGAACAACCTTTGGATGGGCGGCTATGAAAATGCTTCACCAAACCCCAATTTCGGTGGTGTGGACCTGGAATTCAGTTCCGGTAGTGCCGTCATCGCAGCAGTTGACCGAGGGATTGATTTCTCGCGGACCAACGCCAACATCACCGACTCCGCCGGAAACCTGCTCTTCAGCACCAACGGGGCCTACATCGCCAATGCCACCGGCGATACGATGCTGAACGGCGATGGGCTCAACCCAAGTTGGTACACTTCACTCTATCAAGATGGGTTGAATCTTTCACAGTCCAGTATGATCCTGCCCAAGCCGAATGAACTAGGGATGTATTACCTTTTTCACGGCACCTTGGACGACGCACCCAACTCGAACGCACTTTTCCTATACCTCACCACCATCGACATGGCCTTGGACGGCGGCTTGGGCGGTGTGGTGAACAAGAACCAGGTGTTGATCGCCGACACCTTGAACACGGGCAAGATCACCGCGGTGCGCCATGCCAATGGCCGCGATTGGTGGGTGTTCTGCCATAAGAACGATACGAACATCTACTACCGCATCTTAGTCACACCCTACGGGGTGAACTTGGACGGCATGCAGGCCATCGGCGAAATCCGCCCCAGTGATGTCGGCCAGGTCTGCTTTTCGCCCGATGGCAGCAGGTTCGCCTATTACTATGGCTCAAATACCGACTTGGAGGTCTTCGATTTCGACCGATGCACGGGGCTGCTGGCCAACCCCGTGCATATTCCGATAGATGATTCGAACTTCGGGGGCGGTGCCGCCTTCTCGCCCAACAGTCGCTACTTGTATGTTTCCTCCACGCTTGACGTGTACCAATTCGATACCGAGGCCCCCGACCTTGAGGCCTCCATGGTGCATATCGCGGCATGGGACAGTTTCTATTCCCCTTTCCCCCCCTTTGCCACCACATTCGATCTGGCGCAATTGGCCCCGGATGGTAAAGTATACATATCCACCGGCAACAGCACCCTGCGGCTGCATGTGATCCACAACCCCGACGATCCGGGCTTGGCCTGCAACATGGAGCAGCACGGGGTGGTGCTGCCAAGACTTTTCTTCAACTCCCTGCCCAACCACCCCAACTATTTTTTAGGGCCGGTGGTGGGCAGCGTGTGCGATAGTTTGGACCTTGCCACCCGCATTCCCGGCCCCTCTCCGGGGGAGAGGGGGGTGGTGCGGGCCTCGCCCAATCCCAGCGATGGGCGCTTTGTGCTGGACTACCCTGCACATGCCGGGGTGGGCTGGTTGGAGCTGCGGGACCTTGCCGGCCGCATGGTGTTGCACGAACGCATACCGCAGTGGAGCACCGTGCATGCGCTGGACCTGCACGGGCGGGCAGCGGGGATGTACCAATGCAGCCTGCGCTGGGGGTTGGAAAGCATGGGCACGCGGCTGATCATAACAGCGCCATGAACCACCGCATCTTCGCCTTCCTGCTGGCATTCGCACCCTTCCTGGCCGCGGCTCAGCAACCGGAGCCCACACTTAAGCGGCCGGGGCTTGAGGGCTTTAACGCTGAAACAAGGACCGTGCTCTTGGCCAACCGCCCCATGGACGTGCCACAAGCCGATTGGCTGAAGCTGATGGCCAACCCGGTGAACGCTTCGCTGTTTCCCTTGCGCATCACCCAACCGATGTTGGACACCTTGGATGCGGGCAAATTGGACGCGCGGTTCCGCTATGTGTTGGTGCGGGAGGGGCGATGACCCGCGCCATCAACCCATGAACCATCCTGCGGCCATGGAACGGAACCACCTGGTAACTTTGCTTGCCGCGCTTGTGCTTGTGCTGCTTGCACCGGTCTGCAGCCTCCATGCCCAAGGGGTGAACAACCTCTGGATGGGGGGGTTGAAGATGAATCCCCACCTCCTTGGGGCGGGGTGGACCTCGACTTCCTTTCAGGAGGCAAGGAAATAACCACCGTGGACCGCGAGATCGATTTTTTCAGGACCAACGCCAACATCACCGACACCGCCGGAAACCTGCTCTTCAGCACCAACGGGGCCTACATCGCCAACGCCACCGGCGATACCATGCTGAACGGCGCCGGGCTCAACCCCGCCTGGTACACCTCCCTCTACCCGAATGGCTTGCACATTGGCCAGGGCAGCTTGATCCTGCCCAAACCGGACCATCCGGGCACCTATTACCTGTTCCACGGCACGCTGGACGACCCATCCACCACGAGTGCCTTGGCCCTGGCAGAACTGCCCGTCGGCGTATTTGAACGGGCCCATGGCATAGAGCGTGTCAACCACTACGCGCAGGCGTTGTACCAGGCCATGGCCCACATCATAGGTGAATGCACCGTACGGGTGCCAGGCCCCATTGGCGTAATAGGCAATGCTTGCTGCGGTACCGTTCATCACGTAGCCACCCCCCCCCCTCCTACGAACAAGGTATCATGGTACACCACCGCCGTATATACGTAGTGCCCGAACAGGCCCAAGGTGTCCCAAGCCAGGCCGTTGTACCGCAACAAGGGAAGATAGGCCGAATCGTTGATCGTCATCGGTTGGCCATACACGGCCGCCAGCAGCCAGTCGTGCAGGCTATCGGTATACACCAGGCTCAAACTGGTCGGGTTGATGGCCGCACCCTCCCATTGGGAAAAGGCGGGCGGCGCGGCGGCCAGGACCAAGGCGGACACGGCGGCACGAAGGATTTTCTTGGCAGTCATGGCTCAGCGCATGGGCACCACCCGCGCGGTGCGTTGGTTGTCCACTACTACCAAGTACAGCGCGGAGGGTTGGCCAGTGAAGAGTATGCCTTCGCTGCGGCCCGCCGCACTGCTTGCCCAACGCTCCAGCACCATGCGCCCTTGGGCATCGTAGATCCGCAGCGCGTGCATGCCGTCCGTAAGGCCCAACAAGGTGAGCTCACCGGAGGGAGACCACACCGTTCGCAGAGCAGTTCCGGAAAGCTGTTCCTCCATGCCATTATTCAGGCTCTTGAAGGTGGGGTTGTCATTGCAGAACTGCACAATGAAACCGTCCGAATAGTCTCCGCTGGTTCCATCGAAGTTGTAGTTCTCATTGAAGAACATGGCACCCCATGTTATGCCTGCGAGCGGTATGGGCGTTTGCACCTGGCCGGTGGGCTGGGAAGTATAGCCTACCGCATACAAGCTGGTGCCCAGGTCGGCCAAGCCGGTCATATTTTCCGGTATGTACAAGCCGCCCCCCTGCCCGCCGAAATAGGTGCACCACTGCACCTGCTGCTGCCCATCGAAACGGATAAGGAAACCATCCTTGTTGTTGAACTGGGCGCTGGCATCGGGAACGAAGTTCGGCTGGTAGTACATGCCGTTCACGGAGGTCAACGGCAGCGTTGCATCATTTGTGTACCCTCCGATGGTCACCTGGGTGCCGTTGTTCTCCAGGGTAGTGATGCACGAAGGGCTGTGCATGAGCTGCTGATTGCCGCCAAGGTCCGTGAACACGGGTCCTTCACCCAGGTAAGTGATCCACTGGGCCACATGGCTGTCCGATCCGAAGCGGGCAATGAACCCGTTGCGGCCGGTTGCGGCGGGCACATTATCGAACCAGCCAGGGCCGTTCACCAAGGTGGGCAAGGTTCCGGACGTGCCCGTGATGAACAGGTCCCGGGGCGCTGCCATGCCTTGTGGGGCCAGGCTTTCATTGCCTGCACCGCCAAAATAAGTGGACCATTCCAGCAGGCCCGTTTCGCTGAACTGGGCAATGAACACGTCCCGGTTACTATGGTAATTCTCCAAAAAACTGCCGACCGGTCCTTGCACGGGCAGGCCGTTGCTCCGGGTATTGCCCGCCAGCACCAGGTCTTTGCCGGTGCACCGCACAATGGCAAAGTCCTCAGCGGCTACGCCACCGTAGTAGGCGCACCAATCCACACTGCAGTCCGGCTCGAAGAAGGCCAGGAAGGCATCCCGTTGGACATGGTTACTGCTGTACTGGTAGTTGCCGAACGGTGGCAGAAAGGCGCCCGGCGGCAATGTGTTGCCTTGCACCACCCCGGAAATGGCGATCCGCCCATTCCAAGGCACCAGGTCGATCGCCTGCACCCATACGTTGCCAGCCCCGATGTAGGTGGACCATTGAATGGCGCCATCCGTGTTTGAATACCGGCAAACAAACCCTTTGGACAGGGTATTGTTGCTGCTTTGGTCGTTGTACGCCCCGGCCAATGGCCAAGTAAGAAAATCTTGTGCATCGGTGTTTCCGGCCAGGTACACCCGGTTGTTGGCGGCATCCACGGCCACCGAAGCGCCGGAGCTTTCACTATTGCCATTGCCGGGGTTGTTTCCACCTTGGTAGTTGGTCCAGATCAATTCGTGGTTGGCATTGAACCTGGTGAGGGTGGCCACGCTCGTACCGATTGATTGTGGGGTTAAGACCCCGCTCAAATGCGGGAAATTGGCCCAAGCAGAGGTGGAGCGCCCGGCCACGTAGATGTTGCCCGCGGCATCGGCCTTCACATCCTTGGGGAAATCGTACAACTCGGCCCCATAGAAGGTGCTCCAGCAGAGGCCGGGGGTATCGTAGGTGCAGCAGGGTATCATGGCCTGCGGGCCGATGACCAGCACCAGCGGAAGGTCATGATCGAAAACGCCGGAAGTAAAGGACACCATGCCAGTGCCATTGTCCACCACGTAATTGGCCGTCCAATTCACGGGGATCACATTGCCGAGGCTGTCCGCCTGGTACACCGTTGCGGCAGGCAACGTGAGACTTCGGCCCGCCAGCAGCAGGATCAAGTTGCCAGCGGTGTCCACGGCCATGCTGTCCTGCCCTTGAACATGCAGTTGAATGTCACTGGGCGAGCCACCGGGCCGGATGCAATAGGCCATTTTCTGCCCATGCTGGCCGCTGTAAAAATGCAGGTCGATGTCGGGGAAGGCCTCCAAGTAGCTCAGCTTTCCGTATGGCTGCACGTTGGCTGCGCCATTGGGTCCGCACTGCGGCAGGTAGAAGTTGGCATGGTGGCTGCACGCAGAACTGGCAACAGGGTCCGGGTGGTTGGCTTTGGTGCCGGCAAAAGCCACATCGAACCGACGAAGGGTATCCAAACCTGCGGTGCTGTCCGGGCTGTTGTACACCAAGGAGAACAGGCCATCTTGGCGGAAATAGGTCTGTACGCCACCTTCCGTGTAATAAGAAATGCCCGGCACGGCATTGCCTTGGTCGTCCACCACCTGCCCTGCATTCGGCCACACGCTGTAATTGGCGTTGTCGCCGTCGCCCCAGGGGTCAGGCGGTATGTAGTACGGCTGGGCCATGGCTGTAGTAGCCGTTAGAAGCCACGCCGCCGTAGAGAGAGAGAGAGAGAGAGAGAGAGATGGGAGCTGGTGAATGTGGATACATGGGATGGGGGTATTTGGGGTGCCCTAAAGGTAAGCCGCCATAAAGCGCATGCAACTACCCGGAAATGGGTACTTCGCCCGGGAGGCCCCGGGCGGGAGCCCCTCGCCTCGGGAGCCCGGAAGGTGTTGTTGGCCGGGATCGGATCAGGGAAGTGATGGTAGCACCACCACTTCCGACGACACAACCCCAAGCGATCGCGCGGCACTTGTGCGGTACCTCAGGAGGTGCGGTTGTCCGCGTCATTCACTGCGGCCGGGCTGCCCTGCGGCGGGTGGGGCTGCGATGCCCTGGCGCGCTCCCATACGGCGGTCTGCTTGCGGATGCTCTCGTCGTGCACGGCGTCCATCACAGCCTGCACAAAGGCCGGAGCCAAGCCCAGCGCCCGGCCCAACGCGTGCTGGGCCTGCATGATGCGGCGCCAGCGCTCGGGTTGCAGGATGGCGATGTTGTGGGCCTGCTTGAAGGCGCCGATGCGCTCGGCGATCTCCATGCGGGCGGCGAGCTTCTGCAGGATCTCCTCGTCCAAGCGGTCGATCAGGTCGCGGTGCTCTTGCAGCTCATCGCGCAGGTGGGGGGCGGCCGAAGAACGGCGGAATGAAAGGTTGCCGAGCAGCGCCGCCAATTCCTTCGGCGTGATCTGCTGGGCGGCATCGCTCCTGGCCTCGGCCGGTGCGTGGTGCACCTCGATCATCAGCCCGCTGAAGTTGAGGTCCAGGGCTTGTTGGGCCACGCTGCCAAGGAGCGTCCGGTCGCCGGCGATGTGGCTGGGGTCGCCGATCAGTTCCAGCGCTGGGCATGCGGCCTTGAGGCGCACGGGCAGCTCCCACATGGGGCGGTTGCGGTAGGGCGATGCGCCGAACCAGTGGAAGCCGCGATGCACTGCGGCCAACCGCCGGATGCCCGCAGCATGGAAGCGTTCCAATGCACCCATCCACAAAGGCAGGTCTGGGTTCACCGGGTTTTTCACGAACACGGGAATGTCCACGCCCGCAAGCGCATCGGCGATGGCCTGCACGCTGAACGGATTGGGCGTGGTGCGCGCACCGATCCAGAGCATGTCCACGCCAGCCTTCAGTGCGGCTTCCACATGATCCGGGGTGGCCACTTCGGTCATGGTGTGCAAGCCGGTGCGCTGCTTCACTTCGGCCAACCAGGGCAAGGCCGCTTCACCGATGCCCTCAAACCCGCCAGGGCGGGTGCGCGGTTTCCAGATCCCCGCACGGAACACGTTCACTTGGGGCGCTTCACGCAGGATGCCGTCCGCCGTGGCCAGCACCTGCGCACGGCTTTCGGCGCTGCACGGCCCGGCGATCAGCATGGGCCGTTCCAAGCCCAGGCCCCATTGCGGGAACGGTACAGGTTGCAGGGTGGTGGACATGCGGTGCAAAGGTATCCTGCCTGCAGTACCAGGGCTCTCGCCTCTTTTCATCCATGTTGAGATTCCCTTGGTGTGCAACCCTTTCAGGGTCGATCGACGCGCGGAATGCGGGTTCTACGCTGTGTGACCCACATCGGGGTCACATGCCGACATCTCTTGAATTGACCCCGCCGGGGTCAAACATCGTAGCAATCTCCTGATAAATGGACGTTCGACCCTGACAGGGTCGCACAATATTCCCGGTTCTGGCCAGACATTAAGAGGCAATAGCCCTGCCCGCAGCACGCCCGGTTCGTTGCCGTTGCGTACCTTGTACGGTACAAATCCCGCGCGCCATGCACAAGAAACACTTGCCGGAACCGGACCGCGAGCCGCGGCCCTTGGGCAACGAAAGCACCGATCCCTTCTCCCCCACCCTGCCCCCGGGCTCCTTGCATGAGGTGCTCCGCGAGGGCGGGGAGCAGCCTGCAAAGAACGATCGCAAGGCCGCCGACGAAGAGGAGTAGATCCGTCATCCCACAAGCTGTTTGTTGTCACCCGGCCTGCCCGGCACAGGTCTGAATTTTGCGGCATGGAACTACCCTGGATGCCCTCTGAGCAGGCCGTGCGCATGGTGCACAGCGGCGACCGCGTCTTTCTTCAAGGCAGCGCGGCCACACCGGTGCGGCTCGTGCATGCGCTGCTGGCCAGGCATGCGGAACTGCGCGATGTGGAGCTCACCGCTATCAGCACCTTCGGTGAGCTGGGCTTCGAACGGCCAGAGGTGCAGCGCTCGTTCTTCCTGAACGCCTTGTTCGTATCCGCCAACATGCGCAGCACGGTGGCCGGCCCTCACGGCGACTACGTGCCGGTGTTCCTGAGCGAGATCCCGCGCTTGTTCGACCAGGGCATCCTGCCGCTGGACGTGGCCTTGGTGCATGTTTCACCGCCGGACAAACACGGCTTCTGCTCGTTGGGCACCAGTGTGGACATCGCCCGCAGCGCGGTGCGCAACGCGCGCACGGTGATCGCGCAGGTGAACCCGAACATGCCGCGCACCCTGGGCGACGGGCAGGTGCATGCCAGCCGCTTCGCCGCCCTGGTGCAAGTGGATGATGCCCTGCCCGAGGTGGATTACGCCGCCTCCATCGGCCCTGCCGAGCAGGCCGTGGCACGCCACGTGAGCGGCCTGATCGACGACGGCGCCACCCTGCAAATGGGCATCGGCGCCATTCCCGACGCGATCCTGGGCGCCTTGGGCGGCCACAAAGACCTGGGCATCCACACGGAGATGTGCAGCAACGGCATCATCGAACTGGTGGAGCGCGGGGTGATCACCAATGCGCGCAAGAAGAAGCACCGCGGGCGCATTGTCACGGCGTTCGCCTTCGGCACCCGCAGGCTGTACGACCTGGTGGACGACAATCCGTCGTTCGCCTTTTTGGACGTGCAGTACGTGAACGACACCAAAGTGATCCGCGAGAACCCCAAGGTGGTGGCAGTAAACAGCGCGATCGAGGTGGACCTCACCGGGCAGGTGTGCGCGGACAGCATCGGCACTTACCAGTACAGCGGTGTCGGCGGGCAGATGGATTTTATGCGCGGCGCGGCGCTGAGCGAGGGCGGCAAGCCGATCATTGCCATGTGCAGCACCACGGGCAAGGGGCAAAGCAAGATCGTGCCGTACCTGCGGCAAGGTGCCGGCGTGGTGACCACCCGGGCCCATGTGCACTACGTGGCCACCGAGCACGGCGTAGCCTACCTCTATGGCCGCAACCTGGAGCAGCGGGCGAAGGCGCTGATCGCCATTGCCGCGCCGGAGCACCGCGAGGCGCTGGAGCGCGCCTGGCGGGAACGCGGCCGCTGATCGAACACCGGCGTCAACCCCACCGCACGCCCACCTTGCCGATGCTCTTTCCCGAGCCGAGCAAGTCCATCGCTTGCGGCAGTTGATCGGCTGGTAATAGCGGATGGACCCGGGGCCGCAGCCCGCCTGCAGCCATGGCGGCGAGCGCCCCGTGCATGGCCTCAGCCACCAATTGCGGCTTGCGGTCGCTGAGCCGCAGCATGTTCACGCCGATCAGGCTTTTGCTGCGCATCATCAGGAAAATGGGGACTACGAAGCCCATGTTCCAAGCGAAACGAAGATCGCCGAACGCGCCGCCTTTGCCACGCTCTGCGCCGCCGAACAGCACCAGTCTACCACCGGGGCCCAGCAGCGAAAGGTCTCTCTTGAAGGTGGTGCCGCCCACCGCGTTGAAGCTCACGTCCAAGCATTCGTTTCCCAGCAGCGTGGCCACTTCCCCGGCGTAGTCGCCTGCTTTCCGGTCGATGACATGCTGTGCGCCGAGCTCCTTGAGGTAGGCCCGTTTTTCCGCACCGCCGGCCACCGCGAACACTTCACAGCCCTGCCGCAGCGCGATCTGCACCAGCAACTGGCCCACGCCGCCCGCCGCGCTGTGCACCAGTACGCGGTCGCCCTGTTTTACACGCACAGCGTCCATGGCCATGTACCACGCGGTGGCGCCTTGGGTGGCCATGGCCAATGCCCTTCCGGCCTCCAGGTCTTCGGGGATCTCCGCCACCGCACGGTGGTCCGTGCAGGCCAGTTCGGCGTAGCCGCCAAAGCGGGTGAAGGCCAGCACGCGCTTGCCCAGCAAGCCGGCTGGCACGGCGGCGCCGCAGCGCTCCACGCGGCCCACCACCTCGTAGCCCAGCACGCAGGGCACGGGCGGTGCCTCGCGGTACAGGCCCTTCACGGCCATCACATCGGCGTAGTTCAGGCCGAAGGCTTCACTGCGGATGAGCACTTGGCCTGGCTTAGGTACAGGGTCGGGAAGTTCGCGCATGGCGAGCGCTTTGGCGGGAATGCCATGGGTTGTGAGCTGCCAGGCTTGCATGGGGGAAAGCTAAAGCAGGGGAAGAGCGTGGTTCAATGTGCGCGCTGCAAGCGCGCCGCGATCTTCGCCCGCGTTGCAACCGCGGGCGCGTGGTGGTTTTTAGACGGGCCGGAGGCCCTATTAAGGCACCCTCGCTCGGCAAAAAGCCGAGCGAATGCTCGCGGTGGAACACGTGAGCGAGTGCGGGAGAATTGCCGCATTGGCGAATTGCCAAATTCATGGGCCCGGAGCCCGTCCTTCCTCCACGGCCACCTCATACTCCACCACCAATTGGCGCATGCGGTCCATGTCCCCGCCATTGCCGATGCGCTCCAGCAGGTCGTGGTACACCGGCCAAGCGGCCTTGAACTTGGCCGAAGCCGACTTGGCATCATCGGCGGGAAAGCTTGCGGGCACAATGTTGCCCTGCAGATCGCGGCTCAGGTAGGCGGCATGGCCGAACTCGATGGTGGCGGCCTCGGTGGAATCGCGCTGCATGCGCAGGTGCGCCAAGCCGTTCTCCCAGTAGGCAATGGCTCCTTGGGCCATCAGGCGCACCGGCAGGCCGGCCTCCCGCTCGATCCGATAAAAGGCCCCCTGGTTCATAAACCCCCAGAGCTTGCGCGCCGGGATGCGTTGCCTGCGCCCGTCCTGCACATACACCACCACGAATCGGCCCCAGTGCGGCTCCACATCGATCGGGCCGCCAACAGGTTGGCCACGGTGCTCCGCGAAGTCGCCGTAGCTGCGGTACAGGAGGTTCTGTGCCGGGGCGGCAAGAGCGTAGCACAGGGCAGCAAGGAGCAGCGGGATGCGCATGTTCGAGGCAGTAACGAAAGGTAGGCTGCTGCGGGCTTGTCCGTGCAGGGCCCCGAGGCGGGTTATGAACGGAGCAACCTGCGCTTCGTCACGCTCCTGCCACGCACAGCACGAATTCCCCCTTTGGAGGGTGCTGCCGAAAGTGTTCCGCCAGCTGGGCCAACGTTCCGCGCAAGGTTTCCTCATGTACCTTGGTGAGCTCCCGGCTGATGCTCGCCGGGCGCTCCGCACCGAAGGCTTCCGCCAGCTCCATCAACGTGCGCGCCATGCGGTGCGGGCTTTCGTAGAATACCATGGTGCGTGGCTCCGTGGCCAGTTCCGCGATGCGCGTGCGGCGGCCTTTCTTCACCGGTAAAAAGCCCTCGAAGGTGAAGCGGTCGCAGGGCAGGCCGCTGTTGACCAACGCGGGTACGAACGCCGTGGGCCCGGGCAGCGTTTCCACCGCAAGGCCTGCTTTCACTGCTGCGCGCACCAGCAAAAAGCCGGGGTCGCTGATGGCCGGCGTGCCGGCATCGGTCACCAAGGCGAAGCATTCACCTGCCAGCATGCGCTGCACCAACCGCTCCGTTACCTGGTGCTCGTTGTGGATGTGGAAGGCGATGAACGGCTTGTTGATACCGAGGTGCTTCAGCAGCACACCGCTGGTGCGCGTGTCCTCGGCGATCACGGCGTCCACTCCGCCCAGCATGCGCACGGCCCGCAGGGTGATGTCCTCCAGGTTGCCGATGGGCGTGGGGACCAGGAAGAGCTTGCCGCCGGTGCCACCTGTGTTCAATATGATGGGATCCTTCATGGGGTGGAATGTGCGTCACCGAACCGGCTTGGCCATGGTGCGCCGGCCTCCACGTGCACTTATACCAGCCTTAGGCCCTTGATCCCCTTGAAATGCTTGGCGTTCAGGGTGAGCAGCGGTACATCATGCGCAAGTGCCGTGGCCGCGATCAAATGATCGGCCAAATGAACACCGTGTTGCGGCGTGATCGCGGTCATGATCTCTCGAAAATGCCTGCTCACCTCCATGCCAGAGGGGAGAATGGTGAAATTGTTTGTCATTTGCGCATGGTGCCTTTCGAATTCGGCCCTGTTCCGCGCACCGGCCAAGATCACCGCCATCACTACGTCACGGATAACTAGCTGTCTTCCTTCCATGCGGCCGGATGCCGCAAATGCCGCTTGTTCACGCCTCATGCGGCCGATCAGGATGCTGGTATCGATCAAGACCGGCTCCATGCCTTTTCCCGCAACTGTTCCAGGGTAATGTCCCGCCCCTCCCACACGCCATCGAGCCCTTCAAACGGATCCTTCTCCCGCTTCGCCTCACGCTCCACGAACTCCACGAACAACGCGCTGATGCTCTTCTTGCGCCTGCGGCTGAGCAAATGCGCCTTGCGCTTGAACTTGGGCGGCACGGATAAGGTAAGCTTTTCGGTCATGGCCCGTTTGATGATCCCACGTAAATGCTTCGCGTTACGTGCAGGATGCTAAAAGTACGTGATTCCAGGCTTGGCGCTGCGGACCCCGCTCACTTCATCCCCCCGATCAATGCCACCAGCGTTCGGTACAGCCCATCGAACTTGGTGAGCGGCAAGGTTTCCGAACGGTCATACACGTCGTGGTAGTGGCTTACGCCGCCCATGGTGTAGATGAAGATGGCCGGGATGCCCTTCTTGGCAAAGGGACAATGGTCGCTGTTGCAGGCAGGCCCCCGCGCCTTCACTTGGGGCAAGGCCTTGGTGCGGGTGTTGATGGTGAGCAGTTCGTTGTAGGCCTGTTGCTGTTCGGTGGCATTCACCACGGTGATGCCTTCCTCGCCGGTGCCGTTGAGGTCCAGGTTGATCACCAGTTTGACGCGGGCGAGGTCAAGCGGGCGGTCCACCACGAACCATTCACTGCCGCGCAGGCCGGCTTCTTCCCCGGCGAAGGCCACGAAGAGGATGTTGGTCTTGGCCCGGTGCTTCTTGAACCATTCGGCCAGGCTGAGCAGCATGCTCACGCCACTGGCGTTGTCGTTGGCCCCGGGGAAGAGCGCCTGGCCCATGCGGCCCAGGTGGTCGTAGTGGGCGGTGACCAGCAGCCAGTCCTTGCCCCTGCCCTTGGCCACGCCCCATACGTTGCGGGCGCGGTGCTTGGGGATGAAGCGGTTGGCCACTTGGATGGTGGCCATGGCGGCGGTGTCCGTGAGCAGGCCCTCGCGCACTTCAATGATGGCGTTGCGGGCCTGTGTGGAGGCCACGCTCCAGGTAAGTTTAGCGCCGCCCATGCGGATCACGGGCACCGTGCGGGAGAGTTCCTTTTCCAAGGCGGCATACAGCGCCAGCGTATCCGCATCGGTGGTTGGCGGGAAGTGCAGTACCACCGCATGGCCCATCACCACGCCCAAGGTCAAGGCCTTGCGCTCCGGGGTCAACAGGTCGCGCAGGGTGAGGTGCACCAGCCTGAAGGTGCCGTTGGCGGTGCCCGAGGCGGGGTCCACGAGAAAATCCACGCCGGGCTCCAGCTGCCGCCCGTCCACGGAAAAACGGATGCTGTCCGGGAAGGCGTTCACCGGAAAGGAGAACGGCTCAAAGCGGGTGCCGTTGAGCTTGGCCAGGCCGATGCGGTCGAACTGCTTGGCGATCCATTCGGCCGCCAGGCTGTCGCCGCCGTTCACGTAGCCGCGGCCGTGCATGGCCGGTCCGGCCAGGGTGTCCACAAAGCGCATGGCCCGCTCCCTCACCGGGGGCGGTTCCTGGGCCGTTGCGGCAGCCGCGATCAAGAGGGTGGCGAACAGCAGCGGTGCGCGCATCAGTGGAAGCGGCGTTGCAATAGGTCGGTGAACGCCGTGGTCACTTCCTCGGCCGGGGCCTTGGGCAGCTTGGCGATCACTTCGTTGTTGAAGTAATGGTGCGCGGCGTCCGCGGCGTTCATGGCATTGAGGGCGTCCAGTGCATCTTCATAGCGCTTGCGGTCGCCACCGAACAGTTCGGCCACGAACCAGAACTTCTGGCTGAGCGCGATGGCCTTGCGCAGGTCGGCCACCGGCGCCTGCTCCAACTTGTCCGCCACGGTAACGGGGCGATCCACCGGGGAGAGCGGTGCGGCCTTGCCGCTTTCGGGTTTGGCGGCGGGTTGCTTGCCGGCTCTTTCCGCAGCAACCGGTGCTTCCGGCAACGGGCCTGCCACGTCCGGTGGCGCCGCGTGCTCCGTTTCGGCGATCGCGTCGATCAACGAGGTTTGCTGGGGGTGCACTTCCGGCGGGCGGGTATCCAAGCGGATGGCGGCCATGGGCGGCACCGAGGCCGCAGGCGGGGCAGCGGGCTCCGGTGCCGGAGCTGCAATGCCTGCGGTCACCGCCGTTTCACGCGCCTTGTGCCGCAGCACCACAAATCGTTCGTACACGGCCTGGGCGTTTTCCGTGCACCGCTCCAGCTCCTCCAAGTCCAGCTTTCCCAGCTCCAGCCGGCCCATCGCTTCCTGGAGGGAGCGGATCAGCTCATTCATCCGTACTGGTGATCGTGGCTGCGGCATGGCATGGGGTCAGGGGCCTGCGAAATTCGTTAATTTCGTGCCGCTTACAAAAAAAGGACCGGCAGCGACGCTTCCGGCAACCGGCCCAGCCCTCCCTTCGATGTTCCTGGAACAACGCGCCAGCCTCCACCCGCGCAGGGGCTGGATCGAAGTGGTGTGCGGCAGCATGTTCTCCGGCAAGACCGAGGAACTGATCCGCCGCATGCGGCGCGCCGAATACGCCAAGCAGCAGGTGGGCATCTTCAAACCCGCCACCGACAACCGCTACCACGACAGCGATGTGGTAAGCCACGACAAACGCATCATCGCCAGCACCCCCGTGCCCCACAGCGCGGCCATCCTGCCCTTGTCCGCCGGGCTGCAGGTGGTGGGCATCGATGAAGCCCAGTTCTTCGACGAGGCCTTGCCCCGCGTGTGCGAACAATTGGCCAACAGCGGCGTGCGCGTGATCATCGCCGGGCTCGACATGGACTTCCAGGGGCGGCCGTTCGGGCCCATGCCGCAACTGCTGGCCATCGCCGAATACGTCACCAAGGTGCACGCCATCTGCCTGCACTGCGGTGAACTGGCCCACTACAGCCATCGCACCACCGGCAGCGATCGGCTGATCCTGCTGGGCGAGACCGAAAGCTACGAGCCGCTCTGCCGCCAGTGCTACCAAGCGGCACGCGCGGAAAAGGACGGCAAGCGGAACACCCTGTTCAGTTGATGCCAGCAGCACCATTGGCCAGCGCTTTGGCCGCCGCCGCCGGCGGCACGCTGCTCGGACCCGACCGGCCCGTCCATCAACTGGCCATCGATTCGCGCCAGCCCCTCGAGCCTGCGGGCACCCTCTTCATCGCCCTGGAGGGAAAGCACCACAACGGCCATCGCTATTTGCCCGAGCTGCGCGAACGCGGGGTGCAAGCTTTCCTGGTGCGCCAGGGTGCGGTGCAGGCCCTTCCCGGCGATAGCCTGATCGCCGTGCCCGACACGCTGCGGGCCTTGCAGGACATCGCCGCGTGGCACCGCGCACAGTTCAACCTGCCCGTGGTGGGCATCACCGGCAGCAACGGCAAGACCGTGGTGAAGGAATGGCTGAACCAACTGCTGGCCCCAGAGGAACGCATCGTGCGCAGCCCCGGCAGCTGGAACAGCCAAGTGGGCGTGCCGCTGAGCGTGTGGGCCATCGACGGCACGCACACGCTCGGCCTCTTCGAGGCGGGCATCAGCGAGCCGGGCGAGATGGACGCGCTGGCGCGGATCATCGCACCGGACGTCGGCATCTTCACCAACATCGGCCCGGCGCACGGCGCGCACTTCGCCAGCGATGCGGCCAAGGCCGACGAAAAGGCCAAGCTCTTCCGCCGCGCCAAAACCGTGGTGTTCTGCAGCGACCACGCCGCGGTGCGCGAGGCGCTGAACAAGCTGCCCGGCGTGCAGCTGCTGGGCTGGGGGCGCAAGCACGATGCCGACCTGCGCATCGTGGAAGAACACGCCAACGGCGACCGCAGCACACTGCAACTGCGTTGGAAAAATGAGCCGTTCCCCGTTGAACTGCCCTTCAGCGATGCGGCCTCGGTGGAGAACGCGCTGCACTGCATCACGCTGATGCTGCACTTGGGACGCAACAGGGAACAGGTGGCCGAACGCGTGCGGCAATTGCGGCCCGTGAGCATGCGGCTGGAAACACTGCCCGCGCTGAACAACGGCACCCTGCTGAACGACGCCTACAGCAACGACCTCGCCTCGCTCACCATCGCCCTAGGCCAACTGGCGCGCACGGCCGCCGGGCGCACCAAGCTGGTGGTGCTCTCGGACATTGCCGACAGCGGCGAGGCCCCGGAGCAACGGCATGCGCACATCACCGGGCTGCTGCGTTCGGCCGGCGTGGAACACGTGATCGCCATCGGCCCCGCCATGCGCGAACACGCCGCGCTGTTCCCGGCGGGAACACGCTTCTTCGACGATGCCGTTGCGTTGCTGCACGCCTTGCCGGAGCCTCCGGTGAACGGCGCCGTGACGTTGGTGAAGGGTGCCCGCAGCTTCGGGCTGGAACGCGTGGTGGCGCGCTGGGAGGAACGCACGCACGGCACGGTGATGGAGGTGGACCTGGAGGCCATGCGCCACAACTTGAACCACTACCGTGAGCTGTGCGGGCCGCAGGTGCGCATCATGGGCATGGTGAAGGCCGGCGGTTACGGCAGCGGCGCAGTGGAGATGGCGCGCTTCCTTGCGCACGAACAGGTGGCCTGGCTCGGCGTGGCCTACGCCGACGAGGGCATTGAGCTGCGCCGCCAGGGCGTCCGCACGCCGGTACTGGTGATGAACCCCGAGCCGGTGCCCATGGAAACTTTGCACCGCTACCAGCTGGAAGCCGAGGTGTACGATGCATGCTCACTGAAAGCAGCCATGGACTTCGCGGCACACGTGCCGGATGCGCCGGCCGTACACCTGAAGTTGGATACCGGTATGCACCGCTTGGGCTTTCTGCCCGAGGACCTGCCCGAACTGCTGGAAGCGCTGCGTAGCACGAAGCACCTGCGCGTGGCCAGCATCTTCTCACACCTGGCCGCCAGCGAAGACCCGCAGCACGATGCCTTCACACGCGGGCAGATCGCGCTCTTCCGGGAGTTGTCCGCGCAGCTCGCCGGTGCGCTGGGCTACGCCCCCCTGCTGCACATCGCCAACTCCGCCGCCGCCACGCGCTTCCCCGAAGCCCGGTTGGACATGGTGCGCCTGGGCATCGGCCTGCATGGCATCGGTGCGAACGCGCAAGAGACCGCCCTGCTGCGACCGGTGGAAACGCTGCGCACGGTGATCGCCCAATTGAAGGAACTGGCCGCAGGCGAAAGTGTGAGCTACGGCCGAAAAACCATGCTCACCAAGCCGGCCCGCATCGCCGTGCTGCCCATCGGCTATGCCGACGGGCTTTCACGCCGCCTCGGCGAAGGCCGCGGCCGCGTGTGGGTCCACGGCCAGGAAGCGCGCACCGTAGGCGCAGTGTGCATGGACATGTGCATGGTGGACGTTACCGGCATCCCTTGCGCAACGGGCGATGATGCCTTTGTGTTCTCCCCTCAGCACCCTGTGCAGGATTACGCACGCGACCTCGGCACCATTCCCTACGAAGCGCTCACCAGCATCAGCCCCAGGGTGAAAAGGGTGTTTGTGAGGGAGTGAAGGAATCTCCTTCCGCCAGTTGTAGTTCCTGCACCGTGCGTTGGTGAAGTAGCGACCGGCTATTCGGCCTTCCGCGTCTTCTCCCCCAGCAGGTCCATCAGCCGGTCGGCGAGCTTGTGCAGCAATGCGATGTGTGCATCGTACTGCGCGGCTATCCGGTCCAGTACCTCCTGCGGCACCACGTGCACCGTGTTATGGTATGCGCCATTCGCCCCGTGCTCCACTTTGCTGTCATGCACGTGCAGCACAAATGGATCAGGGCTGAGCAACCATTCCATGCTCACCTTGTACAACTCCGCCACTTTGCGAAGCTCCCCGATGTGGATCCGGTCCTCATCCTTTTCCCAGCGGCTCACCGTGGGCTGCGCCACGCCCAGCGCCTCGGCAACGAACTGCTGCGTGTAATTGTGCGCGGCCCGCAGGATGCGCAGTTTCGAACCCATCAGGATCCCATTCTCCGCTTCCACGCCAGGATTTCGCATGATGCGCCAAAACTATTCACCAGCGGCATATTTTATTCAGGATAGGCCCTTGTTATGGGATCGGCCCCCGAAACCTTCGCTTCACCGTAGCGAAGTTTCTGCGGCTCATGGAAGTTCAGGCATCCACCCAAACCCCCATACCAATGCAGATCGATATACCAAGTTCACCGGCACGGAACATGCACCGGGCGGCCACCCTGTTTCTTTCCACCTCTCTGGCATGCGGCATGGCCCTCGCCCAATACATACCGCCGGATCACTTGGGCGGCGAGCACCAAGGCACGGACGTGCTGCGCAAGAACAATGGGCAGGTGTATGATACCGACGGCAACCAGCGGCGCGATGTGAAAGCCTATTTTGAAGGTTCGCCCGTGGGCATCTACCTTCGGGATTCCAGCCGGGTATCCTTTACCTACGCCACGATGTTCATGGACAGCGCCATTGCGGACACCTCCTACCGGGTGGACATGGCCTTCAGCGGGGCAAAGCCCAAGAACCCGCAGTTGCTGCTGCCAGCGCCGGGCCTGGCCAATTACTATCGCGGCGAGCATGCCACGGAATTAGTGCCCGCGTACTACCGGGGCATTTACAAGGAGGTGCTCTACCGCATCGACATGCACCTGTACGCCAGCAATGGCGGGCCGCGCATGGCCTTCGTGGTGCGCCCCGGCGGCAATCCCTCGGCCATCAAACTGATGTTCAACGGGCAGGACAGCTTGGGCATCGATTGGCTGGGTTCCTTGAATGTGTACCTCAGCGGCAAATGGGTGGAACTGAAACAGGCCACCGCCTACCAAGTGACCAGCGGCGGGACCATGGTGGATGTGCCTTGGACTCCGCAATGGGTGCATGAGAACGGCACTGTATACGCCACGCTCAGCTTCGGGGATTATGACCCTGCATTACCCTTGGTCCTTCAAATTGGATACGCAGCCATGGGCGGCGGCGGCCCGGACCAGCGCGACATGAACTGGAGCACCTACGTGGGCGGCGCTGGCGATGACGAACTGACCTGCGTGGAAACGGATGAAAATGGCAATGCCTATACCTGCGGGCACACGTTGGCTGCTGATTTTCCGGTGGATCCGGGAAATGCGCACTATGATCCGTTCATTGGCGATTTTGCAGGCCATGATGATGCCGTGATCATGAAGTTTGACGGCCCCAGCAAGCGCGTGGAATGGGCTACTTATTACAACGGCGTGGTGCCCAGCCCGGTTATCAACCCGAACCCGGATGAACTCCATGCCCGCACCGAGGCCCGCAAACTGGCCGTGTACACGTGGCCCAACCCCGATAAGCAATATGTCTTCGCCACCGGCGTGACCAATTGCGCGGATTTCGCCTCTGACGCAAATAGTCAGTCCATTTTTTCAAGTGCCTTCCAAGAGGGGTACAGCGGTGGGCGTACCCGTATGTGGGTGGCGGCATTTACGAAAGAGCAAGGAGTGCGACATTGGGCCACTACCCACGGGCAGGGCAATGGCCAGTACGATAGCCGGGAAGAGGGCTTGGCCATCGCCATCAACCAGGCGGGCCAGTTGGCCGTGGGCGGCCGCCTGCACCGCACAGTAAACTACAGCGTGGCCAACCCGGTGTTCCCCGTGGTGACGCCTGCGGGTGCCTACAACCACAGCGGCAATACCGGCGGGGCCTTCATCATGTCCTTCAATGCGGATTTCACCATCCGCTGGGCAAGTACCTTGGGCAACTATGACCAGGTGGCCTACACCCAGCTCACCGACCTGCGGTATGAATCCACCGGACGCTGGTTGTGGTTCACCGGCATCAGTTCCGGGAACCTCTCCACACTTGACCTTGTGTCGCCCACGGGCAGTTACTCCAACCAATTCGGAACGGTGATGGTCGGGGAGTTCAATATGATCACCGGGCCAGGCTTGGCCTACTGCACCCGCTGGGGCGGTGGTCCCATCACGGACCCCTCCAGCCTGGCTTATGGCCTGGACTTTGACGGCAAGTACATGTGGGTGGTGGGCGGCACCCGGCGGTCCGCCGTTACGGAAGCGGATGCACCGTTGCCCACTGGCCCCTCCACCATTTACCACAGCTTGGTGAACGCCAGCGACCCACCGCCCGGCAACCCCTGCGACGGCTTTATCCTGAAGTTTGACGTTGCGCAGCACACCCTCCTGTACGGCACGCTGATCGGCGGCAACAAGTATGACATGCTGCTGGACGTGGGCCATGATGCGGATCATGTGTATATCACAGGCGAAAGCCGCAGCACCGGCGGCTTTGCGACGGACCTGAGCCCCTTGCGCTACTTCCAACCCATGAACAGCAACGTGAACACCCGCGATGCGGTGGTGTTGGCCATCCGTTCAGGCGATGCGGCCCCGGAGATGATGTGGCGCACCGCGTATGGCGGCACCGCCAGCGAGCGTGGTTGGGGCATTGCCGGCAGCATGGCGCAGCCTAGCGATGTGTACCTAGTGGGCGGTGCGGCTTCCCAGCCTTTCCAACTGTTCCCGCTCCATGAGTTCAGCACCACCAGCACGCTGGACTATTACCAGCCCCTGAATCTCTCGGGCGCGGGTGCCAGCGGTTCGCTCAATTCCTGGTACCGGTTTGAATGGGGCCTTGATTTCGAGAACGGCACCTTGGGGTTTGCTTCCCCCGAGGCCAGTTACCAGGGGCACGATGGGTTCATCGCCTCCTTTGCGGCCTACCATCCCGTTGGTGTGTGGGAACAGGAGGGAAATGTTTCCGGTAATGGATTGCTTGTCACACCGCTGCCCGGATACGGCCAATGGGCAGTACACTTCCCCAATGCCGGGGAATGGAAGCTGATGGCCTTTAACGCCGCAGGCCAGGTTGTGGGGGATTGGCCATCCCACGGCACTTCCACGACAGTGGACCTTACTGGACTGGCTCCAGGCATATACTTGCTGCAGGCAATGACAGCGACCGGCAAAACGCTAAGCACCAAGCTGGCCAAGCCATGAAACGGATTGTTGGAGTTGCCACCGCCGCACTGCTCAGTGCGGCGGTGGCCAACGCCCAGTACTGGAAGGCGCTGGGCAAGGGAACCATCGGCCCAACTGAAATTCAAACGCTGTACGGAGATAGCAGCTCCAATAGTCTGCTTGCGGGAGGCACGTTCATGTGGATCATGAACGAAAACGATACCGTGCTTGGCATGGGCCAAGCTGCATGGGATGGAACCAGGTGGGATAGCGTAGCCACGCGGATACAACCTATTTCTGGAAACAATTCAACCAATCAAACGCATTGGTTTCTGCGCTTTGAAGGGCGGTTGTATGCGTGCGGCTTCTTTGGCTTTCAAAATTCGGATGGCACATGGAACAACAACTTGGCCAGACTTGATGAGGTTAACCAGCATTGGGAGAACTTGGGGTGTAACTATCAATTCATGACCGGCCTTACAACACTGGTCCCCAAGCAACCCCAAACCACTCTTTACGCCACGGGCTACATGGGCAGCATCTGCGGCTACCCGGAAAGTTGTGTGTTCCGCTATGATGGCAGTGCCTTCCATGTGTGGGAGCCCTTCAACCTGATCCCAGACGGGAACGACAACTACGTAGGCACCATCTTCGATTTCCAGGGCAAGACCTACATGACCTGCAGTCTGCCGGACCCGGTGGACGGTTCGGGCTTCGTGAGCTTTCTGCGCTGGAACGGCTCTATTTGGGAGCATGTGCCCGGCTGGAACACTTTGAGCCCCATCAAGGAGATACTCATACACGATGACACGCTTTACGTGGCGGGCACCTTCTCCCTTGCGGACGGAGGACCGGGCAATTTGGTGGCCGCCTTCAGCAATGACCAGTGGAACAACATGGATGGAGGACTCCAGTATCTCTGGGCACCCATGAGTGGAGCGGCCCTCGACCTCGAGTGGTTTCATGGCGAGCTTTGGGCAAGCGGGTTTTTCAACCGGGCCTCAGACATGCCGGCCAGTAGCATAGCCAAGTGGAACGGCCACCAATGGTGTGTACCTCCAGGCGATTTCCGGCAGACCAATTACAATGAAATAGCCAGACTGGTGGACATGACGGTGTGGCGCGACAGCCTGTATGTATGCGGCAGCATAGCCTATATTGATTGGCAGCCGGCTTATCAAGTGGCGCAATGGATCGGCGGCGATGCGATGGGGGATTGCAGCACGGTGGGGATGGATGAAGCAGGTGGGCAAGTGGGCCATTTAACGGCCACTCCCCTGCCTGGAGGCACCGCATGGCGTGTGCAATTCCCGTACGCGGGCAACTGGGTGCTGGATGTGTATGATGCGCTGGGACGCCACATCATGCAAAACCACAGCAATGGCAAGGCCATGGAGTTGAACCTACCCGCTGGCCCCGCCGGTGTATTGATACTGCGGGCCTGTGGCGAGGAGGGTACAATCTACCAAGCTAAACTATTGAGGCCATGAAGTGCATCACTTACCTGATCCCATTTGCGCTCATCGTTCACCAGGCCAAAGCGCAACCCTATTGGAGCGCTGTAGGCATGGGGCCCACAGGCATAGGCACATCGGAGGTAAGGAGCCTCTTCAATGATCCAGTTTCAGACCGCCTGCTGGCAGGCGGCATCTTTTTCAAGATGGCGAACCAGGAAGATACGGTGTGGGCTTTTGGCCAAGCGGCTTGGAACGGGCACCGGTGGGACAGCATAGCTGCGCGTATATCCGGCGGAAGCGACGAATTCGCCCCGGAAACGTATTGGTTTCTTCGTTACCAGGGAAGCCTCTATGCGTGCGGCGATTACGCCTTTAGCACACCCAACGGGTTCAACATGGGTTTCGCCAGATTAAACGAACAGGCAATGCAATGGGAAGCATTGGAGTGCAACAACACTTTGCCAAGTGGTCTGGGCCTGCTTGTTCCGAAAGAACCGCAAGACACCCTGTACGCCACAGGATACGATGGCGTGCTCTGTGGCCTGTTCCCTCCCACGTGCGTGTACAGTTACGATGGCTCTTCATTCCAACGGTGGGCGCCATTCGATTTGATCCCGGACACTCCCAACCGCGTTGTCTCCTCTATATTCAAGTTCAATGGAATGACATACATGGCCGGCGCTTTTGCCGATCCTCTGGGCCAGGGGACCATCAACCTGATCCGCTGGAACGGCACCGCTTGGGAGCATGTGCCTGGCTGGAACAATATTCCGACCACCATCACGGACTACTCTATCCATGATAATTTGCTGTACTTGGCCGGTGACTTTCTTGAAGTGAACGCAGGGCCCGGAAATCTTGTAGCCAGTTTTGATGGTACATCCTGGAACAACTTGGGCGGTGGGCTGGGTTGCGTCAACTGCTGGTCCGCCAATTCCGTCAATGCGCTACAGTGGTTCCATGGTGAACTTTGGGCCTGCGGCATGTTTGACCGTGCCATGGACCTACAAGCCCATAGTATTGCCAAATGGGATGGACAACGATGGTGTGTTCCTCCGGGAGATTTTTACCATACGGGCATGGGTCTTGCCAAACTCTATGACATGGCTGTATGGCGGGACAGCCTGTTTGTATGCGGACTGTTCAATCTTTTAGACGGGGCACCGGCCTACCAGGTGGCCAAATGGATCGGTGGGGCTACAGTAGCGGAATGCAGCACGGTGGGGCTTGACGAAGCGCATAAGCAGGACCCCCAATTGGAAGTTGTGCCCTTAATGGAACCCGGCCTATGGCGCATACAGTTGCCAGACCTTGGTGTATGGACTTTGGACGTTTTTAATGTGACGGGAAGGCAGGTTGGACAGTGGCAGGCAAATGGAGTTATGGTGATGGACTTAAGTGCGCGATCACCCGGCATGTACTTGCTACGGGCCACCGGGTCCACGGGTGCCTTGCGAAGTACGAAGTTGGTGCGGCCATAACGACCGTTTCCTATACGGCCTGCACCGCACATTGGATCTCGAAGATGGGCAATTCCAACATGAACGAACTTCAATGCCAACCGGAAATGCCATGAACACTGCACACCATCCCGCAATGATCTTTGGCCCATGCTGCATATCATTGGTATTAGCGGGAGGCTGCGTTTCCCCGGTCCTGCCCTTTAGTGCAAAGTGAAGAAGCCCTTCGGCTTTCCAAGGCTGAAGGCTGCTTATGCCGCCACAGGCCACGGACGCCCGGCTTCCTGCGTCTATTTTTGAGCCATGCGATCCTTCCTTGCCCCAGCTGTTTTGTGCGTGCTTGCCTGCCTGGTTTCCGTGCTCGCCCATGCCCAAGCCCCCATTGTTGCCGGCGATGCACTGGTAATGCTGCGACCCCATGTTTCCGCGCACCAGGTGGCGGAAGACTTGGCCCGGGTGCATGGAGCGCCCACCAAGCTCCACGTGGAAGAAGAGGTCTCCGCGCCGCTGCGGGCCTGGCTCTTCAAGTTCGATACGGCGGCCCTGGGCCAGACCGCCATGCTGCGCGCCCTGCGCGCGCATCCCGGCGTGCAGCTGGCGCAGAACAACCACCTCATCGCGGAGCGCAACACGCCCAACGACCCGCAGTTCGCCTCGCAGTGGTGGCACCAGAACATCCAGAGCGAGCTGGCCTGGGACATCACCACCGGCGGGGTGACGGCCACGGGCGACACCATCGTGGTGGCCATCATCGAGCAGGCCAGCCTCACCCACCCGGACCTGGCGGCCAATGCCTGGATCAACCATGGCGAGATCGCCAACAACGGCGTGGATGATGACGCCAACGGCTACGTGGACGACGTGCGCGGTTGGAACCCCTCCGCCCAAAACGACGCCGTGTACAACGGATCGCACGGCACCCAGGTGGCCGGCATGATCGGCGCGGTGGGCAACAATGCCGACATGGTGGTGGGCGCCAACTGGCACGTGAAGATGATGCCCGTGCACTACCAGAACACCCTGGAGTCGAACGTGCTGGCCTCTTACACCTATCCGTTGGTGATGCGCCGGCTTTACAACAGCACCGGCGGGCTGCAGGGCGCATTCGTGGTGGCCACCAACGCCAGCTGGGGCGTGGACGGCGGCCAGCCCGAGGATGCCCCGCTGTGGTGCGCCATGTATGATACCCTGGGCACGGCCGGCGTGCTCAACTGCGGCTCCACCACCAACAACAACGTGAACGTGGACGTGGTGGGCGACCTGCCCACGGCCTGCCCCAGCGATTACATGATCAGCGTTACGGCCACCAACAGCAACGACATGCGCACCTTCTCGGGCTGGGGGGCCACCACCGTGGATGTGGGCGCCCCGGGTGAAAACGTGCTCACCACCACGATCAACGGCAGCACGGGCACCACCAGCGGCACCAGCTTTGCCGGCCCGCTCACCGCCGGGGTGATCGCGCTGATGTACAGCGTGCCCTGCCCCAGCTTGGCCACCTTGGCGCACACCGACCCCACCGAAGCCGCCCTGCGCGTGCGCCAGGCCCTCTTCGATGGCGTGGACCAAGTGGGCAACCTGCCGGGCAATACCGTTACCGGCGGAAGGATCAACTCCTTCAACAGCGTGCAACTGCTGATGGACAGCTGCGATGCCTGCCCGGCGCCGTACAACCTGGCGGCCACCAGCGACGCCATCGGCTCGGCCACCCTGAGCTGGAGCGCGCTGCCGGGCACCTATACCCTGCGCTATCGCCAGCAGGGTGCCGGCAGCTGGACCACGCTGAACGGGCTCACTTCCTTCAGCCAAGCGATCAGCGGCCTGGCCACATGCCAGGTGTATGAATTCCAGATGGCCGCCGATTGCGGCGAGGGCACGGGCGACTTCGGCATGACCTACCAGTGGACCAGCGAGGGGTGCTGCACCGCACCGATCACCATCACCGCCACGGCCGCCGATACCACCAGCGGCACGGTGGCCTGGAGCACCGTGCTGGCTTCCACCAACTACGACCTGCGCTACCGCGTATCGGGCACCACGGCGTGGACCGAGATCAACGGCCTCAACGGCAACAGCACCACCCTGGCCGGGCTCACCGCGTGCACGGATTACGAAGTGCAAATGCGCAGCAGCTGCGGCGGCACCTTGGCCGAATGGTCGGCCATCGCACCCCTGCACATCCCGGGCTGCGGCCAATGCGTGGAAGGCGTGTTCTGCCCCAGCGAAGGAGATGACACCAGCTACGAGTGGATCGCCCTGGTGCACGTCAACGGGATCAACCGCAGCTCGGGCAACGACGGCGGCTACGCCGGCATCAGCGTCACAGGCCAAACCACCGAGCTCACCATCGGCGCATCCTACCCCGTGGAGTTTGCTCCCGGCTACGCCTTCTTCAACTACCAGGAATCCTTCACCTTGTGGTTCGACCTTGACCATGACGGGCAGTTCACCACCTCGGAACGGCTCTTCCAGAACTTCACCTCGGAGACCACCCCGCTGCAAGGCACCATCACCATACCGGCCTCCGCCACCCCCGGCAAGGTGCGCATGCGCGTGCTGATGAAGGACAGCTCCCACCCGGCCAGCGGCTGCCTGGAATATTCCTACGGCGAAACCGAAGACTACTGCGTGACCTTGGTGGACCAGTGGATCGGCGTGGGCGAGGCGCCCGCGCAGCTTCCGGTCCGGCTCTACCCCCAGCCGGCCGATGAAGTGCTCCACCTCGCCGTGGAAGCCGCCGGAACCTTGCAACTGGCCGTTACGGACATGACCGGGCGGACCGTGCTGGAACAGGCCGTGAACGGCAGCAATGCCGTATTGGGCACAGCGCAACTGGGCGCCGGCATGTACCAATACCGGTTGGAGCAGCACGGCGCCCTGGTGGCACGCGGCAACTTCATGGTGGTGCACTGAAGCGCAGCCGCAACGCAATGCCCCCACCGGGGGCTCCAACCTGCGCCCGGCCCGGCGCCAGCTACCTTCGGCGCCGTGGAACTCTCTGCGGTCATCATCACTTTCAACGAGGAGCGCAACATTGCGCGGTGCCTGGCTTCCCTGAAGGACGTGGCCGACGACATTGTTGTTGTGGATTCGTACAGCACCGATGCCACGGAACGGATCGCCCGCGAACACGGGGCGCGCTTTGTGCAGCACAAGTTCGAGGGACACATCGAGCAGAAGAACTGGGCCATCACGCAAGCCCGCTATCCGTGGGTGCTTTCGCTTGATGCGGACGAGGCCTTGGACCCTGTGCTGCAAGCAGAGGTGCTGCGGGTGAAGCACGGCGCACAGGCCGACGGCTACACCATGAACCGCCTGACGAACTACTGCGGCCGGTGGATCCGCCATGGCGGTTGGTACCCGGACACGAAACTGCGCCTGTGGGACAGCCGCAAGGGCAAGTGGGGCGGCACCAACCCGCACGATCGATTCGAGCTGGATCCGGGGGCACGCATCGCGCATTTGAAAGGCCACCTGCTGCACTACAGCTTCTATACGGTGGCGGAACACGGGCGGCAAGTGGAGAAATTCGCCGCCATCGCCGCGAAGGCGGCCCATGCCAAAGGCAAGCGTCCGGGCCCGCTCCAGGCGGTGTTTTCGCCGGTATGGAGGTTCGTGCACGGCTACCTCATCCGCGGCGGTTTCCTGGACGGTGGCGCGGGCTTCACCATTGCGCGGTTGAGCGCCCGCGCCAAGCGCCTGAAATACACCGAGCTGGCACGCTTGAACAGAAAAAGGCCATGATGCCGCGCGTGATCCACCTGAGCACGGCCCGTACCTGGCGCGGCGGGGAGCAGCAAGTGGCCTACCTCGTGGAAGAGTTGCACACGATGGGCGCTGCGCAATTGGTGGTCTGCGCCAGTGGATCGCCCATGGAATCCTTCTGCAACAAGATCGGCATGGCCCACCGCACCTTGGGCTTCCGCGCTTCCTTCGACCCCCTCAATGCCCGCCGCTTGGCAGGCATTGCACGCACTTGGCGGGCAGACCTGCTGCACACGCATGACTCCCACGGCCATACGGCCGCGATCCTGGCCAACACGCTCTTCGGCATGCACCTGCCGTTGGTGGTGAGCCGCCGCGTGGACTTCCCCATCAGCAGCAGTTTCAGCGCGCGCTGGAAATACGGGCACTCCTCGGTGAAGCGCATCCTGTGCGTGAGTGATGCCATCAACGCCATGACCGCACCGGCCTTGAAGCGGCCCGGAGTGTTGCGCACAGTGCATTCAGGCATCGACCCCGCGCGCTTCGCCGCCGGTGCCGACGGCAGGTTGCGCACGGCATTGCACCTGGACCCCGGCGTGCCGCTGGTGGGCAATGTGGCGGCACTGGCCCCGCACAAGGACCTGTTCACCTTCATCCGCATGGCCGCGGTGGTGCATGCCCAAGCGCCCGGCGTGCGCTTTGTGCTGATCGGCGAGGGCGAGCTGCGGGCCCGGTTGGAAGCGGCCGCGCAGCAGGCAGGCCTCGGGGCCGTGCTCCAATTCACGGGCTTCCGCAAGGATGTGGACCGGCTGCTGCCCGAACTGGACGTGATGGCGATGACCTCGCGCACCGAGGGCCTGGGCACCTCCATCCTGGATGCTTTCGCCGCCCGTGTGCCGGTGGTGGCCACCGCCGCCGGGGGCATTCCGGAACTGATCACCGACGGGGAGACGGGCCTGCTGCGGCCCGTGGGCGATGATGCCGCATTGGCGCAAGCGGTGATCGCCGTACTGCACGACCGGGCCTTGCGCGACCGCCTGGTGCAGGGCGCCACTGCCAAGCTGCAGGGCTTCACGCGGCAGGCCACGGCCCGGGCCACGCTGCACGAATATCACTCCGTGCTGGCGGAGCTGCGCGGCGCGGCGAACACGAACAGCGCGTAGTATAGCGCGAAGAAGGTGGCTCCGGGCTGGGTTTCCAGCGTGTCCTCGCTCAGGCAGGAAAGCAGGAAGATGATGGCCCAGGCCGTGAACAGTGGATGGCCGAACGCCCGGTTGCGCACTGCGGGCCACCACCAGCAGAACAGGCTCCAGAGCAGGCCGAACGCGCCGAAGCTGATCAAGAGCGTGAGGTACTCGTTGTGCGCGCGCAAGCGCCACCTTTCGTGCAGCGGGCTGCGCAGCTGCACGAAGGCTTCGTTGAAGGCCCGCTGCGTATCGCCGGTGCCCACGCCAACAAGCCAATGTTCCCGGGCAATGTGCAGCCCGGCGCGGGCGAACTCCAGCCGCATGGTCACCGAATGTCCGTTGGGGTCGCCCGTGGTGCGGTACACGTCCAGCTCGTACAACACCTGCTCCAGGCGTGCACGCAGGGCACCCTGCCGGCCCTCCACCACACTGGTCATGCCCTGTTCGATGCGCCTCACGTCCTGTGGTGCCAACGCCTGCACCCCGGTGGAGTCCTTGCGCAGGTCCATGCTGGCCAGGTAGCGGATCAGGGTGGAACGGAGCGGCTGGCCCAGGCCATCCTTGCCGTCGAAGTTGAACGTGCTGCGGCGCTCCCAGGTGCGTTTGAGCTCCTTGTCCGCCACATTGATCCACACGTAATGGCCGTTTTCCAGCTGCGGGTTGCGCAGGTCGTGGTAGTACACTTCGCCCCCGGCACTGGCGCGGTCCAAGTATTGCAACAGCGCGGGATCGTGGCGGGAATAGCCCAGCCACACGGAAAGCAGGAAGGCGGCCGCGCCGGCCACTCCGGCCAACAACAACACCGCCCCCGCCCAACGCCATTGGCCGGTTCCGTGGCGGAGCTTCCGCCAGGCGCCGTAGAGCGCCAAGGACACCAGCACCAGCAATGGCGCCAGGCTGCTGAGCAAGGCCAGAAAGCCAAGGCATTGGGCCACCCCCAGCAGGTGGGCGGCACGCTCTGCCGCACGCTGCGGCCAGTAGTGCACGAACACGGCCATGCTGAAGCAGAGCATGAGCCCCAGGCGGATGTGGCTGATGAACGGTGAGAGCTCGCGGTATTGGCCCAGGGCCATCACCTCATGGCGCAAGGCCAGGCATGCCAACGTGCTGGCCGTTGCGCTCCACGCCCCAAGCAGCAACACGTGCTTGAGCTGCCGGGCCGACAAGCGGGGCACCGTGCCGAGCACCAGGCCGAAGACGGGCACCGGCAAGAGGATGCGGCAGAGGTCCACGCCCCATTTCAGGTCGCTGGTCCAGGCCAGGCCGAGCACGTGCAGGCCGAAGAAGGAGAGGAAGACGGCGCTTTCGCGCGTGGTGAGGGCTTGTTTGAACCGCCGGCCCAAAGCGCGTTGCGCAACGCCTTCCCAGAGCCAATTGCCCACGAGGATGAACTGGGAGATGCTCAGCAACGATTCGGACCAAGGCATTGCCGCCAATGCCATGGCGATGGCGCCGAGGTGCACTTGCCGATGGATGCTGCCCTTCATGCGGGGCCGGGCGCAGGGGCCGCCGTGATCAGTTGGTCTTGTAGGTGCCGGCCAACACCTCCTTGTACGCCGGGCCGTTCAATACGCGCAACGCCTCCAGCACCACGGGGTCGGTGGCGAGCATGGCCTTGGCGCGGCCGGTCTGGAAATAATAGCGCCCCACGATCTCGGCCTTCAGCACTTCCTCGATCTCCGGCCGGAAGCGGTTGAGCACTTCCATTTGGTCGGGGTTGAGCTCGGTGCGCAAGGCATCGATGGCGCCTTTCGCCTGATCGTAGTAGCGTTCCTTTTGGGCGTCGGCCACCAGCTTGTCCAAGTCGTCCAGGCTGGAGGTGGTGTAGGCGAATTTCCGTTCCTTGACAAACTGCAGGAACTGCCCGAAGAGCTCGTCGCTGATGGCGAAGGTGCCCGCCGGGGCGATGGACGGGTGCTGCCATTGGAAGCGGTTGGCGAAATCGAAGAAGAGGTCTTCACCGTACAGGCCCAGCACCACTTTGGGCATTTCGGGCAAGTCCACGCCTATGTCCGGAGCGATGCCGCGCCCGTCGTACACGGTGCGGCCATTGGCTGTTTTGAAGGCGCGGATGGTGGAATCGGCCTTGATCACGGCCATGCCGGTGCTGTCGTGGTGGGCGTAATCCACCTTTTGGATGCAGCGGCCGCTGGGGATGTAGTACTTGGCCACGGTCACCTTCAGCTTGCTGTTGTAGAAGAGGTCGCGGGTTTGCTGCACCAGCCCCTTGCCGAAGGTGCGCTGGCCCACTACCACGGCGCGGTCGAGGTCTTGGAGGGCGCCCGCCACGATCTCGCTGGCCGAGGCGGAGCCGGTGTCCACCAGCACGGCCAGGGGCATCTCCATGTCCAAGGGTTCGCTGAGGGTTTTGTAGGTCTTGTCCCACTCATCGATCTTGCCGCGGGTTTCCACCACGGTATTGCCTTTGGGCACCCAGATGTTGACGATGTTGATGGCTTCGCGCAGCAGGCCGCCGCCGTTGCCGCGCAGGTCGAGCACCACTTTTTGCGCGCCTTGTTCCTTGAGCTGCTTGAAGGCGTTGCGCACCTCGGTGCCGGCGGTTTGGGTGAAGCTGTTGAGCTTGATGTAGCCCACCTTGCCCACGGTGTCGATCATGGCTTGGTAGGGCACGTCGGGGATCTTGATCTCCTCGCGGATGAGCACGTGGTCCTGCGCGGGCTGGTCGTTGCGGCTGATGCGCACCTTCACCTGGGTGCCGGCCTGGCCTTTGAGCAGCTTGCTCACTTCATCGGTGCCCATGCCCGTGGTGCTGCGCCCGTCCACTTCCAGGATGCGGTCGCCGGCGCGGATGCCGTCCTTCATGGCGGGATAATTCTCGTAGGGCTCGCTGACCATCACGCCGTCTTCCTTCTTGCGGATCATGGCGCCGATGCCCCCGTACTGGCCGGTGGTCATGAAGCGGTAATCCTCCAGGTCGCTTTCGGGGATGTACTGCGTGTAGGGGTCGAGGCTTTCGAGCATGGCATCGATGCCGGTGCCGATGAGCTCACCGGGGTTCACCTCATCCACGTAGTAGATGTTGATGTCCTTGTAGAGTTCGTTGAAGATCTCCAGGTTTTTGCCCACCTCGAAAAAGTTGTCGCCGGCGGCGATGGTGAAGGCCCCGCCCGCCACGAGGGCCAGGCCGGCAGCGGTGGTTTTCCAGGAACTGAACGGATGTTTCATGTGCAAGGGGGGATCAAGGAACCGGGTCGTGGCCGTGGCCGCCCCACGGATGGCAAGATAGGAAGCGCTTGAGGGTAAGCATTCCGCCGCGCCAGGGGCCGTGCTTGCGCAAGGCCTGCACGCCGTACTCCGAGCAGGTGGGCGTGTAGCGGCAGGAGCCGGGCAGCAAGGGGGAAACCGCGCCTTGGTACAAGCGGATGAGCATGATGAACAGCCTACCGAACAGTGCCGACATGCTGTTGGGTCCAACGGTCGAAGAGGTCGATCAGTATCCGCGAGGCATCGGCCCAGGGCAAGGGGCCGTGGCCTTGGTACACTACCAGCCAGGCGCACTGTGCGCCGGCCTCCTCCAGGCGGGCATACCACCGGTGCTTGTTCAGGCGGTAGGCTTCGCGCATGTGGCGGCGGATGCGGTTGCGTTCCACGGCAGAACGCACGTGCCGCTTGGGCACGGCGAAGGCCACTTGCGCCGGGGCCGGCGAATCCAAGGGCATGCACAGGCCCACCAAGCGGTAGGGCATGGCCCGCATGGCCTTGCCGACGGTGGCCACCTTGCGGAGCTGTTCGCGCCCGCAGAGGCGCTCGTGCTTGCGGAAGGTGGGGCGCATGGCGGTGGCCGCTGCTACGGGGGGCAAGGGCGGGCACGTTGCTGCCGACGCCGGTTTATTTTTTGGCCGTCTTGGCCGCTACCGCCTTCTTCACGGGCTTGCCGGCGGGCACTTTTGGCGCGGCCTTGTCCGTGGCCTTGGTGGCATTCGCCGCACCTTTTGCCTTGGCCTTGTCGGCCTGCTTGAGGTAGAGTTCGATGGCGCCCGTCATGGACGGTGCTTCGGGCAGGGGCGCCTCAATGTCAAGCCGGAGGCCCGCATCGCGCACGGCCTTGGCCGTGGTGGGCCCGAAGGCGGCAATGGCGGTGTAATCCTGCACGTAGTCGGGGAAGTTCTTGCGCAGGCTCTCAATGCCGCCCGGGCTGAAGAACACCAGCATGTCGTACTTGATGTCGCGCAGGTCGCTGAGGTCGCTGGCCACCGTGCGGTAGAACACGGCATTGGTGTAGTTCACCCCGGCCTTGTCCAGCAGCACGGGGATCTCCTGCTTCTGGATGTCCGAGCAGGGCACCAGGAATTTTTCGTCCTTGTGCTTTTTGATCACGTCCATCAGGTCCTGGAACGTGTTCTTGCCGATGAACACCTTGCGCTTGCGGTATACGATGTACTTCTGCACGTAGTAGGCCACGCTCTCGCTCACGCAGAAATATTTCATCGTTTCCGGCACGGTCAGGCGCAGCTCCTTGCACATGCGGAAAAAGTGGTCCACCGCATTGCGGCTGGTGAGCACGATCGCCGAATGGTCCAGGATGCCGATGCGTTCCTGCCGGAATTCCTGGCCGGGAACGCCTTCCACCTTGATGAAGGGCCTGAAGTCGATCTTCACGTTGAACTTGCTGGCCAAGGTGAAGTAGGGGGATTTCTCGTCCGTGGGCGCTGCCTGGGTAACGAGTATGGTCTTGATCTTCAAGTTCCGCGCGGCTTAGGGGTGATGCACTGGGGGAACGAATCCCTGCAATTGTTCCAGGACAAGTGCTGCAGGAAGTATTTCGAGGGCGCAAAGGTAGAGCAAAATGTATCTCAACGGGGCGCCGTTGCCTACGCCGACCGCCACTGCCCGTACCCAGCGGAAGAGCACCATGGCCACCAGCAGGGCCGCCCCCGTGATCCACACCGGTTGGCGCCAAGCGGCCTGGCCCGGAAAGGCCATCACCGCGGCCACCGGCAACAGCAGCAGGCCCATTACCACATGGAGCACAATGGTGGTGTAGAGCAGTTCGCGCAGTCCCCCATCGTGCTCGGGCAACCAACGCACGGCCCGCAGCACCGCCGCCTGGGCCAGCAGCACGCCGGCCACCGCCAACAGGGTCCACAGGTAGGTCAACGGACCGGGCGCCACCAGCCCGTGGTACAGCAGCACCTGGTGTATGAACAGGGCGATCACCAAGGTGGACATCACCGCCAGCACGGTAAGGGTGCGATCGCGCATGTCCAACTCATCACGCAGGCGCTGCCGCCCCAAGCGGAACGCACCCGCCGAGCGTGCCAGCACCGCCCATTGCCGGGGCGATACCATGTTCACCCAGGCCAATACGCCCACGGCCAGCACCAGCACGCCCACCAGCCAGTCGGGCGATAGGGGGTCGGAGGCACGCAACTGGTCCATGGAAGTGCAAATTTATCGGGCCGCCGTCATGTTGTTGCACTTCCGGCCTTGATCGGCGGTGCAGCGGCCAGGTCCTCCCATGCCGTGGTCCAGCACAGAGCGGCCATGGACAACCGCCGGCCGGGCCCGCAAGCGTGCGCCCAGCCCGTGCGTTGCCTAATTTCGCGCACTCAAAGCACCCCATGAGCACCACTGCCAAAGCCGCCCCGCGTACCGCCACCGACCTCTTCCAAGCACACGACCACTACCTGGTGGACGAGCTGCTCACCGAAGAGCACAAGCTGATCCGCAGCACCGTGCGCGAGCATGTGAGCAAGCACCTCAAGCCGATCATCGAGGAGCGGTTCGAGAGCGCTTCCTTCAGCAAGGACATTATTCCCGGCCTGGCCGAGGTGGGCGCCTTCGGGCCCTTTTTGCCGGCCGAATACGGCGGGCCCGGCCTGGACCAGATCAGTTACGGCCTGATCATGCAGGAGATCGAGCGCTGCGACAGCGGCCTGCGCAGCCTGTGCAGCGTGCAGGGTTCCCTGGCCATGTACCCCATCTACAAGTACGGCACCGAGGAGCAGAAGAAAAAGTGGCTGCCCGAGATGGTGCAGGGCAAGAAGATCGGCTGCTTCGGCCTCACCGAACCCGACTTCGGCAGCAACCCCGGCGGCATGGTCACCACCTTCCAGGACAAAGGCGACCACTACCTGCTGAACGGCGCCAAGATGTGGATCAGCAACGCACCATTCGCCGACCTGGCCGTGGTGTGGGCCAAGGCCGAGAACACCGAGGGCCGCATCCACGGCCTGATCGTGGAGCGCGGCATGGAAGGCTTCACCACGCCCACCACCCACGGCAAGTTGAGCCTGCGCGCCAGCCCCACCGGCGAGCTGGTGTTCGACAACGTGAAGGTGCCCAAGGCCAACCTGCTGCCCAACAAGACCGGCCTGGGCGCGCCCATGGGCTGCCTGGACAGCGCCCGCTACGGCATTGCTTGGGGCACGCTGGGCGTGGCCATGGAGTGCTATGACACCGCACTGCGCTACAGCAAGGAGCGCATCCAGTTCGGCAAGCCCATCGGCGGTTTCCAGCTCACGCAGAAGAAGCTCGCCGAGATGATCACCGAGATCACCAAGGCCCAGCTGCTCACTTGGCGCCTGGGCGTGCTGCGCAACGAGGGCCGCGCCACCACCGCGCAGATCAGCATGGCCAAGCGCAACAACGTGCACCTGGCCCTGACCTGTGCTCGCGAGGCCCGGCAGATGCTCGGCGGCATGGGCATCACCAACGAGTACCCCATCATGCGCCACATGATGAACTTGGAAAGCGTGGTGACCTACGAAGGCACCCACGACATCCACCTGCTGATCACCGGCCACGACGTGACGGGAATCGCGGCGTTCAAGTGAGCGAGTGGTAGACAGTCGTGCGTTGTCTGTGGCGCATCATTGTCGGGGAACCGACCACTGACAGCCAACAACTGGTAACCGGCACCTGGTCCTGGGCAGAGCCGAAGGACCAACAACTGCGGTCCATCCCGCCACACTGCTGCTACTCCGAAGGTGCTTCACCACCCTTTCCGGCATCCGCGCCCAAGGGGATCAACCAGCCCAGCGAAACGCTGATGCTGCGGTCATAGGCCTGAAGCACACCGACCGGTGAGCCGTTCACGTCCGCCACCGGCACATCGTTCCAGATGTTGGTGAGGCCATACTGGTAGCGGCCTTCCACAAACACCTGCGATCGCCCCGCAGTGAACATAAAGCCCAGCCCGGCGCAGAGGTCCACGTTCCAGCGGTTCATGTACCCACTGCTCCACGGACTTGTGCGTACATCGCCCGGGTCGAGCACGGTGCCTTGAAAGGCGTTCGTCCATGGGTTGAACTGGAACATGCGTGCGCCGACCAGGTAGCCCCATGTGGCACCGGCCAGCACATACGGGCGGGCAGGCGGGCCCTCAGCCATGTGCACCCGCAGCAGCAAGCCCAGGTCGGCATAATCCAACGCCAGCTTCTGCCCACTGAAGAACCCGAAAGGTTGTGCCTCCGCGCCGTAGCCTCTTTGGGTGAAGCCCACCTCCGGTGCCAAGGTGAGCACCTTGGACAACGGAACCCCGAACACCAGGGCGCCAGTGGGGCCCAACCGGGTTGATGGCGTACCGAGCAGCCCGTCCCTGCTGTTGATCTTCGCCCAATTCACCCCGCCGCGGAATCCAACCATGGCCTGCCCATGCACGGTGGCTGCCATGCACGCCGCAGCCATGCAAAGCAAGAAGTGCCGGAGGGCACGGCCTTTGAAATAGCCCATTGGACCAAATTTATCCATGACCAGCCCATTTCAAAACCGGTAACCGAACAGGTTGTTCCAACTGTAGGTCAGTTCATTCACCCCTTCGGGAGGAGCCGTATCCTTCAGCAGGTGCAGGCGGCCTTCCAGGGTCATCCGCTTGGTCACATTGATCAACAAGCCGCCCTCGAAGGCCACGCGGTGGTCGCTGGCGTCGAAGACCTTGGGTTGGTAGTACACCACCGTGGTGAGGCTGGCCAGGGCGCTGAACCTCAGGGTGACCGATGCGTAACTGCTGCTGCGGCCTTGCAGCAGGGGCGGTCCCTGGGCGTTGTGTTCGTTTTCCAGCATCAGCGCGGTACCGAGGTTCACGCGCCACTTTTCAGCGTTCAATGCCGTTAGGCGCGGTCCGGCACCAAGGGTCAACCGCAGGTCCAACTGCAGGGGCTTATTGTACTGTGCCTGGGCAAAGGCCTCGCCGGTCCACAGGGAATCCGCCTTGTAATTATAACGCAAGTGCTGAAAGCCGGTGTTGAGAAATTCGTTGGCCTCCACCTGGCTGAAGGCAAGGTCGTTGACGAAGAACCACCGGTCGCGGTCATCGATGAACTGCACGGCACCGTTGAGGCCCAAGTTCAAGGAACGCTGCCCGCTCTCGGACACGTTGAACCGGAAGTTCACGTAGCCTTGCCAAGGCACCGTGTCATTCAGGAAACGGCGGCCTTCGATGTTCACCACCTGGGCATGCAGGCCGATCGCCAAAGCCAGCAGGAGCAGCGAGAAGGGTAAGCGTATGCCGCCGAACATGGAGCGGGCAAAATTGGCCACGGCCGCCGAATGTGCTTCTTTGCACCATGCGCATCGCCATCATCGGGGCGGGCCCTGCGGGGCTGATGGCCGCCGACACCTTGGCGCCCCACGCCGAAGTGGACCTGTACGAGCACGGCAAACACCCCGGCCGCAAGTTTCTTGTGGCGGGCCAGGGCGGCTTCAACCTCACCAACAGCGCGGAAGGCCGGGACCTGCTGGAGCACTACGACCCGCCGGGCTTTCTGGATGAAGCGCTCACTGCGTTCGGGCCGAACGAACTGCGCACGTGGCTCGCGGAGCTCGGCATTGCCACGTTTATCGGCACCAGCGGCCGTGTGTTCCCGGTGAAGGGCATCAAGCCGATCGACGTGCTGGAACGGATCCGCCAACGGCTGTTGCAGCAAGGCGTCCGCCTACACACCGAGCATGCGTTCACCGGCTTCGATGAACAAGGCCGCGTGTGCATGGAGAACCGCCAGGGGCCCTTCACTTTGGATGCGGACCATGTGATCTTCGCCTTGGGCGGCGCGTCCTGGCCCATCACGGGTTCCACGGGCATCTGGCCGCCTTTGTTCAAGGCCATCGGCGTGGAGGTGCTGCCGTTCCAGTCTTCCAACTGCGGGGTGGAAGTGCACTGGCCCGCCGCCTTCATCGGGGCGCACGAAGGCAAACCGCTGAAGAACGTGCGCATCACCGCCGGTGACCGCAGCACCTGGGGCGAAGCCACCATCACCCGGCACGGCCTGGAAGGCAACGCCATCTACCCCGTGGTGCCCGCACTGCGGGAAGGCGCCACGGAATTGCGCATCGACCTGAAGCCCGACAGCACCGTGGAGCGACTGGCGGAACGCATCGGCGCCAAAGCGCCGCGCAACTTCGCCGAGGCCGTTGGCCTGAACCGCGCCCAGCTCGCTCTGGTCAAGGCGTTCACCCCGAAGGAGACCTTCGGAACACCCATGCTCTTCGCAGAACGTATCAAGGACCTGCACCTGCCCGTAACCGGCCTTCGGCCCTTGGGCGAGGCCATCAGCAGCGTGGGCGGCATCCCCGTTGGGGAACTGAACGCAGACTTCTCGCTGAAGCAGCATCCGCACTTGTACGCCATCGGCGAAATGGTGGATTGGGATGCGCCCACGGGTGGCTTCCTGCTGCAAGGCTGCTTTGCCATGGGGCGGTGGGCGGCGCATGGCATCCTCGCGGAATACGGGACCCACGTGGAGCCATAGCGCCAGTCATGGGCTGAAGCACTCGCCCTGAAGTTCGCGCTCGGCTTTTTGCCGAGTGCGTTTCGTCATAGGGCCTCCGGCCTGCCTCTACCTATTGCTCCACCTCACCCATACCCGTTCAGATCCAACGGACCATCCGGATGCGCACTGCTCAACAGATAGTGTTCCGGCTTGCTAACGATGCCGCTCATAACCGGGTTCATGTGGATATAGTTCACCTTTTTGTCGAACACGGGTTGTGTGTACAGTTCCGTCGGATGGCTGTCCTTGATCCAGAATGCATAGTTCTTGTTCTGCGCACTCGTCTTCCCGGCATGCCCGAAATGGCGCATCATCCATTCGCTCCGGCTTTCGTTGGGCAGCGCGGCGATCAAGTGCAACAGTTGCTTGGCGGTGAAACTTTTGAAATCGCGCAACAGCTCCGACAGCAACCCTTCACGGCGCCGCGATACGAAGTGTACGTGGTTGGACATGATCACGTACGCAAACAGCTCCAAGCCCTTCTGTTCTTGGCAATACCGGATGTTCCGCACCAGCTCATCGGCCAGTTCCTTCCGGGTGAACACATCCACCCAACCGACCACCGTGAACGTGACGAAATAGGTGGCGCCTTCCACGTTGGCCTTGCGGATCTCGGACATGGACCGAATGTAATTGGTCGAAATCACCCGACAGCTCGCGCTCGGCTTTTTGCCGAGTGCGCTCCGTCATAGGGCCTCCGGCCCGCCGAATCCACTATTTGCAGTGTGGACCTTGGACGGGCCAGAGGCCCTAGTAAGCCACTCACTCGGGATAAACCCGAGCGAGGACTCGCGGTGGGACACGCGAGCGAGTGCGGATCTCGGACATGGACCGAATGTAATTGGTCGACATCACACAACAGCTCGCGCTCGGCTTTTTGCCGAGTGCGTTCCCTCATAGGGCCTCCGGCCCGCCGAATCCACTATTTGCAGTGTGGACCATGGAGAAATAGGTAGCGCCTTCCACGTTGGCCTTACGGATCTCGGACATGGACCGAATGTAATTGGTCGACATCACACAACAGCTCGCGCTCGGCTTTTTGCCGAGTGCGCTCCGTCATAGGGCCTCCGGCCCGCCGAATCCACTATTTGCAGTGTGGACCATGGACGGGACAGAGGCCCTAGCAAGCCACTCACGCGGGAAAAATCCGAGCGAGGACTCGCGGATGGGCGGCGCATGGCATCCTGGCCAAAGGCCGCTGAACCCGTGACACTACATTTGGGACCTTCCCTTCAATACCACACCCGCCATGGCCTTGGACAAGAACCAGATCGCCAAACGCATCGCCCGTGAACTGCAGGACGGCTACTACGTGAACCTCGGCATCGGCATCCCCACGCTGGTGGCCAACCACATCCCGCCGGGCATCAACGTCACCCTGCAGAGCGAGAACGGCATCTTGGGCATGGGCGAGTTCCCTTACGACGATGAAGTGGACGCCGACCTGATCAA
>JADZAC010000031.1 GCA_020852835.1 Flavobacteriales bacterium
CATCGCCCGGGGCCGTGGCCAGCAGGGGCTGGGTCCAGGCGTGGTTCACGTCGATCTCCACGTTGTGGAACACGGTGGCGGGCAGCACGTCGATCGTCCAGGTGAGCTGGGCCCCCGTGTTGTTGTAGGGCTTGATGTGCAGCGTGCCGTTGTTGTGCGCGAAGGTGCCGCCCACTTGGCTGAACAGGGTGGCGCTGGCGGTGCGCGTGCCGCCAATGGTCAATGTTCCTGATGTGGAAGTGAAGCTCCCTCCGGTAAGGGTGAAGTTTCCGCCGTTCAGGGTGATGTCGGCGTTGCCGCCCGACCAAGTGCCGCCATGTTCGATGAAACCGGAAGCACCAATGGTGACGGTGATCCCCGCCAACTGGTTGATGGTGCCGGTATACAGGGCATTCACAAGTACACCTTGTGCATTCACTGGCACGTTGATGCTGCAGTTTGCCAAGGAAGTACCATCAAAAACAGCAACATCACCGGCTGTGGGGACAGTGCCTCCGCTCCAGTTTCCTGCGTCTCCCCAGTTTCCGGTGCCGGAGCCATTGGTCCAGGTGCGGATCGCTGCGGTTGATGGCACCGCCCACACCAGGCAAACAAGTAAGATCGGTCGAAGGGATTTGCGCATTGGTCGATCAATAGGCGCCCTTCAACGAAATAAATCCGCAAAATGTTCCGCTACTCCATGTCCAGCCAATGAAACCCGGGGCTATTTATCTTCAAATTCATCGAACTTACGAGAGAGTTGAAACGCCACACACCGCTGGCATCAGCAGTGTGCAAGCGATTTTATGGGAGCCCGGCCCGACCGGGCCCGGTCACTGCCAAGTGCTGCTCGTAGTGGTGGGGTCGTAACCGCGCAAGTCCGGCAGGTTCTTGGGAGTGGCCTGTTCATCGCCCGGGTCCGAATCCGCGGGCACCTCCGCTACTTCAACCTCATCGGCTTCCTGCGGCGGCGGCGGCACATGTGCAGGAGGCACCTTTCGGTAATACCAGGCCATGATGCTGCCGACAAGCCCCCCGGCCAAGTGGCTTTCCCAGCTCACTTCCGGTTGGAGGGGCAAAGCCCCCCACCACATGCTGCCGTAAAGGAATACCACGATGAGCGATACGGCCATCAGCGCAATACGCCTCCGGAACAAGCCACTGAAGAAGACGAAACCCGCCAGGGCGTATACGATGCCGCTGGCACCGATGTGGTAGCTCCCGCGCGCCATGATCCACACCCAAAGTCCGGTGACAAACCAGCTGACCAGTACCAAGCGGCCGCTGGCCTTGGGGTAGAAGTACACGGTGAACCAACCGAGCACCAGCAACGGTACACTGTTGTTGAACAGATGCTCCACGCCCCCATGGATGAAGGGTGCAAACACGATCCCGCGCAATCCAAGGAGCACCCTCGGCAGGATCCCGTAGCGGCCCAGGTCCAAATGGTACACTTCATCAAAAGCCAGCACGATCCACATGGTCGCCACCGCCAAGGCCGGCATGAACAGGGCGGTAAGCACCCGTCGGCGATCATGATCGATGTGTGCCGGATGGGCGGATGGCATCTTCGGATGGCGTGAACGATCTTCGGGCCATAATTAGCATCGGCCAGCTTGACAGCACCGAGTCCTACACCAGCCCAGGCCATGAAACATACAAAACAGGCCACTGCAGCCCTCTTCACGATCCTGTTGGTGTTGCTGGCATGCACCAGCCGCAAGGCCGAAAGCGGGAAAGCAGCCCAAGTAACGGCAGCGCCGGTTGCAGCCCAGCCAACCGCACCGGCACCGCCGATGCCGCCACCTGCCGCAACAGTGGAGATCGTGGCGGGAACACCGCCAGCTACCAGCGAATTGGCATTGTTGATGCGGGCCATGGCTGACTATACCGACTCCACCCGGCGCCATTTGGCCGAGGGCGCGGACCTGCTGCCCTTTCCAACGCGCTTCAGCACCTTGCGCACGGCCGAGGCGACCCCCGGCATGGTGGAGCGCACCACCTTCGACCCCTACGCCCAAGCATGGCAGTACCACCTGAACCGGCTCTACGAGGTACCTCAACCCGAGCGCATCGGCGTGTTCAACGCCTTGGTGAGCACTTGTGCAGCATGCCACGGACAAATGTGCCCGGGCCCGTTGGTGCGCATTCAGAAGATGGGATTGCCGGAACAATGAACGGTGATCCAAGGCAAGTAGGCACAGCCTGTTGAACCATTTCATGCGCAGCACGTCCAACGACCATGCGGTGCCTTTCCCTGCCCTTGCTATTTGCGCTTCTGCCATACGGCCTGAACGCACAATCAAGCTATTTCCCGCCGCCAACAGCCGGGAGTGATTGGGAAACCACCGACCCGGCCGATCTGGGCTGGTGCCCGGAACGGATCGACTCCCTCTACGCCTACTTGGACCAGCACCACACCAAGGCGTTCATTGTGCTCAAGGACGGCAGGATCGTGCTGGAGCACTACACCGGCACGTTCACGCAGGACAGCCTATGGTACTGGGCCAGTGCCGGCAAAACGCTCACGAGCACCATGGTGGGCATCGCGCAGGAGGAAGGATACTTGAGCATTGAAGACCCCACCAGCGACCATCTGGGCACGGGGTGGACCTCGGAAACGCCCGCACAGGAATCGCTGATCACCGTGCGCCACCAGCTCACCATGACCACGGGCCTCAATGACGCCGTGGCCGACCCGGACTGCACGGAACCCTCCTGCTTGGACCACCTGGCGGACGCCGGCACGCGCTGGGCCTACCACAATGCGCCCTACACGCTGCTCCAGGATGTGGTGGCGAATGCCACGGGCCAGTTCTATGCGCAGTATTTCAACGCCAAACTGCGCGATCCCATCGGCATGGACGGCTATTGGATCCCCTTGGGCGAGCTCCACGTGTACTTCAGCACGGCCCGCAGCATGGCCCGCTTTGGCCTGCTGGCGTTGAACCGGATGGTATGGGACGGCGATACGATCCTGCATGATACTGCCTGGTTCAATGCGGCCACGTCCCCTTCACAACCCTTGAACGCCAGCTACGGATACCTCTGGTGGCTGAACGGGCAGGCCACCTATATGCTGCCCCAAACACAGTTCGTGTTCCAAGGGCCGTTGATGCCCAATGCCCCGCCAGACAGCTATTGCGGGCTGGGCAAGAACGACCAATTGCTCAATGTGGTGCCCGGCCAGGGACTGGTGCTGGTGCGCATGGGCAATGCCGCAGAAGAATCCCTGCAGGTTTCCTCGTACTTCAACAACATCATCTGGCAGTACATGAATGCATTGGATTGCACCACAGGCATGCCGGAAAGTGGACTTCCCCAAGGAATGATATTGCAGCCCAATCCCGCCATCGCAGAGGTCCGCGTGGTGTTGCCACAGGGATCCGTGGCGGACCGGACCACCGTGCTGGACAGCCACGGCCGGACGGTCCGCACAGCCACGGGCACCCATGCCATAAACCTGGAAGGGCTGCAGCCCGGCCTATATCTGGTGCACGTTTCAACGGCGGATGGAACGTTTACGGCACAGTTGGTCAAGCAGTAGTGTTCAACCTATACATAAGGCGTCTATATTTGCGGCCCCTTACCGCCCTGTACACGTACTCAGGCGGCCAAGCCCAGGTGGTGAAATTGGTAGACACGCTACTTTGAGGGGGTAGTGGCCGAAAGGCTGTGCTGGTTCGAGTCCAGTCCTGGGCACTTGATGATCGCCCTGCCGCGAACGCGGCAGGGCTTTTTCATGCGCAGCGAGCCAAGCGCAGCTTGAGCGAAGCAGTGCATGAAAATGCCCGGAAGACGCGAAGCGGCTTCGGGCGATCCACTTCACGGCCAAACCTGGTCCGGCCGTCTTCGGCCAATCCGGTCCTGGGCATCTTCGTTCCGCAGGGTCCCAGCCTTCCCTACGCAAGGCTTCGCGCATGCAGGAGACCGCTGAGTGAGCATTGTATGGCGCGCAGCGGCACCGGGCCCCATGCCACGGAGGATGCTCAGGACACCCTGGCGGAAAGCCGTTCTCCCCCGCCATCCGCCTTGCGGGGCGCAACACGGCGGGCAAAGAACATCTCCATTTCACCCTTGCCCTTGGTCATGATCTTTCCACGCGGCACGAACTCCAGGTCGGGTTCGCGCAACAACAGCAACGAGGTGGTTTCGCTCACATTCACCTCGCCCACCTCACCGGCGGATACGAACCGGGCGGCGATGTTCACAGTATCGCCCCACACGTCGTACTGGAACTTGGCCTGGCCCACGATACCGGCCACCACCGGGCCGGTGTGGATCCCGGCCCTCATGCGGAACACGGGCTGGCCGGTGCGCTCCCTTTCCTTGATGCGGGCGTTGAGCCAGTCCTGCATTTCCAGCGCCGCCAATACGGTGTTGCGCACGCTGCCGGCCTGCGGCACTGGCAAACCGCCGGCGCACATGTAGGCATCGCCAATGGTTTTGATCTTTTCCAGGCCGTACCGCATGGCAATACCGTCAAAGGCCCGGTAGCACACATCGATCCCTTCCACCAGGTCTTGCGCGGACATGCGTTCGCTGAGTTTGGTGAATTCGTGGAAATCGGTGAACAGGATGGATACTCCTTCCACTTCCCGTGCCTTCACCCGCCCGTGGTTCTTCAGTTCATCGGCAATGGGCCCGGGCAGGATGTTCAGCAGCAAAGCCTCGCTGCGTTCCATTTCTTGGCGAAGCAAGTTGCGGGAACGCTGGATGTGGCGCAAGCGGCTCCACAACCCCACGGCCAGCCCGCAAACCACCAGGGAAACGAACAGGACCAATCGTTTTTGGTCGCGTTCCTTGGCCAATCCCTGCAAATAGGCATACCGGGCCTTGCGTTCCTGCTCCAATACGGCAAGGCTATCGGCCAGGTGTTTGCGTTCATTGGCATAATCCAGCTCCACTTTCAGCAAGCCTTTGGCCCTTTCCTTGCCGAACATGCTGTCGCGCACGGCCACCAGCTGCTCCAACGCGGCCAGCGCCTGTGCCGTGCGTGCCTGGCCCGAGTACGCACGGTACAGACAGTCGAGGCACTTCTCCGTCACCGGCAAAGAACCGGTGCGGCGTGCCAAGAGCAGTCCTTCCCGGCAATGGGCGATCCCATCCGGAAAGGCACGCATCTCCACCTCGGTATGGCCCAACATGGCCAGCACATCGCCGGTCAACCGGGGGCCGCCCGACCCGCGAACAAGGGCCAAGCTGTGCTTGAGGTAATGCAGCGCGCTGTCCCGTTGCCCCAACTTGCCGAAGCATGCACCGAGATTGGCATAGCAGATCGCCAGCCACTCATTGGTCCCTGCGGCAAGGCGAATGCGAAGATTGTTCCGGTGGAAGGCCAAAGCGCTGTCCGGATGGCCCATTTCCTCCAACAAGCTGCCTATGTTGCCGTAGAGTATCGCGATCTCCTCTTGTTTGTCTTGCTGCTCACGGATCTTCAGGCTGCGCTCGTAGAAGGAGCGCGCCAAGTTGAAGTTTTGGTCGTAGTGGTGAATAGTACCGATGGCATTGTACACTTCGGCCATGCCGTCCTGGTCCTTGGCGGCTTCATACAGGCGCAAGGCCTTGTACAGGTCGGCAATGGCGCCCAGGAAATCGCCCCTGGCCTGTTTGGCGCGGCTGGTTTTCACCAATGCTGCGGCGGAATCCGCGGGAACTGCCCGAGTGCTCCCGCTGCCAGCAGTATCCTGGAGCGGCAGCGTGGGCATGAGGTGGTGTACCGCACCCCGGTCCGCCGCCAGGAACACTCCCGGTGGTGCAATGTGGTGGCGGGTTGCACACCTCGCGGTTGCAGGCCCCCCCGCCATCAAGCAGGAGATCAGGCATAGCACTCCGCAAAAGCGTTTCATGCCGCAGCAAATGGAATGAAAGATAGCACCCCGCCCGCTGATAAGGGGAAATGGACAACGTATATACTTTCGGTGGACCAAAACCACACCACCATGGATTCCCGGGCTATGATCAGCAGTTTAGGCGGTCCGTTCCTGCTGTTGCTGGGCGGGGCCCTGGCCGGTGGCGCCATCATCTGGTCCATATTGGATGTGCCTGGCCCCATTGAGGTTGCACCTCCGGAGCTGATCGCCTGCTTCGATGAACAACAGGTGATGCAGATCGAAATGGCGCCCGACATGGCAGCCGCCCGTTTCTACTTTGCTACAGGCCTGGAAGGAAAGCCGGGGGCGATCATGGGGCCGGTCGATGCCTACCGGAGACATGTGCCGGAAGGGGATTCCACCCGGTATCGCAGGTTCAAGGCATTGATCGGGACGCGGACCGATGTGGAGGTGCTGGATGAAGCCGCTGCGAAGCGAATGGTGAAGAACTCGGTGTACCAGGGCCATGGCCCGTGGAGCACGGACTTCCCCAGGTCCGTATTGGACCGCATGTTGCAACTGGGCGATTGCAACGGCATCGGGCTGGCGGTGGTGCACATGGCGGACGGCTCACTGACCTTTCAACTGATCCCGGTGAAGATCGCGCGGAGCCGGGCCAGAACGATCGGGCCGTACAGCAACTGGATCGTATCGGAGCCTTGCCCGAATTTCTGCGCCGATCCGCCGGAGCTCTACCTGCACCGCCAACCGTAAGCCGCAGCGGCAGGGGCCGTAGATCGTTCAGGAACACCAACCCGATCCATTTCCATGGCCGAACTGAAGACCCGACAAACCGAAGCAAGCGTGAAGGACTTTGTTGCGGCGCTGCCTGATGCAGCGGAACGTGCCGATTGCCAAGCGCTGATCGACCTGCTCCAGGCGGCCACCGGAGCACCGCCCAGGCTGTGGGGGCCGTCCATCATCGGCTTCGGCTTGGCCAAGCTCACCTATGCCAGCGGCCGCGAACTGGAATGGATGCGCTGCGGCTTCAGCCCGCGCAAGGGCAAGATCAGTCTTTACCTGAGCTTGGACATCCGCAAGCAGGAACCCTACCTGGCCAAACTGGGCAAGCACAGCACCGGTAAAAGCTGTCTCTACATCAAGCGCATGGCCGATGTGGACCAGGGCATATTGAAGCAGCTGGTGGAGGCCTGCCTGAGGGGATCCTGTGGCTGAGGGATCACGGGCATTCCCCCCGGCGCACCACATGCACCCCTGCCCGCCATGCGGCGCAGCGGTTCGGGTAGGTCTTGCCGTCGCAACCGCAATAGGGCATGTACTCCAAGGTGCAAGGGCCATCACCCGGCGGTTTAACCGCTTGGCACGGGCCGTCCTTGAGCACCCGTAGCAGGTTTGCCTCGAACACCTTGGGTTGCTCCACATTGGCTCCGTGGCCGGCCTGCGGGATCAGCACCAAATGATCCGCCGGAAGTTCATTGATCTGCACAATGGCTTTACCCACTGACGGAGGGATCAATCGGTCCCCTTCCCCCCAGAACACATGCACGGGCATGGTCCACATGTACCGGTAGCGGGCATACTGGTCCTCGCGTTTGACCAGGTCCTCCAACAGCGCCAGATAACCGGGGCGTTTACCAGCGCCGGCTTCGTACGACTGCCGTAGCGCGAACCCAGGGACTTTCGTGGGTTTGTACATCACGGCATCCATGCCGCGCTGCATGTCTGCCGGTCCCTTCGGATCGAACAAGTCCAAGATGCCCTTCGCACCCAGGGCCTGGGCTGCGCTGTCCGCTACGGCCTTGGTATAACCGTTGGCAGGCCCGTCGTAGATCACCAAGGCGCGGACGCGTTCGGGCCACTGCTCGGCAAAATTGGCCGAAATGGCGCCGCCGTAGCTGGATCCCACCACATACACCGCTTCCTGCACCTTCAGGCTGTCCTGCACGGCAGCCAGGTGGGCCACTTGGGCGTCCACACTGTTGCCGCTCCACTTGTTGGTGCTGCCGCCATGGCTGATGAGGTCAGGCAGGATCAGGTCGTAAGTGCTGCTGAGCGTCTTGGTGTTCGTTGCCCACATGGCTGCACTGCCCGTGATGCCGTGCACCAACATCAACTTGGGCTTGCCGGTGAAGGGGGTGGCCCAAACGTGCATGGGGCCATTGGCACCGTTGTACACGTGCTCTACCAGCCCGGCATGGCGGAATTCCTTGGTGGACCTGCGGTCTTGCATCTTGACCACGTTGCAGGCTGCCATGGATCCGGCAAAGCCCAGCCACAAGCAGATCCGGGGTGAGATGTGGGTGCACATAATGGCAAGATAAGATCCATTGGTAGCGGATGGCCTCCTTTGGGCAGGTTTCTTGTTCGGTGGACTGAACCCAGCAGGGCCCTCACCCGTATTATTGTCCCTTCGCCTTGGCACATTTCCAGGGCCATCCCTGAATGAGTTCCACAATGCCGCCGTTGGACCGGTTGCGCACCTTCCCCGAGGGCTGGTTGCGGTATGTACCTGCGATAGACAGCTTGCTGAAGTATTCCTGGGCCGCAGGCCGGGCGGACCTGCTGGCAGGGCTGACCGTGGCGGCAGTGGCGGTGCCCCAGGCCATTGCCTACGCCTTGGTGGCCGGTGTCGCACCGGAATATGGCTTGTATTGCGCCATTGTGATGACGGCCATCGGCGCCCTGTTCGCCAGCAGCCGCCAGCTGATCAACGGCCCCACCAACGCCATCTCCATCGCGGTGCTGTCCATCCTTACACCGTATGCGCTGCTGGAGGACAAGCTCTCGGCCATGGTGATGCTGGCCTTGTTGATCGGCGCCATCCAAGTGAGCGTGGCGCTGTTCCGGCTGGGCGACCTTACCCGCTACATCTCCCACTCGGTGATCGTGGGCTTCACCGTGGGTGCTTCCATGCTGCTGATCATGGACCAGATGAAACATTTTCTGGGCCTGCACTATGCCAGCGACCCCCACGATCATTTTGTAGTACGGTTCTGGGGCACCATGACCGAAGGCGGCAGCATCAATGAACACACGTTCATGGTGGGTGCGGCATCCGTGCTGCTGTTGCTCGGGCTGCGCTGGGCCAAAAAGAAGCTGGGCATGGTGCTGTTCCCGGAACTCCTGGTCACGGTGGTGGCAGTGACGGCGGGCACGTGGTGGCTCGGTGACCTAGAGGTGGCCTTGGTGGGTGCCGTGCCGCCCAAATTGCCCTCCTTCGCGGTACCGGATCTCGACTTGGGCCTGGCCAGGCACCTGGCCCCTTCCGCCTTGGCCATTGGTACGCTGGGTTTGCTGGAGGCTATAGCAATGTCCAAGAGTTTGGCTATGAACACCCGGCAGAAGCTGGACTTGAACCAGATCTGTTTGTCGGAGGGCCTGGCCAATGTGGGCAGTGGGTTTTTCCGGGGATTGCCCGGGTCGGGCTCCCTTACCCGATCGGCGATCAACCTGCAGGCAGGGGCGCTCACCCAGTGGTCAGGCATCTTTGCGGCGGCGGCAGTTGCCGTCATTGTGCTGCTGTTCGCCCCGCTGGCCCAGTACATCCCCAAAGCCTGCCTGGCCGGCATCCTGATCGTCACCGGGGTGCGCATGATCGAGCCGCGCTCGTTGCGCTACCACCTGCGCGCTTCCAACTTTGATGCGGGCATCGTGCTGGCCACGGCACTCTCGGCCGTATTCATCTCCATCGAGTTCTGCATCTTGATCGGGGTGTTCCTCTCCTTTATGCTGGCGGTGCCCCGCGCCGGTCGCATGCTGCTCACCGAGTTCAGCATCAACAAGGACCGGGTCTTGGCCGAACGCCTGCCCGATGATCCCGAATGCAGCAGCCTGCTCATGTTCGGCCTCGAAGGCGAACTGTTCTTCGGCAGTGCCAGCACCTTGGAGAAGCACCTGCACACCATCGATGGACGGCTGAAGAGCGGAGCCAAGGTGTTGATCCTGCGCATGAAACGGACCCGAAACCCAGACGCCGTCTGCCTCCACATCTTGGCCGACCAGGTGGAGCGATGGGAGTCATCGGGCGTGCACGTGATGCTCTGCGGCGTGCGGGATGAGCTGTACCAAGCCTTGGAACGCACCCGCTTCAACATGCAGCAGAGCGAGGTGTTCCGCGAGCAGAAGCAGCGCTTCAGCAGCACGCTCGCCGCCGTGCAACATGCTTATGAGCTGCTGGGCGAGGAGAACAATTGTCCCCATTGCGCCGACATCAAGGGCAAGAGCCAGGAAGCGTACTACTACATGGTCTGACGCCCACTTGGGCAACCCCTCATTTCGACAAGCCCAGTGCGGCACGTTCCTGCATCCACGGCCTTCGGCCTGACCAGCCGCAAATGGACCCGGGGGACTTCAATGGCCGCGGACCTATCCGCGTCCATCGGGGCCCATCGAACTGAACCCATAGGCCGTTACTTTGCCCTCATGCAACTCAAGAACTACATCGCCGGCCAATGGGTGGCCGGTTCAGGAAAACAGGCGGAACTCGTTGATGCCAGTACGGGTGAACTCGTGGCCACCACCTCCTCGGGCGGCCTCGACTTCGGTGCCATGCTCAACTACGCCCGCGAGGTCGGCGGCCCTCCCCTGCGCAAGATGACCTTCCCCGAGCGCGGCCGCATGCTGAAGGCCCTGGCCATGTACCTGATGGAGCGCAAGGACAAATACTACCAGATCAGCTACAAGACCGGAGCCACCAAGCCCGACAGCTGGGTGGACATCGAGGGCGGTATCGGCAACCTCTTCGCCAACGCCAGCCTGCGCCGCACCCTGGGCAACATGCCCTTCTACGTGGACGGCGAGGCCATCAAGACCAGCAAGAACGGCACCTTCATCGGCCACCACATCATGGTGCCCAAGGAGGGCGTGGCCGTACACATCAACGCCTTCAACTTCCCCATCTGGGGCATGCTGGAGAAG
>JADZAC010000032.1 GCA_020852835.1 Flavobacteriales bacterium
GGCATATAGGTCGGTCACGGTGGGCACGTATGCCGCCGTGCCTTTGTAGGTGGTTGCCGTGGCCTGCATGGTGGCGCGGGCATTGGCTCCGGTGCGTTGCGTCTTCAGCGTTTGGTACAACGTGCTGTTCAAGGTGTAGGGCACGGTACGCACGGCGGTGTCAGTTATAAGCGGCCTGAGTGGCGCACGGACAGTGGCGAACTTGAACAAGTTCAGAGGGGGGGGGGCAGCCATTGGGTGGTGGAATCCGGGATGGAAGGAACGAATGTATCCAACCTTTCCGGAAAAGGATCCTAAGACAACGATCGGTACAGGAGCGGGCTGGTGCGGTGGGAGAACATAAGGGGACCACAGCTTTTCGCAGATCGCAACGACGGAAAAATACAGGGCACTCACTGATCGCCCAACTCAATCCATACGCCGAGTTGTGGCCACCAACCCGAACAGGGCGGAATCGAAGGCAGCCTTCATGCGGTACTCCACGTTTCCAAAGGGGTTCAATTTGCCAGTGTGCCAATGGATCCATTAACGAAGTGCCTACAACTCCCCTGCCTCCGCGATCAGCTCGGCAATGTCCTTCACCACCACCTTGCCTTCTTCGCCCACGGCCTTCACGCCGTCGGTGAGCATGGTATTGCAGAACGGGCAGCCTGCGGCAATGATCTTCGCGCCGGTGCCCACGGCCTCTTCCGTGCGTTCCACGTTCACTTCCTTGTCGCCTTTCTCAGCCTCCTTCCACATCTGCGCGCCACCCGCACCGCAGCACAGGCCCTTCTCCTTGCTGCGCTTCATCTCCACCAGGGCGGCGTCCAGCTTCAGCAGCACCTCGCGCGGGGCTTCGTATTCGCCGTTGCCGCGGCCCAGGTAGCAGGGGTCGTGGAAGGTGATGCGCTTGCCCTTGAAAGAGCCGCCCTCCACCTTGATGCGCCCTTCCTTGATCAAGGCATTGATGAACTGCGTGTGGTGCATCACCTCGTACTGCCCGCCCAGCACAGGGTACTCGTTCTTGACGGTATTGAAGCAGTGCGGGCACGCCGTGACGATCCGCTTCACCCCGTAACCATTGAGGATGGTGATGTTCTGCAATGCCTGCATCTGGAACAGGAACTCGTTGCCGGCTCGCCGGGCAGGATCGCCGGTACAGCCTTCCTCCTGCCCGAGCACCGCGAACTTCACGTTGGCCTTGTTGAGGATGCGCACGAACGCCTTGGTGATCTTGCGCGCACGGTCATCGAAGGAGCCCATGCAGCCGATCCAGAAGAGGACTTCGGGTGTTTCACCGCTGGCGGTATAGTCCGCCATGGTTTTTACTTGGAGGGGTTGGGGCATGGAGGGGGTAGTTCGTAGGGCGTAGGGCGTAGGGCGTGGGGCGTAGGGCGTAGGGCGTAGTTCGTAGGGCGTAGGGCGTGGGGCGTGGGGGCGTAGTTCACAAGTCGATCGGAGAATCCGTGAAAATATCTTCCTCCAACCCTTCACCATATCGGTATGCGGGGTCGGAAACGGAGTTCGCAGCGCTATCAAGCCCCCTCAGATACCGAATATAGCCGTGCAGCACACGGAGCGCCTCCTCTGCTTGGCCCCAATGCTGTTTGAACACATCCGCAGAAATGTATCCCTCATCATAGGCTACCGTGAGGTGGTCCATGGTCTCGTTCAATGAGCCGCTGGCCATGCGGCAAAAACGCGCATTGTCTTTCTCATGGAAGCGGCCATATCCTTCCGCCACATTGGCCGTTGGGGCACGGCTGGACCGCATGATCTGATCCGTCAGGCGAAACTTCTCCTCAGCAGGAAACACCTTCGTCAATGCGGAGATCGCCTTTCGCAAAACACGAGCCTTCTGCCATGCCTTCAACTCGGTGAATGCCCGGTATTCGCTTTGCTTGTCCGAACCTTCCATTTTGCTCTTGGCATACTACATCTACATCCTACGAACTGCAAACTACATCCTACGAACTACGAACTCCCCCTCACTCCTTCATCCACTCCATCCGCTTGTCCGGCCCGAAAGCCCATGCCGCCCCGTTGTTCTCAATGGTGGTGAACATGGCGTTCAGCGAGGGGCTGGGCTTGCTTTGTTCCATCACCAAGAAGCGGCGCATGTCCAGGATGATCTCCACGGGGTCGATGTTCACCGGGCAGGCCTGGGTGCAGGCATTGCAGGTGGTGCAGGCCCAAAGTTCCTCTTCGCTTATGCGGCTGAAGAGGTCCTTGCCGTCATCTTCCCACTTGCCTTTCTTGTCGATCACGCGGCCCACTTCCTCCAAGCGGTCGCGGGTGTCCATCACGATCTTGCGCGGGCTGAGCAACTTGCCGGTGAGGTTGGCCGGGCACACGCTGGTGCAACGCCCGCACTCGGTGCAGGTGTAGGCATCCATCAGGCTCTTCCATGTGAGGTCGAAGACATCCTTGGCTCCGAAGTGCTCGGGCGGCATGCCGGGTTCGGGCTCGGCCGGCGGTGGCGGCGGGGGAATGCTGGGGTCCACCATGCTCTTCACCTCGGCTGCCACACGGGGCATGTCGCTCATTTGCGTTTTGGGCTGCAGCTTGCTGTACCACACGTTGGGGAAGGCCAGCAGGATGTGGAAGTGTTTACTGTAGGGCAAATAATTGAGGAAGCCGAGGATGCCGATGATGTGGAACCACCAGCAGAAGCGCTCAATGCCGATGAGCGTGGACGCATCCATGGTCCCAAAACCGAAGAAGCCCGCCAACACGGCGCTCACCGGGAAAGCCCCGGCCTGTACGTAGTGCTCCGCGCCCATGCTTTGCAAGGTGTGGTCCGCCGCATTCATCAGCAGGAAGGCGGTCATGAGCAGGATCTCGATGGACAGGATCACGCCGGCATCGGTGCGGGGCCAGGCGGTCATCTCGCGGCTCCAGAAGCGTTTGATGCGCAGCACGAAGCGGCGTATGAGGAAGATGGCGCAGGCCAGCCAGGTGAGCAGTGCAAGGATCTCGAAGCTGCCGATGAGCAAGCTGTACAGGCCGCCCAGGAAGCTGAACGCGCGGTGGGTGCCGAAGATGCCGTCGATGATGATCTCCAGCACCTCGATGTTGATGATGATGAAGCCGGCATAGACCACGATGTGCAGCAGGCCCGCCACGGGGCGCACTACCATCTTGCTCTGGCCCAAGGCCACCTTGGTCATCAGGGCCCAGCGTTCGGCCGGGCGGTCCGTGCGTTGCAGATCACGGCCCAGCAGGATGTTGCGGCGGACCTTGCGCACGTTGCGGGTGAACCACCACACCGCGGCCGCGAAGACCAGGAGGAAGAGGATGGCACTGATGCTCATGGGTTGGGCGGATGGGCCTGCCGGATACGTTCGATGTCCGAATCGCTGAGCTTGGGCAGCTTGTCCTTGCGGCCGAAGATGCTGAGGTAGCGGTGGGGGTTGAGGCGCAGGTCCTCCATCAGCAGGTCCATCTGCCGGGTAGCGGCATTGAGGTTGTTGTAGAGGCTGTCGTCGCTCATCAGCTTGCCCATGGTGCCTTGTCCGTTCTTCAGGGCGGTCATCAAGCCCTTGATCTCCGTGGAGGTGCCTTCCAGGTCGGCCATCATGCGTTCCAAGCGGCCGTTGGCGAAGGCGGCGCTGGCGCTGTCCATGTTGGCCAGCACGTTGGAGATGTGCTGGTTGTTGGCGGCCAAGTTGGCGCCCACCTTGTCCGCATTGTCCAAAATACTGCTGATGCGGTGGCTTTCCTTGGCTATGAGCTGGTCCAGCTGGCGGGTGGTGGAGTTGATGTTTTCCAAGGTGGCGCGCAGGTTGGTGAAGCTGGCATCAATATCGCGCCTTGCGCCCGGGTTGAGCATGGCTTGCACGGCGGTGAGCACGGAATCCACGCTGGCGAGCATGGTTTCGGCTTTGCGCTTCAGGGGGTCGATCTGGGCACCGACGGATTCGGTGAGGCTGAGTTCCGCGCCGCTGGCCAAGGTATCGCCGCTGGCCGCCGGCGCACCGGTGCCCAAGGTGATGCGCACCCCGCGCGAGAAGAGGTCCACGCTGAAGAGCTCCGCCTTGGTGTCCTTGGTGAGCTGAAGGCGTTTTTCATGGATGATGAAGCTCACCGCAATGCGCCCGGAGCCGTCGGCAAGCATGTCGCTGCCGATGACCTGGCCCACCTTGAAGCCGTGGAAGAGCACCGGGGTGGCGTCGTTGATGCCGGAAACGTCCGTATACACGGCATGATACATGTCGCCGCTTTGGAAGAGGTCCTTGCCCTTGAGGTAGTTCAACCCGAAGATCAGCAAGGCGATCCCGGAGATCACCATCAGGGCGATGGAGTACTGGCGTTTGAGCTTGAGCACGGGCAGAGAGATTAGCGATCGCGGAGCAAATTAACAGCTTGCTGCAGATCGATGCGGTCCCCACCCTTCCAGGCCGTGATAAAAGCCCCTTCGAAGCCCTTGCTTTTGCAGCTTTCCTGCACGTTGCGGGCGGCGGCCAGGTCAGGTTCGCTGCCCACGCTGTATTTCCACAGGTCGCCGGTCTTGAACTCCTCCACCTTCAGGCCCTTGAACTTGGGGGAATCCAACGGGATGCGCTTGCTGCTGGTGGCGATCTGTACCTTGAAGCGCACCGCGCCACCGGCGTCCGCCCGGGTGGTATCCGGTTTGGCGGCGGAAGCATCGGCGGGGGTGCGGCCCAGCTCCTCGAAGCTCACGTCCTTGTGCTCGATCTGGCTTTTGTACTCTTTGAAGGCGCGGTAGATGGCGGAGGCCATGTATTCCTGGCCCTTGGCGCTCTGCAGGAAGTCCTCTTCGTCGGCATTGGTGAGAAACCCCAGTTCCACCAGCACGGCGGGCATGGTGGTGTAGCTGATCACGAGGAAGCCGGCCTGTTTCACCCCGCGGTTCACGCGGCCCACGCGGTCCTTGAACTGCTCTTGGATCAGCGAGCTGAGCAGCAGGCTATGGTCCAAGTAGGCGTTTTGGCGAAGGCTGAGGGCGATCATGCTCTCGGGGTCCTTGGGGTCATACCCGTCGTACTTCAAGGTATGGTCGGCCTCCAGCAGGATGGACTCGTTCTCGCGCATGGCCACCTGCATGTTGGCCTCGGTTTTGTGCAGGCCCATCACATAGGTTTCGCAGCCGTGCGGATCGGTGTTCTTATTGGCGTTGCAGTGGATGCTGATGAAGGCGTCGGCCTTGTTGCGGTTGGCGATGTTGCTGCGCTCCATCAGTTCGATGAAGCGGTCGTCCTGCCGGGTGTACACCACCTTCACGTCGGGCAGGTTCTCGTTGATGTACTTGCCCACGAGCAGGGTAACGGCCAGGGCGATGTCCTTCTCGGTGGTCTTGTACCGTTTGGTGCCCAGGTTGCCGGGGTCCTTTCCACCGTGGCCGGCATCGAGCACCACGGTGGCGACCCGATTGGCATTGGATGCCGAATTTTGCGGCATGGCTTGTGCGCTGAACGCCAGCACGAAGCCTGCCGCCAGCCACCATGCCCCGCCCCTGTTCCTCATGAATTTCCGAGCCGGGCCCGGGCCTGCCGCTACTTTCGGCGCGGCTGCCGCCGATGCAGGCGTGCTGATGTGCTGTCCTGATCCCATAGCAATTTCCATGCGCGGCCACCGGGCCGGGCGTGGCGAAGGTACCCCCTCCCCTTCGGGCCGTTGGCCGCGGGCGCGCGTGCTTTTCCTCACGTTGTTGTCAGTAACCATGGGCCTTGGCGCCAGGGCGCAAACGCTGCAGGACGAGGTGAAGTATGCCGCGCGCGACAGCATGCGCTATGACCTGGCCAAGCAAATGGTGTACCTCTTTGGCGGGGGCACGGTGAAATACCAGGACCTGGAGCTCACCGCCGACCGCATCATCCTGGATTTGGGCCGGGAGGTGGTGCAGGCCTACGGCACCCGCGACAGCAGCGGCAACAAGGTGGGCACGCCCAAATTCACCCAAGGCGGCCAGCAGGTGGATGCCGACAGCGTGCTGTACAACTTCAGGACCAAGGAGGGCATCATCAACCAGGTGCACACGGCCGAAGCCCAGATGTACGCCTTTGCCCGCCTGAGCAAGCGGCACGCCAATGGCGAGGTGCACAGCTTGGGCGGCAGCCTCACCACCTGCGACAGGCCCCACCCCCACTACCATTTCCAAGTGGGCCGCATGATGGTGATCCCCGACGACAAGATCGTGATGGGCCCGGCCATCATGAAGGTGGGCAAGGTGCCCACGCCGCTGGTGGCCCCCTTCGGCTTCTTTCCCAACCGCAAGAACGGCGCGGCGGGCCTGCTCATCCCCACATGGGGCAGCTCGGACCAGTACGGCATCTTCCTGCTCAACGGCGGATGGTACTTCCCCGTGGGCGACCGCATGGACCAGCAGATCACCGGTGACATCTACAGCCGGGGCAGCTGGGGCCTGCGCTCGGTTACCCGCTACAAGGAGCGCTACCGGTACAATGGCAACCTGGACCTGCAGTACACCAACAAGCTCAACAGCCTGCGCGAATACCCCGACTTCAGCGAGCAGCGCACCTTTTTCGTGCGCTGGAGCCACCTGATGGACCCGCGCGCCAGCCTCACCGACCGGTTCAACGCCAGCGTGAACCTGGGCTCCAGCGCCAACTTCACCAACAACTTCAACAGCAGCACGCAAGACTACCTGAGCAACACCTTCCAAAGCAACGTTTCCTGGAACCACCAGTGGACAGGCAAACCGTACAGCCTGGGCCTCTCGGCGCGGCACAGCCAAAACACGCTCAACCAGAGCTTCGATATTACCCTGCCCGCGGTGAACTTCATCGTACAGCGCATCTTCCCCGGCACCTGGTTCAAACCCGAAGGTGCGGTGAAACAGCAGTGGTACGAGCGCATCGGCGTTACCTGGAGCTCGGTGTTCGAGAACCGGTTGAGCACCACCGAGGATCAACTGAGCATTGCCAACATGCCCGCCCTGATGCAGCGCATGCGCAACGGCGTGCAGCACACCGGCTCGGTGAGCACCTCCATCAAAACCCGCGCCTTCACCCTCAACCCGCAGCTCAACCTCACCGACCGCACCTATTTCGATGCGCTGCGCAAAACCTACGACCCCGGCAGCAACACGGTGACCAGCGACACCGTGCCCGGGCTGCGCAACGTGTTCGACTGGAACATCGGCGCCACCGCCACCAGCAAGCTCTACGGCATGTACGCCTTCCGCAGCGGCCGGCTCAAGGCCATCCGCCACGTGATCACCCCCAGCGCCGCCCTCACCTACTTGCCCGGCAAGGACACCCGCATCTTCGGGCCATTCGGCACCGAAGGCAGCTACGGCAGCTATTCGCCGTACGACATCGGCCTCTACGGACAGCC
>JADZAC010000033.1 GCA_020852835.1 Flavobacteriales bacterium
AGATGTCCACGTTCACGGTCTGCACGCCTTCCTGCACCTGGCTCAGGCTTACGAAGAGCTGGTCGCCATGGTTGGGGTTGGGGTATAGGGTGAATTGGCCGTCTCCATGGATGGCCATGTGGTCACCACCACCGTCCATTTCGTCGCATCCGCTGATGGACACCAGGCATACTTTGCCCCAGTCCTCCGTGTCCGCACAGGTCGATGCCTGATCGGTAGCGCCGGGACCGAAGCACCAGGTGGCACCGGCATCGAGGCTCACGCGCACATCCACCTCGTAGGTCTTGCTGCACTCCAAGGGCGTTCCGGAGGTCCAGTTCAGCACCAAGCGGGCGCTGGTCTGGGGCGGACGAACGATGCAGATGCTTTCGCTGGGGATCCGGAAGCGGAACTGGTAGCGGACCAGGTAGCTGGGCACAGCCGGTACGGGCTGTGGGGGCGTGGCGTAAATGCGGTTGGCGGGTCGGCTACCACCGCCGAACTCGCGGCTCACGCCACAGCTGTACTGGTCGCCATGTGCAAGGTTGTCCTGCAGCTTCACACGGGGGCAGGCGGCCAGGGCGGCGTCGATCTTGAACTGGCAGGCCGGGCCGAAGGCCAGGTTGTTGCCAGCCACTCGGCCGCGCACACGTAGGTTGAGCAGGGTGTTGCTGGGCAGGTGCGGGGTGGCCGGGCTGTTGATCCAGCCGTTCACCTTGAAGTGGCAGGCGCGGGTGGCGCCGGAGCCGTAACCATCGCTGGTGCTGTGGCTGCGGAAGCGGCGGTAGCTGTACGAGCCGTTGGGGTCGAAGAACCAGAACTCGTAGCCGCTGGTGCTGTTGGTAACGCCGTATTGGGCGCTCACTGCGGCATTGGCGTGGCACACCACGAAACGGTTGGGCAGCCAGTCCAGCTTGTCGCAACTGCTGTGGATCGGTTTGTCCGTACCGATGGGCAGGCAGAAGGTCTGGTTGCCGCTGATGGTGCTCACGCTGCCGTTGCCGAAGTTGTTGGTGTTGTCGATGAGGCGTTCGCCGGTGTTCTGCAGGCGCAGTTCGTAGCCGCCGGTGGTCATGCCATCGCCACCGCTATCGAGCACGCGCAGGCGGAAGCAACCATCGGGCAGGCAGATGGGGAGGTTGCCGGTGTTGTTGGCGGGGACGGGGTTACTGCCGCTTTGGACCACCACGTCGTTGGCATCGAGGATCTCCCAGGTCACCTCCAAGGGGTTGGCATCGTTCTGGAATTCGAGGGTGAGGTCGTTGGCGCAGCCCGAAGGGGTTCCCGCACAGATGCAGTTGGCGCCGACGATGTCGTTGATGGTGTTGTTGTCGCCATCATTGCAGGTGGAGCCCGGTTCCAGGTTGCCGCAGCCGCAGGTGACGGGGCTGGTCTTCAGCGGGTCGTTGTCGCAGCCATCGGTGGCGTCGCATGTGCCATCACTGTCGGTATCCACGAAGGTGGCGCAGGGCGTGGGCGTACCGAACTCGGCATAGCACGGGTCGTGGCAGTTGTTGCAGGTGTTGGTGGCGTCGTTGGGGCAGGGGTCGATGCAGTCGGCCATGCCGTCGGTGTCGGTGTCGGTATCCGGGGTACCGCAGCCGCAGGCGCCGGGCGCGGTCTTGTTGGCATCGCCATCGCACAGGTCCGTGTTGTCGGCCACGTAACCCGGAGGCTGGATGCAGGTGAAGCCTGCCTGGCTGGTATTGGGATCGCCGAAGCCGTCACCGTCCGCATCGGCATACCAGGTGGTGGCCACATCAGCCGTGCCGCAGCCGCAGATGCCGGGGGCGACTTTCAGCGGATCGGTGGGGCACGCATCGTTGCAATCAGCAGTGCCATCGCCATCGGTATCCGTGCCGTCCAGGGGTATCACCCCGGTAGCTGAGGCCGTACGGCCCAGCGCATCGACCACATAAACGGTGTAGGATCCTGGTTGGGCGGCGATGGTGCTGCTGCCTGCCCCGTTGCTCCAACTATAGGTGTACGGTGCTGCGCCATTGGTTGCATCAGCGCTCAAGCTGCCATCAGCGCCACCGGCACAGCCAGGTGTTGCCGCTAGAGCAATATCGAACGCATCCAGGAAGAATGCCGCGCCGTTGTCATTGTAGTTGAACTCCAACACCGTGGCATTGGTGATCCGGCCCAGGATCTCCACCGGAACCTCGGTCACCGTCCAGGGCATGTTCACGGTGGTGCTGCCGTTGGCGGCGAGCGCGAAGGTGGCCGATCCGATCGGCAGGGTATCCTGTAGGCTCGTGACCAGGAAGCAGTGCAGTTCGGCGTTCACAGGGGCATCGCCCGCGTTGGCCATGTCCGCTTGAATGAGGATGCCCGTGCCCGGTGCCGGTGCGCTCACACTGGGCGTGAACGCTGTGAAATAGAGGTTCGCCGCAGCTCCCACCACGATCGTTCGGGTGGCTTCATTGTTGCCATCGCTGAGCTCGGCCACCTGTTCACCGGCGTCGATCTTGGCGCGGATCACATGCACGCCTACGGTGTTGCTGCTCCACGTGCCGGGGATGGCCACGGAGTGATCCGTTCCACTGAGCAGGCCCGGCAAACCGTTGACCGTGGCATGCGGTATTTCATCCACGGCCACGGACAGCTCGAACACGTCGCCCAAATTGCTTGCGCCCATGTTGTCGTAGGTCACGTTCAGCGTGATCGGCTCGCCCGGGTCCGGGTTCAGCAGGCTGGGGTCGATGTACTCCGAAAGCACGCGCAGGTCGGGTATGTTCGTCACCTCCACGCTGCGTACCATCACGTTGTTGGCTTCGCTGCATTCCGTATAACCGCCCAACGGATCGGCCGTGATGGTGAAGGTGTAGGTGCCCACTTGGCTGAAGAGGAAGGTATTGGGCAGTATCACCGGCAACGGGCAGTTGCAGGTGGGGTTCAGGTTGGTCACCGTAACATCACCCAGTAGGGCTGTCCCCACAATGCCAGGACCGCTAACCTCGAAACGGACCACCGCCTGCGAGGCCTTGTAGAGGCCGAGGGAGCGGAGGCCTATTCGGGGTACCATGGTCGCGTTCAACGGATACGACGTTTCCCAGAAGTTCTGGCCGAGGAAGCAGAGGCTGTCCGGCTTGAGGTCCACACATAGGCCGCCGCTCAAGCTGTTGTTGGCCTCGCTCATTTCATTGAGCGCATTGGCCGGATCGGCCACTACGGTGAGCGTAGCGGTGGCCGGCGCAACGGACGCAGCGTTTACCGTGATGGTCGTTTGTGCATTCGGAGCCAGGCTACCAGTGAGCTGGCCCATGACCGGGGGCTGTCCGGTAACGTTGAAGGCGATGTCCACCGGTCCGGTAACGGCCATGCTGCCCTCGTTGCGAAGGGTGATGGCATAATCCACCGTGCCCGGGAAGGCCGGGTCAACAGGGTTCACCGCAGGGCCGCAACCGACCACTGCCAGGTCCGGCGCACAAGCCGCCATGACCAAGCTGTACAGGGCGGTGTTGTTTCCCTCGTTGGCTTCGGCCACCACACCGTTCGGGTAAGGAACGTCGCAGTGCACCTCGAAGGTGTAGGTGCCCGGCCCCGGGTAGTTGTAGGCCAGGGTGAACGTGCTTGAGGCACCCGGTGCGAGCGGGCCTACCGCTTGCGTGAATGTTTGCTGCGTGACGCCATTGAGGCGCACGATCACCTCTGCGGTGGAAGCGGCTGCGGCGGTGGTGCCGCCATTGCCGATGGAGAACTGGGGTTGCTGGGCGTTGCACAGCTGACTGCTGCCCAAGATGGCGCTTCCCGTCACCAGGTCGGGTCCCAGCGGCAGCACGTTGATGCCTGCGCAGGCCACATTGTTCTCGCTTTCCTCTTGCACCAGGAAGTCCCCATCGGCCGTACCGCACACGGCAAACGAACCGGCCGTGCTGAACGTGGTGCCGAAGGCCGATACGTACTGCCCTCCGGGTACCAGGGGTGGAACGGTCACGTCGGCGATCGGATCACCTCCGGTCTGTGTCACCGTGAGGATGGTGGGCACCGTTGTGGCGGCACACCCCAGGTTGAACACGATGAACTGGCCGCTGAACGTGCCTCCAGCGAGGATCGAGCTTTGATCACCGACCGTCTGGACCACCAGGTCTGGCAGGCAGGACAGTGGCGGATGTTGCGTATAGCTGGTGGTGGCGGTGTTGGACACCAGCGTGTAGTCGGTGGTGCTCACGTTCAGGTTCGTGAGGCCCAAGGGGCCATTGGCGGGAACGGCAATGACGTAATGGCCGGTGGCATTGGTGGTACCGGAGAACGACCCCCCGCCTAGGACCTGGGCGGTAACGGTGGCACCGGCCACGCTGCTGTCGGCCATGGGCAAGGCGGCCCCTGTGTACCAGGCCCGGCCATGGATGTCCACCGATGAGGTGGTGCCTTGGTAGGCATTCGGCGGGTCGGCGGCCGCAGTGATCACGATACCACCGGGCACGTCAAAGTCTCCATTGGTGAAGGGCCTGATCGCGGAGTTGTTGAGCTCATTGCTCTCCACGATGCTGCCGTCCGCATCGGCGGTGACCTGCATGGGGCACCAGGCGGGCACGGCAGGTGTGGTGATGTTCCACACCACGTTGGCGGTGCCGTTCACCGGAATGACGCCGATGTATTGCACCGGGTAGCTGGTACCGGGATCGAACTGGTTCAGCAGGGAGACCGCCACGTTCAGCGCGGGCTGGTTGCTTTGGTTGCGCACGGTGGCCGTTACGGTAAGCGCACTGCTCACGGCCGGGTTCATGCTGCTGAACGAAATGTCGTTCGCGTAGATGGCCACGTCCGGTGCATCCAGCACATCGGGGTAGTTAAAGGGGCCGATCTGCGCCACGCAGTTGCCGTTTTGGGCAATGATGCGGGTTTGCCAATCGGTGCCAGCAGCGAGGCCCACCACAGAAGCGCGGTAGAGCTTGCCGTCGGCGGTGTTGTTGTCGGCGGGGTCCACCGCGGTCATCAGCACGGTGCGGTCCCATGGCCCCGTGAAGTTGCCATTGCCTTCAAAGTCGAGCACGGCGCGCGGATAGCCGATGGGCAGGGCGGCGCCTTCCGAGTTGGTGTAGATCGCCTCCACGGTCCAGGTGCCGGCAGGGCTTCCGGTCTGCGGGCTGACGAGCGAAGCCGTGAAGCCGCCGTTGCCGCTGTAGGCCAACGTATGCACGGCCGTACTGAACGCCGGATCGGTAGGCAGCAGGCAGGTGCCGCAGCTATCGGGTAAGTGGCCCCCGTTGGGCACCCCGGCGCAATCCAGGCAACCGCTATTGGGCACCACGCCCGTGTTGCCGCCCGCGCACACGCCGCACTGGTCGATCGCGGCGGTGCCGCCGAATACGCCGTTGCAGTCGGCCACGCAAGCCACCAAGCCGGTGGTGCCGCCCACGCAGGTGCCACAGTTGTCATGGTATGCCGTTCCGTTCACCGTGCCGTTGCAGTCCACGCCGCCGCCGCATGTGCAATCGGCCTGTAGGGTCTCACCGGTGGTCAAGGGGTTGCCATCGCTGCAAGGCGAACCGATCTGGCCGCTCACGCCGGGGCAGCTGTCCACGCAATCAGCGATGCCATCGCCATCACCATCGGTATCCAAGTTGCCACAGCCACACTGCCCCGCTGCGGTCTTCAGCGGATCGTTCGGGCAGCCGTCCTCCGCATCACAGGTGCCGTCATTGTCCGCATCGGCGAAGGTGCCTATGCACTGGCAGTTGCCGTCGTACGGGTCACCTGTGGTGCAGGCGCTGCCATCGTCGCACCCGGTGCCCGGTATGGCCGGACCATTGGGCACGCCTTCGCAATCCAGCGCTGCGGTGATGGTCACCGTGGCGGTAACACCGGAGAACGTACGGGAGCAGCCTTCTCGTTCGGCACTGAGCAGTTCGTAGGTGGTGTTCTCGGTCAACGGGCCGGTGTTGACGTTTATGTAGTAGTCCGGGAGGAAAACAGTTTGGGTGGGCCCTGCATTCACGCTATAAGTGAAGGTCGTACCCGGCTGTCCTTCGAAATGGATCTCTGAGCTTCCGCCGCTGACCACCGTGGTGGGTTCGGCCACCATGGTGCCCTGCAGGGGGTCATCGATCAAGTGCAGCTCAAATGAGGCGATACCGTTCGCATCTCCGGCATCCACCTGCACATAGTAGGTGGTGCCGGGTGTCAAGCACAGGTCATCGAGCGCCCCGATACTGAAAAAGCTGCCGATCTTATCGCTGGCCCCCAACAAGGTGGCGCCACCGGCCAACAGGGCGTTGCAGTCCGCTGCGGCCCACAAGGCGATCTGGCTGTCCCACGTCCCATCACCGAAGTTCAGGTCTACACGTCCATGGGCCGGTGCCACGAAGGTGAACCATACGGTCTGGTCGGCCGCCGTGGTCCAGCTCGAGCTCCAGTCGTACGGATCGTAGGTGGTGGGCTCTCCCGGTTCCAGGGTGGCACCCACGTTGGTGAACGGACCGTTCATGCCGAAGCTGAGCGCTATGGCATTGCATGCGGCATCGTTCACCGGGGGAGGCACGCATTGGCAATCAGGCGTAACAAAGGAGGTGCCCGTGCCCGGGTCGCCATCATCACACGGGTTGCCCTGCGCGGTCAAGTTGGCATCGGCATCGTTGCAATCGGCACCGGAGGTGCCCGCAGAATACCCTGCCGGGACCGATGCTCCGTAGCACACCCATTCCATGCCCATATCATAGCCGTCGCCATCAACGTCCACGTACAGTTCCACGGACTGCCAGATGGTGTCGTCGTTGTCGTCGCAGTCGCCATCGATGGCCACATGTCCGGCCGGGGGCGTGGCGTTGCAGTTCTGGATGGCCCCGTAGGGGTCACCATAACCGTCGCCATCGGCATCGGGATACCACGTGGTGAACATCGCATCATCCACGCCGCAACCGCACGTGCCGGGATCGGTCTTCAGCGGATCGTTGGGGCAGCCGTCGTTGCAGTTGGCCGTACCGTCCGCATCGTCATCGGTATCCGCATTGCCGCACCCGCACTGCCCCGCTGTGGTCTTCAGCGGATCGTTCGGGCAGCTGTCCACGCAGTCGGCCGTGCCGTCGGTATCGCTGTCCGTGTCCGGGTTGCCGCAGTTGCATTGGCCCGGTGAGGTCTTCAGGGGGTCGTTCGGGCAACCGTCGATACAATCGGCGGTGCCATCGGTGTCGCTATCGGTATCCACGTTGCCGCAGCCGCAGGCACCGGATACTTGTTTCAGTGGGTCGTTGGGGCAGGCATCGGTGTTGTTGGTCACGTGGCCGGAAGGGGGGGCACAGGCCGTGACCACACTGGCGGACTGGTCACCGAAGCCATCGCCATCGCTATCGGGCCAGTAGTTCACCATGGTCAGGCCATCGTCCACGCCGTTCGCACAATCGTTGTCGGCGCCATCGCATACTTCGGAGGCTCCGGGGTGTATGTCGGGGTCGTTGTCGTTGCAGTCGCCACCCACCAGCACGGTGCCAGGGGGCTGCTCGCAATCGGTCGTTGCCGTCGCCGGATCGCCGTAGCCGTCCCCGTCGGCATCGGTGTAGAAGGTCACGTTGCCTACGCCGTCCAGGTTGCCAACCTGCTCATGTGTGTACAGATCGGTCACTTCCTGCGCGGTGATGGCGCGGTTGTACAGGCGCAGATTATCCATCTTGCCCGAATAGCCCTGCATATTGCTACTGCCATGTCGGCCGATGAAGATGTTGCTGGGAGTGGTGAGGTTGATCGATGCGATCGACGCAGTGTTGCTGAGTACTCCATTCAGGTAGATGCGCACCGTGGTGCCCGTACGGGTCATCACCACATGCCGCCAGGTGTTGTTGCCGAGTCCTGTCCCTGCCACCACCTCGCCTGGGCGCCCCATGAAATTCCCTGCGGCGGGGTAGTCCACGAAGCAGTTCAAGGTGTAGCCGCCACCGCCTCCATAGTCGTTCTTGTCGATGATGCTGGCATAGGAGGTGCTTCCCCAGTTCAGCCAGACCGAGTACGTGAAGTCGCCCGTACCGAAATTGTATGCCGCGTTGTGCGGCACCACCACGTAGCGGCCACCGCCGAATTGGAAAGCGCCGTTCGCGGCACCATCAATGCCGGTGGCGTACGATGCACCACTGGGTGCGGAGCCGTTGTTGTTGTTATCCGTGCGGTCGTTCAGGTCGTTGTTGAAGGCCCAATGGCCCACCAGGCCGATGCCGAAGCTGGTGGGGTCATCCACGGTGCCATTGCAATCGTTGTCGAAGCCGTCGCACACCTCCATCGCACCCGGGTTGACGTTCCCATTGTTGTCGTTGCAATCACCGGCCGTGGCGGAATAGCCCGCAGGCACCGTGCAGGTGAAGAAGCCCGGCACCAATGCGCCCGTACCATAGCCATCGCCATCGCCGTCCACATAGTAGCTCGCGGGCACATCGGCCACGCCGCAACCGCAGATGCCTGGGGCGGTCTTCAGCGGATCGGTGGGGCAACTATCGGTACAATCTGCGGTGCCATCGCTATCGGTATCGGTGTTGTCCAAGGTCACGCTCACGGCGCCGTCCGCACTGCATCCTAGCGCGCTGGTCACCGTTACGGTGTAGTCCACCGGCGCTGTTATTCCGCTGGCCATCGGGCTGGCGATGCTGGTGCTGCTCAGGTAGGTGGCAGGGGTCCAGCTAAAAGTGTAAGTGTCGTACCCACCGCTCACGTTCACCGTATAGTCCTCTGCTTCACCATAGATGGCGCTGCGGCAGGGGTTGCGCGTGGCATTGTTGTAGTCCACCATCACACGCATGCGCGTGTTGCCGTTCGTGGCGTTGGCGGGCACCGGGATGCTGATGGTGTGCGGGCCTGCGGCGCTGCTGTTGGCAACCACGGTGAAGGCTTCGCCCACATCGTTCAACACACCGTTCTGGTTCCAGTCGAACCAGGCGTAGACATACTCACTGGCGTCCGCCATGATCGTGACCGACAGAAGATAGTTACCACCGGCAGTCACGTTGGCCACCTGGGCGGTGTAGTCCACCGGTCCACCCGCCACACCGCCGCTGGTACTGTTGATCCCGCCGAAGGTCACGTTCGTGAGGAACTCGTAGCCCACGTTGGTGAAGTTGCTGTTGCAATACGAACCCATGTTCACCTTCAATTGCGAGTTGCCACCGATGCACACCGTTGGCGGGGTGGCCGTTACGTTGTTCACCACCGGTGTGGTACCAACGGTCATCGTAGCGGTGGCCGTGTTCTGGCAGCCGTTGCCGTCCGTGCCGGTCACTGTGTAGGTGGTGGTGCTGGTGGGATTGGCGTTCACAGTGGCCACGTTCGTGGCATCCAGGCCAGCGGCCGGGCTCCAGGCGTAGGTGCTGGCGCCGCTGGCCGTGATGGCGATCGCCGGGCTGCCTGTGCAGTAGTTGGCGGAAGGAACATCCACCACCACGGTGGGCAGGAAGTTCTCCACCACGCTCACGCTGCCGGTGTTCACGCTGCCGGTGTTCACGCTGCCGCCACAGTTGTCCGTCACTTGGCAGCTGTAGCTGCCGGCGGTGGTCACAACGATGCTGTCCGTGGTCTCTCCGCCGGGGCTCCACAGGTAGGTGAAGGGGCCACCACCATCAGCCGGAACGGCCGTCAAGGTGGTGCTGTCGCCCGTGCAGAAAGCCAGGTTGCCCGTGATCGATGCGGCCGATACCATGGTGGTCGGGTTCAACTGGATCGTTCCCTCGCTGGCACACCCGGTGATGGCCGTGGCCGTTACCGTGTACATGACCGGGCCCGTAACGTTCGTGGCCACCGGGTTCGCTATAGTGGTGCTGCTCAGGTAGGTGGCTGGGGTCCAGCTAAAGGTGTAAGCGTCGTTGCTGCCGCTCACGTTCACCGTGTAATCCTCCGCTTCACCGTAGCTGGCCATGCGGCAGGGGGTCGGGGTGGCATTGTTATTGTCCACCATCACACGCATGCGCGTGTTGCCGTTCGGAGCGTTGGCGGGCACCGGGATGCTGATCGTATGCGGGCCTGAGGCGATGCTGTTGGCAACCACGGTAAAGGCTTCGCCCACATCGTTCAACACACCGTTCTGGTTCCAGTCGAACCAGGCGTAGATGTAGTCGAACCCATCGGGTTGCATCGTCACATCCAGGTTGTATGAAGATCCGGCGATAACGCTGGCCACTTGCGCCGTGTAATCCACGGGGCCGCCCGTATTGCCCGCGCTGGTGTTGTTGATCCCGGCGAAGGTCACGTTAGTGATGTACTGCCAAGTCACACTGGAGAAGTAGCTGTTGCAATAGGCAGCCGGGCCGGCAACAGCCACCTGCAATTGCGAGTTGCCACCGTTGCAAACGGTTGGCGGGGTGGCCGTTACGTTGTTCACCACCGGTGTGGTACCAACGGTCAACGTAGCGGTGGCCGTGCCGGTGCAGCCATTCACGGCCGTACCGGTCACGGTATAGGTGGTGGTGCTGGCCGGGGTCGCGGTTACCGTGGCACCCGTTACCATATCAAGACCAGCAGCGGGCGACCAGGCGTAGCTGTCCGTACCAATGGCGGTAAGAACCTGACTTGCACCATCGCACAGCAGCGCGCTGGTGGGGCTCACGACCACCGTGGGACTGGCGAGTTCGGTCACGGTGACATCACCGGTGTTCACCGATCCGCCGCAGCCATCGGTCACCTGGCAGTTGTACAGGCCGGGGGCGCTGGCCGCGATGCTCGCCGTGGTTTCTCCACCGGGGCTCCACAGGTAGGTGTACGGGCCGGCACCATCGGTGGGTACGGCCGTCAAAGAGGCGCTACCACCAGCGCAGTATTCCAAGGTGCCGGTGATGGTGGCCGCCGTGATCGGGGCGGTGGTGGTCAGCGTTACGCTGCCGAAATTGGCCGATGGGCAACCCGAGTAGGTGGCCGTTACCTGGTATCCGATGCTCGCCACATTCACTAGGCTGGCCGTGGGGCTTTGGAGCGACGGGTCATCCAGGAAGGTGTTCGGGGTCCACGTGTACGTGGCGCCAAGGAGAGAAGGGGGGGTCCACGTGAAGGTGAGACCGTTCACCGGACGTACCGTAGCGCTCACTGCGCAGAAGGCTATGTTGGTGCCGCCAGCAATGGTCGCGGTCCAGTCCGTGGTGGTGGTGCGGTTGGAGAACACGGCGTCCGAGGAACCGCGCAGACCTACTTGTACGTAACTCGCGCTGGTTCCCGTGCCGTTCTGGTAAACGATCTGTACGGTGTTGGAACCCTCGTACAACTTGACCTGGAAGCTCGCTTCGTTGAGACCCGTGGAATAGAAACCCCAGTTGGTCCATTCGAAGGTGAACACCTGGCTTCCGGGTGTGCCGGACAATTGGTAGCTCATCTGGGCGCCGTTGGCGGACAGACCGTACAGATCCCCGTTGAACGCGGCGATCACGTTGTTCAGTGACCCGCTCAAGACGGTATAGGAGCCCGATGCCAGTGCGCCCATGGCCACGAAGCCGTTGGCGTTCACGCCGGCACTGGTGAAGTTGATCCCGTTGAAGTTGAAGGTGAAACCGAGGGGATACGGGCCGTAACCCGTGTCATCGCCCCCCGTATTGATCTGCACCGTGCCCGGCTGGCCCACGATGGAGTTAAACGTGCCTACCGAGCTGGCGAAAACGTACTGGTCCACCGTGCCTGGTATGATCGCTGTTGCATTCAGTACTGAGGTGCCGTTGACGCAGGTGGGGTTGGGGTTGGCCGTGGCACTTTCCACGATCGGTGCGTTGACCGCATTCACCGTGGCGGTGGCCGTGTTCGTGCAGCCGTTGCCGTCCGTGCCGGTCACCATGTAGGTGGTCGTGTTCATTGGGCTGGCGTTCACCGTGGCCACGTTTGTGGCATCCAGGCCAGTGGCCGGGCTCCAGGCATAGGTGCTGGCGCCGCTGGCGGTGATGGCGACAGCGGTATTGCCCACGCAGTAGTTCGCACTGGGCACGTCCACGTTCACCGAAGGCGGCGGGTTCACCGTCAGCGTCAATTCATTGGAGTAACCTGTCACCGGTCCGTTCGAGCACGTCACGCGCAGGCGGTAGTAATAAGTGCCCGTGGTCAGCGCGTCGGTGGTGTAGCTGGTGCTTGTGGCACCGCTGCCACCTGAAACGTCAGCGAAGCCGACACCACCACCGGTGCTTGAAACCTCCCACTGAAAAGTCACACCGGCGCCCACTTCGGAGCCGGTCGTGCTCATCACATACGTGCTGTTATTGCAGATTGATGCGCTACTCGGCGTGATCGTGCCACCATTGGCCGCGACGCAACTCGGCAGGATGAACTCATCCGCTCCGATGTCCGGAGGCGTTCCGCGGGTGTCGTTCTCGAAGTCATGGGCCACACCGGTACCCGTGGCGCCAGTCCCGTTGAAGGCAATGGCATTCGGGTTGGTTAAGTCCACATGCAGGTTGGTGGAAGACATGAACGGCCCGGCCAGGTTGATCGCGGCCGCGTCCTTGCCGGTTGCTGTCTGCCACGCCCCCAGCGTCGTCTGGTTCGCCGCGTTGTAGTAGCCCACATGGCCCCCCGGTACCCAGTAGGCATTGTTATCCACCAAGGCACCGGAGAGGCCCCATGCCCCGTAGGTGGCGAAGCCGTAGGCTTCGGTGCTCGCATGGGTGTTGCTGATGATGTTGTTGCGGAAGGAAGCGAAGGTCACCCCGGACACGCTGGCATTCACGCCAAAAGAGGAGAAGTTCGCGCCGCTGCCCAACTGGGTCGTCATGGACACGGTGTTGTGATCGAATTGCACGTTGGTAGCACCCGCACCACTGATGAACACTCCGGAAGGGATGAATGCGGAGGTCATGGAGGTCTGGCTCACGACATTCCGGCAGTCGCGGATCATGTTGTTGGTGATCGCCATGCCGGCACTGCTCAACCCGCTGGTGACGTAAATGCCGTGCGCACCATAGCCGCTGATATCTGGCTGGTTGATGTCGTGGATGTTGTTGCGGTCGACGACCAGGCCGGCGTTCACCGTGCCCACCTCGATGCCGGCGATGATAGCCTGGTATCCCGTGGTGCCATAATCCCCGACACGAATGTCGTTGTTGCTTATCGTGGCCGACCCTACACCGGCAGTATTGGCCGAATAGCTGATGTTGATGCCGCGGAAGCCGATGTTATCAGCGCTGGTGGCGCTGCCCAATACGTTGTTGCGGATGATCGTGCCGAGGTTGCGGTAGGTGGTGCTCGCACCCATCGCGCCGATGCCTGTGAAGCAGCGGGTGATGGCGTTGTTCTCGATCAGGGTGTTCAGGCTGGCGTAGGCACCTCCGGTGCCGCTGGCACCATTCGACATGAGGATGCCCCATGAAGAGATGGTGGAAGTAGCACTGCTGCGGCCGCCGATGATGTTGCAGTTCTTCACCATGTTGTTGTCCGCACCATCTGTTCCCGTGGTGGAGTTGGACGCCAGACGGACGCACTGCGTACCGGCTGTGGTGGTGGTCGCCATCTGGATCGTCAGGTTACGGTCGCCCTGGGTCAGCGGGTCATCCCCGTCGATCGTCACGTTGTCCGCGCCACGCAGTTCGATGATGCCCCGGTTAAAGGTGGGCACGGCGGCTGAGTTCACCGTCACGTTGCCCGTGCAATTCACGAGAATGCTCGTGTAGCTGCTCGGCGCATTGCTGCGCAGCAGCGATGTTGGCGAAGCGGGCTCGGTGGTGTTGGCCACCACGGTACAGGTGATCGTGCCTTGGTGCGTACCGGCGTTGATCGCGGCGAAAGCGGCACTCAGGGTGGCGTACGTCGCCGCAGGCGTACCCGCCGTGGCCGTTACGTTCACGTTCTGCGCCTGCGCGGCAAGGGACCAGCCGATGGTGGCGATACAGATGGTCAGCATGCGCATGAAGGTCCGGCACCAAGAACGGTATCGATCGGATGTTCTTTGGCTCCAGGAAAGGAAAGCACGTTCTGGATGGCACATGGCGCGCGGGGTTTGGTTGGGTTGATCGGGGACTGGACGGAGCCTAACAAAACAAGGCCTCATGCCAACGCCGCACAATACTGGAAAACCATGAATTTTGGGGAGGAGGTCGCGCTTGCCACACCTGCGCCACACGGCCTTTGCGAGGTTCAGCGACGCAGACCGCGGGGACTTGCCCCGTATGCGGTCCGCTTGCGCCGTGCCTCAGGAGCGCAGGGGGCCGTGTTCATCGCACTTCCCGGTACCGCGAAGTGCACCACATCAACTGTGGATCGGGCCGGCCCGTCGGCTTGGTCCTGCCAATAGGCAATTGGACGGTCCTTAAACCGTCAATTGGACGATTGCCAAACCGGCAATTGGACGCTTCAATAGCGCAACCCTTGGCCTGGTTGTGGGATCGATGACCACGCGCTGACGCCCAGGAGCCGGATCACTCCACCACCGCCCACTCCACGCTCACCGTGGTGCCCTTGCCCGGCGCGCTGTCGATCTGCACCTGCGCCCCCAACGCTGCCGCGCGCGCGCGGATGTTCGCCAGACCCACGCCGCCGGAGGTCACGGTCGTATCGAAGCCGATGCCGTTATCGCTCACCACCACGCTCAGGCGCCCGGGCGCATGCGTTATGCCGATGGTGAGTTCCGTGGCCTTGGCATGTTTGAGCACATTGCTCACGGCCTCTTGGATGATGCGATAGACGGCGATCTCCACCCCGCGCTCCAAGGGCCTCTCCAAGCCGAAGGTGTTCAGTTCCACCTGCAGGCGGCCGTTGATGTGCAGGGTATCGCGCAGGTCCTTCAGGGCCTTCTCCAGCCCGAAGCGGTTGAGGGTGGCGGCGGCCATGTCGTGGCTGATGCGGCGTAGCTCCCCGGCGGCATTGTCCAACAGGCCGGTGACCTTCCGGTACTGTACGGAATGCTCGCTCTTCACCTCGGCCACCTGTCCTTCCAGTTCGCCGAGCTGGTGCTTGATGGTGCCGAGCAGATGGCCCACGTGGTCGTGCAGCTCCTTGCTCACGCGCTCGCGTTCCTGCTCCTGGCCCTCCAGCATGGCGTTCATGCTCTTGATCTCCTGCTGGCTGAGGAGCTGTTCCACCTGCTCGTCGTGGAGTTCCTTCTCCTTCCTGGCCAAGCGCTGGCGGTTGCGCATGGACCGGTAGAGAAACAGGGCCATCAAGGCCAGCAGACCGGCGATGATCGCGGTGACAGTGGTCCGTTGGCCGGCAACGGTGGCACGCAGATCGGCCTCTGCCCGCTGGTGTTCGGTGAGGACGAGGGTGTTCGCCGCTTCCAGGCTATCGGCCAAGGCTTCGCTCCGCATGCTGTGGCGAAGCACCTCAAGCCGTCCGTCCTTGAGGTTAAGGGTGTCTTTCAGCATGGACCAGTAAGCGGTCATGTCCATGGCTTCGCGGAGGCGCCCGTCGTGCAAGTAGATCTTGCGCAGCAGGTCCGCCGCCTCCACCATGGACCCCTCATTGCCGGTTACCCGGGCCAAGCCGTGGTAGCCGTAGGCGCGTGCGGTATCCAAGGCCGCACGTAACGCGAGTTCGGCACTTGGACGGTGGCCCAATGCGCCATGTGCTTTGCCGGCCAGGATCATTGCCGTACACCAGGCGGCTTCATCGCCGGTGCGCGCGGCAATGTCGGCACAGGCCGTGGCGGCCTCCAGCGCACCCTTGGGGTCGCGGTGCGCATAACGCAAGCGGGCCAGTGCAGCCAAGGGGTCGATCCGGCCCCATTCGCTCTGGGGCGGTTGCACGAGCACTACAGCGCGTTGGTACGCCGCATCCGCACGGGCAGTATCGCCTTGGCAGGCCCGCATGCGGGCGCGAAGCGTTTGCACCAATACGTGCACATCAACGATGGAGGTGTCGCAACCGGCAAGCACCGAATCGGCTTGCCTGTAGTTGCCCTTGGCAATGTGAACGGATGCGATGTGCCGTCGTATGTCACCTTCGAAGAACATGTCTCGCTGCGGCGCTTGTTGCTGGCGGTCCATGCACATCCGGTAATACCGCATGGCCAGGTCCTGTTCTCCCACGGCCTCGTACAATACGCCAATGGCCTCAATGGAATTGAGGGCCGCCAAGGGCGGTGAAATACTGTCCAGGATCGCCCATGCCTGTTCGAAATGCCGCAGGGCGCCGGGTACGTCCCGGTGGAATTTGAGCTGGTAGCCCATGCGGTGGTGGAAATCGGCCCGGACGTACAGCAGGTGCTTCCTCAGGTCGCCTTCAGCCCCCTTGAGCAACGCACTGGAGATGGTGTCCACGTACGGCAGGTAGCGCATGGCCTTGGCAGAGACAAGCCAGTGCCCGGCCATTTGCTGGTAGCGCTGCAACTGCTCCAAGGAACGCTCTTGGGGATCGAGCAGCGGCATGATCGAATCCAGCCGGGTATTGCCCCATTGGGCCATGAGCAAAGTGGACCAAAGGCCGATGCACAGGCATCCTGCGCGAAGTGATGGTCCAAGGTGCATGGGTGGAAATTACGGAGCGCTTGTTCGAGGTCCCTTGGCGGATCCAGCCTATGAACGCAATCGCGAGCTCATCGTGCCAGGCGTTCAAAGATGTGCAAGGGTGATCGAAAGTTGAAGCGTTCGCGTGGTCGCTTGTTCAGTTCACCCTGTACGTGCTGGATGAACTCATCGGTGCGGGCGCGGAACATGTGCATCCAAGGCCCTTGGCGCGCAAGCAAGGCAAACCGCTTGCTTCGTATGCATGAGCGTTCAAGTGCTCCAAGGTGGATGGTACGGTGCCGTGCTCCTACGCTCCGGAAGTTTCGTGGCCACGCGACCGGTGCCGACCGGCAAGGGCGTACAGTGCACATGGAACGGCATCGATGCGCCATGCCAAGGCATTGCACGGCCTGGAGCCTCACTTCCACCCCCGTTCCATGGCGTACTTCACCAGGCCGACCATGTTGCGGCAGTCCAGCTTATGGAAAATGTTCCGTCGGTGGGTCTCCACGGTGGCCACGCTGAGGGAAAGGCCATCGGCGATCTCCTGGGTGGTGCGCTCCTGGAGGATGAGCTTCACCACATCCACTTCGCGGCTGGTGAGGGGGCCGTACCTGGTCTCGCCTTCGCGGTCGTGGTTGCGGTCCGCCGCGTGGGCCACGGCGCGCAACTCCTGCGCGATGTATTGATCGCCCTGGGCCACGGTGCGGATGGCGTTGAGCAGTTCGTCCTTGCCGGAGGTCTTCAACAGGTAGCCGCCCACCCCGCTGTCGAGCAGTTCGAGTACGAACTCGCGGTGGCCGTACATGCTGAGCACGATCACGCGGGTATCGGGGCTGGCCTTGCAGATGCGCTTGGTGGCCTCGATGCCGTCCATGCCCGGCATGCTGATGTCCATGAGCACCAGGTCGGGTTTGTGCGTGCTGACCAGTTCCAGCGCGTCGTTGCCATTGTGGGCTTTGCCCACGATCAGTACTTCGGACACACGGTCCAACAGGCTCTCGATGCCATCCACGAACATCGGCTGGTCATCCACCAACAATACGGTGCAGGGCCGGGGGGGCATCAACAACAAAACTAGGCGCAGGCAGTGGTTCCGCCAATACGGTCAACCCCCGAATTTTGGCCCTTTTGCACCGGGGCGGCCGGGGTGCGGCGTGGTACGTAGTTCCGTAGGCTGGTCCACGACCATCCCCTCAGGCCACCCGCACAAGGCGCCCAGGAAAAACAGAAGGGGCCGCCCCTTTTGAGACGGCCCCCTTTGCTAGATCGTTGTTCCGGATCAGAGCTTGACGGTGATCCCCAAGCCGATGGTTTCCTTGAACTGGGTGCCTTTGCCCACGTAGAGCAGGTTGGTGTCCTGCCATGGTTTCATGATCTGGGTGTCGTGGTCATAGATCAGCATGGTGCTCAGGGTGGCCGCGAACCAGGAATTGACCTTGAAGGTGAAGAGCGTCTCCCAGTTCACGTCGATGTTCTGGGGGTCGCGCAGGTAGTTGCTGAAGAAGTCCGCCCGGGTAAGGAAGTTGATGTTCTTGGCCAGATCGCGGGTGTACATGAGCTTGATGTAACCACCGAACTCAAAGAGGCTGTTGGCACCGCTGGTAAGCTTGGCGCCCGCCGTATCGTAGGTAGCGGGGTCCACGCCGAAGGCCCCGGCATCGGCCAGGGTCTGGTCGCCCACGAAGGTGAACTTGGCCGTGGCCGGTGAAAGGAACGCGGAGAAGTTGGCGTTGGGCTTGTAGTCGGCACCCAAGCCGAGGATCAGGTAGCCCGGGGCCATGAGGTCGGAGATCTTCGCCCCGGTGGCCGCATCCTTGCCCTCGGTGAACTGGGTCTTGAACTGGGCCAGAGCCGCCAAGTACCAAGCCTTGTTCATCTCGTAGCCATACTTGGTGTTCAGTTCCAAGCGGTCATCGGTCTTTACCGTGGCCTGTTTGTCCTGTGCCAACAGGCCGTAGGCCATGGCCACGGAGTTGTCCCAGGCATGGCGGCCTTTTTTGCGGTTTGCAAAGCCATTGAACTGGGCAATGCCGCTCACCGAGCTGAAGCCGCCGGCGGACCAGTTGGTGAGGTTCACCTGGCTCATGTTCACTTGGAAGGTGCCCCCGCTGGTCCAATTTCCGCCCGTGGAATCGGCAGCAGCTTTGGCCTGCATGGCGGCGGCAGCGGCATCGCGTTCCGCCTTGTCTTCCTGGGCCAGGGCCGAAGCAGCTGTACACAACACGAGGGCAAGCGGTAAACTGGTCTTGAACACGTTCATGAGGATGGGGTTAGGTTGGGGCGCCCTAACAAACCGTATGCCAAAACCACTTGGTTGCTTGGGCAGGCAACCTACGGCACTTGGGTGAATGGATGTGGGCGTTACTGGATTCGAACCAGTGACCCCTACCCTGTCAAGGTAGTGCTCTGAACCAACTGAGCTAAACGCCCGGGAAAATCATCCCTATTACGGGGCCGCAAATGTAATCTTCCCTGCTTCTTGTGCTACCAGTCGGTGGCCTCCTGCTTTGCGCACCTGCCACCACCTGTGAAAAAGCCCTATCAGTACGGCCTATGCCCGTACCAATGCCGCCGTGCTGCCTTAACTTCGCCTTTGCCATGGCCGTGCAAACCAAACCCCGCCCCGGAGCAGGACGAATTTTCCAAAGCCCGGTGCTTGAAGCGCTCACCAAAACCCACATTTCCATTCCGCTGGCATTGTTCTGGGCCATCGGCGCCATTTCCCTCTGGTATTCCATCGCCCGGCTTGGTATCGGTTGGAGCACGGCCCTCACCTTCTTTTTGGGCGGCATGGTGCTTTTCACCCTGGTGGAATATTTGATGCACCGCTTCTTGTACCACATTCCGGCAGCCACGCCCAAGCGCCGTCGTTTCCAGTATGTCATCCATGGCATTCACCACGAGCACCCGCGCGATAAGCAGCGCTTGGCCATGCCGCCGGTGGTGAGCCTGGTCCTGGCCTCGCTCTTCATCACCTTGTTCCGGTTCACCATCGGCCCAAACGGCTTTGCATTCGGCGGCGGCTTCCTGTTCGGCTACAGCACGTACCTGCTGGCGCACTACGCCGTGCACATCTTCAAGCAGCCCAAGAATTTCCTGGGCATCCTTTGGAAACACCACAACCTGCACCACTATGTAGGGGATGATGGGGCCTTTGGCGTGAGCAGTCCTTTCTGGGACTACATCTTCAACACCATGCCCAAGGATCCCCGCCGCCGTGAGGCCAGCAAGGTGAATTTGCTTTAGGCGCTGCCGGGGCCTCCGGTGCCGGCCATGCATGGCTTTGCAGAAGCAGGGACAGGCCCGCAGCCAAGGATCGGCCCCGTCGGGCGGCAGCCGTCATTTTTTTTCCGGGGCAGGCGACGCGGTGGATCGTATGTAACGTCATGCACCCGTCCCGCATCAAAGGGATAAACCGCATGCGCAAAATTCCGACCCTATTTCTCTTCGCAGCCCTGCCATGGGCTGCTTCCGCCCAAACCACCCATGAGCTCACCAATGTGGGCAATACGTTCAGCCCGAACGTGATCACCATGGATGCCGGCGATAACATCCATTTGGTGCTCACCGGCAACCACACGTGCACCCAAGTGGACCAATCCACCTGGAACGCCAACGGCAACACCCCCAACGGCGGTTTCAACTACAGCGCCGGAGAGCACACCTTCACGTTGGACGTGCCGGGCACTTACTACTATGTCTGCATACCCCATGCAGGCCTGGGCATGAAAGGGCAGATCATTGTGGAACCCACCACCGGGGTGCGGGAGGAGGCTTCCACCGCGCAACTGGGCCTCTTCCCCAATCCGGCCGGAAATGAAGTGTGGATCAACGGCCTTGAAACCGGCCAAATTGTGCAATTGATCGATGCTGCCGGGCGTTTGGTGCTGGAGTCCCAACCCACCGGAGATGGGCTGTTGAACATCGCGGGCGTGGAAACAGGCAACTACCAAGTGGCCATCCGGGATGCTTCAGGCCGCATGATCGCTGTAAAAGCCTTGGCTGTGGTTCGTTAGGTTGGTGGTTTGGAAAGGCAAAGCCTCCTTCGCGGGAGGCTTTGCTGTTTACCCAAGTTGCTCAGCGCAGCCCTTTCCACCATTGCACCGAGCTTTCGGCGTCGGCGTTGGTGACCATGGCACCGATGCGCGGGGTAAGCAGCTGCACGCCCAAGAGCCGGGCCTGCAACGACAGCCGCTCCACAGGCTCTTGCCATGGGTGCATGGCCAAGCTGAATTTGCCCCAGTGGACGGGCATCAGCACGCGGGCCTGTAGGTCCACGGCCGCTTGGGCCGTTTGTTCGGGGAACATATGGATGTCCGGCCACAGCTCATTGTAGGCGCCACATTCCAACAGGGCCAGGTCGAAAGGGCCGAACCGGTCACCCACTTCTTTGAACGTGGGCGAGTAGCCGGAATCTGCACCGAAGTAGATCTTCTTGCTTCCGGACTCCATCACCCAGGAGCCCCATAGCGTACTGGACCGGTTGTTGAGCCCGCGACCGGAGAAGTGCCGTGCCGGCGCCAAGGTGAGCTTTACGTTACCCGCCTGTGTGCTTTCCCACCAGTCCTTTTCCGTGATCGCTGCGGCGGGTATGCCCCAACGCTCCAAATGCGCCCCCACGCCGAGCGGTGCTATGAACCGTTTCTCCCGGAGCTGCACGATGGTTTCATGGTCCAAGTGATCATAGTGGTCATGTGAGAGCAGCACTACATCAATGGGCGGTAACCGTTCCACCTGCATGTGCTGCCGGTAGTTGAACCGCCTTGGCCCTGCGAAGGAGAAGGTGGAGGCGCGTTCGCCGAAGATGGGATCAACCAGCAAGGTGGTGCCTCCCATTTTGATGAGCAGGGAGGAATGTCCGAACCAGGCCACCGCGAACGAACTGTCGGGAACGGCTTGCCAGGCGGCAAGGTCCAGGTCCACCGTAGGCAGGGTGTCCTTGGGTTCACGCCCTTCACCCCCCATGATGAACTGCCACATGACCCCGAGCATTTTCCCCGGCGGGAGGTCCATGTTGGTTTCAAGCTGGTTCTGGAACTTGCCTTCCTTGTAATGCGGGGAAGCTTGCACACGTTTCAAGCGCTCGCCCGTGGGACCGCTTCCGATACGCGAGGCAGTAGCGAAATAAGCGAGCAGCGCCAAGACCAACAGGACGAGGAGGCCCAACGGCCAGAGCAGGAACATATGGTGTCGTTTCATGCACCGGGGCGCAAAGTTCGGTCGGGCCATGCCAGGCCGCTGTACGCCCCATTGGTTCTGATAACGTAGGAGCGTGCATTATCCTTCATCTTTCCGGAAGATGAACGTGGCGGTGCGCGGGTCATTGCACTTCGAAAGCACTCCATACGCCGGGCGGGCCAAGCGGGGTGCCAAAGGCACCACACGAAACGCCCGGCCCGCACGCATTCCGGCGTGCGGGCCGCTGCTTGGGGCCGGTGCCTCATTTGGCCTTGGTGGCGCCTTGTGCCACCAGCGCCTCAATGTCGTTGTTCACGCTGAGGATGAGCATGGCCGTGGCCGTGCAGAACACCGGGCTGGTGATGCAATGGTGGCCGTTCCAGCTGCCATCGTTGTTCTGGATGTTCACCAAGCGTGCGGTGGTGGCGCCGTACCAGTTTCGCCAGCTTTGGTCCTTGTTGATGATGAGCGATTCGCCCGTTTGCAGGAAACTGAGGTACTCTTCACCGCCGTTGTTGCCGAAACCGCTGATGACCTCGTTGGCCTGTGCGCGCACCTTGGCCGCGTTGTATACCTGGTAGGCCGTGTTGATCCGCTCGGCTTCATCCCGGCCCATGCCCGCTTGCTGCAAGGCGGCCGGGCTCACCGGAGCATCCTGTGCCAGCCGGCCTTCACGCTTGGCCTTGTCCACGGCTTCCACCGCCTGCCGTGCTTCCTTGGCGCTGCTGCGCGTGCTGCCACTGACGGCATAGAGCGTGATGCCAGCAGCCGCATCGGTGGCCACGGTGCCGGTGTTGGCATCGAAGTTGTTCTTCTGGTAGGTCCGCGCAAGCTCCAGTGCCTTCACATCCACTTCGGCTCCGGCATGCTGCGCGCTTTCCAGGGCATTGGCCGCAAAACTGGATTGCAATACGCCCGCCCAGCCGCTGCCCTGCACGCTGCCATTGGCGGCTTGTGCCCGCTGAAGCTTATCCGAACAGGAATTCAACGCCGTCATCCAACGCGCCCGGCGGGCATCATTTGCGGATGTTCGGCCAAGGAGGTTGCTGAGGTACTGGGCGGTGAGCGCCACGTCGATGTTCTGCCCGAGCTTCACCTGGATCTGCGTGCCGGTGAGCGGGGTGATGTTGAGGGCGTCCGGCGAAGATGTCTCCACGGCTTTCAGCAGGAATTCCGTGGCGGGCGCCAGCACCTCGGCGAAACGGCCGGCATCGGGCGTACTGCCGGCCCGCAGCAGCGCCATGCCCACCATGGCGGTAGTGGCGGGGTCGCTCGGCGCGGCGTGCGGGTCCATCACCTCCTGGTGCGCATGGCTTCCTGCGGCGTAGCCCCCGTCGTTGTTCCGGGCGCGCACCAGCCACAGGTAGGCGCGGTCTTCTGCGGCCAACACCTCCGCTGGCGTTTTCAGCAGGAAAGCGGAATCCAAGCCTTCGCCCTCATAAACGGTCTTGAAGACACAGCCGGCGGTGCTTGCCCCTTCGGGCCCGTGACCGGGCCGCTGGCCCAGGAACAACGAGAGCACCAGGGTGCCCGCCACCGCAGTGGCCATTGTAGTATGCAGCAAGGTTTTCATGATCACGTGCGTATTGGGTTCAATGCCACCGTACACCGCTCACGGCCCACGGTTCACGCGCCCCTTTCCCGATCGCTGCATTTACTGCGGGCCGCTCGGTGCGAACTTTGCGCCCATGCCAAATTTCCGGGCCGGTACCGGCCCCAGGTTACTTGCCTGCGTTGCATCCGCACTGGCGGCACTTTCGGCCGGTGCGCGATCAACGCCCGGCGGGAGCAGCTTCGACGAGGCTTATGTGCGCGACTACTCGCGGTTGCTGACCACGCGTTTTTACATCAGCACCAAGTACAATTGGCTGCAGCTCGGTGCTCCCAACGCCGCCAAAGACATTGTGTACCGGCCCAACAACAAGGTCAACTTCGGCCTTGGCGCAAGCTACAGGGCCATCACACTGAACATTGGCGTGGGGATCCCCGGGATGAACCAGGATGAGGAGAAGTACGGTGAGACCCGCTACCTCGATGCCCAAGCCAATATCCACACCAAGCGCTGGGCCACCAACCTGTTCCTGCAACGCTTCAAGGGCTACTACATCAGTTCGCATACGCAGCCGGAACTGGGGTGGGTGCAATCCACCGAGCACCCCACCCGGCCGGACCTGGTGCAGTTCAACCTCGGCGCCAGCACGGTGCATATTGTGAACAACGACCGGTTCAGCTACCGCGCGGCCTTCAACCAAGACGCCTGGCAGTTGCGCAGCCAAGGTTCTTTGCTCGTCGGCGGGTATTTCACCTATTTCAGGATGAACGCGGATTCATCGGTCGTACCCGACCGTTTGGCGGCGCAGTTCAACGATGGCCTGCAATTGCGCCGTGGAGGTTTCTTGGACATCGGCCCCTCCGTGGGCTATGCCTATACGTTGGTGTTGCATGAGCACTACTTCCTCACCGGCTCCGTGGTGCTCGGCGGCGGGCTGAGCCTTCAACGTGCAACCACGGAATCCCCGGATGGCGCTGAGGTGGTGAAGAATGGCGGCGGCCTGGGCTGGCACGGCCAGTTCCGGGCCGGGGCGGGCTACAACAGCCGCCGTTACTTCTTCGGCCTGTCCTTCAACCAGGAAAACATCGGCTATCTGTTGGATGAGCGCAGCCGTTTTTCATGGAGCGTGGGCAATATCCGGATCAACTTGGTGAAGCGTTTCGATCTTCGTTTCAAACCACGGTTGAACCCGCTGGGGCGGGCGGGCCATAAGGTGATGCACCTGTAGGAAGCTTTCGCATCCAAGACAGAAGCCCGTAGGCCAAGAACCGCTGCTGCCGACGGCCGAAACACCCATGGGACCAGCGCAGGCAACATGGCCGCGTGGGTGCTGCCAACACCTGCAACCCGATGGATGCCCGCGTGTTTGCCAGACCTGACCGCTCCCTTGCTGCGCGGATGGAATGAGGCCTAGGCCTCCTGCAACTTCTTCGCTGCCTTCTTCCGGTCGTTTTCGTCGAGAAGGATCTTGCGGATACGCAGGCTCTTGGGGGTCACTTCCAGGTACTCGTCACCGGCGATGTACTCCATGCTTTCCTCCAGACTGAACTTCACCGGCGGAGCAATGCTGGTTTTGTCATCGCTGCCGCTGGCGCGCATGTTGGTGAGCTTTTTCACGCGGATCACGTTCACTGCCAGCTCCTCGCCGGGCTTCGGGCTTTCACCGATCACTTGGCCGGCGTACACATCCTCGCCGGGTTCGATGAAGAACTTGCCGCGGTCCTGCAGCTTGTCAATGGCGTAGGCGATGGCAGTGCCTGTCTCGGCGCTCACGATGCAACCCGGGCGAGGGGCGGCAATGGCCCCCTTGAACGGCTCATATCCCTTGAAGCGGTGGGCAATGATGGCTTCCCCTTCGGTGGCCGTAAGCAACACGTTGCGCAGGCCGATGATGCCCCTGGCCGGGATGTTGAACTCCAGCACGGTGCGGTCGCTCTTCTGCTCAATGTTGGCGATCTCGCCCTTGCGGCGCGTCACATGGTCGATCACCCGGCTGCTGAAAGGCTCGGGCACCTGCACGGTGAGGTGCTCGATGGGTTCGTGGCGTTGCCCATCGATCTCTTTGTACAGTACTTGCGGTTGGCCCAGTTGGAATTCGTAGCCTTCGCGGCGCATGGTTTCCACCAGGATGCTCAGGTGCAAAATGCCGCGCCCGAACACCAGCAGGCGATCGGGACTGTCGGTTTCCTGCAGGCGCATGGCCAGGTTCTTCTCGATCTCCTTGAACAAGCGGTCGCGCACGTGGCGGCTGGTGACGAACTGCCCTTCACGCCCGAAGAAAGGCGAATTGTTGATGGTGAAGAGCATGCTCATCGTAGGCTCATCCACCTTGAACTTCGGCAAGCCTTCCGGGTTCTCCGCATCAGCCACGGTGTCGCCGATGTCGAATCCTTCCAAGCCCATGATGGCCACGATCTCGCCGCAGCCCACCTCGTGTTTCACCTTTTCCTTGCCCAAGCCCTCAAAGACCATCAACTCTTTCACTTGGCCCTTGGCTTGCGCGCCATCATTCTTCACCAGGGTGATCTGCTGGCCCGGTTTGATCATGCCGCGCGATACGCGACCCACCGCAATACGTCCCTGGAAGCTGCTGTAGTCCAAGCTGGTGATGCGCATCTGCAAGGTGCCGGCCACCTGCTTGGGCGCAGGGATCTTCTCCAAGATGATATCCAACAAATAGCTGATGTCGGCTGTGGGTGTTTTCCAATCAGGTCCCATCCAGCCGCCCTTGCCGCTGCCGTACACCACCGGGAAATCCAACTGTTCCTCGGTGGCGCCCAGTGCGAACATCAGATCGAATACGGCTTCATGGACTTCCTCGGGGGTGCAGTTGGGCTTGTCCACCTTGTTGATCACCACCACGGGCTTGAGGCCCATTTCAATGGCCTTGCCCAGCACGAAGCGTGTCTGCGGCATGGGCCCTTCGAAGGCATCCACCAGCAGGATCACGCCGTCGGCCATGTTCAGCACGCGCTCCACCTCCCCGCCGAAGTCGCTGTGGCCGGGCGTGTCGATCACGTTGATCTTCACCCCCTTGTAGCGCACGCTCACGTTCTTGCTCAGGATGGTGATGCCGCGCTCACGCTCCAGGTCGTTGTTGTCCAGCAGCAGGTCCTTCACCTCCTCGTTCACGCGGAACAGCTGGCACTGGTGCAGGATCTTGTCCACCAGTGTGGTCTTGCCGTGGTCAACGTGGGCGATGATGGCGATGTTGCGGAGTTCCGTCATGGGAATGATTGCTGCGCTTTTCAAAAAAGCGGGCAAAGGTAGTACAGAATGCCGCAATCACGGAGACTGTTCAGTAAAGTGTGTCAGGCCGGTTTCGCAACTTGAACCCCTGACCAATGAAAGAACAAGAGGAAAAATTCGACTACGAGGCATTCGAGAAGAATGCGATGCAGCAGTTGCTGTCGGGC
>JADZAC010000034.1 GCA_020852835.1 Flavobacteriales bacterium
GGGCCTGCCTTCCGGTAGGCAGGCGACTGGTGGGTATGCTTGCAACGCTCGTTCGCGGCACCGAACCTCTTGGCGGTCTCCTGAACGCCAAGCAGGTCTGCCTTCGGAGGCCATGCGCCGCAAGTGCTAACTTCGTCCTATCTTGGCGGAAGATTCAAGGATTGTTGCGAAGTCGGAAGGCTTCACTCAAGCGCAACCAAGGATGAACGATGGAATGCCACAAGTCGCCCCCGCTGATCATGCAGGAACGCACAGCGGCGAGGGCGGGGAAGACTTGCGGCAGCAGTGGCGAAATTCCAGTGTGAAGAGTTCGTAGGTCGTAGTTCGTAGTGCATGGGCCGCCTACGCCCTGGTCCCTACGCCCTATGAACTTTCCCCCCTAGCCCTCCTTCAGCACGCTCCTGCCGATCACGATGCGCTGCACCTCGCTGGTGCCCTCGTAGATCTGGGTGATCTTGGCGTCGCGCATCAGGCGTTCCACGTGGTATTCCTTCACGTAGCCGTAGCCGCCATGCACCTGCACGGCCTCCACGGTGGTGCGCATGGCCACCTCGCTGGCAAAGAGCTTGGCCATGCTGCTGGCGCGGTCGTAGTCCAAGTGCTGGTCCTTGAGCCAAGCGGCCTTGAGGCAGAGCAGGCGCGCGGCCTCGATCTCGGTGGCCATGTCGGCCAGCTTGAAGGCGATGGCCTGGTGCTCGCTGATGGGCTTGCCGAAGGCCTTGCGCTCCTTGCTGTAGGCCACGGCCAGCTCGAAGGCGCCGCTGGCGATGCCCAAGGCTTGTGAAGCGATGCCGATGCGGCCACCGGCCAGGGTCTTCATGGCGAACTTGAAGCCGAAGCCGTCCTCGCCGATGCGGTTGGCCTTGGGCACCTTCACGTCCTGGAACATCAGGGTGTGCGTGTCGCTGCCGCGGATGCCGAGCTTGTCCTCCTTGGCGCCCACGGTGAAGCCGGGCATGCCCTTCTCCACAATGAGCGTGTTGATGCCCTTGTGCCCCTTGGCCGCGTCGGTCTGGGCCATGACCAGGTAGGTGCTGGCGGTGCCGCCGTTGGTGATCCAGTTCTTGGTGCCGTTGAGCAGGTAGTGGTCGCCCATGTCGATGGCGGTGGTGCGCTGGCTGGTGGCATCGCTGCCGGCCTCGGGCTCGCTGAGGCAGAAAGCGCCGATCTTTTCACCCTTGGCCAAGGGCACCAAGTATTTCTGCTTTTGCTCCTCGTTGCCGAACTCCTCCAGGCCCCAGCACACCAGGCTGTTGTTCACGCTCATCACCACCGAGCAGCTGGCGTCCACCTTGCTGATCTCCTCCATGGCCAGCACGTAGCTCACCGCGTCCATGCCGCCGCCGCCGTAAGTGGGGCTCACCATCATGCCCAAGAAGCCGAGCTCACCGAGCTGCTTGATCTCGTCCTTGGGGAAGCGCTGTTCGCGGTCGCGCTCGATCACACCGGGCTTCAGCACGTTCTGGGCGAAGTCGCGGGCGGCATCGCGCACGGCTTTTTGTTCTTCGGAAAGTTCGAAGTTGATCCCGGAGAGGGTGGCAGTATCAGACATGGGTTGAGGGGAATGAATACACGTGCGGCAAATGTAGGGGAAGGCGGGGTGTGGTTAGCAGGGCCGGGTTCGTAGGGTGTAGTTCGTAGGGCGTAGTTCGTGGGGCAAAGGGTGTGGGGTCGCGCCCTGTGCCCCACGAACTACGACCTCTGCACTACAGGAACCGGCCTCTCGGCAGCATCTGCCTCGCTGAATGCCACACGCAAAGCACTTCAATACGATCACCGAGTAACCGGTACGCGATGCGGTACCGCCCCTCTTTGATCTCCCGGATATTTGGTTGGTTGAACTCCTGCACGATCCGTCCGCTCGTGGGAAACTGCGCCAACCGGCCCGACCGCTCCAAGATGCGTTCCACGATCCGTTGGGCATAGAATGGAGACTCGTTGGCAATGAAATCGTGGATCACATCCAGGTCCTCAAGCGCCGGCGCAGTCTATTCTACTTGCGCCATTTCCGCTTGAAGCGTGCCTCCACTTCACCCTGGCCCAACTTTCGGCCTGCGTCGGCTGCGGCCATGCCTGCCTCCACCTTGCGGATGAACAGCAGTCGCTCGAACAGACGGTCCAAGTCCACCTCTGCGGGAAATTCCTTCACCGCCTTAAGAACCGTTTCGCGCTTCATGTTTGCGAAGATAGTTACCGATAGCACAAGCCACAACATGCAGAATGGAGCGACATGCGCATGGTTACCCACGACTTAGGAAGAGAACAAGTATTATGCAAAGGGTGTGGTTCGCAGGGCGTAGTTCGTGGGGCATAGGGTGTGGGGTCGCGCTCTGTGCCCCATGAACTACGAACGCTGCCCAGATCCGCACTCCCACTCACCTGCGGAAATACCTTCGCCCCGCAACATGGAACTTCCCAAGGTCATCGGCGTGATGAGCGGTAGCTCGCTGGACGGCATCGACCTGGCGCTGTGCCGGTTTGAAACCAACGGGGCGCATTGGGCCTTCACCATCGAAAAAGCCGAAACGGCTTCCTTCCCTGCCGGCCTGCGGGCGCGGCTGTTGCACGCCACGGGATCCGATGCGCTGGAAATGGCGCGCCTGCACCGCGATATGGGCAAGGCCATCGGCCAGGCCTGCAAGGCCTTCCAGCAGGGTACGGAAGCCGCGTTGATCGCCAGTCACGGCCACACCATCTTTCACCAACCGGACGAAGGGCTCACCCTGCAAGTGGGCTGTGGCGCGCACATCGCGGCGCATGCCGGGCTGCCCGTGGTGTGCGACTTCCGCACCAAGGATGTGGCGCTGGGCGGGCAGGGCGCGCCGCTGGTGCCATTCGGCGAGCGCCTGCTCTTTCCCGCACACCAGGCTTTTGTAAACCTCGGCGGCATTGCGAACATCGCCTTCCACACCGAGCAACAGGTGATCGGCTACGATGTGTGTCCGTGCAACCAAGCACTGGACTTTTTAGCCCAAGAATCCGGCAACGCATACGATGCCGATGGCGCCATGGCACGGTCCGGAAGAGTGGACGAGGCACTGCTGGCACAGCTCGACTCCCTCTCCTTTTACCGCCAAGCCCCTCCCCGCTCGTTGGGCCGCGAGTGGTTTGAGGAACAGCTGAAGCCGTTGATCGGCGGACCATTGCCGCTGGCGGACCGCCTGCGCACCGCAGTGGAGCACATTGCGGGGCTGGTGGCCGGGGAACTGGGCCGCTGCGGCGCAACCACCGCGTTGTGTACCGGCGGCGGGGCGCACAACGGCCTGCTGGTGGAACGGATCGCCGCACTGGGTCCGTGCAAACCGGAACTTCCGGCAGGGGAGATCATCAACTACAAGGAAGCGCTGATCTTCGCCTTTCTGGGCTTGATGCGCTGGCAGGGCGAAGCGAACACCTTGGCCAGCGTTACGGGCGCTATGCGCGACAGTGTTGGCGGGGCCGTTTACCTGCCCAATTAACAGCGGGCAAGGGATAACCCCTGTCCACGGCCGATGCACCCCCTTTTCAAGGGTCTACTTTTGGGCGCTTGGATCCGAAATGAACACCATGCTGGAAGCGTTGAAAGCGTTTGAAGAGCGCGAACCTGAAGTGGTCTTTGAATGGCATGACGGCCCCACCGGTGCCAAGGGCTGGGTGGTGATCAACAGCCTGCGCGGCGGCGCGGCGGGCGGCGGCACGCGCATGCGCAAGGGCTTGGACAAGCGCGAGGTGACGAGCTTGGCCAAGACCATGGAGGTGAAGTTCAGCGTGAGCGGTCCGGCCATCGGCGGTGCCAAAAGCGGCATCGACTTCGACCCGGCGGACCCGCGCAAGGGCGAAGTGCTCCAACGCTGGTTCAAGGCCGTGATGCCCCTGCTGAAGAACTACTACGGCACGGGCGGCGACCTGAACGTGGACGAACTGCACGACGTGATCCCCATCACCGAGCAGTACGGCCTGCTGCACCCGCAGGAAGGCGTGGTGCGGGGGCATTTCGGTTTGGACGAGGCGGGCCGGGCGCGCATCATCGGCCAGCTGCGCACGGGCGTAAGCAAACGGGTGAACGACACCGCCTTCACGCCGGTGGCGGGCAAGTACGCCGTGGCCGACCTGATCACGGGCTGGGGCGTGGCCCAAAGCGTGGTCCACCATTATTGTATCAAAGGCGGCACCGTGGAAGGCAAGCGGGTGGCCGTGCAGGGCTGGGGCAACGTGGCCTCCGCCGCGGGATATTACCTGGCTCGTGCGGGTGCGCTGATCACCGGCATACTGGACCGCAACGGCGGACTGCTGGAACCGAAAGGATTGGATGCCGCAGCGGTGGAAAAGCTTTTTGTGGAGAAGAACGGCAACACCTTGCACGCAGGCGGCCTGCTCCCGTTCGATGAGGCAAACAAGCAGTTCTGGGATTGCGGGGCGGAAGTGTTCCTGCCGTGTGCCGCCTCGCGGCTGGTAACGCGGGAACAGGTGGACCGCCTGTGCACCCGGGGCCTGGAGGTGATCGCCAGCGGCGCCAACGTGCCCTTCGCCGACCCGGAGATCTTCTACGGCCCCATTGCCCGGCATGCCGACGGCAAGGTGGTGGTGATCCCCGACTTCATCGCCAACTGCGGCATGGCCCGCGTGTTCGCCTACTGCATGGGCTATGGCGCGGACCTTTCCGACAAGGGCATCTTCCACGACGTGAGCACCACCATCGGCCAAGCCTTGGAGCAGGTGCATGCACGCAACAGCACCAACACGCACATCACCCGCACGGCCTTCGAGATCGCCCTGGCCAAACTGGACCGATAAAATTTCCGGGGCAACACCCCGTTCCCACATAAGCAACACCCTTCCATGCTTCTTGATCTGATCGCCCAAATACAGGACAACGCAGCGGCAGCCCGCCAACTGCTCGACCAGGCCGCCACGGCCGCGCCACCCGCACCGGTGGAGGAAACGCTCTCCGTATGGCAACTGATCAAGTACGGGGGCTGGTACATCATGGGGCCTCTGGGGCTGATGTCCATGATCGCCGTGTACCTGATCATTGAGCGCAGCATGGCCATACGGCGTGCGCTGCGGCGCGATCCGGATTTTATGGAAAAGATCCGCGACTACATCCACGAGGGCAAGATCGATTCCGCCAAAAACCTGTGCGCCCAAAACAGCGCACCCTCCGCCCGCATGCTGGAGAAGGGCCTGAACCGTATTGGCCGGCCGCTGAAGGACATCGAGGTGAGCATCGAGAATGCCGGGAAACTCGAAGTGTACAAGCTGGAAAAGGGCCTGAGCGTGCTGGCCACCATCGCCGGTGCTGCGCCCATGCTGGGCTTCCTCGGCACCGTGATCGGCATGGTGGTCACCTTCCACACCATCGAGGTAAGCGGTGCGGGCGTGGAGGTCAGCCAACTTTCCGGTGGCATGATGCAGGCCATGGTCACCACGGTGGCAGGCCTCATCATCGGCATCATTGCCTACGTGGCCTACAACACGCTGGTGGCCCGGGTGAACAAGGTGGTTCAACAGATGGAGGCCTCCTCCATCGCCTTTATGGAAGTGCTGGACTCCCCGGCCAAATAGACCCATGGCACTGCGCAGCTCACACAAGGTGGACGCCGGGTTCAACATGAGCTCGATGACCGACCTGGTCTTCCTGTTGCTGATCTTCTTCGTGCTGCTGAGCACCTTGGTCAGCCCCTACGCGCTGCCGGTGGACCTGCCTACCAGCGCCAACAAAACCAAGGACAAGGCCAGTGTTTCGGTACGCGTGGATGCCGAGGGCCACTACAGCGTGAACAACCAGCTGATCGACCCGGCCCAACTGGAACCCGCGCTGGTGGCCGAAATGGCGAAGATCCCCGCGGACCAGGCCATCGTGCTGCACGTGGACCAGAGCGTGGCCACGGGCATAACGGTCAGCGTGTTGGACGTATGCAAGCGGAACAAATGGCGGGTGATCCTCGCCACCAAGCCCAAGTAACCGGGCCCTGAACCACCGGAGTGCATCAACAAACTTCCATGAGCAGCCTCAGCGTAAGGCAACAGGAAAACGACAGGCGGGTGGGCGTGGCCACCACCCTCGTGCTGCACGCCTTGTTGCTGCTGCTGTTCCTCTTCGTAGGCTTGAAACAACCGGTGCCGCTGCCCAAGGAGCAGGCCATTGAACTGGTATTCACCGACGCCGGCGGAGCGGGCGGCGGCGGCGAGCCGGCGCCCACGGAAGCTGCGGCGCCACCGGAGGAAGCAGCCGAGCCCGAACCGGAGGAGCCGGTAAGCACCCAAGAAGAAAGCCCGGTGGCGGTGCCCAAGGCGGAAAAGCCCAAGCCTAAACCAACGGCACCCAAGCCCGAGGTAAAACAACCGCCCAAGCCCAACCCCAACGCGCTATTCACCCCATCGGCCACGGGCAGCTCCCAGGCCAAGCCCGGCAGCACCTTCAGCCCAGGCGGCAGCGGTGGGCCCGGCAGCGGTGGCGGCAGCGGCGGGGGGTCGGGCGGTGGCAGCGGCAGCTTCCACGGCCAAGGCTTCCAAGGCCATTTGGCCGGGCGCGGCCTGAAGCGCGGGCCGAGCATTTCGGAAAAGCCGGAGGTCGGCGGCCGAGTGGCCTTGGACATCTGGGTGGACCGCAACGGCAAAGTGACCCACGTGGCCATGAACCTGGACCGCAGCACCACCACCAGCACCTTGCTCTTCAACCTCGCCAAGAAAGCCGCCCTGCAATGCACGTTCAGCCCCAAGCCCGACGGGCCCGCCGAACAAAAGGGCGAGATGATCTTCATCTTCGAGCTGCAATAGGGCCCTTCAACCACGGATACACGCGGATGGACACAGATCCCATGTTCACCATCCGTGTTTATCCGTGTGGATCCATGGTTCCCACCCGGTGATCTCGGCATGACCTACGCGGAAACACTGGCGTACCTGCATGCGCGGCTGCCCATGTTCTCTCGCCTGGGCAAAGCCGCGTACAAGGCCGACCTTTCCAACACCCACGCCCTGATGGACCTGCTGGGCCACCCGGAGCGCGGGTTGAAGTGCGTGCACATCGCCGGCACCAACGGCAAGGGCAGCACCGCCAACATGCTTGCCAGCGTGCTGCAGCAGGCGGGCTACCGCACCGGACTGCACACCTCGCCGCACTTGCGCGACTTCCGCGAGCGCTTCCGCATCAACGGGGAAATGATCCCGCAGCAGGCCGTGACCGATTTCGTGGAGCGGCACAAGGACGGATTCGAACCCATCGGTGCATCCTTCTTTGAATGGGGCGTGGCCCTGGTGCTGGACTGGTTCCGCGGTAAGCACACCGACATCGCCGTGATCGAATGCGGCCTGGGCGGGCGGCTGGACAGCACCAACGTGGTAACACCGGAAGTGAGCGTGATCACCAACATCGGTCGGGACCATGCCGACCTGCTGGGCGACACGCTGGAGAAGATCGCCGGTGAAAAAGCGGGCATCATCAAGCCCGGCATTCCGGTGGTGGTCGGCGAGGCCGAAGGATCCATCGCAGAAGTGTTCCGCCGGAAAGCACAGGAAGTAGGCGCGTCGATCCACTTCACCGACCAGACCGCGCCCATGCCCTACGCGCTGGACCTGGCGGGCGCGCACCAGCAGCGCAATGCCCGCACGGCCTTGGCCGCCTTACACCTCCTGCGCACCAAAGGCTGGAACATCAGCGATGCGCACATCGCGGCGGGGATGGCGCACGTATGTCGCAACACCGGCTTCGCCGGCCGATGGCAGACCATTGCGGAGCAACCGCGCACCATCGTGGACATCGGCCACAACGCCGACGGCCTGCGCGTGGTGAACACCATGCTGGCCGAAACCCCGCACGAGCACCTGCACATCGTGCTGGGCACCGTGGGCGACAAGGATGTTGAGGGAATGCTGGACCTGCTGCCCAAGCACGCCACCTATTACTTCTGCAAGGCCGATATCCCGCGAGGGCTGGATGCGGTCGTTTTAAAAGACCGCGCCCAAGGGCAGGGGCTCACCGGCGCGGCATATCCCTCCGTGAAAGCGGCGCTGGCCGCCGCACAGCATTCCGCCCAAGCGGATGACTTGGTGCTGGTGACCGGGAGCGCCTTCGTGGTGGCGGAGGTAGTGTGAATTTTGCCCAGGTCGGCAGGGGACCTTGCGGCTATTCTGTACTTCCAATAGTCCACGTTCCGTGTAGCTGAATGCCCAACTGACCTTCATCAGCTTTGATGGAGTTGCAGCGCCCTACCTTGCTTCCCCAACCAAAACCAAATTCAATGCACCCCGCACCCCACACCCCGCGGCCGGCGCGGCATAGCGATCGGGTCGGGTGCTTTGGTCCTGTTATCCATAGGTGTTCTTATTTCCTGCAATAAAGACCCGTTGAACGAGCCTTCCGTTCCGGGCAATACCCCCTCCGCACCAAATGTTCACCAGTTGGTGCAGGCGTTCGTGGCACAAGCACAAGACGGTACCGCCAAATCCATGGAGACCCTGAGCGTGGACAGTGCCGTATGGTACGTGGAGGCCGGCCTGAACTACAGCCTGGCCAAAGCGTGGATCGAACACAACGACGAAGCCGTGGACAGCCTGACCGTAATGGTACCCAGCTCGGACGGCATGGTTACTGACGCTGCCACGAGCGACGCGTTCAACGCCCTATATGCCCAATTGGCCGGTGTGGAACAGGCCGGTGTAAAGCACCTGGCCCTGGTGGATGTGGTAGCGAAGGCCACAGGCGACGAGCTGGAATTCACCACCCGCTACACCATGGGTTCCGGTTACGAAAAAGTGTTGGACACGAACTATCCTTCCTGGATCTCCCTGAATTGGTGGACCGGATCCGGGAATTGCAATTGCAGCGTTGGACCCAGCTCAGTATGCGCGGATAAGAAGATCCAAGCTCGTGTGCGCAGCGCGATCATGGTGCCGATGCAGCCGGGGGAATACTTCACCAACGTGGAGCCGTGGAATGTCAACTGGGGTGGCGAAACTTCGGTACCGGATAAATACGTCGATGCTTTTTCATTTCACAACCCACAGAATGTACCGGGACACTCCAACCAGGACTTCCCCATCTACCTATGTGGCGGCGGTGACTGCAGCCCCTGCATGGATGCGAGCGACCTCACCTTCCACACCCAGGGCACCTACGACGTGATGATGTTCATCCGCACGAATCATTGCCCGACCAAGCAGGCCATTACGCTAACGGTGGATGGTGACCTCATCCTCAGTGAGGAGGGCACGCTCTTCCACTTTTGTGAATACGCTTACGGCATTAAACAAAGCGGGCCTACCGAGTGATGAAAGCGTTCATATCTGTTTTGTTGCTGGCGCTGCCCATTGGGGTAACAGGCCAGAGCAGTTGGGCTGTAACGCTTGAGCCGGTGCCGGAAAAGCTGCGTGTGAACGATGCGGTGGAATTGCCATCGGGAGAGGTGAAGGTGACCATGACGGCATATGGTTCCATCTTCGACAACAACGCGCTGCCCACTCGGAGTTGGATCGTGTCGGTATCATCATCGGGCATCGTGCAGGCACTTACCCAAGTAGAGATCGGTCCGGGCCGGTCCATCGGCATCTCCGACATGTATAACTTGTCCAGCGGCGAGTTGGCCATAGTGAGCAGTGCATGGCTGCAGAACCCGACTTCCGATTTCCAGATCCTGGTCCATACACTGGAGGACCAAGATGTTCTTGAACTGAGCATCGTCAAAGACCTGGGTGACACCTTGCGCACGTGGGATGTGAACAGCGGGCTTGACCACGAAGGGAACCTCTTTATCCTAGGTTCCCTGATTTCGGGACCGGGACCCTTGCCCAATCGGCTGCTGTTGCTGCGGGCATCCCCACAGGACAGTATACTGGCAAGTCGCGTCCACGGTTTCTCCACATCTTTGAAAGTTGGTCGCCACGCCATGCCCAGCGGTGACAGCTTGATGCGTGTCTCCATGGACGGGAATCTGCCGGGAAGCCCGTTCGGTACGGAGTCCTTTCACCGGTTCACCCCGCAACTTGAGCACGTGGATGCGTTCCCGCTGACCTCCTTGAGCGGAACCGGTGCGGTGATGCCGATCGATAGCCTGATGAAGGACTGTTTGTACATGACCGGCTTGGCAGGGGATACCTTCCTGCTTTCCGGACGCTTCGGCAATCTGGAGCCGGATAAACCCATGCGGGCGGCCTTGGTGCGCTTGGCACCGGACGGCTCCTACCAAGGGACCTTCCTGCCGGTAAGTGGCTATGACGATGACTACATCGCGTTCCGGCAGGGCCATGACCTCACACCGGACGGCAAGGTGGTCTTCGTGATGTTGGAGAACTTTTTTCATGGCCCACCTGACGTCGATTTGGGCCCATTCCCTTCGCGGATCCATCTGTACCGCCTGGACACCCTGCTGAACGTGGAGTGCGAGTACATCGTGGACGGCTTCGCCGACAACGCGTACTACTTCCTCGCGCGGATCAAGGCCACCAGCGATGGCGGGGTGCTGCTGATGGGTTCGCGCCGTGACCTGAACACCATGGAACAGCCCCGGGGCTGGATCATGAAGCTCGATGCCTCGCAATGCAACCCCGTGGGTGTGGAAGAATTGGAGGCACAACGCACGGTGGAGGCCTTCCCCAACCCCGGCAGCGACGGCTTCACCCTGGTGCTGAACGGCCCCGCAGTCCACCAGGCCCGCGTGGCCCTCGTAGATGCGTTGGGCAACCAGGTGCTGGAAAGCCCGATGGCCGGCAATACCGCCCAACTGGACGCCCGTGGGTTGGCCGCTGGGCTTTACTTGTACCGCGTTACCAGCCGCGAAGGGCGCCTGCTGGGCAGCGGCCGGTGGATCAAACAGTGACCTTGCACAAACGGCTGCTCCGCTCCCACCACGAATTGAACAAGCCCCCCGATGTATTCGGGGGGCTTGTTCGTTGGTGGCGGTACCTACTGAAAACACGAAGCCCTCCGGCATGTACCGAAGGGCTCGCATAAGTGGGACCTACTGGATTCGAACCAGTGACCTCATGCGTGTGAAGCATGCGCTCTGAACCAACTGAGCTAAGATCCCAAAACTTACGGGTGGGAGCAACCGGATTCGAACCAGTGACCCTCTGCTTGTAAGGCAGATGCTCTGAACCAGCTGAGCTATGCTCCCCAAGAACGGGCCGCGAATATACACTGGGCGTTTGAACCTGCAGGAAAATTCGATCCGCACCGAGCAGCTCCCCCGGCGGCCCGCCCACCCACTGCCCAAACCGGGTTTCTTTGCGGGATGCAGGCATCGGGCAATAGACATGCAAGGCTGGAACCCTGGCTTTACCGTCTGCTGGTGGCCCTGCACCTGCTGCCGATCTGGGCCACCAAGTGGTTTGTCACGCTGGACGGGCCCGCCCACCTGTACAACGCCCGCATCGTACGCGACCTGGTGCTGGGCGATCCGTTCTTCGGCCGGTTCTTCCATCTCTCTTCCTACCCCGAGCCGTATTGGACGGGCCACGCGGCCATGGCCCTGCTGCTCACCGTGCTGCCGGCCTGGCTGGTGGAGAAACTACTGTGGAGCGCCACCGTGGTGGGCCTGGCCTGGGCATTCCGGCGGGCCATCCGTGCCCTCGCCCCGCAGCGGCCGTGGGCGAGCCTGCTGGTGATGCCCTTCCTGCTGCACTATGCCGTGCGCATGGGTTTCCTCAACTTCAGCCTGAGCCTTGCCATCCTGTTGCTGGCCGTGGCCGAGGTGTGGCTGGGCTTGGTGCATGGCAGAACCAGGACCGCAGTGTTGCTGCCGGTGCTATCGGTGCTGTACTTCACCCACCTGTTCACCTTTGTCGTGGGCGTGGGGATCATTGCTGCAATGCTGGCCTGGGCCCATTTGCCCGGCATTGCGCTGCACGCCCGCAAGAGCCTGCGGCCGGTGCTGCTGTCCATTTCCATTCCGCTGGTGCTTGCTATGGGATACTTCGCCACGCACGAGCCCGAACAGCCCGGAACAACGCGTGTGGATACGGCGCTGCTGGGGAACTGGCTGCTGGAAGGACGTTGCTGGAACGCGTTGGGCGTGGCCGGCGAGCAGCTGGCGTGCACCCTCACTGCCGCGCCCCTGCTCCTGGGCGGGGTGCTGGCCCTGTTCTTGCGTGCCAGGCGCGGGAAATTCCGCTTTCAGCCGACGGACTTCTGGCCGCTGCTGTCCGGTGGCCTGCTGGTGGCCTATTTCATCCTGCCGGACGTGTTGGGCGGCGGCAGCAGCGTTTCCCCGCGCCTGCATCTCCTGGGCATGTTCTTCCTGGCCATTGCGTTGGCCTGCTCCGATCTCCCCGTGCGTGCCTTGCAGCTCATGGTGGCACTGGTTGTCCTGGCGGACGGCCACCACTTGCGCCTGCAACATGGATCCGCCGTATCGCTGGGGCGGGAATGCGCCGAACTGATGGCGGTGCAACCCGCCGTGGAAGACCGCTCGGTGCTGTTGCCCTTGAACTGGTCCGGCAATTGGATGCACAGCAACCTCTCCAACTACCTGGGCACAGGTACGGCCCGGGTGGTGATCCTGGACCACTTCACGGCGCAGGCACCGTTCAATCCGGCGCAATGGAACCCGGGCATGTTGGCGCACGGGGCCGTGGGCACCTTCGCCACCAGCAACCAACCGTGCGTGCAGTTCGCGGGTTACCGGGAACAAGCTGCACCGGGCATCACGGAGGTGATCACCTGGAAAATGCAAGCGGCCGCACCGGACAGTTGTTGGGCCGACGTGTTGTTCCAGCTCCGCGAGCAATGCGATACACTGGCCGTGTCACCCCATGCCGATGCCATCTTGTACAAGCGCAGGCTGTGATCATCCCCTCACCGATCGGCGGGGCGGACGATCGGTCCGCTCCGATCACTGACCTTTGCCGTCGACCATGCAGCACCTGCGCCCGTTCCGTGCCTTCGCCCTTGTGGTGCTGCTGCTGGTGGCGGCCAGCCTGCTGCTGGACCACCTGAACGGGCGTTTCTGGCTGAACGACTTCCGCGTGTACTACATGGCGGCAGACAACCTGCGCCACGGGCTTCCGGTGTACGATGAAGTGTTCGGCGAGCACACCGGCCTGTACAAATACGCACCGGCAGTGCTCTACTTCTTCCTGCCCTACACTATGCTGCCCTTCTCCGTAGCCGGTGCCTTTCACTGCTTGGTGATCGGTCTCTTGCTCACGGCATGTTTCACCACGTTGGAACGCAGCCTGCGCCACTTGGCTCCGCCCTTGCCACGACCGGCCTTGCGTGCGTTCCTGGGGCTCCTGTGCATAGCGGTGTTGCTGGTGCGCGAGCTGCACATGGGCAACATCAACGCGGGGCTGATCCTCTTGGCCGCGGCTGGCGTGGAGCGGCTCCTGGCAGGCCGGCGGGGCACCGCCGGGCTGCTGATGGGGGTGGTTTGGCTGGTGAAGCCCTACCTGCTGTTGATGATCGTGCCGTTGGTGCTGCGCCGGGAATGGCAGTTGCTGCGCACCGCGGCGATCAGCATGATCACCGGTCTACTGCTGCCCTTGTTGGTGCAAGGCCCCTCCACGGGTTGGGGGCTCACCCGCGCCTGGGCCTCCTCCATGCAATACCACACCCAGGTCATGTACAGCCCGGACCAGCTCGGGGCCATGCTGAACAAGTTCACGGGCCTGGAAAACACGGCGGTGGTAACGGCCGGCTTCATCGCACTGGCCGGCCTGATGCTCTGCTGGTGCACTTGGCGCAACGCCCACAAGCCCGCGGGCCTTGCCACGGCCGCCATGGACCGCGCCTTCGAGCTCTGGCTGGCCATGGCCATGGTGCCCAACCTGGTGATCACCGACCAACAGCACTTCATGTTCTCCCTGCCGCTGGTGTTGTTCATTCTGGCCTACCTGTTCACCACACCGGACCGGCAGGTACTAACGGGTTTCGTGTTGGCCATGCTGTGCTATGCCACCCGCAGCTCCGACCTCTGGGGCCGGGAACTGGAAACGTGGCTGATGGGGTGGGGGGTGCTCGGAATGGGGAATATTCTCCTGATGGGCGTGTCATGGGCCGCGTGGCGCCGCTGGCGTACCAACGCCGCAAAAGCCCTGTAGACGGGGCATCGCGGCCTTGGCCGGACCCGAACGCCAAGTGCCCGCCACAAGGGAACAGGCTTTGTCCCGTGAAGGCCATATTCCCCAATGGCCATGCAAACGACCGAACTTCAAAATGAACTTGTAGGCCTCCGCCATCAATTGTACTACTTCGCGCTGAGCCTCACGCACGACCGCGACGATGCCTCGGACCTGCTGCAGGAGAGCATGCTGCGGGCCTTGACCTACTTGGACAAGTTCCGGGAGAACACGGACTTCAAGGCATGGGTGTACACCATCATGAAGAACACCTTCATCAATACGCACCGGCGCAGCAAGCGCACGGGCCGCGTGATGGAGCACGTGGAGCGGGTGCGACAGCAGGCCAGTTTGGTGCAAACGCCGGCAAGCGCCGAATCCAGGGTGCGCATGGGCGAGATCCAGGGCGCGCTGGGCCGCTTGGACGACATCTTCCGCGCACCCTTTGAGCTGCACAACAAAGGCTACAAATACAACGAGATCGCCGATCGCCTTTCCATTCCGGTGGGCACCGTAAAAAGCCGCATCCACCAAGCGCGCCACCGATTGATGGACCTGCTGGCATGAGCGGCTGTTGCCGCCATCGGCCTGCCCGGCGCGGTTAACGAATGTTAATCATCGGCCTTGGCGGAACAACCGGCAAACTATGGCGCCTTGTTGGCCGTTCCATGGACGTACCGCGCCGATGAACCGCACGATAGGCGCCCTGCAAGCAGAACCACCCATCATACCAAAGAGACATGCCTCGTAAAAAACGCCAGCCCATCCTCGCACAACCGGTGCGTGAGGGCATCAGCACCTTCAAAGTCCGCTTGGACGCCCGCACGGTGATCACCTTGGCGAGCCAAAAGGCCTTGGAATTCTGGAAACAGAAATACCCGCAGGCCGTAGTGATCGGCTAACGGCATCCGGAGAGGCACAGGTCCCCTTCGGACCATTCAGCCCGATATCCGCCCGCAGTGGCCACCGGGTACCTTTGCCCTCCCCCATGGCGCTCCTGTCCACAGCAGCCCGCAGCTACCTGAGCCACGTGCTCACTGCAGGCAACCGGCACGACGTGCATTCGCCCTTCGTGTACAAGCTGGTGACGGAAGCGCTGCGCCAGCGCACACCGGGCAGCGAGTACGCCGCGATCGAAGATCTGCGCCGTGAGCTGCTGCAGCGCAACGACACCATCACGGTAACGGACCACGGCGCGGGACCACGGCGCAAACAAGGCAACGAGCGGCGCATCGGCAGCATGGCGCGCAGCGCGCTGAAACCCCGGCGGCAAGCGGAACAGCTGGCCCGCATCGCGCAGCACTTCCGGCCCGGCTCCGTGCTGGAGCTGGGCACCAGTTTGGGCATCACCACCTTGTACCTGGCGCGCACACTGCCCGATGCCCGCGTGCACACCATTGAAGGCTGCCCCGCCACGGCGTCGCTGGCGCAAGGCCATTTCCAACAACACGGCGGAGCCAACATCACCTTGCACACCGGACCGTTCCGCCAGCAATTGCCGCTGGTGCTTGGCTTGATCGACAGGCTGGACCTGGTCTTCATCGACGGCCACCATGCGGCCGCCCCCACGTTGGACTACTTCGGGCAATGCTTGGCCAAGGCGCACAACGACAGTGTGTTCATCTTCGACGACATACACTGGAACGCGGAGATGGAACAGGCCTGGGCCGAGATCCAAGGCCATCCCCGGGTGAGCGTTACCGTGGACCTCTACCACTACGGCCTGGCCTTCCTCAGGAAAGAACAGCAGCGCGAGCATTTCCGGCTGAGGTACTGACCGGCACCTGAAGGCCGCATGCACGGCCGCCTCCGACGCGGGGAGCACCGACGGACGAAAGCAAGCGGAAAAGCGAGCGGCGCGCACAGCCCCCGGCTACCTTCGCGGCGATGAAGATCTACACCCGCACCGGCGACAAGGGCCAAACCTCGCTGCTCAACGGCAAGCGCGTGCCCAAGGACAGCCTGCGCATAGAAACCTACGGCACCATTGATGAACTGAACAGCCACACGGGCCTGCTGCGCGACATGCTGGAAGGGCACAACACGGAGCTGCTCACGGCGGTGCAGATGCGGCTGTTCGACCTGGGCTCCACCCTTTCCGCAGGAGACGAAGCCACGGTGGCACGCTTCCAAGTGCCACAGGTGCAGGAGCCTGACGTAGAAGCCTTGGAGCAGGCCATGGACCGCATGGATGCCGACCTGCCCGCCATGCGCCACTTCATACTGCCCGGCGGCCACCCGGCCATTTCACAAGCCCACATCTGCCGCACTGTATGCCGCCGCGCAGAACGCATGGCCATCCGCTTGGCGGCGGAGGAACCCGTGCCGGAGATCGCCGTGCGCTACTTGAACCGGCTCAGTGACCTGTTCTTTGTGCTGGCCCGCTGGACTGGTTGGCGAATGAACATCGCAGAAATACAATGGGCACCCCGGAGCTGAACGGGATCCGCCCCTCACTTCCTGCCTGCTCCGGGCACCGTGAATGATGGTCGGAGCACGGGCAACCGTTCCGGTTATATTTGCGGCCGAATTTCAAAACCGGCTAACGCGGTAGACATGTACTGGACCCTTGAACTCGCCTCCTACCTGGAAGATGCGCCTTGGCCTGCCACCAAGGACGAATTGATCGACTTTGCCATGCGCACCGGCGCACCCTTGGAGGTGGTGGAGAACCTGCAAGCCATCGAGGATGATGAAGAGGTCTTCGAGACCATCGAAGACATCTGGCCGGATTACCCCAGCAAAGAAGATTTCTTCTTCAACGAGGACGAATATTGAAGCCTGTTGGATCCAAAAAAGCCCTGCCTTGAAGCAGGGCTTTTTTTATTGACCCCTCATTCCGGACCTCCAGCCCAGTAACTGGCCTGATGCCGATCAGGGAATATATCGATCCATATCCTTACACTTGAACCTGGTTAAGGTGGTTATTAACGGGTCCGATCCACTTTGCACATGGGGTGATCATTACGCGACGTCCACCACATCGTGTTCGCGAAGTCCTACATCCAGTTGGTCCGGGAGCTGGCTTTGTGGACCGCCCATGTTCCCATCCGGAGCCGGATAAGCACAGCCCTGCATACTTGCCCGTTGACGGCAACGGTCCGTATTGCAGGGCCGGTACTCCAAGCAGGAGAACGTTCCGTAGGATGCCACTGCTGCGAATTGCCCTGTCCGATCTGATCGGCGGAGGCAGGCTTTCCCCTGCCCGGATCCTGGTTGTTCGCACGTTCCTGATGTTGCTCGTGCTGGATCCTTCGAGCACGGCCGCACAGGATATCGGGGCGTTGGGGCAGGTACAACCGGTGCAGTTCAATGCAGGGTTGCGCGCGCAGGCCGGTTTCTACAATGTGCACGGCATCGATCCCCGGCGCAGGCCCTTCTTCTGGACCATCAGTGGCACCCCTACCCTCTCGCTCTACGGCGTGGAGCTGCCCTTCATGGTGCTGCTCAGCGATCAGCAACGCTCCTTCCAGCAGCCGTTCAACCAGTTCGGGCTGAGCCCACGGTACAAATGGGTGAAGCTGCACCTGGGCTACCGCGATGTCCATTTCTCGCGGTTCACCATGGCAGGGCGCAGGGCATTGATGGCCGGAGTGGAACTGAACCCGGGCCGCTTCCGCTTCGGCTTTGTGTACGGCCGCTTCGCGAAGGCAGTGCAGGAAGACACCGTGGCAGTGCATGACCCGCAGGCCTACCTCAGCGCGGTTCCCGTGCCCAGCTACACGCGGCTCGGCTATGCGGCGAAAGTGGGCGTTGGGAAAGAGAACCGGTACATCGACCTGATCTTCCTGCGTGCAAAGGATGATCCCGGATCCATTCCCGATCCGAAGCGCACCATGTTGGCGCCTGCGGAAAACATGGTGCTGGGACTTGCCTCGAAAATTGACCTGGGCAAGCAGCTGATCTGGGAAGTGGACGTTGCCGGAAGCGGCTATACGCGCGATGTGCACGCCCCGGTGATGGACGAGCCGCCCCAGGTGGCCAACCTGCTGGGCAACTTCTTCATCCCGCGCAGCAGCTCGGCATGGCTCACGGCCGTGGAAACCAGCCTGGGCCTGAAACGGCGGCGCGCACGGTACAAGTTGACCTACCGCCAGGTGGACCCCGGCTTTGAGAGCATGGGCGCCTACTACTTCCAAAGTGATGTGCGGCAGCTCACGGCCACGGCCGCGACCACCTTGGCCAAGAACAAGGTGAGCCTCAACCTCACCGGCGGCTGGCAACGGGACAACCTGCGCAAGCAACGTACCAGCACGGCGCAGCGGCTCATCGGCAACATCAGCGTGAACTACACCAGCGGCAAGGCGTTCGGCATGCTGGCCAACTTCAGCAACTTCGGCATCACCCAGCAGCCCGTGCGCGCCAGCTCGCAGGATACGGCCATGCTGCGCCAGGTAAGCCGCAACCTCCTGCTGCAACCGAGGCTGCACTACGTGCGTGGCAACGGCAGCCACACCGGCACGCTCACCGCCAACCAGTTCGCGCTGAACGACCTCACCACCGGCATCACCAACACCGCACAACTCAGCGGGCTGCACCTGGAGGTCAACTACACGCGCGGCTGGAAACAGCACGGCACCTCCGCAGGCGGCGGGCCCATCTACCGCAAGGTGGACACCAATGCGGGCCATACACAGAGCACCGGGTTGCAGGTGAACGCAGGGCGGCAATGGCTGAAGGAAAAGCTGCGCACCGGCCTGCGCAGCACCTTCTTGGCGAACGTGCTGCCGGACGGCAGCACCGGAAGCACCTGGCAACTCGGTTTGGACGGGGCCTACACCGTGTCCAAACGCATTGCCCTCACGCTCCAGCTCACCCACCAGAACAACGCATCCCCCGACCCGCTCCTTCCCGCCTTCGCGGAGGACACCGGAGTACTTGGCATCGACATACGCTTCTGACCATGGGCACCCACACTTCCACATTCGCCAACGCCTCGCGCCAACTGCTGTGGGGCCTGCTCCTGTATGCTTCCTTGCCGGTGCTGGCACAGAACACGGTGATGATCACCCCGGTGATCACCCCGCCGTACAGCCCGTACCTGTATAGCTACCAGGACCAGCTGCTGGTGAACCTCACCAACACCACAGGGCAGTCGCTCAGCGTAAAGATCATCGGGGCCATTGAGGGCGACAACGGCTATGCCGTGCGCACCAAGGCGGTGTACCAGCCCCCATCGCCCATTGTGCTGGGGCCGTATGAAACACGCGTCCTCCAGGGCAACAACGCCCTGCTCGACTTCCTCGACCCGCCGAACGTGGACCTCATTGCCCCGCAAAGCATACAGTCCATGGTGGCACAGACCGGCCAACTGCCCGAGGGCAACTACTCACTTTGCGTTCGGGCCGTGGAGTACACCACCGGCACGCCGCTCAGTGCCGAAGCTCCTTCCGGCTGCATCTTCTTCCCCATCACCAGCGCCACACCGCCGTTGTTCACCTCACCGCTCTGCGAAGACAGCATCACCACGCCCTGGCCCATCTTCACATGGACCCCTGCGGTGGGCATGTTGGCGGGTGCCGACATCCGCTACGACCTTTTTTTGGTGAAGCTGCTGCCAGGCCAGAACGCCGTGGAGGCCATGAACCAGGCCATGGACTACCAGGCCAACAACCCGGTGATACGCCGGGGACTGATGGTGCCCAACTATACCTGGCAGCCCTACGATCCCGTACTGGCCACCAATGCCTGGTACGCTGCTGCCGTGGTGGCCACGGACCTCAACAACCAGGTGGTGATCCAGAACAACGGGCGCAGCGAGGTGTGCACCTTCCTGCTGAAGAATGCCCTGGTCCAGCCCACCACTACGGCGAGCAACCCCCAGGTCACCGTTCAGATCATGGACTCATTGCCACCTCTCCCCAATGCGCGTATCCAAGGCCGGCTGCTGTACGCATTCAAGGAAGCTGAGGTGATCAACATGTCGGACCAGCAGTACAACACCAGCGGTGGTTTGGTGGACGTGCCCATCACTGCGCCGGGCGGAGCAATGTCCGACGGCGGTGGCACGGGGATCCTGAACGCCGGGGCACAAACGGACTATCAGGCTTCCGGAACATTCATCGATGCATACTTGGGCGGCTCCACCACGGGCAACACGTGGTACAATGCCGCACAACCCGACCAATACGTGATCGGTGGCCAAGCCTCCGATGCGCTGTTCGGCGGGCTCGGTTTCCCTACGGAAAAATGGGTGGACCCGTTCCCGGTGTCTTCTTCCAAGGCGCGGCCATTGAAGAACATGGAGGTGCGCCTGGTGGAACGCACGGTGATGGAAGGCGTGGTGATCACGAAAGGCAACGAGGAATTGGCCCGGTTGGAAACCATGGTGCTCGGCGTGGATGAACCTGCCGTGCTTCAGGGAACCACACAAAGCACCGAAACAGACTTGGAACCGACCAGCCTCGATGAGTATAACTATCGCCAAGACTCCGTGCAGTCCGGGCGCGTGCTCCAGGTGTTCACCACCGGTGAGGACGGCCAGTTCACCGTGAACTACCACCAACTGGCGCCCACTGCCTACCAGAAGTTCAACGTCACCACCAACGCGTTCCGGCTCACGTTAGGCGTGGACAAATTCAGCGGGGCCACTTCCGCCAACTACGTGTACCAGTGCAGCGTACATGCCGACAGGTCCTACAGGGTGCTGATGTTGGAAGTAGTGTCGCCCTACTACTGCAGCCCGGACCTGCGGATCTTGGCACAACCGGGCGACGACCTGGAACTGCCGGATGCCACGGTGTACGTGCACTCCTACAACCTGCGTGCTGCAGTGCATACCGATGCTTCCCATTTCCAGACGGCCATGGGCCCGTTGCCCAATATGCAGGTGCAGGTGACCCGTCCCGAGGACCAACACCCGTGGGACATTCCGGAGAATGAAGGCCAGGACCTGGGCGGCGGGCCAAGCCTACCGGGCGGCTCGGACAAACTGGTGGGCCGGGGGATCACGAACAGCAAAGGCGAAACCGTGATCAAGAACCTGGTACGGCACACGACCGATGCACCGAACGCCTATCTGGTGCAGGTGCAATCCAACGACAGCGCCGGCTCGGTGACCTACTACTGCGCCGCCAAGAGCTACTGGGAACCCGCATTCCAAGGTTCATCCGAAGCAGCCCCATACATCGGCAAGCGATGGATGCCTTCCGCCAATGCCTTTGTGGGATCACCCCGGTTGAACAGCCAGTTCAAGCTGGAAGAATTCCGCTTGGAGTTCACGGCTTCGCCGGAACTGCCCCGCGTGATCGGCCGCGTGATGGCCTCTTCCATCGAAGCGGTGCCCGGCGCCAAGGTGTCGCTGCTGCTCAGCTACAAGGATCCCTCCGGCGGCGCTGAGACCGCCTTGCCCCCGATGACCATGTATTCGGATGCCCAGGGGTATTTCGAGTTCAACTCCATTCCGGTGCTGGTGCAGAACGGTAAATTCTTCGGGCCGTACGCTACCCTGCAGGTGAACAAGGCCGGCTTCAAACAGGCGCTTCGCCCCGGGACGGGCAAGCAACAACTGCTCTACGGTTTCCAATGGGACCTCACCGCCGGCATCCAACTGGAACCGTTGGGCCACATCGCGGGCACGGTGGTTGATGAGGAAGGCCGACCGGTGAAAAGCGACATCAAATGCGGCGATGCCCCACGGGTGCGCACGGAAACCAAGATCATTCCCGGCGGCTCACAGGCAGCTGGGCAAGGCGGCAACCTATGGATGATGCTGTACACCGCCGTGGAGGCCTTTGATGCGCCCAGCCCCAGCGGCATGGCGGTGCCCATCCTGGTGGAACCCTTGTCCGACAAGTATTTCCCCGCCACGCACACCCGGTCCATCAGCGGCACGGCCCAACAGGACATCGGGAAACTGGTGGTGAAGGAGAAGTTGCACCGGCTGAAGGTGGTGGTGCACAACATGGGCCATGAAGCCGTGGCCGGGGCCCAGGTCACCTTGGGGGACATTTCCGGCACCACGCAGGGCAACGGTGAGGTGCAATTCCGCTTTGCCAGCAAGGACAATGAATTCCGGCTGAAAGTGCGCCCCCCGGACCAATTAGTGCCCTTGGACACCTTGATCATCAACGAAGTTTCACCGGACTGGACCGTGCTGACGGTACAGTTGGGATACGGAGCCAAGTTGGTGGGCACGGTACGGGAGAAAGGCACAGGCACAACGGTGCCGGGCGCACGCGTGTGGGTGGAACTGGGCAACGATGCCTACGGGCCGATCCTGTTGGAGACCGCTTCGGGCGCTGATGGCCAGTTCACGCTCAACGGCGTGCCCTTGGACGCCCAGGAGGTACACGCCACCAAGCAGGAAGCGGGCGTTGGTTGGGTGGGCGACACCAAAACGATCTCGCTCAGCTACCAGGCCATTCCCAACCCGATCCCCGGACAAGGCTCGCTGCTGTTCTTCAACAGCGTCACCATGGAATTGCAGCGGGTGGCGGACATGGACCTCGGCACCCTGCTGGGCTTTCCCATCGAGGTGGAGCAGTACCAAGCCAACAGCGATGGCACCGCCACCATCAGTGGAGCATTCGTCCAGCTCGCGGCCAACGGCAACTTCGCCCTGGCCGACCCGGCCACCAGGCTTCCCTTCAACCAGGTGAAGATCCAGAAGGGCACCGCCGGGCCCAATGGCCTTCCGATGGCGGAGCCGGTGGGCAATATGGTGCCGACCAATGTTCCTCAGCTCGCCCTGAAGCTTTATGGCAATCACGACATGACCCTGCAAGGCACGGCCCTGTTCGGCGGGGTCACCGTGGCGCGGAACAACGGGGCGGGCGTGATCCGCGGGCTGGTAAGCACGGAGCTTTCCACCTTCAAGTTCACCTACGATTTTAATGGCCGGTTCTATTTGGGCGAAGGGCCCGATGAGCTGTCGATCACCGCCTTCAACTCGGGCGCAACGTTGGCCAAGCGCAATTACAACCTGATGGACATCGGCTACCAGCAAATGGGCAACTGGTATGTGGCGATCCCCCAACCCAAGGACATCGCCTTCGATCTGCGCGGCTTCGACGCCCATGCCGACCGCGCGCGCAGCTACGTCACCACCGACACGTTCAGCCTGCGCACCCTGCTGCGCATCCACGACATACCGCAGCTCTCTCCTTCGGAGCTGACCATCGACGTGGGCGCCGTGAAGGTGATGAACGCCGACATCATCGGGCTGCAAGGCGGCGGTGAAGCGCTTTCCTTCAACATCGGGCAGTGGCAGTTGAAGTCCACCACACCCTGGTCCTTCAACAACGACCTGGGCTGCATCACCGTGCCCAAGGCCAAGTTGATCACGGGCAAGGCCGATGCCGATGTGGAGAACCTATTGCTTTGGCCGAACAACATCGACCTGGATGCCACGCAGCTTGGCGAGGTGCGCTTGGGCGGCATTGTGCCGTTGAAGGCCAGCAACAATACGCCTTGGGAATTCGGCTACAGCCAGGCGGAAGGCGCGTGGGTGCTGGGCAAAATGTCCGCCACCTCGGTCCTGTACTTCAGTAGTGTGCCCAACATGTCGCCGGACCGCGTGGACCTGTCGGTGTTCCGGCTGTTGAGCAACGGGCAGATGAAGGCGGGCGTGGTGGAAAGCGACCATGTGCTGGACGGCATCATGGACTTCCACCTCAACGGGATCGACCCCGGCACGGACAATGTGCAGCTGCTCGGCATTCCCTATCTGCACATCCCCAACTTCCCGGCCAACCAAAGCGCCCGCTTCCTGGTAAGCAGGCAGGGAAGCCAACTGCTCGGCGGGTTGGCACCCATCTGGCCCACGATACACACACTGGGCAATGTGGACTTCACCTTCCGCAGCCTGCAAACGCTGAGCCCGGGGAAATTCACGGCCAATGGGATCCTGCGGGTGAAGGATGAGCAACAAAACAAGACCATTGAGCTCGTGGGCCTGCTCACCCACACGAAGAGCGGCACCAAGATCGACGTGATCAAGACCAATGGCGGGGAGCAGCCCGGGGTGCTGGCGCAGGAAGTACACTTGGACAAGGGGCAAAGCATGCTGGTGCGCGACGGGCAGCAGCAGGTGGCCGGCGGCCAGTGGCAGGAACTCTGGTTCGATGCCAACATGAACGGCTGCAAGGCCATCAACGCGGACCAGCCCCCGGTGCACTTCGTGGTGAGCGGGGCCATACAGGCCAATGCAGGGAAGATCCAGATGGACCAGATCGACACGCCTTTCGGCGGCATGACGATCACATACGACTTCAACAAACAGCTGTTGGTGGGCAGCATGACGATGAACCACTTCCCCACGGGCCCGCTGGTGATCAACCAGGCCACCATGGGCCTGATCATCGGGGGCGGAGGCTTGGCACTCTATTGCGGCGATGCCGATGCCTCGGTCGCCATCCTGCCCGAGCCGATCAACCACGTGCAACCCGGCTTCGTGATCGGAGCGCACAGCGGCCTTCCGCCGGAGGTGATCACCAGCGTGATGTCGCACGCCCGCAACAAGAGCCTGCCGCCCCAACTCGCCAGCAACCGGGTGAACGGATTGTTCTATACCGCAAACAAGCCGATCCTGGAAGTGGACCTTCCGGGCATCGACCTGGAAGTGGTTTCTGCTGACGGCTACCTGAAAACCGGGCTGGACACCCGCTTCTGGCTGGACTTGGAGGAGGGCTACCACACGGGCGGGTTGGCCTACTTCGATTTCAAGTATGGAGTGGATGCCACGTTATGCAGCCTGTGCCTGGCCTTGCTGATGGAGTTGCAGGTGGAGAGCTCGATCACAGCAAGCGGTGAGTTCAACGCCACCGGCTGCGGCGTGGCCTCCATCTCCGGCAGCCTGTGCGGCGTGGACGTGAGCGAAAGCGTCAGTGTAAGAGCCGTGATCTCCTCTTCCGATGGGCTCAGCGTCGGGCTGGGCTCCGGAAGCTCGTGCTCCCAACAATCCGTGCCCTCGTGCAACTGAGCCATGCGCAACTTGTTCCTCCCCTTCTTCGCCTTGGGCCTTGCCGCCCATGCGCAGCCGCAACCGGCCCATGCGCCGCAACCCGTTGCCGTGCAGGTGAGCTATGGCGTGCCCGCGCCGGAGATCTCCTGGTACCTGCCGCCCGGCGTGCCCACCGCCGGTTTCCGCGTGTTGCAGCGCCGCCAGTACGTGGGCGAAGCCGGGCCGAGGCAATGCCGCCTGCTCTTCCAGTCGCGCAGCGATTCGCTGTTGCTGCTCATGGTGGATACGTTGCCCCTGCCCCAAGGCATTCATGAATACCGGCTGGAGGCTTTGGACAGCACCGGACAGGTGGGCGCAACTTCCGCGTGGACAACGGTAAGCACCCTCAGTGATCAGGTACGGCCGTTCGCCACGCAGGTCATTGCCAGCTCCGATACCAGCAGCCGGGTCATCCGGTTGTCGTGGCGGATCATCCGGCCGGAGCGGGTGCGCAGCGTGCGGATCTATCGGGCGGAAGCCTATGACGGGCCCTACGCATTGATCGCCGAGCGGCCGGCCACGGACACCCTCTTGGCCGATCCCGTGCGCCGGGTTCGGGAAAACTATTTCTACCGCATTCAAGTGGTGGACATCTTCGGGCCGGGCGCGGTGAGCGTGCCAGTGCCCGCACTGGCGCGCTACCGCACGGTTTGCCTGCCCCCGATCCTTTTGGGCGCCACGGCGGGCACGGGCGGCGTATTGCTGCGGTGGCAGCCACAAGGCGACGACATCAAGGGCTTCTTTGTCCAACGTCGAGCGGCCGGGGATACCGCTTGGCGAACGGTTTCCGGGCTGGTACTGCCCGACACCTTGCACCAATGGAAGGACACCACGGCACAACCGGGCCTGTTGCACGCATGGCGCATGCGGGCCTTGAGCACCGGCGACCGCGCCAGTGCGCCCAGCGGTGAAGCCATGGCCCTGCAGCCATCTGCGGAAGCCCCGCCCCCACCTGACGGGCTGGTGGCCCGGCGTCTGGAACCGGGGCGGGTGACCTTAAGCTGGACCGCACCGGTCCTTTCCAACGCCATCCTTGCAGGCTATCGCGTGGAACGCAGCAATGACGGCGGCACCACCTTCACTGCCCTGAACAAAGAGCCCGTTGCAGAAGGCGAGAACGGCTTCACGGACACCACCGCTGGCACCGGCGCCACAGCGTACCGCGTGCGCAGCATCGGCCCGGCAGGGCAAGTGGGCGTGCCGGGCACTCCGGTACAAGTGGACGGATCCGGCTTGACCGGGGCGCCCTCGGAATTGATCGCCCGCAGATCCCCGAGGGGCGTGGTCCTGACCTGGCCATCGCTTCCGCGCCAAGTAAAAGCCCTGCGGGTGTACCGTTCCACCGGCGGCGGGGAACCCGTTCGCGTGGCGGAGCTCGGCCCGGATGCCGGGCGCTGGGTGGACGGGAAGCCCCCGGGGGGCACCAGCTTCTACGTGGTCCGCGCGGTGGGATTTGATGGAAAAGAAGGCGAAATGAGCACCCCGGTGGCCGTCCATTGGTGATCGGCCGCAGGGGAGCATCGAGGCAAAGTGCCTTCGGGAAGCCGGTTTGTTAACCATTTTCGCCGAAATACCACCCGGCGGCTGGTTAACTTTGCATCCCTTAAAAAGTAAAGCAGCGCACAACCGCATTGCACGGGCGCACGGAATTGTTTTCCATCGCCCTCCAGGAACGCAGCGGTTGTCGGCACCCCTTCTTCCATGCTCGGCACCATCATCAAAAAAGTCTTCGGCGACAAATCCACGCGCGACCTCAAGGAAGTGCAGCCTTTGGTGGAACAGGTCAAAGCGGAATTCGCCAAGCTCAGCGGCATCAGCAACGATGAGCTGCGCGGTAAAACCGGAGAGTTCAAGCGGCGCATCGCGGAAAAGATCGCGGACGAACAAGCGCGGAAGGACCAGTTGCGCGCAGAGATCGAGGGCGACCTGAAGATGTCCATCGGCGAGCGTGAGAAGCGCTACGAAGAGATCGACAAACTGGAGGAACAGGCCGTGAAGGAGATCGAGGAGGTGCTGTTGGAGGTACTTCCCGAAGCCTTTGCGGTGATGAAGGAAACGGCGCGGCGGTTCACGGAAAACAAGGAACTCACCGTAACGGCCACGGACATGGACCGCGAGATCGCCTCCAAGCGCGACAGCGTGGTGATCGACGGTGACAAGGCCATTTGGAAGAACACCTGGCAGGCCGCCGGCACAGCGATCACGTGGGAGATGGTGCACTATGATGTGCAGCTCATCGGCGGCGTGGCCCTGCACAAGGGCAAGATCGCCGAAATGATGACCGGGGAGGGCAAAACGTTGGTGGCCACCTTGCCCACCTACCTCAATGCGCTGGCCGGGCGCGGCGTGCACATGGTAACGGTGAACGACTACCTGGCCAAGCGCGACAGCGAATGGATGGGCCCCCTGTACGAATTCCACGGTTTGCGCGTGGACTGCATCGACAAGCACGAGCCCAACAGCCCGGCAAGGCGCCAGGCCTACCTCGCCGATATCACCTTCGGCACCAACAACGAGTTCGGCTTCGATTACCTGCGCGACAACATGGCTCACGCGCCAGGCGCACTGGTGCAGCGCAAGCACAACTACGCCATCGTTGACGAGGTGGACAGCGTGCTCATTGACGATGCGCGGACGCCCTTGATCATCAGCGGTCCCACGCCCAAAGGTGACATCCAGCAATTCGATGAATACAAGCCCCGCGTGGAGCGCCTGTACAACGCACAACGCCAACTGGTGACCAAATTGCTGGCCGAGGCCAAAGACCTGCTCAAAGAAGGTGCCTCCAAGGAACAAACGGAAAAAGCGGGCATCGCCCTGCTGCGCTGCCACCGCGGCCTGCCAAAGAACAGCGCCTTGATCAAGTTCCTCAGTGAATCCGGCGTACGCACCCTGCTGCAAAAGACCGAAAGCCGCTACCTGCAAGACCAGGAGAAGGAGATGCCGTTCATCGACCAGGAGCTTTTCTTCACCATCGACGAAAAGCTGCACAGCATCCAGTTGACCGAAAAGGGCCTGGACCTGATCAGCGGCGACGTGGACGACCCGAAGTTCTTCATCCTGGACGACGTGGGCAGCGCCGTGGCGGAGATCGAGAAGAGCGGGGCGGCAGCGGCGGAAAAGGCCAAGCGCAAGGATGAGGTGATGCGCGCCTTCGGCATCAAGAGCGAGCGCGTGCACACGGTGAACCAGTTGATCCGTGCGTATGCCCTCTATGAAAAGGACGTGGAATACGTGGTGATGAACGGCAAGGTGATGATCGTGGACGAGCAGACCGGCCGGATCATGGACGGGCGCCGCTACAGCGACGGGCTGCACCAGGCCATTGAAAGCAAGGAGAAGGTGAAGGTGGAAGCCGCCACGCAGACCTACGCCACGGTGACCCTGCAGAACTACTTCCGCATGTACCACAAGCTGGCGGGCATGACGGGGACGGCCGAGACCGAGGCACAGGAACTGTGGGACATCTACAAGCTGGATGTGATGACCATCCCCACCAACCGGCCCATCTCGCGCAAGGACCACGAAGACCTGGTGTACAAGACCAAGCGCGAGAAATACAACGCCGTGATCGACGAGATCGTGAAGTTGCAGGAGGCCGGCCGGCCGGTGCTGGTGGGCACCACCAACGTGGAGGTGAGCGAGCTGATGGCCAAGATGCTGAAGCTGCGGGGGATCCCGCACGACGTGCTGAACGCCAAGCAGCACGCGCGTGAAGCCGACATCGTGGCGCACGCGGGCAAGGCCGGCACGGTGACCATTGCCACCAACATGGCCGGGCGGGGCACCGACATCAAGCTGGGTGATGGCGTGAAAGCCGCGGGCGGCCTGGCCATCGTGGGCACGGAGAAGCATGAGAGCCGCCGCGTGGACCGCCAGCTGCGCGGGCGCTCGGGCCGGCAGGGCGATCCGGGCACTTCGCAATTCTACATCTCCCTGGAGGATGACCTGATGCGCATGTTCGGCAGCGAACGCATCGCCAAGCTCATGGACCGCATGGGCCTCAAGGAAGGCGAAGTGATCCAGCACAGCATGGTCACGGCCAGCATCGAGCGGGCCCAGAAGAAGGTGGAGGAAAACAACTTCGGTATCCGCAAACGCCTGCTGGAGTACGACGACGTGATGAACAAGCAGCGGCAGGTGATCTACAAGCGCCGCCGCAACGCCCTCTTCGGCGACCGTTTGAAGCTGGACGTGCTCAACATGTTCCACGATGTGGCCGTGAATATCACCGAGGAATTCCAGCCGGACGGCAACTTCGAGGGCTTCCAGCTGGAGCTCTTCCGGATGCTTTCCATTGAGAGCCCGGTGGACGAGGCCGCCTTCAAGGGCGAAAAGACCGAAGCGGTGGCGGACAAGGTATTCGAGGCCGCCTACGAGGCCTATGTGCGCCGCGGCCAGCAAACAGCAGCCCAGGCCTTGCCGGTGATCAGCGACGTATTCCTGAACCAAGGCAAGCAGTACGAGAACATCGTGGTGCCGATCACCAATGGCGTGAAGACCATGCAGGTGGTGACCAACCTGGAGAAGGCCTACAAGACGGAAGCGCGCGACCTGGTGGACAGTATCGAGAAATACATCACCCTGGCCATCATCGACAACGAGTGGAAGGAGCACCTGCGCGAGATGGACGACCTGCGCCGCGACGTGCAGAACGCAAGCATCGAACAGAAGGACCCGCTGCTGATCTACAAGCTGGAATCCTTCAAGCTGTTCGACGCCATGATCGACCGGATCAGCGGGGAGGTGGTGGAGTTCCTGGTGCGCGCGGGCCTGCCCGCGGCCGACCCGGCCGTGCAGCAGGCCCCGGAACGCCGGGCCACGCGCGAGGAGCAGCAAATGCGCACCAGCCGCACGGAGGTGCCCGAATACGCCGGCACCTCCACGGGCGCCCCGGCAAGGGCCCAGCAGGCGGCACCGGCGGGCACGCAGCGCATGCCGCCTCCTCCAGGCCCTCGCCCGCAACCGGTGCAACCCGTACGTGTGGAGAAGAAGGCGGGCCGCAACGATCCCTGCCCGTGCGGCAGCGGCAAGAAGTACAAGAACTGCCACGGGGCGGCCTGACGCCGCCGAAAAGCGGAAAGCCCCGGTTTCCCGAGGCTCCCCGCATTGGTGTATGTCGAGTGGTTCTTAGTTAAGGGGCACGCGCATTTGTACGCGTACCGGTTGGCCATCCTGGATGCCGGCTTCCCAGCGGGGCGCCGAGCTGATGGCGGAGGCGATCTGGTCGGCGGTTTGCTGGTCCTCAGCACCGCTCACCACCAGGTCGGTGAGCCGGCCGTCCTTCTCTACGATGAAACTGGCCATGATGTTTCCCTTGGTCTTGCCAACCCGTTCCTGCACGTAGCGCACCATGGCCTTCTCTCCTCCCGGATACTTGGGCATGTTCTGGGCCAAAGTGTATACCAAGTTCTTCAAGGGAGCGGCATCATAGACCCGTTCGGCCAGTTCATGGCCCAGCGCATCCTTGCGCGTCCAAACACCGTCCTTCCGGCCTTGTACATAGTTGCCCTCGCTTTCCACCGCCCCGTTCGGATGGTAAAACACGAAATGGCCGTGTGCGATCCGGTAGTTGGCGTCGGCATAGCTTCCTGCAGCTTTCAACGTACCGTCCAGGCTGAAGATCCGGGCGGCAAATCCACCGCTGGCACCTGGGCCTTCCGGCTCCAGGTAGTAGCTCGCCGATCCCTTGGCAGCGTGCTCCAGCACCGCATCCAAGTAGATCCGTTGTGCCTTGGACGGTGCGGCCGTCAGGCCCAGGGACATGATCGAGGCCAGGAGGAACGGAACGGATGATCTGACGTGGCGGGACATACTGAAGCTTGCAACGCACACACCCGGTGCCGGGTTACAGCCCTTGACAGAAAACCGTATGCCGGGCCCCGGCCAACATGATATTCAGCCAGCCCAGCCGTCCCTGTCCAAGCTGCGGTACTGGATGGCCTCGGCCAGATGGTTGTTGCGAATGTTGGGGCTGCCATCCAGGTCGGCTATGGTGCGGGCCACTTTCAGGATGCGGTCGTAGGCGCGGGCGCTGAGGCCTAGGCGCTCCATGGCCTTCTGCAGCAGGGCCTGGCCCTGCGCATCCACGCGGCACCAGGTGCGCAGTTGCTGCGTGGCGATCTGGGCATTGCAGTAGAGGCCGGTTCCCCGATAGCGCTGCTCCTGCAGGTGGCGTGCTGCCACCACGCGTTCCCGCACCGTTGCGCTCTTCTCCGTTTCGCGTTCGCTGGCCAGTTCACTGAAGGCCACCGGCGTCACCTCGATATGGATGTCGATACGGTCCAGCAACGGCCCGCTGATCTTGTTGAGATACTTCTGCACCACCCCAGGGGGGCACACACATTCGCGTTCCGGATGGTTGTGGAACCCGCAGGGGCATGGGTTCATGGCCGCCACCAGCATGAAGCTCGCCGGGTAGGCCACGGTGAACTTGGCCCGGCTGATGGTGACCACGCGTTCCTCCAAGGGCTGGCGCATCACCTCCAGCACGGTGCGCTTGAACTCGGGCAGTTCATCCAGGAAGAGCACGCCGTTGTGGGCCATGCTGATCTCGCCCGGTTGCGGGTAAGATCCGCCGCCCACCAAGGCCACATCGCTGATGGTGTGGTGCGGGGCCCGGAACGGACGGGTGCTCAGCAGGGCGTCTTCCTTGGCCAATTTTCCGGCCACGCTGTGGATCTTGGTGGTTTCCAAGGCCTCATCCAAGTTCAATGGGGGCAGGATGGTCGGCAGGCGCTTGGCGATCATGGTCTTGCCGGCGCCCGGCGGCCCGATGAGGATCACATTGTGCCCGCCGGCGGCAGCGATCTCAAAGGCCCGCTTGATGTTTTCCTGGCCCTTCACATCGCTGAGGTCAAAGGGGTAGCTGCCGCTGTGCGCACTGAATTCGGCGTCGATGTCCACGGTAATGCGTTCCACTTCACCCCGCCCTTCGATAAAATCCACCACCTGGCGCAAGTGCTCTACCCCGTACACCTCCAACCCCTGCACAATGGCCGCCTCACGGGCATTGGCCAAGGGTACCACTACGCCCTTGAACCCTTGCCGTTTGGCTTCGATCGCAATGGGCAGCGTGCCCTTGATGGGCCGCACCTCGCCATCGAGCGACAATTCGCCCATCACCACCAGGTCGGCGAAGCGGGAGGTGTCCACCTGTTCGCTGGCGCCCAAGATGCCCAAGGCAATGGGCAGGTCGTACGCCGTGCCTTCCTTGCGGATGTCGGCCGGTGCGAGGTTGATGGTGATCTCGCGGCCGCGCGGCATGTGCAGGCCGATGTTCTTGATGGCGGCGCTCACGCGCTGGTGGCTCTCCTTGACCGCATTGTCCGGCAGGCCCACCATGAAGAAGAGCCCCCCGGTAACGATGTTCGTTTCCACGGTGATGATGGTGGCATCCACCCCGAACACCGCGCAGCCGTAGTTCTTGACGATCATCGGCAGGGAAGGTAAGCAAGGGCGTGTCAGGCCAAGGCTTGCTCAATGTGGTCGATCAGCGCATGGACCACCTTGATGTGCACCTCCTGCACCCGGTCCGCAAAACCGTAGTGCGGCACACGCACTTCCACATCGCACAGCGGGGCCAGTTTGCCGCCGTCTTTGCCGGTGAGGCCCACCACCGCCATGCCTTGGCGCTTGGCCGCTTCCGCGGCACGCAGCACATTGGGGCTGTTGCCGCTGGTGCTGATGGCCAGCAGCACATCGCCCGGTTTGCCGTGGGCTTGCACAAAGCGCGCAAAGACCTGCTCGAAGCCGTGGTCGTTGCCCACACAAGTGAGGTGCGAAGGGTCGCTGATGCAGATCGCTGCAATGGGGTGGCGATCGTTGCGGAATTTGCCGGTGAGCTCTTCGGCGAAGTGCATGGCATCACACATGCTGCCGCCATTGCCGCAGCTGATCAGCTTCCCGCCGGCCTGCAAGGCAGCCACCATCACCTCACCCGCCCGCAGCACGGATCCGATGTTGTTCCGGTCGGTGCGAAATCGTTCCAGCACGGAAGCGGCTTCCTCAAAGTGGCCCGAAATGCGGTGGTCCTCCATGGCTTGGCTGCCCGCGAAGATGCACAGGAATGGTGGATGGAGGGGTTTTTAGTCCGGAAGACGGGAGTCTTTCGGTCTGGAAGCCGGGAGGCTTGGACACTGCAACGGCCCAGCAACTGAAAGACCCACGACCAAAGGACTCCGGCCTCACTTGCTTGCTTTTGCCTCCAAGCGCTTCATGGCTTCCAGGCCGCGCTGAAGGAATGCGCCGTACTCCTGGGCATCCGGCGTGTAGCCCACGGGATCGGTGAGCAATACGCCCTCCGGGCTCAGCAGCGCATAATAGGGCTGGCTGTTGTTGATGAAGGTTTCCGTTTGCAACGTGCTCCACTTGTTGCCCACGGTTTGCAGGCGCTTTTGTTTGCCGGCGCAAGTGGTGTAGTCTCGCTGCTCCTCGGCGGGCAAGGGGGTCTTGTCATCCACGTAGAGGGAGATCAGCACGTACTCCTTGTCGATCTGGCCATGCACACCCTTCACCGGCCACACGTGTTCCTCCATTTTCCGGCAGTTCACGCACGCATAGCCCGTGAAATCCAGCAACACCGGCTTGCCCGTGGCCTTGGCCTGTGCCAGCCCCGCATCGAGGTCGTGGTAACAATCGAAACCGCTGGGGCACTCCTTGGGCATGATCCAACTGTAGCCCACCGGCGGGGCCAGGCCGCTCATGAGCTTGAGGGTGGTGAAGGTGTTGTTGGTCTTGTCCACCCGGAAGCCCAGGGCCAGATACACGGTGAAGGCGAGGAATGCGGCCGCAAAACCCCATCGCAGGGGCGAGATCTTCCTCAACGGGCTGTCGTGCGGAAAGCGCAGCTTGCCCAACATATAGAGCGTTACCCCCAAGGCACAGAGCACCCACACCGCCATGAAGAGCTCATAGGGCACGATCTGCCAGCCCTTCACGAGGTCGGCGTTGCTGAGGAATTTGAAGGCCAGCGCCACTTCGGCAAAGCCGAGCACCACTTTCACGCTGTTGAGCCAGCTGCCGGACTTGGGCAGGGAATTGAGCCAGCCGGGGAACATGGCGAAAAGCGCGAAGGGCAAAGCCAACGCGAGGCCGAAGGCGCCCATGCCCACGGTGAGCTGCCACGCGCCGCCGTCACCCGTAAGCGCCCCGGCCAGCAGTGAGCCCAGGATGGGGCCGGTGCAGGAGAAGGAGACCAAGGCCAGGGTGAGGGCCATGAAGAAAATGCCGATGGCCCCGCCGAAACGGCTGGCGTTGCTGTCCATCTTGTTCACCCAGCTGGCGGGCAAGGTGATCTCGAAATAGCCGAAGAAGGAGACGGCGAATACCAGGAAGATCACGAAGAAGAAGATGTTCAGCCAAGGGTTGGTGCTGATCTCGTTGAAGATCTCCGGGTTGACGGAGCCCAGCAGGTGGAAGGGAATGCTGAAGAGCAGGTAGATCGCCAGGATGAACGCGCCGTAGGTGATGGCGTTGCGCATGCCTTTGGCCTTGTCCTCACTGCCCTTGGTAAAGAAGCTCACGGTGAGCGGGATCATGGGGAACACGCAGGGGGTGAGCAGCGCAAGCAGGCCGCCGGCGAAGCCGAGCAGGAAGATCTTCCACAACGATCCGCCCTTGCGCACCTGGGTATCGATGGTCTCCGTGTTGCCGCGCAGCACGGGTGCATCGAGGTTCACCTTGGCCAGCTTCAGGTCGCAACCGGCACCGCCCGGTGCCGGCCCGTTCTGCCCTCCCACCACGGATGCCCCGGTGGCCGGAATGATGCTGAAGGGCAGCGGATCGGGGAAGATGCAGCGCGCGTTGTCGCAGGCCATGTATTCAATGGTGCCGTTGATGGGCTCCATGGGGTCGGCCACCTGCAGTTCGCGGCTGAAGGTGACCTCCTTGCCGTACTTGCGCACCCGGATGCCGAACAGCTCGTCCATGCCTTCGTGCATATACGGTCCGTTCTCCGCGGTTTTGCCCAACGGCACGGCAGTGCCGGCGGAATCGAAACGGATGACCGTGGGTATGGGCCCCTCGCCGAAGGACTCTTGGGAATACACGCTCCAAGCCTCCTCCATGGCGGCCTTGAGGTCCACGCGCCATTTTCCGCCACCGAGGTCGCTTGCTGTAACCGTCCACTTCACCGGATCAATGAGGCCTTCTTGTGGCGGGTTGGTGGCGTCGGCCTGTTTGATGGGCGTGCCGCTCATGGCGGACTTGCCCGTGGCGGGAACGATGCTGAAGTAGACGGGATCGGGGAAGATGCAGGCCTCGTCGTTGCAGGTCATGAAATCGAAGCGGCCGGTAACGGGGCTTTCCGGCGCACTGGTGCGGATGCGCTGGGTGAATCGGGCCTCCCCGGCAAACTTCTTCACCTTCATCTCGAAGATGGGGTCCATGCCTTCCTTCACATGCGGCCCGGCCTCTGCGGTCTTTCCATCCAGGGTGAACGAGGGCAGGGTATCGAAGGCGAAGGTGGTGGGCATGGGCCCGGCATCACCGAAGTGTTGCTGGGAGTACACGTACCAACCTGGGTCGGCTTTGGCCGTGAACACGATGTCCCACAGGTCCTTGCCCTGTGCGGTGGCGGAAATGGACCACTTGACGGGGTCCAACGGCGCAGGGGCGGCGTTCTGCTGGGCGTTGAGGGCAAGCGATGCCAGGGCAAAGGATACTACGGCTATCGATCTCATTGCTACTGAATGATGGAAGGGATGGGCAAGGAAAAAGGGATGTTCCGCGGCGGCAGGCAGGTTCTATCGTTGCACGCCATGTACGCCACGGTTCCGTTGATGGTGAACCGGCCCGGTGTATTGCGCATGACCTGTTGGACAAAGGTGGCAACGCCACCGTGGTAGCGGACCTTCATGGCGAAGTTGGGGTCGTCGGCTTCCACCGGCGGTGGTTCCGTAGGCGTACCGATCACGCGGTAGTCTTCATCCACGGCGATGTGCACCTCGGTGGGCAAGGGCCCTTGGTCACTGGGCAGCTGGAGCGCATAAATGTGCCAGCCCGGTTCGCAAGTGGCCTGCAACTGCACTTGCACGGTGTCGCCACCAGCGGGCATTGCCGCAAAGGCCCAAGTAACCGGGTTGCCGGCCCGGGCTTGCATCAGGGCGCCGAGCATGGGCACCAGCAGCAAGAAGCGGAGCTGGGGGTACTTGGGCATGGTCCAAAACTACCCCAGCGGCAGCTGAAAAAGCGCAGCGGATCGTGCCCAAGATTGTGATCCTTGTCACCAAGTTGAATGATCCAGCCGCAGTACCTGCCGCGTACCGGGCCCCGGCGCGAAGCCTTCGGCCACGCGGTGGCCCACCAGCCATACCACGCGTTCACCGCTGGTGAGCACATAGCTGCCCGCTTTGCTTTGGGCCGGCACGTGTGCATCGATGAGCATGTCGCTGATGAGCTTGGAGCCCTTGAGGCCGATGGGCCGCATGCGGTCGCCGCGGCGCCATGGGCGCAACACCAGGGGTGCTTCCAATCGGGCCAGGTCCAACCAAGCGGTGCCCATGCCTTGGCCCAGGTCAATTTGGTCCGGTTGGCACAGGCTCCACCGGAAGGGCCCGGCAGTTCCGCTGAATGGTGGGGAGAGGTCCACCGGATAAATGGGAAAGCCGACCGTGCCCTGCTGCACGGACAAGTTGTCCCGTTCCACCATCAGTTGGTAGCTTCCAGCTTGGAATCCTGTGCCCGTAGCACCTTGGTCAATGGCTTCAAGCAGTTGGTCCAACAGGTCCGGGTGGGGATGCACCGGGTCCAACAACCGCAGCAAGAGCAGCCTTGGCGCCACGCTGTGGCGGATCAACGATAGGGGGATGCTCCTGCCGCCGTTCGGGCCGGGCACCACACCCTGTACTTCTTGATCCATGCCCAGCCGGGCGGCAAGGTGCAGCTCCCTCAACAACCCGGCGCCCCGGGCCAAGGTGGTCCGCGCTCCCGGCCGCAGTTCTTCCATCAACGGCAGCAGTTCATGGCGTACGCGGTTGCGGAGGTACTTGGGGTCGGAGTTGCTGGCATCCTCGCGGAAGCTGATCCCGTTGCGCAGGGCATGCTCGCGGATCGCCGCCCGGCCCGTGCACAGCAACGGCCTCACGATCCGGCCTTCGGGCAATTGCGTCACGGGCGGGATCCCGCTCCAGCCCTTGGGGCCAATGCCCCGAAGCAGGTGGAGCAGCAAGGTTTCTGCGGCATCATCGCCATGGTGGCCCAAGGCGATCACTTCGGGGCCTTCGCACAGCAGTTCCTTGAACCAGGCATAGCGCAGGCTGCGTGCGGCCATTTGCACGGACAAGCCCTTGCCCGCCGCTTGGACATCCACGCGCACCGAACGGAAAGGCACGCCGAGCGTGCGCGCGGCCTCCTCCACGAACAAGCGGTCCCGGTCGCTTTCCGCCCCCCGGAGGCCGTGGTCCACGTGGGCCACGTGGCAGGGATGGCCCAAGGCGTGCATCACCCGCAGCAGCACCATGCTGTCCACGCCTCCGCTCACGGCCACCCATAAGGGTTCGCCCGGCCCGAGCATGTTTTCCCGGCGGATGCACCTGCGCACTTCAGCAAGCATGGCCCAACGCATTCAGAATGGAGCGGGCCTTGTGCTCGCACTCCTCCCATTCCTGTTCCGGCTTGCTGGCGGCGGTGATGGCCCCGCCGGAAATGAGCGAAGCGCGCCCCGTGACGGCATTCCACGTTACCGTGCGGATCACCACGTTGAGGTCGGCCGTGCCATCGGGCAGGAAGTAGCCGATGGTCCCGCTGAAGAGCCCGCGGCGCATGTCCTCGGCCTCGTCGATGAGCTCCATGGCCCGCACCTTGGGCGCCCCGGTCATGCTGGCCATGGGGAACATGGCGCGCAACAGGTCCATCGGCGCAGTGCCCGGGCGCAGCCGTGCGCTGGCGGTGCTCACCATTTGATGCACGTTGGGATAGCTTTTAATGGCGCAAAGTTCATCCACCTGCACCGTGCCCGGCAGGGCGATGCGGCCAAGGTCGTTGCGGGCCACGTCCAAGGCCATGATGTTCTCGCTGCGTTCCTTGGGGTCATGGGCAAGTTCGGCTGCCAGCGCCGCATCGTCGGCCACGTCTTTTCCACGCGGCCTGGTGCCCTTCATGGGCTGGGTGATGATGCGGTCTTTCTCCAGGCGGAGAAACCGCTCGGGGCTGGCGCATAGCGCGAAGTTTTCGCCATGGCGCAGAAACGCCGAGAATGGGGCATCGGCATAGTTCAGGAGCCGGGCGAAGGCGCTGTACGGGTCAAGATCGGGAAGGTGCGCTGTGCGCCGGGTACAGAAGTTCACTTCATAGATATCGCCCCATTGGATGCTTCCCAACAGGCGCTTCACCTGGGCCAAGTAGCGCTCCTTCGGGGTGGTGCGCGCCCAAATTGCACCGGCCATGGGAGGCGGCGGTCCGGGATCGCTGATCAACGACCTCAGCAGGAGCTCCCCTTCCCCTGCCCGTTCTGCCGGAGCCTCCAATACGGCCTTGCCCTTCCCCAGCTTCACCAGGAACTGCGGCCCCCACCAGGCCGAGGCGGCAAAACCATCCTCCTCCGGATGCCGGCTCCGCAGGTGCTCAAACCGGTTCTTCAGGTCGTAGCCGGCATAGCCAACGCAAGGCGCCCCCACTGCCCAAGGCTCCGTACGTTCACCAACCTCCTGGTCGCAGCCCACGCCGATCAACCATTGGTCCAGATCACCGATGCGCCGGGCCACCACCTGCTTATATGGCTGGAGCGCATGCCAGTTGAGGGTTCCGTTCCAAGGCAAGTCCATGGCTGCTGGGAGCGGTGCAAGAATACGGTTGAAGCCCATGCGGACCCACGGCACTTCCGCGCGTTGTCTTCCGCAGCGGCCCGGTAAAATTTCATGCTCCCGGAAATTGAACTGTTGCACGATGTTTCCCGTGCCAAGGCCGCCGGGCGTTGTATTGCGCATCCGCAACGGCCTGTTGCCTTTCCCAAGAAAAATACATGCGGCCTCCGGGAGGATCAAGTTAAAAGTACCTCGCGCGCGTACGAACCTCCTTGGCAACTAGTTGCATTTCGGGAAAAGAGCCGCTATTTTTGATCATACCTGATGCAATTACCCCATGCACAGAACCCTGCCCCTGATATTTGGTATATGTTCAGCCGTGTTGTGCTATGGCCAGGCTGCACGGTTGGTGTTCGATGGAACCGGCCCTGCCTTGGGCCAGCACCCGTATGTGGTATTCAATCCCGACCCCGACCTGGTCACCAACCCCGGCGCCTATCTCGTGATCGGCAATTCCAACGCCAACGCGATCACCTTCACCGGTTCATTGACGGCCAGCACGCCCATCATTAAAAGCGAAGCAGAACAAAACAAGGTGCGCTGGGCCACAGGAACGGCCACGGGCACCTACGTACTGCCCTATTCCACAGGCGGCTGGGCACCGGATGCGGCAATGCCCCTCACCGTGGCGATCACCACGGCCGGCTCCGGGGGTGCCGCTCCATCGCTCATCTTCTCCACGTTCAACAGCTTGGGCAAAACCACCGGAGGGCCCGTGGCCACCGGCTGGAACAACAACAACTACCGGCCATCGGATGTGACGCACATGAACGACATGCCGACGGGATCGGTGAACAATTCATCCAATGCCATCGACCGGTTCTGGACCATTGATGCCAGCGAGGGCGGCTATGCTTACGGCACCCGGCCCACGGTGAACATCACCTTCGGATTCGACCCGAGAGAGACGGACGTCAACGGTGGCAATACCGCAGCCTTGTACACCACCAACAACAACCTGGTGGCCCAGCGTTTCAATGCGGGAACCAACCAGTGGTACGACATAGCGCCGCTGGGCACGCAAACAGGCAATACCGTGGGCGGAGTAACGCCCAGCGCCGCGAACTTCTTCCGCAGTTGGACCCTCTCCAACAAGAACCTGCCGTTGCCCATCCAGCTGGTCAAATGGGAAGGGCGTTGCACGGGGAATGTGGTGGAACTGAATTGGACCACCGCCAGCGAGCAGGACAATGCGTACTTCACCATAGAGAAAAGCCGCGATGGCGCGGATTGGGCCGCGATCGGCACGGTGGAAGGTGCTGGCAACAGCAGCAGCATGATCGGGTACGGCTTCACCGACCATGACGCCCAAAGCCTTGCCTACTACCGCTTGCGCCAAACCGACATCAATGGCACCACCACCGTGAGCAACACCGTGGCGGTGGGCTGCGGCGAGGGCCACGGTACGGCCATCGTGAACGCCTGGGACGACGGCGGCCACCTCAACCTGGTGGTTTCCTCCACCACCGATGGCCTCTTTGACCTGGTGCTGATGGATGCCCAAGGCAAGGTGATGGCCGCACGTACCTCCCAGCTGATCGTTAGCGGCACCACCACCTTGCGCCTGGAAACGCAACCCATCGCCACCGGCATTTACGTGGTGCAGTTGTACAACGCGGCCCACAGCATGAGCCGCAGGGTGCACTTGGATTAAAGGAAAAGGGGTGATGGCCGGCACGAGCGGGGCCGCCCGGATCTGGCGGCCCCGCTGCCGTTTCCGCGTTTGCGTCCATGCCTCACCGCGCCACTTTTACCGCCCGCTGCACCACCACGGCACCGTCCAGCAGGTAGGTGCACAGGTAGGTGCCCACCGCCAGCTTGCTGGTGTTCCACGTGTAGCGGTATGCACCCGGCTCGGCCATTTCCTCGCGTAGCGTGCCCAAGGGCTTGCCGTCCAGGGTGGCCACTTGCAGCACCACCTTGCCTGCCTGCGGCACGTAGTATGCCCAC
>JADZAC010000035.1 GCA_020852835.1 Flavobacteriales bacterium
AGCACGCCTTCTTCCCGCAGCACTTCCGGGTCGCCGTCCAGCTCCGCATAGGTCTGCCGCAGTCCGCGGATGCTCACATAAGCCTCTAAGCAGCCCTTGCGGCCGCAGGTGCAATCCCGCCCGTCGATCACAAGGGTCATGTGGCCCACTTCGCCGGCGTTGCCGTGGCTGCCTAACACCAATTGGTTGTTCACGATGAAGCCGCTGCCCACGCCGGTGCCGAGGGTCACCATCAACAGGTCCTTGCAGCCCTTGCCCGCGCCGTAGCGCCACTCGCCGAGCGCGGCGGCATTGGCATCGTTGCCCAGCACGGCGGGTATGCCGGTGCGCAACTCCAGCATGCGCGCCAAAGGCAGGTCGTGCTTCCACGGCAGGTTGGGCGCCATTTCAATGATGCCGGTGAGCTGGTTGGCGTTGGGCGCGCCGATGCCTATGGCAGTGGCCGGTTGTCCGTTGTCCGTTGTGAGTTGTCCGGCAGCATCTGCCAAGGCATCCGCGAAGGCATCCGCGCTGGCGTGGCCCTTGGTGGGCAGCTTCAGCTCCTTCACCACCTTGCCCTGGTCCACCAGGCCCAGTTTGGAGCTTGTGCCGCCGATGTCGATACCGATGAGCATGGGGGTCTGCGTTGGTTAGAGTTGGGCAAGGTATCCATCGATCAGGGCCTTGCGATCGGTCTTGTGGTTGTTGTTCACCGGAAAGGCATCCACGAACGAGATATCCCCGGGGATCATGTAGTGCGGTAGCTCCTTTCCGATCTGCAGCAGGATGGCGTTGCGCAATTCGGTGTTGTTCCGGCCGGCCAAGGGCCGTACAAACCCCACGATGCGCTTTACCGCTCCACCGGACCTCAAGGGCAGCGCAATGGCGTCCGCCACGCCGTCCACCGCCAGCATCTGCGCGGTAATGTCGCCCAGTTCGATCCGGAAGCCGTTCAATTTCACCTGCTCATCGCGCCTGCCGTTGAAGAACAGCAGCCCGTCCTCGATCCACCCAAAGTCGCCGGTCCGGAAGCCGCGCTTGCCTCTCTCGACAAAGAATTTCTCGGCGTTCAACGCCTCGTTGGCCAAGTAACCCGTGCTCACATTATCCCCAATGATCAGGATTTCACCAGGCAATTCCTTGGTGGCCGGGGCGCCATCCTCCGTGTGTGTGATCAGCCGGGAGCCTGGCATGGCTGCGCCCACCGGCATATCGGCATACTTGTCCAATACCTCCGCGGTTACGTCGACCAAGGAAGTGGCTACGGTGGCTTCGGTGGGGCCGTAGGTGTTCAGTACCCGCGATCCGGGAAAGCGGTCCAGCAGCCGTTGTGCCGTCATTTTCGGAAGCGCCTCACCACAGAAGAGGAATGTTTTCACTGTGGGCAGTTGCCCGGCATTGAACTTGGGTTCCGTCAGGTACAGGTAGGCAAAAGTGGGCGTGCTTACCCAAACGGAACCGTTGCGCTCCTGGATACGGCGGATGAAGCGCTGCGAATCGGCGGTAGTTTCCGCATCGTTCAGCAACAAGGTGCCACCAATATACAGACTGGTGAAAAGTTCATACACGCTAAGGTCGAAGCTGAAAGGAGCCTGGTTGATGAACACATCATCCGCGCTGAACCCGAAGTCGGAGCAGGTCCAGTGCAGAAATGCCGCTGCTGCGGAGCGGGAAATGCATACGCCTTTGGGATCACCGGTGCTGCCACTGGTGAAGATGATGTACCGCAACGGGTCGTCCGTCCGGACAGGCGTGCTGCCTGCGCCCATGGCCTTTCCGTGTTTCAAGGTGCTGTTGTCCTGCAAGGTTGTCAGTTCCGTTTCCAAGGGCACATCCGAGCAGTCAATCAAAAGCTGAACGCCTGCAATGTTGAAGATGCGGCGCACCCGGTCCTCCGGGATCATGATGTCCAACGGGATGTACGGGTGGTTGTGCATGATGCAGGCGGCCATGGCCACCACCACACTGGCCTGTTTGTGGCCTCTGATCGCCACCGGTGCGCCGGCGGGAAGGTGAAGCCCGTGCAGCAGGTCGGCCATGGCTTGTACCTCCTTGTGGAATTCCTGCCAGGTGAGGCTGCGGTCGCTGCCGTGGACCGCCCATTTCCCCGGTGCCCGATCCTCCTCCTCAAACCGGGCCGTAATGATGTTGAACCGCATGCGTCAAGGGATGTAGGGGAAGCGGCCGCTGAAGATATACAGCGCGAAGCAGGCGAGCTGGAACATGATGAAGCGTGATGCCCAGGTGGCCAGCCATTGCGGCGTTCGCCCCCAGATGTCCTTTTGGTGTTTGCGACTATGGTACTGGTAAGTGTTGAACACCGCGCTGTACACGCCGAAGAGCGCACCGCTGGCCACATAATGGACCTCCAGTCCGTTCCACATGCCCATGAGCAGAAAGGTGCTGAAGAGGGCCGTGTTCTGCTTGAACAAGGGCCAATTGCGCAACTTGGGTATGCTGCTCAACGATTTGTAGATGGGGCGGAAGAAATAATCACGCAGCCAATCACCCAGGCTGATGTGCCAGCGGCGCCAGAACTCCTGCGGGTTTTGGGTCAGCCAAGGTCGGTCGAAGTTGGCGGGGAGCTCCACGCCCATCATGCGGCCCAGCCCAATGGCCAGGAAGGAGTAACCGGCAAAGTCGCAATAGAGGTAAATGGAGTAGGCGTACATGTTGGCCGCCATGTCGCCAACTGCCGTGCTGGCCGGGTCCAGCAGCGATAGCCAGTAGCGTTGTACTGCGGTTCCGAGCACAAATTTGTGCAGCAGGCCAATGGCAATGAACTCCCATCCGGCCAGGAGTGCCTTTCCGTTCAGCCTTGACCATCCTTGTTCCGTGTCCGAACGGAAACGTTCATAGCGGTCAATGGGGCCCGCCAGCAGGCTGGGGGTGAACAACAGGAAAGAGACGAAATCGCGGAAGTTGAATTTGTCCCGCAACAGATCTCCGTCCAAGTACACCTGCACGCAACGGAAAGTGATGTAGCTGACCCCGGCAAAGCCGATGTCCTGCACGTTCCAGTCGAATTTGATCAAGATCATGGGCAGCGCGAGCAACAGGCTGCCGATCAACTTGTGCATACGCTTCCACTTGAACAGCAACAACCAGGTGAACAGGCACTGGTAGGCCAGGAACACCATGATCTGCAACGGCCGCGGATAGTAGAGCAGGGTGTAGGCCAAGCTTATTCCCAGCAGGGTGCTTGCCAGGCTGATGCGGTTTTTCGCCACGCCCTTCAGCGCGTAAAGCGCCACCACTACCACGAGGAAGAGCAGGTAGAAGGTGATACCGGAGAAGGGCAGCATCCGGTCAGAACTGCTGGTAAACGAAGGTCACGGTGCTGGAGGCGGCATCCATGCTGATCTGGAATGGATCGTGCAGCCATAGGAGCCCGGCGAGCAGGGCCGCATAGATCAATGCCCATTTCAATGTACGCGCAGGGGTGGTGCCGGTCTTCATTTGAAGCAGGAGTAAAGGGCACTGTCCACGCGGTACCATCCCAAGGGCCCCAAGTGCATTACATCGGTAAGGGTGCCCGGCCTGAACTTGGCCGTATCATCCACCCATAAGTCCAGGTAGGGAAGGCTCCGAGTGTCCAATTCATGGCGGATCCAGGCCATGGTGGGTGTTACGTCCTTGATGTTGGCATAGACATACGGGTTCAGCGG
>JADZAC010000036.1 GCA_020852835.1 Flavobacteriales bacterium
CTGGTAGCGGTTGCTTCCATGGCGCAAACCATTCGGGTGCAACCCTATCTGCAGGATGCGGAACCCTCGCGGATGACGATCATGTGGGAGACCACCAGCGGCACCCAGAGCACGGTGGATTACGGCACCACCACTGCGCTTGGCAACAGCGTGAACGGCGCATCTTTCAGCAGCTCAGGAACAGCCCGGGTCCACACGGTAACGCTTAAGGGCCTGTTGCCCAATACACTGTACTACTACCGCGCGACCACCGGCCCCGCCGTGTCGGCCATTCACCGCTTCCGTACACCAGCACTGCAGAGCGCAGAGCCACGTACCGTGATCGTGGCCATGAGCGACATGCAGAAGGATGGCGGCTACCCCAACAAATTCTGGCAGGTGGTGCACAACGGGGTGATCCAGCTGGTAAATGATTCGATGGGCCCGGAGCTGTGCGACGAACTTTCAATGGTGATCCTTGCCGGAGACCTCGTGGCGGACGGCACCAACTACGGCTCGTGGAAGACCGACTTCTTCGACCCCGCTGCGGACCTATTCGCCGATGTGCCGGTATATCCTGCCATTGGCAACCACGAGCAGAACAGCCCCAACTACTTCAATTATTTCCAGCTGCCCAAAAACGGCACTCCGGATTTTGGCGAGCATTGGTGGTACAAGGACCATGGCAACCTACGCATCATCGGGCTGAACACCAACCCGGCCTACCAGCAACAGGCACAGCTGGACTGGCTGGACAGCGTGCTTGCCGATGCGGCCACGGATCCGGACATCGACTTCGTGTTCGCCCACTTCCACCACCCCTTCCACAGCGAACTGTGGATCGCTGGAAACACCGACTACACCGGGGAGGTGATCGGCCGGATGGAGAATTTCAGCACCGCCACAGGCAAGCCGAGCGCCCATTTATTCGGCCATACGCACGCGTATTCGCGCGGCGCAAGCAAGGACCATGTTCATTTGATGGTGAACGTGGCGACGGCCGCCGGACATATCGACCACTGGGGTGAGTACGCGCAGATGGACTATCCGGAATATTCCATCAGCCAGGATGAATACGGCTTCGTATTGATCGAAGTGGAGGCCGGCGACGACCCGCAGTTCACCCTCAAGCGCTACAGCCTCGGGGATGAGGTCGTCACCAAGAACAACGCATTGGAGGACATGCTCACCATCCATCGCTACGGCAACGCACCCGTGCAGCCCGGCGGATCTTATCCCACCGGCGGCATGACCGTCTCGCCGGATTGCGTGGTGCTTAAGGGCACGCCCTTCACGGATGCCGACGGCGGCCCGCACCGGGATTCACAGTGGCAGGTGGGCACCAGTTGCACGGACTGGACGAACCCGGTGGTGGACAGCTGGCGGCAATACCAGGACTGGTACTACGAAACGGACCTGCAGGCAGGCGATGACCTCACCGACGAGCAGGTGACCACCTTGCTGCCCGGTACCAACTACTGCTGGCGCGTGCGCTACCGCGATGAGGACATGAAATGGAGCGCATGGTCCGATCCGGAATCCTTCACCACGGGCCCGTCGGCGGCAGGCCCGAACCTGCTTGCAAACCCGGGTGCTGAGAACGGCACCACCGCGTGGGCCACCACTGCGGGGGTGATCGAATCCTTGGCCGCAGGTGAATGCGACGGAGCCTCCCCCCATGCCGGCACCTATTATTTCGCTGTGGGTGCCTTGTGTACGGAGAACGCCTTCGCCCGCGCGGAACAGGCCATCGACGTGGGTGCCCAGGCCGCTGCCATCGATGTGGGCGGCATGGCCGTGAGCTTCGGCGGGTGGCTGCGCGACTGGAACGGGGATGACCGCCCCGACATGTTCCTCGCCTTCCGCGATGCGGACGGAACGGTGCTCGACACGACCAGCACCGTGAGCAACCAAACGGGAACATGGACCTTGTTGCAGCAGACCGTGCCGCTGCCGCCAGGCACACGTTCCATCACGGCGGTGCTCACCGGCACACGGTTCGGCGGGCAAGACAACGACAGCTACTTCGACGACCTCTTCGTGCGCCTGCTCACCAACGTACAGTGCAGCGAACCATACGTGCGCCCGCAGGTCACGGTGATGCTCGAAGGGCCGTACGATCAGCAGACAGGCCTGATGCACGACAGCCTGCGCGTGCATGGGCTGCTGCCGGGGATGGAGCCGTTCACTGCGCTCGGCTTCATCCAAATGGGTGAAGGCGGCGGGGAACATTTGGATACCGCAGCGTTCTCCAACACAGGGCCGGATGCCGTGGTGGATTGGATCTTGCTCGAGTTGCGCACGGACACCACGGCAGCGAGCACCGTGGCCACGCGTTCATGCCTGCTTTTGCGCAATGGGCGCGTGGTGGGCATGGACGGTATTTCACCGCCGCAGATCACTGCGCTTCCGGGGAATTATTACCTAGTGGTGCGCCATCGCAATCACCTCGGGGTGATGACGGCGTTGCCGGTGGAGCTGTCCGATGGCACAGCCGTGGTTGATCTGTCAGACCCCGCATTTCCCACATACGGGGCCGATGCGCGGAAAATGATCGGAAGCAAAGCCCTGCTATGGGCGGGCAATGCGGCCGCGGACCATGTGATCAGGTACACTGGTGCCGCCAACGACCGCGATCCGATCATGGCCGCCATCGGAGGCTTGATCCCCACGGCTACGGTCACCGGCTATCGCAGCGAAGACGTGAACATGGACGGCGTGGCCAAATACGCCGGCGCCAATAACGACCGCGATCCGATCTTGTTGAACATCAACTCGGCGATGCCAACTTCCATCAGGCTGGAACAGGTGCCGTGAGCGGAGGGCCTGGATGGAATCGCCCCGCTTCACACATGCTTGATCCGATCACCTGACGTACCGGCCCGTCAGCGCCTGTGCAATGTGTTGATCTTCACGCCAAAGCGTTCGTAGGAAGAGCTTCACAGCGTCCCCCTGCTCTCCTGCTCCCGTTCGATCGCCTCGAACAGCGCCTTGAAGTTGCCTTTGCCGAAGCTCTTGGCGCCTTTGCGCTGGATGATCTCGAAGAAGAGCGTAGGGCGGTCCTCCACCGGCTTGGTGAAAAGCTGCAGCAGGTAGCCTTCGTCGTCGCGGTCCACCAGGATGCCCAGCTCGGCCAGCGGCGCCAGGTCCTCCTCGATAGGGCCCACGCGGTCCAGCAGTCCTTCGTAGTAGGTGCTGGGCACCTTGAGGAACTCCACGCCGCGGCTCATCAGGTCGCGCACGGTCTTCACAATGTTGTCCGTGGCCACCGCAATGTGCTGCACGCCCGGGCCGTTGTAGAAGTCCAGGTATTCCTCCACTTGGCTCTTCTTCTTGCCCTCGGCCGGCTCGTTGATGGGGAACTTGATGCGGCCGTTGCCGTTGCTCATCACCTTGCTCATCAAGGCGCTGTACTCGGTGCTGATGTCCTTGTCGTCGAAGCCCAGCACGTTGGCGAAGCCCATCACCTCCTCGTAGAACTTCACCCACGGGTTCATCTCGTTCCAGCCCACGTTGCCCACCATGTGGTCCACGTATTTCAGGCCGGTGGGCGTGGGGTTGTACGCGCTCTTCCACGGCTTGTAGCCAGGCAGGAAGGTGCCGTGGTAGTTCTTGCGCTCAATGAAGAGGTGTACTGTGTCGCCGTAGATGTGGATGCCGCTCTTCACCACTTCGCCGTCGCCGTCCTTCTCCACGGTGGGTTTCATGTAGCTCTTGGCGCCGCGCTTGGTGGTTTCCTCCCAGGCCTTGGTGGCATCGTCCACCCAGAGGGCGATCACCTTCACGCCGTCTCCATGCTTGCGCAGGTGGTCGTTGATCGGGTGGTCCTGCGTCATCGGCGTGGTGAGCACCAAGCGGATCTTGTCCTGTACGATCACGTAGCTGGTGCGGTCCTTCACACCTGTCTCCAAGCCGGCGTATGCCAAGCTCTGGAAGCCGAAGGCCGTCTTGTAGAAATGGGCGGCCTGCTTGGCATTGCCCACGTAGAATTCGATGTAGTCGGTGCCGAGCAAGGGGAGGAAGTCGGCGGCTTCAGGAACTACTTTTTCAAGCTGGGGAGTTGCGCTTTCGATGGCCATGGTGTTGCGGATGTGACGATCAGAAGATCAGAAAATGGAATGCCTTTGGATCGACCAAGCATTTTTTGATCTTTCGATCGCCTCGTTGTCTGATCAGAGCTTAGTGTTGCTGGTTGAGATGATCTTGTTGAGGATGCGTACGATCGGGAGGAGCTTCCCCAGGTACGCGTTTACAGTGGCCAAGTTACGTTCAATGCAGAGCAGAAGCCAATATTCGGTTTCATCAGCCTCTTTCAAGGCGATCTTCATCTTGTGGATGAAGTCCTTCAAGCTCTCTCCGTTCTGTGCTTCGCGCACCAAGGCACCGATGGTGGTGCCGGAGCGGAGCAGCTGGTTGGACACGGCAAACTTCTTCTTTTCCTGAAGTTCATCGGACAAATCCCAGATGGCCAGTGCGAACTGAAAGGGCATGGACACAATTGCGTTGTCCTCGTAACGGGCGTTGTACGAGGCGGGCGCCTCAGCCACCACCCCGTTTCCAAAGAAATCGTCCTGCACGATGGCGTTCTGCCATTGTTTTATGTCAAGCTCGCGCAGATCCATTTTCTGATCTTCTGACCTTCTGATCGTCTGACCTTCTGATCGTCTGATCTTCTGATCGTCTGATCGTCTGATCTTCTGATCGCCTCACTCCAGCCAGCTCTTCCAGTACTTCCCATCATCGATCTTCAGCGCTTCCTCGGTCACCATCAATGGGCGGAAGGTGTCCACCATCACGGCCAGCTCGTTGGTTTCTTTCTGGCCGATGCTGCGCTCCATGGCGCCCGGGTGCGGGCCGTGGGGGATGCCTGCGGGGTGCAGGCTGATGTGGCCCGGACCGATGTCGTTGCGGCTCATGAAATCGCCGGCCACGTAGTAGAGCATCTCATCGCTGTCGATGTTGCTGTGGTTGTATGGCGCGGGGATGGCCTGTGGATGATAGTCGTAGAGGCGCGGCACGAAGCTGCAGATCACCATCGCGTCGGTCTCGAAGGTCTGATGGATGGGCGGCGGAAGGTGCACACGGCCGGTGATGGGCTCAAAGTCGTGGATGCTGAAGGCATAAGGGTAGTTGTAGCCGTCCCAGCCCACCACGTCAAAGGGGTGCGTGGCGTAGACCAGCTCGTGCAGCATGTTCTGCTTTTTCACCTTCACCGTGAAGTCGCCTTTTTTGTCGATGGTCTCCAGCTTTTTCGGTCGGCGGATATCGCGCTCGCAGTAAGGACTGTGCTCCAGCATCTGGCCGAACCAGTTACGGTAACGCTTCGGGGTGTACACCGGGCGATGGCTTTCCACGATCAACAAGCGGTTGTCGCTGTCCTTGAACTCCATGGTGTAGATCATCCCGCGGGGGATCATCAGGTAGTCACCGTACTTGAAGTCGATGTTGCCCAGCAGAGTGCGCAACGTGCCGCTGCCCTTATGGATGAAGATGACCTCGTCGCAGTCGGCGTTCTTGTAGAAGTAATCCACCGTTTTGGCCTGTGGGGCGGCCAAAACCACGGCGCAGTCCCCGTTCACCAAGATGGCTTTGCGTGCGGCGAGGTGGTCCTTCTCGGGCTTGGTCTTGAAACCGTGCAGGCGCAAGGAGCGAAGGTTCTTTTCCACCGCGATCTTGGGCGTTACGTCCTTGGGCTTGTTCAACGCCTTCACCTGCGTGGGGCGGTGAATGTGGTAGAGCAGGGAGCTCATGCCATCGAAGCCGATGGTGCCGAACAGTTGTTCGTAGAAGATGCGGTCCTTGCCGTTCTTGAATACGGTGTGGCGTTTGTGGGGGATCTTGCCGAGGGTGTGGTAGATGGGCATCTTGTTCCGGTTGCCGGTTGTTTGGTTGCGGGTTGCGCCCTGCCAACTAGGTCCTGCGAACCTTGTCCTTCGGGTTGTCCGGTTGCGGGTTGGCTGGTTACGTGTTGCGGGTTGTCTTTTCGCGCAAGCCTATGCGCTGGCCTCTTCCTTTTGGTTGATGGATGTCAGTTCAGGATGCAGCGTGCCGCGGAGGGCGAGCAGTTCCTCTTCTTCCCGGATGCGCTTGCGCAGGCCCTCCGGGTCGTTGATGGCCTTGGTCTTGGTACTGCGCGTGCTGCGGCCTTTTCGCCAAACACGCTGCACTTCCATGGGCAGGAGGTGGATCTCCCGGCAACTCGGTGAGCAGCAGTCGGCATATTTCGCGGCGCAAGCTTCGCACTGCACCAGCAGCATGTTGCAGGTGGCCTCGTGGCAATTGCCGATGCGGTCGCACGGTGCGCCGCACTGCATGCAGGTGCCCACCACATCGTCCGTGATGCGCTCGGACAGCCGTTCATCAAACACGAAGTTCTGGCCGAGGTATTTGCTCTTCAGCCCCATGGCCTTGAGCTGGCGCGCATAATCGATGATGCCGCCGTGCAGCTGATTCACCTTGTTGTAGCCGTGGTGTTTCAAATAGGCGCTGGCCTTTTCGCAGCGGATGCCGCCGGTGCAGTAGAGCAAGATCTCGGGATGGTGGAGAGTTGAATCCGTTGCGGGTTGGCCGGTTTCGGGTTGCGGGTTGGTATCAACATCCTCACCATTCACCTTTCCCAGCATTTCCACCACCTCTTCGATTGCTCCCCGGAAGGTATCGGCTTTGGGCAGATAGGCCCCCTCGAAGTGCCCGATGGCGCACTCGTAGTTGTTGCGCATGTCGATCACCAGCGCGCCTTCCTCCAGCTTGCGGTTGAAGGTGGCCGCATCCAGGTGTTGGCCCACGTTCGTCACGTCGAAGGCGTCATCGTCAAGGCCATCGGCAACGATCTTCTTCCTCGCCTTGATCATGAGCTTGAGGAAGCTCTTGCCATCGTCCTCCACGGCGATTTTCCAAGGTACGGCGCGGAAAGCATCCCGTCCATCCAGGTCCTGCCGGAAGGCCCCGAGGTTGGCCGTGGGCACGCTTACCTGGGCATTGATGCCTTCCGGAGCGATGTAGATGCGCCCGAGCACGCCCAAGGCTTCCCAGGCTTGATAAAGCGCATGGCGGAGCTCCTCCACCGTGTTCAACCGCACGTAACGGTAGAAGGAGAGGGTGGTGCGGGGTGTTCCTTCCCGCTCCAACCGTGCGCGGAGCTCCCCAGGGCTGCGCAGATTCCGGAGGCGGTGGGCTTCCATGGGGGCGAATTTACGCCCTGACAAGGGAGAGCTTGGCGCTGGTAGCTTTGGCGCGTCCAATTCATACTTATCCATCCCCAAGGCATGTCCAGGAAGATCCTCGTAATCGGCTCCAGCGGCCAGATCGGTACCGAGCTCGTGGAAGGTTTGCGCGCGCGGTTCGGCAATGATAGCGTGGTGGCCAGCGATATCAAGGAGCCGCAGGTGAAGCAGGAAGGCCCGTTTGCCATGGTGAACGCCATGGACCGCCACGGTATTGAGCGCATCCTGGACAAGCACGGCATCACCGAGGTGTACCTGTTGGCCGCGCTGCTCAGCGCAACCGCCGAGAAGGACCCTGCCTTCGCCTGGAAGCTGAACATGGAGAGCCTGCTCATCATCCTGGAGCTGGCGCGGGAAGGACGCTTGCAGAAGGTCTATTGGCCCAGCAGCATCGCGGCCTTCGGACCCACTACGCCGAAGGACATGACACCGCAGCACACCGTGACCGAACCCAGTACGGTTTACGGCATCAGCAAGCTGGCCGGCGAAGGCTGGTGCAACTACTACCACCACCGCTATGGCGTGGATGTCCGCAGCATCCGCTACCCGGGCCTCATCGGATGGAAGAGCGCGCCCGGCGGCGGCACCACGGATTATGCCGTGCACATCTTCCACGAGGCGATCAAGCATGGCAAGTACACCAGCTTCCTGGGGCCCAAGAGCATGCTGCCCATGATGTACATGCCCGACGCCATCCGCGCCACCATTGAGCTGATGGAAACCCCGGCCGACCGCATCAAGGAACGCACCAGCTACAACCTCGCCGGGCTCAGTTTCACCCCGGAGCAGATCGCCGCCGAAGTGGCCAAGCACGTTCCGGGCTTCCAGATCGCATACGCCCCCGATGTGCGCCAGAACTACGCCGATTCCTGGCCCAACAGCATTGACGACAGTGCCGCACGGACCGATTGGGGCTGGAAACCGCTATACGACCTGAAGGCCATGGTGGCCGATATGATGGCCCACCTGAAGCCCTTGTTGGGCCATTAGGCGGGCACGGGTGTAACCCCGGGACCGCCGATCCCGTTTCGCCGGGGCGAAGCAGTCTCCCGCCCATGCGTACGTTTTATTCCGCCCTGCCCAGCTTGTTGGCCGGCGTATGGGCCATGGCCTTGCAGGCGGCCACGGCGCAGGGCGGCACGGCCGCTGCAGACACCTTGAACCAATTGGACCAGCAAGGGCGCAAGCAGGGCTGGTGGCAGATCACAGGGCCCCTGCCGGACAAGCCGGATTACACGGCGGGCATCCTGTACGAAGAGGGCCGCTATGAGGACAACCGACGCACCGGCACCTGGAAGCGCTATTGGCCCAACGGAAAGCCCCGCAGCCAGGTGAATTATGTACGGGGCCTGGCCAAAGGGGCCTATACCACCTACTACCCCGATGGCCGCCGGGAAGAACAAGGCAGTTGGGACCTCGACCGGAACACGGGCACCTTCAAGCGCTGGTATGCCAACGGCAAGTTGATGCAGGAGTTCGTCTTTGATTCTTACGGAACGCGCAACGGCCTGCAGAAGTATTATCATGAAAACGGGAATCTGGAGGCGGAAGTGAACATTGTGAACGGGCGCGAGGAAGGCACCCTTAAACGGTACCACCCCAACGGCGAACTGCAGGAAACCGCGGTGTTCACCGGTGGGCAGGCCAAGGAAGGTTCCTTCAGGACCTTTACGCCGAAGGGGCCGGTGGTGGAGGTGTCGCCCCCCGCCGATGCCAAGCCCGCCCCGGCCAAAACCGCCGAGGAAAAGCCCAACAGCGAGGATTTCCGCGCCGAGGGCTGGAACACCCTCTATGACGACCAGCACCGCCTGGCCCAACAAGGCCACTACCGCAAGGGCAGGCTGTGGGAGGGGAGGGTGTACAAGTACGACCGCAACGGCATCCTTTACAAGATCGAAGTGTATGCCAAGGGCCGCTACGTGGGCAAGGCCCCGATCACCGACGAGGACCGTTGAGCATCCGCTGCCCCAGGACACGGCCCGCCCTCAAGGCCGTTGGCACCGATCCCTTCCACCGGGCAAACTGCTTTGGGCTACGCCATGGCCGTATGCGTGTGGCGCTTGCCTTCATGTGTTTTTTCCCAACCCCGACCCACCAGCACCTGACCCCCATGGCGAAGAAATCCTCCACGATGGACATGGCTGTGGCCGCTTTCATGCACGAAGTGCGGCTGCGCAACCCCCACGAACCCGAGGCAAGGCCGCGAATTATGTGAAGGGGGCGAACATTGCTGGCTTCGTGAAGGTGGCCGATGCCATGCTTGCCCAAGGGCTGGTGTGACCTCATCACCTTGGCCCATGAAAAAGCCCCGGTGCGGCCGGGGCTTTTTCATGGGCAGGGACCTGTTCAGCAGAACTCTTCGTACACCGTGCGCAGGTGCTCGGCGATCATCTCCGCGCTGCGGCCTTCGATGTGGTGGCGCTCCACGAAGTGCACCAGCTTGCCATCCTTCAGTATGGCAATGCTGGGGCTGCTGGGCGGGTAGGGCAGGAAGTAGTTGCGCGCTTGTGCCGTGGCTTCGGTATCCACGCCGGCAAACACGGTGACCAGGTGGTCCGGGCGCTTGCCTGCGCCGAAGGAGGCCTTCACGCCGGGGCGGCAGGTGCCGGCTGCGCAGCCGCACACGCTGTTCACCACGCACATGGTGGTGCCCGCCTGTTTGAAGGCGGCGTCCACTTGGGCAGGGGTCTTCAATTCATGGAAACCGACCGAGGTGAGGTCCTCGATCATCGGCATGGTCAGTTCTTCAGGGTACATGCTCAAGGTGCTTTTGGTGCCCCGCAGCGGCCGGGCCGTGCAGGGCTATTGATCAATGGCGCAAAGATACGCGCCGCAGCCAAGCCCATGGCCGGAGGCACGATGCAGGCCAGTCCCGCGGATTCAGCCTTGTGCGTTGCGGAATTCCCGGATGAAGCCGGCGATCTTCTTGCGGAAGAAGACGAACAGCAGCACATAGGGCACGGCCATCATGAACAGGATGCCCGTGTTAAGGCCCGCCCCCACAGCTTGCGCCCCGCCGTAGGCCTGCTTGCCCGGCTCGGAACCGGCCACGGCCTTGCACATGGCGCAGCCCTGCGCCAACAGGTCCGCCGGCAGCAGCAGCAGCAGCACGGTTGCGATCAGCAGCAGTCGGCGCGTGTTCATCGGGGCAAAGGTAGCGCGATCGGCAGACGGGCCGCAGTTCAAGGGCAACCGGCAGCACCGGCAGGGGTCATGGGCCCTGGGCTTACGAAGGGGATGCCCAGTTCCAAGCCGCGCAAGATCAGCAGCACGGCCATGGCGGTGAGGAGCAGGGGCGACACCTTGCGCAACCATGCCCGCGTACCGGCCCCCAGCCATCCGCCGCCCAGGCGCAGGGCCACCAGTGCGGGCCAAGTGCCCAGGCCAAAGGCCGCCATGAACCCGGCGGCCTGCCCCGGCGAGGCCGTGGCGGCCGCGCCGAGCAGGGCCGCATACACCAGCCCGCAAGGCAGCAAGCCGTTGAGCACACCGGTGAGGAAGAGCGCCTCCGGGGCCGTGCGCCGGAGGTTGCGCGCCAAGATGCCCCGCATGCGCCCTACGCCCATGGCCAACCGGCCCGCAGGCCACCAGCGTTGCAGCAGGCCCGGCACGATCACCGCCAATAGCACCAACGTGCCGCCCACCAGGCTTACCGCGCGCCCGAGGCCTGCCAGCTGCATGCCCAAGCCCAGCGTGCCCACGGCCGCGCCCAGCAAGGCATAGGTGGCCAGCCTTCCACCGTTGAGCAGCAAGGTGCTCATCCATCGGGCGCTGCGTGCGTTGGATGGCGAAGGCACGGCCAGCGCGATGGGGCCGCACATGCCCACGCAATGCGCACTGCCCGCCACGCCCAGCACCAAGGCCGCCGCCAGCCATGTGTTCATGGCACGTACACCTTCCGTTCGGTGAAGTACTTCACGCCGCCCGCCTCCCATTCCAGCGCGGCATTGTAGCGGCCGGCGGAAAGGTCCAGGTTGCCCGCATGGTGCGCGGCGCTGTCCGTGGTGAACCGCAGCATGCGGTCCGCTTGCGGGTCGTTGGGCCGCAACAGGGTCAATGTGGCGGTGATCGGGCTACCCTTCAGTTCGGCAGGGAAGCGCAGCACGGCTGCGGTGCGCTGGATGTCCATGCCCACCGGGGCGGTCAGCGCGTTGGCCCGCCCGGTGGCATCGATGCGCTGCTGGTACTTCAGCTCCGCCCCGTAGTAGTCTTCGGTCACCAGGGGCGAAGGGTGCTGTGATGCCTTGATCATGAACCAGGCCATCATTGCCGCGAAGGCGATCAGTGCCAATGCCAGTGCTTTTCCCCAGTTCATCGCTGCATGTTCAGTTCATCGGCCCCAGGAAGGATGTCTTCACTTCGTCCACCAGTTTGTCGCCGCTGTAAACGCCCACCACCACCTTGGTCTTCATGCCCTCCAATTGATCTTTGGCCAGGATGATGAAGAGCTCCGTTTGCGCCATTTGGCCGGGCGCCAGCACCACCGGTTTGCCCACCAGCTGGATCTCGCCCTGCACATTTTGCAGCTCAAACCGCAGGGGCAGCGTGCGCTGGGTCTTGTTCACGGCCTTCATGGAGTACAGGTTGCTCACGCGGCCGTCCTGGCGTTTCTGGAAGAGCATGCCCGGGGTGCGCAGCAGGGTGCTGTCCACATCGCTGCGCATGGCGATCAAGGCCACCAGCACGCCGGTGATCACCAGCAGCACCGCACTGTAGGCTTTCAGCCGCAGGTTGAAGGTGAAGGGCTTCTTGTCGGCGATCTGCTCCTCGCTGGCGTAGCGGATCAGGCCGGTGGGCAGGCCCACGCTGGTCATCATGTGGTCGCAAGCGTCGATGCAGGCGGTGCAGTTCACGCATTCCAGCTGGGTGCCGTTGCGGATGTCGATGCCCGTGGGGCACACGTGCACACAGGCGTAGCAGTCGATGCAGTCGCCTTTGTCCACCTGGCTGCGCACCTCGCCCTTGCGGAACTTGGCGCGGCTCTCCCCGCGCACATGGTCGTAGGCGATCACGATGCTCTTGCGGTCGAGCAGCACGCCTTGCAAGCGGCCGTAGGGGCAAACGGTGGTGCAGGCCTGCTCGCGGAAGAAGGCGAAGTTGCCGTAGAAAGCAGCGCTGAAGACCACCATGGCGGTGAGCCCGCCCAGGTGCTGCGCTGCAGGCTCGCTCACGATGCGAAAGAGCTCGTCGGTGCCGATGAGGTAGGCCAGAAAGGTGTTGCCGATGAGGAAGGCAATACCGAAGAAGATGGCGTGCTTGGCGGTTTTCTTCAGGGCTTTGCCTGTGGTCCACGGCCCCTTGTTGAGGGCCTGTTGCTGTTTCCAATCGCCTTCGATGAAGTACTCGATGCGGCGGAACACGTGTTCCATGAACACGGTTTGCGGGCATACCCATCCGCAGAACAGCCGGCCAAAGGCCACCGTGAACAGGGCGATGAACACGATGAAGGCGAGGAAGCCCAGCACGAAGATCAGGAAGTCCTGCGGCCAGAAGGTTTGGCCGAAGAACACAAAGCGCCGTTCCAGCAGGTTGATCATCAACAGCGGTTCGCCGCCGATGCGGATGAAGGGCCCGGCAAAGAGCAGTACCAGCAGGGCATAGGCCAATATGCGCCGCCAATTGGTAAGCTTGCCCTTGGGTTTTTTTGGGTATACCCACACGCGCTTGCCCGCCTTGTCCACCGTGCTGATGGTGTCGCGGAAACTCTCGCTGCGCGGGGCGTCACGCTTGATGTGGGCAGGTTGCGGGGTCATTGGGAACGGGCGAGCTGCACGGAGAGGCGGCAAAGAACGGGCAAAGATCCACGGTTGGGGCCCAAGCGGATTGACGATCGTCAGTTGGCGCGGCCGCGGGCACGGTGCAAGAAAGACATGGAAGCAGCCGGCCGGGCTTGCATCACACGGCCACCGCCACGCGTTCCTCCACCTTCTTCCGCCTGCGGCCGAAGCGGATGCCGCCGACCTTCTCCATCAGGCGCGTCATGATGTAGTACATGGTGGGCACGATGAAGAGCGTGAGGATGAGCGAGCTGGAAAGGCCGCCGATGATCACCCAGGCCATGCCGTTCTTCACCTCGGCGCCGTCGCCGCTGGCCAAGGCGATGGGCATCATGCCGAAGATCATGGCCACGGTGGTCATCAGGATCGGGCGCAGGCGTTCCTTGCCCGCTTCCACCAAGGCCTCCACCAGGCCCAGGCCTTCGGCGCGCAGGTGGTTGGCGAAGTCCACGATCAGGATGCCGTTCTTGCTTACCAGGCCCAGGAGCATGATCATGCCCACAATGGTGAAGATGGCCAGGGGCTGCATGGTGAGCGCCAAGGCCAGCAGCGCGCCCACCAGCGCCACGGGGATGCTGAAGAGCACCACAAAGGGGTAGAGCGCATTTTCATACAGGGCCACCATGATCAGGTATACCAGCAGGATGCCCAGCACCAGCGCGAGGCCGAGGCTGCCGAAGGCGTCGCCCTGGTTCTTGGCGTCGCCGAGGTATTCCACGGTGGTGCCCGCAGGCAGGTGCTGCTTGGCCATGGCCTGTTGGATCTCGGCCACGATGGTGCCGCTGGGCCGCCCCACGGCCGCGCTGTTGATCTTGATGGAGTTGAGGCGGTCGGTGCGTTCCAGCACGCTGTTGCCCACGGTTTCGTACACCTCGGCCAGCTGGTCCAGTCGCACGGTGGCGCCTTTGGCGTTGGTCACCATCAGGCTGCGCACGCTGCCCGCGTCCTGGCGGTCGGCGCGGTCCAGCCGCACGTTGATGGGGTATTCCTCGCCGGCCTCCTTGTAGTTGTTGCGGTCGTTGCCGCGGAAGGCCGTTTGCACGGCCATGCCCACATCGGTGCTGGTGAAGCCGAGCGCGCCCATGCGGTCCTGGTCCAGCCACACGCGCACTTCGGGCTTGGGACTCTTGGTGCTGTACTGCACGTAGTCGGTGCCGGCGGTGTGTTCGGTGATCTCCTTCACCATGCGCGCGGCCTTCCACAGGCTGTCCATGTCGGTGCCCTTCACGACGATCTGGATGGGCGTTTGCGCGTTGCCCGTGATGCTGGTCTGCGTGATGGTGACCTTGAGCCCCGGGATGGCGCTGAGCTCATCGCGCAGCACGGTGCTGAAGGCTTCGGAGCTGAGGGCACGCTGCTTGGCGGGCACCAGCTTCACACTGATCTCCGAGAGGTTGGCCGTGGCGGAGCCGCTGCCCATCTGCCCGCTCTGGGTGCCCACGTTGGTGAAGGCGTCGACCACTTCGGGGTGGGAGAGGATGATGCGTTCGGCCTGCTGGGTGATCTGGTCGGTGACGGTGAGCGAGGCTTGTGGCGCGGTTTCCAGCTGCACCATGAACTCGCCGCGGTCGCTGGCGGGAATGAAGGCCGCGCCGATGAAGCCCGCGGGCAGCAGGGCGATGGAGCCGACCAGCAGCACGAGGATGGTGCCCAGCACCCAGCGCTTGCGGTGCAACGCTTTCTCCAGCGCGCGGCCGTACCATGCTTGCAAGTTGCCCACGCCGCGCTCGAAGGCGAGGCTGAAGCGGCCCCAGATCGTTTTGCCGGTGAAGTGCTCGAGCTTGCCCCAGCGCGAGGCCAGCAGCGGCGTGAGGGTGAAGGCCACCACCAGGCTCATCAGCGTACTGATCACCACCACCAGCGCGAACTCGCGCAGGATGTTGCCGATGAGGCCGCCGGACATGGCCAGGGGCAGGAAGACCACCACGTCCACCAGGGTGATGGCCATGGCGGTGAAACCGATCTCGTTGCGCCCTTCCAGCGCGGCGGTCCAGCGGCTCTTGCCCATTTCCAGGTGGCGGTAGATGTTCTCCAGCACCACGATGCTGTCGTCCACCAGGATGCCCACCACCAGGGAGAGCGCCATCAGGGTCATCAGGTTGAGCGAGAAGCCCAGGGCGTACATGGCGATGAAGGTGGGGATCATGGCGCTGGGCAGGGCCACCAGCACGAAGAGGGAGCTGCGCAGGCTGTGCAGGAAGAGCAGCATCACCAGGCCCACGATGAACACGGCGAGCATCAGGTCGAACATCACCGCGTTGGCGCTGGAGAGCGTGTAGAGGCTCTGGTCCATGGCGATGCTGTAGTCGAAGCCGGTGGAGGCCAGCTGCTCCTTGAGCTCGGCCAGGCGCTGTTTCACGCCCTGGCTCACCTCCACGGCGTTGGCGTCGCTCTGCTTCACGATCTGCATGCCGATGCCGGGGTGCCCGTTGATGCGGTTGAAGGTGGTGGCCTCGGTAAGGCCGTCGGTGACGTTGGCCACGTCCTTGAGCAGGATGCGCGAACCGTCGGTGTTTTCGCGCACCACGGTGTTGCGCAGGTCGTCCACGGAAGCGGCGCGCGCGTCGAGGTTGATGGAAAGGCGGTCGGCGCTGCTTTCCACGTTGCCCGCGGGGAAGGTGCTGCTGTTGGCCGCCACGGCCTGGGCCACCTGCGCGGCGCCAAGCCCGTACGCCTTCAGTTTGTCGTTGTCCATCACCACGTGCACCTCGCGCTGCTGCGCGCCGATGAGCGTCACGCTGCCCACGCCGTCCACGTTGCTGAGCATGGGCACCACGCGGTTGTCCAGCAGCTCATACAGTTCGGCCGGTGCCAGCTTGCTGTTGATGCTCAGCCGCAGGATGGGCATCTCGTCCGTGCTGAAGCGCCGCACCACCGGGTCGTCGGCATCCTCGGGCAGCTGCGCGCGGACCTGGTCGATGCGCCGCTCGGCATCGCGCTGTGCGTCGTTCACCACGGTGCCCTGCTTCAGGGTGACGGTAATGGCCGACACGCCTTCCATGCTGGTGCTGGCGATCTGGTCCACGCCCTCGATCGCGCTCACCGCATCCTCGATCGGTTTGGTCAGGGTGTTCTGCACCTCCTCCGGCGACGCGCCCCGGTAGGTGGTCTGCACCATGATCACGTTGGCCTCGAACTTCGGCAGCAGGTTGTAGTTGAGCTGCTTGTAGCTCAGAAAGCCGAACAAGATCAGCGCCGTGAAGATCACGGTGATCAACAACGGCCGTTTGATGGCGACTTCTGTGATGCTCATTGTTCCTTGGTTGTTCCCGCCATGGAGGCGCGGAGTACACGGAGCGGTCCGCTCCCGCTCTCCGTGCCGTCATGCTTCTGTTGCATTGCTCTGTGTTCCCTGTGGCCTGTGGTGCACGATCACTTGCTGTTCGCCACCCGCACTGTGCTTCCCTCCACCAGGTTCAGTTGCCCGGTCACCACTACGGATTCGCCGGGTTTCAGGCCTTGCAGCACTTCCACCTGCTCCCCGGCCTCGCGGCCCAGCACCAGGTTGCGGCGCTGCACCGAGGTGCCCTCGGCGTTCACCACGTACACGTAGGGGTCTTTCACGCCTTCGGCCAGTGCGCCCTTGGGAATGGACAGCATCGGTACGCTCCCGCTGCCCTCGAAGCGCACGTTCACGAAAGTGCCGCTCTTGAGCGCGTGTTCCTTGTTGTTCTCCACGGCCACCTCCACCCGGTAGTTGTGGTTGGCATCGCCTTGCGGGCTCACGAAGGTCACCTTCCCCTCGAAGGTGGTGCCGGGATACACCGTGCTGGTGATCGCGGCGCTGCTGCCTTCGCGCAGGCGGTAGGCCGCGTGCTCGCTCACGTACACCTTTGCCTTCAGGCGGCTCACGTCCACTACTTCCACCACGGCGGTGCCGGCGCCCACGAACTCGCCCACCTCCACGTTCTTCGCCACCACGGTTCCATTTACCGGGCTCACCACTTGTGCGTCGCGGAGCTGCTGGCGGATCTGCTCCACTTTCACCTGCTGCGTTTCGAAGTTGAACTTGATGTCGTCGTAGGTGGATCGCGGCGTGGCCTTGCCGGCGAGCAGCTCGCGGTAGCGCAGCTCATCCTTGCGCAGTTTGCCCAACTGCAGCTCGGCGGCCTGCAGCTCCAACTGTTTCCCGGCCACGTCCAAGCTGCCGAGCACTTGGCCTTTGGCCACGCGCGAACCGAGGTCCACGCCCAAGCTCGCCAGTTTGCCCTGGGCCTGCACCATCACCTTGGCGCGATCATACGGCTCCAAGGTTCCAGGTACGCTGAAGGCCGCGTCCACTGACTGTTCCTCCACGGTGATCACGTTCACCGGGAAGGCGAATGCACTGCGGTCCACCGGCTGCTTCGCCGCATCGAGCTTTTCCTTGTTGGCGGCCAGTTTCAGGCCGATGCCCAGGGCCAGTGCAACAAGCACCAGGGGCAGGATCAGTTTGCGTTTCATGGGTTGTGTTGAGGTGTGGTGGCCGGTGGGAGGTCAAAGGGTGTTCACGTAGTCCAGCAGAGTGCCTTTGGCACGCTCCAGGTCGAGCACGGCCACGGAGCGGTCCAGCAGGGAGGTGGTCCAGTTGTTCCGTGCCTCCTTCAGTTGGTAGTCGGCGTTGAGGAGGTCGCTCAGCGAGGCGGTTCCCTGCTGGTATTGCAGGTTGGTGTTGGCGAACACGCGTTCGGCCAGCTCCAGGTTGGCGGCATCGTTCTGCACGTTGCTGCTGCTGGCCAGCAGGCGGGTGTTGGCGTTGCGGTAGTTCAGGGCGAAGCCGAGGTCGGCGTCGCGCTGCTGTTCGCGCAGGCTTTGCAAGGCCAGTTCGCTCTGTTTGATCTGGCTGCTGCGGCGCAGGCCGCTGAACAGGGGCACGTTCAGTTTCAGGCCGATGGCGGCGTAGTCGAACCAGTTGTCGTAGCTGTCGCCCAGGTCGTTGCCCTGCGCCATGGCGCCGTAGCGGCCGTAGGCGCTCAGCGTGGGCAAAAAGGCGTTGCGCTTGCGTTTGAGGTCGATGCTGTACAGCAGCTCGCTCTGCTGGTTGAGCTGGTGCCCCAACACCTTGTCCAGCGAGAATGCGCTGTTGGCGGACTGGGCAGGAGCGGGCTCGCGCGGGGCATCCGCCACGGCCAGCGCCTGCTCCAACGGCATGCCCATGGCGCGCTTGAGCTGGTCCACGGCCACGGTGTAGTTGGCCTGCGCCACCTGCAGCTGCGAGCTGATGTTACGGCGCGTCACCTCCACGCGGTCGGCGTCGAGCTGCTGCACCACGCCTTGCTCCAGGCGCAGCTGCAGGATGGGCACCAGCTCGGCGTATTGCTCCAGGTTGGCCTGCAGCAGCTGTACCTGTTCGTGGTGCGTTTGGGCTTGGGCGTAGGCCTTGGCCACGTCGTACACCACCTGTTCCTCGGCCTGCTTGGCCTTGATGGCGGCCATGGCCGTATTGGGCTTGTTGGCCTGGATGCCGTTGAGCTGCGCCGCGTCGATCAAGGTCTGCTCCGCCTGCACGCTCAGGGTGGTGCTGTACTGGGTGCCGAACTGCACGGGCGTGGGCTGGTCGCTGAAGATGCCCGGCGGCAGGATGGTGGTCTGGCGCTTCACGTTGTCGTCCAGCGAGCCGCTGCCGTTGATCTGCGGCAGGTAGCCGGCCACCGCCTCCCGGGCCTGGGCATCCGCCTTGCGCACATCGTTGGCGGCGATGGCCATGGCGGGGCTGTGCGCCCGGGCGTAGTCGATGGCCTGCCGCAGGGTGAGCACCTGTTGGGCCTGTGCGCCGCTGGCCAGAGCCAGCGCGAAGAGCATTGCGGAGTGCCACCTCATTGTTGGATGCGCACGGCGTTGTCGTTGATGGCGGAAAGCACCCGCAGGCAGGTGGCCACGTCCTTTTCGGCCACGCCTTCCAGCAGTTGCCCGAAAACCTTGGTGCGCACCTGTACCACCTTCTTCAGGATGGCCTGCCCGGCCTTGGTCACCACCAGGTTCTTGCGGCGCCGGTCCACGGGGTCCATCTGGCGCTCGATCCAGCCGGCCTTCTCCATTTCGTCGATGGCGCGGAGCATCACGCTCTTGTCCTTGGCGAAATGCTGGGCGAGGTCCGTTTGCACCGCCTCATCGTGGCTGGCCAGAAAGTCGAGGATCCCTGCCTGAGGAACGGTGATGCCGAGCTGCAGGCGCTCCATCTCCGCCGCGATCACGCGGATGGTGTTGCGCAACATGACCGGCAGCAGCACGGTGAACTGTTGTGAAAGGGTGTTCATGGCAATGGTTGATGATAGCAACGGGGCAAAATTAGAGAAAGTTGTAAAAAGCAACTAAAAAGGCATGAAAATAATTCGGGAGCATGGTTGGATGCCTGGGGCGAACCGGCGGAGCAAGGAGATAGACCACGGGTGCAGATTGACGGACGCGGCGTGGAGCCACGAACATCGCCGTTGTTTGAACGGCCAGCGGAATGAACCGGGTTTGCAGGGGGGGGCAGCGATCCAGCCCGGCATGGGCTGCACCGGCCGCCCTGCGGGCTACTTCACGATGATCTCCAGGATGTTCAGGCTGGGCGCGCAATTGATGCAGCCCTTTTCCTTTTTCTCCTCCTTGGTCTGTCCGCAGCGGTCCATGGTGTTCGCCAGCAGGTCGATGGACTCCCCTGGCTTGATCTTCTCCTCGTACTGCTGGTCGTAAACCGCGTACATCCGGAGCCGCACCGCGTGTTCGGTGGATCTGTTGGTGACGCGGTAGATGTATTGGCAGCCCATCACGATCGGTTTCTTCAGCATCACGGAGATCTCCACGGGGATCGGCGGGATCTTCGCGTCCTCCATGTTCTGCGTGATCAACTCGGCCTTGAGCGGCTCTCCGAAGGCTTTCGGGTCAATCGGGTTCATTTCCGGCTGGAACGACTGGGCGGTGGCGGCAAAGGGCAGTGCGGCCAGCAGGAACAGGATTGCGGAGAGCTTCATCGGCGTTTGGGATCAGGTGGTAGACGTACCTGCAAGGCTACGACGGCACCGTTGGGCAGGCAATCGCATGTTGATGTGAATTGCCGGTGACGAGGAGGGCGCGTTGGCGGCGCGGTCACTGGGCAGCCACAACAGCGCTGTCGGCCGGTGTAGCGGCTTCTTCCTTCCACACTTCGCCTTGGGGTGCTTTCTGCGTTGCACCACCCTTGCCCTGCTGTGCCAGGATGTAGCAGGCCACGGCGCGGATCTGGGCGGGCTGCAACTGGGATTGCCACGCGATCATGCCCTTTTCCGGCACGCCGTACTTGATGGTCTTGAACACGTTATGAATACCTCCGCCGTGCAACCAGTGGTCGTCGGTGAGGTTGGGCCCCACGCTGAACTCCGAGCCCGAGGCATCGGCCCCATGGCATGCGGTGCAGTTGGCGGTGAACAGGGTGCGCCCTTCGGCCACCACGGCGGCATCGTCGGTGAAGGTCACGTTGTTCTCGTCCACGGCATTGGTCTGCGTGGCTTGGAAGGCCGCGATGTCCACCTCGGCCTGGGCCATTTCCTGTCGGTATTCCTCGGTCGATCCGGGCCACACCTGGATCACGTGCACGTTCACCAGGTAGATCACGCCCCAGGCGATGGTGCCATAGAAGAGCCACAGCCACCACGGCGGAAGCACGTTGTCAAGCTCCTTGATGCCGTCATAGTCGTGGTGAAGCTCGATGTCCTTCTCTTCCTCCAGCTTCACCTGGCGGGTGGTTTTGTTCCAAAGCGCGGTGATGAACGACGGGCCTTTTGGGGCCTTGGGTGCCATGGCCGGGGCCGCTTCGCCGGCGGCGATGGCAGTAAGGGTGCGCACCCAGCCCAGTTGCAGGATGATGATGATGAAGAGCACCGAATTGAGTGCCACCAGCCACCAGAAGGAAGCCTCGTCGGTGATGCCCGTGGCCGGCGGGGTGTGCTGTTGGGCGTGCACGCTTCCGGCCAACAGCAGCAAGGGCAGGGCCATCAGACTGCGACTGCCGTTGACCAGCTTTCGGCCAATGCCTTCCATGCCCCCGAGGGTGCGCAGGATGCCGGAGAGGGCCAGCACGATAATGGCTTGCACACCGGCCAAGGTGCCCAGCACGTAGAGCAAGGTCTTGTCCGCGGCCGCAGCCGCGGGGGCGGCCGCGGACTCTTGGGCGGAGACGCCCACGGCTACGGCGGCAAGGACGAGGGTGGAAAGGATGCGGAGGTTCATGCTACGGTCGGGCATGGGCTTGTGTTTCGGTGCTGGGGCTGTCGGCCAGTGGAAGGCTGGCCATGTGGTCGATGTGGCTGCGCCGCGCCTTGCGCACATACAGCAGGGCGATGAGGAACACGCCGAAGAAGATCACGAACGACACCACCGGGTAGAGGCCGATGCCGGCGATGGTGTCCATGTGGTGCTTGATGAACTTCAGCATGGGGCGCTGGCTTTGCGGTTACTTGGCCGCCTTGCGTTCGGCCTTGATGTCGGTGCCCACGCGCTGCAGGTAGGCGATCATGGCAATGATCTCCCGGTCGGCAAGCGCCTCGATGCCGCCTTTCTTGAGCTCGGCTGCGATCTTGGCGCTCTGCCCGGCCAAGTGCTGGTTGGCTTGCGCCGCGAAGCCCTCCTCGTAGGGCACGCCCATGGTGATCATGGCTTCGATCTTCTTGCGCGTGGTGGTGGTGTCCAGCACGTCGGTGAACAGGGCAGGGTAGGCGGGCATCAACGAGCCGGGGCTCATGGTGGTGGGGTCCAGCATGTGGTAGTAGTGCCAGCTGTCGGGGTATTTGCCGCCCACGCGGGCCAAGTCGGGGCCGGTGCGCTTGCTGCCCCACTGGAAGGGGTGGTCGTACACGAACTCGCCGGCCTTGCTGTATTCGCCGTAGCGCTCGGTCTCGGCACGGAACGGCCGCACCATCTGGCTGTGGCAGGTGTAGCAGCCTTCGCGCACGTAGATGTCGCGCCCGTGCAGTTCCAACGGGGTGTAGGGCTTCACGCTGCTGATGGTGGGCACGTTGCTTTTCACCAGGAAGGTGGGCACCATTTCCACTATGCCGCCGATGGCCACCACCACCAGGCTCCAGAAGAGCATCTGCATGGGGCGGCGCTCGATCCAGGTGTGCCAGTGGCCGGCGGGCTCCTTGGCCAGTTTCTCCAGGGCCGGGGCTTCGGCGGGCTCATTGGCGATGAGCTTGCCCGACCGGGCCGTTTTCACCACGTTGTACACCATGAAGAACACGCCGGTGAGGTAGATGCTGCCGCCCACCGCGCGCAGCCAGTAGGCGTATTTGATCTCCAGCACGGTGTCCAGGAAGTTCTTGTACACCAGGAATCCGTCGGGGGTGAACTGCTGCCACATCAGGCTTTGGAAGAAGCCGGCGAAGTAGAGCGGCACCGCATAGAAGATGATGCCCAGGGTGCCCAGCCAGAAGTGCACGTTGGCCAGCTTGGTGCTGTACAGCTTGGTGCCGAACAGGCGCGGCACCAGCCAGTAGATCATGCCGAAGGTCAGGAAGCCGTTCCAACCAATGCCGCCGATGTGCACGTGGGCCACGATCCAGTCGGTGTAGTGGGCGATGGCGTTGATGCTCTTCACGCTCAGCAGCGGCCCTTCAAGGGTGGCCATGCCGTAGCAGGTCACTGCCACCACGAAGAACTTCAGCACGGGGTCCTCCCGCACGCGGTCCCAGGCGCCGCGCAAGGTGAGCAGGCCGTTGAGCATGCCGCCCCAGCTGGGCGCGATCAACATCACACTGAACACCACCCCCAGCGATTGCGCCCACTCGGGCAGCGCGCTGTACAGCAGGTGGTGCGGCCCGGCCCAGATGTAGAGGAAGATCAGCGACCAGAAGTGGATGATGGAAAGGCGGTAGCTGTAAACCGGGCGGTTGGCGGCCTTGGGCAGGAAGTAGTACATCAGGCCCAGGAACGGCGTGGTGAGGAAGAACGCCACGGCATTGTGCCCGTACCACCACTGCACCAGGGCGTCCTGCACGCCGGCGTACCAGCTGTAGCTCTTGCCCAAGGTGATCGGCAGGGATATGCTGTTGACGATGTGCAGCATGGCCACCGTGACCCAAGTGCCGATGTAGAACCAGATGGCCACGTACAGGTGGCGCTCGCGCCGCTTGAGGATGGTGCCGAACATGTTGATGCCGAACACGATCCACACAAAGGCGATGGCGATGTCGATGGGCCACTCCAGCTCGGCGTACTCCTTGCCCTGCGTCATGCCCAGTGGCAGGGTGATGGCGGCGGCGACGATGATCAGTTGCCAACCCCAGAAGTGGATGTTGCTCAGCGCGTCGCTGAACATCCGCGTCTTCAGCAGGCGCTGCAGGCTGTAGTAGGCCCCGGCGAAGATGGCGTTGCCCACAAAGGCGAAGATCACTGCGTTGGTGTGCAACGGCCGGATCCGGCCGAAGCTGAAATACTTGGCCAGGTTCAGCGCGGGGTCCACCAGTTGCAGGGCGGCGATCAGCCCCACAAGCATGCCCACCACCCCCCAGAGGATGGTGATGAACACGAAGTTCTTTACGATGCGGTTGTCGTACTGGAAACGCTCGATCATGGATCAGGTTGGTTCGTTGGCGATCGGGTGGGTGATTGGCACGTGGGCAGGGCCCGCTGCCGGGGCCGGATCATCCAGCAGGATGCGCACGGCGGGCGAACGGTCGTCGTCATATTGCCCCTTGCGCACCGAACGGATGAAGGCCAGCAGGAAGATCCCGGCCATCAGGGTGCTGATCGTGAGCAGGAGGAAAATGACGCTCATCTGACAATTGAAGCAGGCAGCGAAAATGAACTGACCAATGTTACCTCATGTTGATGGTAGTTATGGAAATAACTGACATTTGTCAGTTGAAATGGCCTTGCTTTGGCAGGTCGCACCGCAGCAGCCTTAACCCAGGGTGCGCCGGGCGGCCCACCAGGTCGAGAGGGTAACGAAGCCCACCACGCTCACGCTGCTCAGGGGCATGAGGATGGCCGCGATCAGCGGGGTCATGTGGCCGGCCACGGCCAGGGCCACGCCGGTGATGTTGTAGCACAGCGAAATGGCCAGGCTGGCGATAACGATGCGATGGGCCTTGCGGGAAAGCGCCAAAAAGCCCGGCAGGCGGTGCAGGGCGGCGGCATCCATGATGGCATCGCTGGAGGGGGTGAGGGCGGCGCTGGTCTCGGTGACCGTTACGCCCACATCTGCTTGGGCCAACGCCCCGGCATCGTTCAGGCCGTCGCCCACCATCAGCACCCGGGCGCCCTGTTGCTGCTGCTGGCGCACAGCTTCCTGCTTGTCCAGGGGTGAGCATCCCGTACGGATGGTTTCGGCGGCAAACAGCCCGGCCAGTTCGGGGTCCACTTGCACATCCCCGGTGAGCAGGCCGGTGCGGTAGTAGCCTTGCAGGGCCTGTACCGCACGGGCGATCCCGCTGCGGGGCTGCTTGCGGATGCTGAAGTAGCCGCGGGGTGCGCCATTGATGGCCAGGTGCACCTGGGCTTCACCCTTGCTGCGGGGCCGGTCCACCGCGCGGCAAAAGGCGGCCGAGCCCACCCGCACCGTGGTGCGGTCCACGGTGGCGAGGATGCCCTGGCCCGCGTGTTCATGCGCCCCGTATACCCGGCATGCCGGATCGGCGGCCTGCTTGAGCTCCTGGGCCAGCACGCTGCTCAGCGGGTGGGTGCTGTTGCGCGCCACCGCATGGGCCAACGCTTGCTCGCGGATGTCCAAGGGCGTGCCTACCCACTGCACCCGGTGGGCTTCACGCGCGGTGAGCGTGCCGGTTTTGTCGAACACCACGGTGCTGATCTGCGCCATGCGCTCCACCACCTCCGTGCTGCGCAGGAACAGCCCGCGCCGGCCCATCAGCCGCACGGTGTGGCCGTAGGCAAAGGGCATGCTCAGCGCCAGGGCGCACGGGCAGGCCACAATGAGCACTGCTGTCACCACCGGCCACACCTGGGCCGGGTCGCGGCCCCACCAATACAATCCGGCCCCAACGGAGATCAGCAGTACGGCCAAGGTGAAACGCCGCGCCAACGCATCGATCAGCCGCGGCATGGCGGGGCGGCCATGCGCGGTTTCCTGCTCGGCCCACAGCTGCTTCAAGCGGCTGTCGGCAAAGGTGCGCAGCACCTCCAGTTCAATGGCGGCACCGCGCTGGCGGCCCCCGGCCTTGATCGTGCCGCCCACGGCTTTGCGCACCGGCAACGGCTCCCCGGTGATGAAGCTGTTGTCGATGTGGGCGGTGCCTTCCCGCAGGATGGCATCCACCGGCACCAGCTCTTGGTCGCGCACCAAAATGCGGTCGCCCGGCTGCAGGGCGGCCACCTTCACCGCTTCTTCGCCCTGGTCCGTGCGCCGCAGCACCACCAAGGGCAGAAAGTCCTCCAGGGCCCGGTCGAAACGCAAGGCGCGGTAGGTGTAGGCCTGGTACCAGCGGCCGATCAGCAGGAAGAAGAGCAGCCCGGCGAGGGAATCAAAATAGCCGGGGCCGGTACCGCTGAGCACGTCGTACAGGCTGCGGGTCCACAGTGCCACGATGCCCAAGGCGATAGGCTGGTCGATGTTGGCCGTACGGCTGCGGATGCCCGCCCAGGCGCTGCGGAAGAAATCGGTGCTCAGAAAGAAGACCACCGGGATGGAGAACAGCACGGTGAGCCATTGGAAACCGGTTTTCAGGCCGGCCTCGCCATCGGCACCCAGGTATTCCGGGATGGCGAACAGCATGGTGTTGCCGAAGATGAATCCCGCCACCCCCACGCGGATCAGCAGCAGGTGCGGCAGCTCGCGGCGCTTGCCCCCACCGCCGGTGACCTGGGGGCCATATCCGATGCGCCGCAGCAATTGCACCAATTGCGGCAGGGAAAGCGTTCCCTCGCGGAAGGTGACCGTGAGCTCCTTGTCGCTGAAGGATACGCGCGAGCGGATGATGTCCGGGTTTATCCGGCTGAGGTTCTCCAACAGCCAAATGCATGAGCTGCAGTGCATCTGCGGCACATGCAAGCGCACCCGTGTGATGCCCTCCTCGCTGAACTCCACCAGTTTGGAGCGCACCTCTTCGAGGGCGAACAGCTCGGCGCGCTGCTCGTCCACGCTCGCGGCCTGTTTCACTCCGGGTTGCCGCTCCAGCTCGTAGTAGTTGCACAAGCCCGCCTCATTCAGCAGGTCGAACACCACCGTGCATCCCTGGCAACAGAAATCTTTGCCTTGGTGCACGCGGTGCTCCCCGCCGCAGGGGTCGCCGCAGTGGTAGCAGGTGGAGGTATCGGCAGGAGACTGGCTGGCCACGGGTGCAAAGAGCGGGAACAATGCGTGACAGGTGCCTGACGGAAATCAGCTGTACGGCCCGGCTGCGGTCAGTAGTACGGTGCGCAGAACAGGTACACCAGCACGCCGGTGATGCTCACGTAGAGCCAGAGCGGAAGGGTCCAGCGGGCCATGCGCCGGTGCTGATCGAAGCGCTTGCCCAAGGCGTGCACCAGGGTGATCAGCACCATGGGCACCAGCACCACGGAGAGCAGGATGTGCGAAATGAGCACCGGGAAGTAGAGCCACCCCAGCGTGCCGCCGTACTGCACCGAGGGAAAACTGCTGTGCTGCACCACGTAGCTGATCAGGAAAAGCACGCTGATGCCCACGGCCGCCACCATCATCCGGCGGTGCAGGTCCACGCGCTTGCGCCTGATGGCCGCCCACGCGCCCAGCAGCATCACCACGGCACAGGCGTTGAGCGTGGCGTTCACCTTGGGCAGGGTTGCCGGCGCCAGGCCGGTAACCTGGATGAATTGGGGGCCCAGGTACGTCAGGGACACCACGCCGAGCAGCGCAAGGCTGGCCGTCCATGCCAACGTGGTGCCCAAGCGGCCGCTGAAGATGGTCATGGTCAATGGGCTCCCGCCCCGCGTGCCCGTTCGTTCTCCTCGTAGAGCAGCATTTTCAGGTCGGTCACCAGGTCGCGCATGGCATCGGTGCTGGTGCCGTCGTACATGCCGCGGATGTGGCGCTGCTTGTCCACCAGTACAAACTGGGGGGAGTGCACGAACAGCTCGGCCGAGGCGCTATCGGTGCCGGCGCTCAGCAGGTAGCCCAAGTTTCCTTGGCGGTAGATGTCGGCGGCGTTGCCCGTGAGGAATTTCCAGCGCGCTGGATCGGCCTGCAGCCGTTTGGCATAGGCCTTCAGTACCTGGGGCGTATCGTGCCCGGGGTCCACCGTGTGGCTCAGGAACAGCACGTCCTTGTACTGCGGCCCGTCCAGTTCCAGTTGCAGCTGCTGCATTTGCACGCTCATTTTCGGGCAGATGCTGGTGCAGCGGGTGAAGATGAAGTCGGCGATCAGCACCTTGCCTTCGGCGTCCTGGTCGCTGAAGGGTTGCCCGTTCTCGTCGATGAACCGGAAAGGAGGCACAGTGAAGTACGCTGTGTCGCCGGGGGCGTTCACCTCGTGGCGGCCCAAGTAAGGAAGGTTGGTATAGTGGCTCTTGCCGCCCCGGCCCAAGAGGATGGCACCGGGCACCAGCACCAGCAGGATGATCAACAGGATGATCTTCCTGGGCTTGCTGGCCACGGCCGGTTCGCGGTTCACAGGAATAACTTCAGGACGTTGTGCACGTACGTCGCTTCCCAGATCAGGATGAAAACGGCATACATCAGGAACAGCCCGTAAGGTATCAGGATCAGCCCGCGGATGTTGCGCCGCTCATCGCCCAGGTGCATGAAGGTCATCACGATGTAGGATGCCTTCACCAAGGTGAGCATGATGAAGACCCACTTCACCCAGTGCCAGGCGTTGGGGAAGAGGTTGGTCCAGAACACCCCCAGCAGCACCTCCACGGTGGTGACCACCGAGAGCAGGATGGTGACGAAGTAGATCTTCTTGCGGATGGCACGGCCCTGCTCCTCGCTGTGGCCTGCCCCAAGGCTGTATTCAATGATGTCGTCGCGTTCCATTGCTGTGCGCCGTAGCCCGGCGGTGGCGGTTAGGAGTTCCTCGGTGGAAGTTGGGCGGTTGGGATCAGACCAGGTAGAAGAAGGTGAACACGAACACCCACACCAGGTCCACAAAGTGCCAGTACAGGCCGGCCTTCTCCACCATTTCGTAATGGCCGCGGCGGTGGAACACGCCTTTTACGGCTTGGGCCAGCACCACCAGGTTGAGGATCACCCCGGTGGTGACGTGGAAGCCGTGGAAGCCGGTAATGAAGAAGAAGAAGTTGGCGTACGCGGGCGGGCCGTACTCGTTCTCGGTCATGTTCGCCCCGCTGGTCACATGCACCGCATTTTGGTACAGCTTGTAGGCTTCGGGGCCGCTGACCACCTCGGAAGAGCGCGGGCTGCCGATGGACATGGCAAAGGTGGCCGGGTCCATGGCCTCCCCGTGGTGCGGGTTGTCCGCCAGGTAGGCCGTGCGCCCGTCGGCCAAGCTTACCCGGGCGTGGCTGCCGTGGATGAAGTGCGACCATTCGAAAGCCTGGGAGCCCAGGAAGAAAAGGCCGCCCAGCACCGTGAGGAAAAGCCACTTCACCACGCCCTTCTTGTCCATGCGGTGGCCGGCCTCCACGGCCAACACCATGGTCACCGAGCTGATGATCAGGATGAAGGTCATCAAGGCCACGTACATCAATGGATAGCTGCCGTGCAGCCCCGGGAAGGAGTTGAACACCTCCTCGCCCACGGGCCAGCTCATGCCGGGCCCCAGCGAGTGCCGGGCAAAGCCGTAGGCGCAGAGCAGGCCGGTGAAGGTGAGGGCGTCGGAGACCAGGAAGAACCAGATCATCAACTTCCCGTAGCTCATGCTGAACGGGGAACGCACGCCGCCCCACAGGGCAGCACCGCTAAGGTTTTTGGAGGCTTCGCCGGACATGGGTCGGTTTTCGTGTGGGCAATGTTAATGCACGTAGACCAAGAACAAAAGCAGGTACACCCAAAGACCGGCCAAAAAGTGCCAGTACCAGGTGCCCGCCCACAGTCCTTGGTGGGAGGCTTGGCCGTATCGGCCCAAGGAGGCTTTCACCGACATCACCACCAGCGCGATCAGGCCGCCGATGACGTGGGCGAAGTGTGCGTAGGTGATGACGTAGAAATAGGAACTGGAGGTGTTGAGCGACTCCTCCATTTCCGCGTTCAGCGGGTGCTCGAAGGCGGCATCTTCGGGCAGAAAGAACTGCTCGCCGTTCTTCACCAAGGTGATGCCCCGGCGCTCGATGGTGTACTCCGTGCCGTACTCGCCGTGCAGGCTTTTCAGGCGTGAAACCAGGGCATAACCGTCGTGCAGCAGCTCATTCCAGCCCTTGAACTGGCTGAAGGCGAAGCAGGCGCCCAGCGCCAAGGTGGCCAGCACCCAAGGTGCCACCGTGCGCTTGTTGTTGCGGCGGGCGCTGCTGAGGGCCATGTGCATGGTGGCGCTGCTGGCGGCGATGAAGGCCGTGCTCCACCAGAAAGGCGCGGGCAACCGGAAATGCACCCAATAGTTCGCCCCGCCCATGCTCACCAGGTAGGCACTGGTAAGCCCGGCGAAGAACATGATCACGGAGAAAAAGAAGAAGTACGCGATGTTCTTCTTCGCCTTGTTCTTGCGGGCCTCCAGGTCGGGTCCCTGCTCTTGCTCGGTCATAGCTTGTCCAATACATAGGCCAGTTGCACCACCGGCAGGTAGAGAAAGCTGGCGAACATCAGGCGCCGCGCGTCCGTTTTGTCCAACGAACGCATCAGGCGCAGGGCGTGCAGCAGCATGTACAGGCCCAGCAGTACCGCCACCAGCGCGGACCAGGGACCGGTGAGGCCGAAGACCCAGGGAAGCAGGCCGGCCAGCAGGGCAAAGAAGGTGTAGAGGGCGATGAGGAAGCCGCTGAAATGGTCACGCCCGCCGCGGGAAGGCAGCAGGTGGTAACCGGCCTTGGCGTAGTCGTCATGAAGCACCCAGGAGATGCTCCAGAAATGGGGGAATTGCCACATGAACTGCATGGCGAAGAGCAGGCCCGCCCCCAGGCTGAAGGTGCCCGTGGCGGCCACATAGCCGAGCATGGGGGGGAAGGCCCCCGGGAAGGCCCCCACGAACACGGCCCAGGAGCTCAGGCGCTTCATGGGGGTGTAGAGCGCCACGTACATGAACAGGGAAAGCAGGCCCAGGATGCCCGTGAGGGGCCCGAAGGTGCTCCACAACAGCAGGGTACCTGCGGCGCCGGCCACGGCGGCAATGGCTATGGCCTCGGCCACGCCCATGCTGCCGCGCACCAAGGGGCGCTGGCTGGTGCGGGCCATGCGCCCGTCCTGCTCCACTTCGATCACTTGGTTCAGGGCGTCCGAGGCCCCGGTCACCAACAAACCGCCCAAGGCCAGCAGCAGGGCTTCGGCCATGCTGAAGCTGCCGGCAGGCACGGCAATGGCGTAGCCCAGCACGGCGCTCACCACCACCAGCGAGGCCAAGCGCAGCTTGAAGAGCGTGGCCACGTCCTTGAGTTTGGCCACCACGCCCGTGCGTGCGGCGTATGCTTCCCGCGTTTCCATTTGCGGCGGCGAAAGTAAGCCATGGGTGCCAGCCCGCAGCCCGCAGCCCAACGCCTTGTGCGGCAAGGCGTTGGGCTGCGGCCCCGCTCACCGCACCGTTTGGAACGGGTGCCGTTCGTGCAGGTTGGCCGAGAGCCCCAGCCGGAGGTAGTTCGTCAGGTGGGCATTGCCGTGGGCCATGGTTTCGGCCCGCAAGGTCCAGGCTGCTTCCAGCATCAGCCCGCTGCGCGGCTCCACCAAGCGGCCGCCACGCAGTTCGTTGTGCACCACGGTGGCCTGCAGCGGGGCGCCGAGGTAGTAGCCCAGGTCGGCCTGCTGGCTGTTGGGTTGCATGGGGCGGTTATTGTCGGGCAGGAAGATGTTGTTGCCGTAGCTGGCGCCGCCGGCGGTATCCTGGCCCATCAGGCTCCAGCTCAATACGTTCTCCAACAGCCATGGGCCCTTGCGCCACTCGCCCTGCAGCAAGACCTCCACGAACCCCGCACCGTCCGGGTGCGCCAGGGCCTGCCCTTGGTGGGCGTAGTTCTGGCGGGGATCGTTGTGGATGTACATGAAGGGGCGGGCATAGTTCACCTCGGCGCGCAGTGAAAGTCCGCCCACCCCCAGCACCTCGTGGCCCAGCACCCCGGCCTGCACCCCCTGCTTGTTCCCGTACCAGCCATCGCCCGCACGCACATGGCTCAGCAGGAATTCATCCAAGATGACCTGCGCATACAACAGGGTGCCGCGCCCGGCTTTCACGTTCAAGGCAGCACCCATCAAGGCGTTGTCCGGCGAGCCCAGGCCGTATTCCACCGGCCGCAGGAAGATCACCGGGTTGATGTAGGAAATGTCGAAGCCGCGCGGATAGTCCGGGTCGCTGTCCTGCCAAATGATGGCCTCGAAAAAGCCGGCGTTCACCCGCTTGGAGATGTTCCACGACAGGTAGTGGATGCTGGCGAATTTTTTCCCCGGGCCCCGGTAGTCGATGCCGGTCACGGGCGTGTTGCGCATCAGGGTAAAGAGGTTCACGTAGCGGAAGTGCCACGCCGTGGTGGTGATCCGCAGGTAGGGATGGCCGGTGGCCTCATCGCTGAGCAAGAGCGAGCGGTAGCCTTCGCCGATGAATTGGCGGCCTTTGCCCAAGGTCAGGTGGAAGTAGTCTCCCGCCTTGTAGTCGGCATAGCCGTTCCAGTCCCAGTGCGTAACGGGGTTGTCGCCGCAGGCGGTCCCTTCCCCCGGCACCACCTGCTGCGCGAAGGCATAGCGGGCCAGGTAGTCGGGCAGGTATTCGCGCCAGCCCCGGATATCGCCCTGCAGGGTCCAGCGGGGGGAAGCGTTCCATTCCAGCCAGGCCCCGCCGCCCAAGCGGTATTTCAGCACGTCGCGCTCGCCGAAGGAAGTGCCGGCGATGGCGTCGATCAGGGGCCCTCCGTGCCAACGCCGCCCCGGGTCGGTGAGGTTTTGCAACCAGGGCCACGCGCCGGGCGTTTCGCCGGCACCGGTGTCCGGCAGGGTGCGCAGGTCTTCGCGGAAGTAGGGCCGTATGGCGCTGTGCGCGGCGATGGTGCTGCGGTGCATGCGCGCGGTGAATGGCGCGTCCACCGTGCGCGACAAGGGGACCAGCCCCTGTTGCGCCAGCGCCGGAGATGCGCCCAGGAGCAAGCACAGGCCCAAGCCCCTGCTCATGCCTTGGTTTTTTTCCTGAATGCGAATGGCAGCATGGCCAGTGCGAAGGCGGCCGCACCCAGCACCAGCAGGCCTTTTGTGGGGCGCACTTCGCGGGTGGTGAGGCTCAGCAGGATGATGGTGATGGCAAAGATGTACAGCACCAGCACGGTGCCCCGGTGGCCCAGGCCCAGGTCCAGCAGGCGGTGGTGAATGTGGTTGCGGTCGGCCTGCAGGGGGGATCGGCCGCGGGCGGTGCGCACCACGAACACGCGGAAGGTGTCCACCAAGGGATAGGCGATGGCGGCCATGGCAAAGAGCGGGGTGGGCACCGTGCGCAGCCAGTAGGGCAGGCGGGCGGTGTCGTGGTCCACGATGCGCATGGCCAGCACGCTGAGGATGGCGCCGATCATCAGCGAGCCGCTGTCGCCCATGAAGATCCGCGCCGGATGGGTGTTGAACACCAGGAAGCCCACCAAGGCCCCGGCCAAGGTGAAGGCCAGCAGGGCCAAGGCCACATCTCCGGCCCAATAGAGCCAAAAGCCGTAGGTCACCGCGCTGATCAGCCCGATGCCACCGGCCAGCCCGTCCACCCCGTCGATCAGGTTGAAGCCGTTGACCAGCACGATGTAGGTGAAGAAGGAGAAGGCGATGCTCACCGCATGGGGCAGTTCGTACAGCCCGAGCATGCCGTGCATGTCGTGGATGCGCACGTCGCCGATGATCACCAGGATGTAGGCCACCACCATGTGGCCCACCAGCTTCTTCACGGGGGAGAAGCCGATGATGTCGTCCTTCACGCCGATGAAGAAGAGCAGCACCATGGCGGCGATCATCACCTTGAAATCCGCGTAGGCCGTGCTCATTTCGCCATAGAGCAGCTTGAAGTCGGCGCCGGGGCTGCTGAAGGCGGACAGGCCCGAGGGGAACCACAGGCTATAGCTGAAGATGATGGCCGCGAAGATGATGATGCCGCCGATGGTGGGGATGCTGCGGTGGTGCAGCTTGCGCTCTTCGCTGGGCTCGTCCACCAAGTGCTTCATGCGGGCCACTTTGATCAGGCTGGGCATGGTGAACAGCACCACGAAGAACGCGGTGAGGAAACCCATCAGCAATATGTAGTCGTGGTCTTTCACGGGGAAGGCTTCAGGGTCAAAGATCGTAGTAGCGGTTGAACAGGCCCGTGTGGTACGACAAGAAGAGGTAGCCGCTGCCTTGCCCTGCCGGGGCGGGCTGCAGGTCGCGCATCTGGTAGCCCAGGGTGAGCTGCATGTTGCTCATCTGGTTGATCCGCCAGGAGGCATTCGCCCCGGCGTACAGGCGTTGCGGCTCCCAGCCCGGGCCGTGGCCGGAGGCGTACTGCACCAGGCTGATCTCACCTTGGAACCAGTAGCGCTGCCGTATGCCGTAGTCCGTGCGCACCACCAGTTCGCTGCTGCCCGGGCCGATCGGCGAGGCCAGGGGTTGCCCGGCATGGGTCCAGTTCATGCGCGCATCCGCGTTGGTGTATGCGAAGGGCGTGGCCTGGTTGTACTCGGCCAGCAGGTGCAGGTCGCGGCGCAGCAGGTTGAACCATTGCACGCCCGTTTGCCAGGCGTAGCGGCTGCGCCCGGGGTCGGTGAGGGCGTATTGGCCGTAGGCGATGAGCTGGTCGGTGATGCGCAGCTTGGCGTCCAAGCCCAGCAACTGGGCGTGGCGCCCGTCGAAGCCGTTGACGGCGGTGTTCAGCCCGATCAGCGGGTTGAGCTGCAGGGCATCGAAGGCCCGCACGCCCCCGGGGCCGATGGTCTTCCAAAGGGTGCCTTCGAACAAGGCCAGTTGCAGCGGGCCCAGGCGGGTGCTGACGTGCAGCCAGGTGGCGCGCTTCCACCAGAAGAGCGATTCGCCCGCCGCGCCCGTTGGCAGCCGGTTTGCCGAACCTAGCTCTTCCAGCTTGGCATAGATGGCGGTGTACTGGAAGCGCCGGTTGTTGGTCAGCACGCTGAACTTCACATAGGGGTATGGTGAGGCATTGTCGCTGAGCAGCATGCTGCGGTAGCCGTTGCCCACGGAATGCCGCCCTTGACCCAGTTGTGCGTTCAGCCACGGGCGCGGGCTCCAGCTCACGTTGCCCGTGGCCCAGGCAAAGTCCAGCCCGCGGGTGTTGAAGGCCTTGATGCGGCCCTGCCCCGGCATCACCCCTGCCGTTTGGGCAAAGTTGTAGAGGTAGCCGGGCGGGGTGGCCTGGTTTTCCATGAACATGGTTTGGAACGACACCGTGGGCCCCAGGTCCGCCGCGATGCGGAAGCCCCGGCTGTTCTGGTCCATCTGCCGCCGTTCGGAGAAGTCGCTGCCCTCGAGGAAATCCTTGCCCACCTCAAAGCGGAAGATCGGGTCGGCGGTGAGCCGGAAACCGCCCTCGCGCACCTGCACCAGGTGCTCCTTGAAAAGTTTCTGCGTGATCCAGTAGTAGTGGCGGGAACTGTCCGCCCGATGGCCCATCACGTTGTGTAGGTCCGCGCGGCTTTCAATGATCGGCCGCAGGCCCGTGTGCATGGTGCTGCCGCGCTTGGCCCCGTTGCGGTCAATGTCGTAATAAATGTCGCGATCAAGCGGAACGTCGTTCTGCTGCGCGAGCGCGGTGATCGCGCACAGGCAGCCTGGCAACCAATGGATGATGCGGGATGGACGGGCTGCCATTTACCTTCGGCGGGCCGAAGGTAGCCGGGGACGGCCCGGCGCGGTTCACACCTTCGCCCCCTCGTACTTCTTGAAAGCCTCGTACACCTGCGCAATGCCGTCGCGCAGTTCGATCTTGTGCCTCCAGCCCATGCCGTGCAAGCGCGAAACATCCATGAGCTTGCGTGGGGTGCCGTCGGGTTTGGAGGTGTTCCACTCCAGCCGGCCTTGGAAGCCGACGATCTCCTGGATCAGCTCCGCCAGCGCCTTGATGGTGAGGTCTTCACCGGTGCCGATGTTCACGAAGAGCTCCTGGTGGTAGTTCTTCAGCAGGTACACGCAGGCGTCGGCCAGGTCGTCCACGTGGAGGAACTCGCGCAGCGGCGAGCCCGTGCCCCATACTTCCACCGTGGCCGCACCTTCTTTTTTTGCCGTGTGGAACTTGCGGATCAGCGCGGGCATCACGTGGCTGTTGGCCAGGTCGTAGTTGTCGTTGGGGCCGTAGAGGTTGGTGGGCATGGCGCTGATGTAGTCGCAGCCGTACTGCCGGCGGTAGCTCTCCACCATTTTGATGCCCGCGATCTTGGCGATGGCGTAAGGTTCATTGGTTTCCTCCAGCAGGCCGGTGAGCAGGCTTTCCTCCTTGAGCGGCTGCGGTGCCAGTTTGGGGTAGATGCACGATGAACCGAGGAACAGCAATCGTTTCACGCCGTTTTCGTACGCCTGATGGATCACGTTGTTCTGGATCATCAGGTTCTCGTAAATGAACTGCGCGCGGTAGGTGTTGTTGGCCTGGATGCCGCCCACCTTGGCCGCCGCCAGCACCACGTGGTCCGGCTTTTCCCGGCGGAAAAAGTCGCGCACGGCGGCCTGGTCCTTCAGGTCCAGTTCGCTGCTGGTGCGCCCGATGATGTTGGTGCAGCCTTCCTTTTCAAGGCGGCGCTTGATGGCGCTGCCCACCATGCCGCGGTGGCCTGCGATGTAGATCTTGTCTTGCTTTTCCATGTTCTGGGTTGCCGGTTGTGCGTTGCCAGTGTGGTTCCTGACAACTAACAACTACGAACTACGAACTACGAACTACTCTTCCTCATTCAGCACCTTGTGGCCTCCCTTCTTCAGGTAGACGTCGCGCTCGAAGAGCTTGATGTCCTCGCGCACCATTTCCTTCACCAGGGCGGCCAGGTCGTACTTGTGTTTCCAGCCCAGCACGCGGCGGGCCTTGCTGGGGTCGCCCTCCAGGTGGTCCACCTCGGCGGGGCGGTAGTAGCGTGGATCGATGGCCACCACCACCTTGCCGGTCTTTTTGTCGATGGCCTTTTCCTTGGCGCCCTTGCCTTTCCATTCCAGCCTGATGCCGGCCTCGGCAAAGGCCAGGTTAACGAAGTGGCGCACGGTGTGCGTTTCGCCGGTGGCCAGCACGAAATCGTCGGGCTTCTTGGCTTGCAGCATCAGCCACATGCCCTCCACGTAATCCTTGGCGTGGCCCCAGTCGCGTTTGGCGTCGAGGTTGCCGAGGTAAAGCGTTTTTTGCAGGCCGAGCTTGATCTTGGCCGCGGCACGGGTGATCTTGCGGGTAACGAAGGTTTCCCCGCGCAGCGGGCTTTCGTGGTTGAACAAGATGCCGTTGCAGGCGAAGATGCCGTAGCTCTCGCGGTAGTTCTTGGTGATCCAGAAGCCGTAGAGCTTGGCCACGCCGTAGGGGCTGCGCGGGTAAAAGGGCGTTTCCTCGTTCTGTGCACTGTGGATCACCCCGCCGTAGAGCTCACTGGTGCTTGCCTGGTAGAAGCGGGTTTTTTTCTCCATGCCCAGGATGCGGATGGCCTCCAGGAAGCGCAGCGTGCCGATGCCGTCGGCATTGGCAGTGTACTCGGGCATCTCAAAGCTCACGTGCACGTGGCTCATGGCCGCCAGGTTGTAGATCTCGTCCGGCTGGACCTGCTGCACCAGGCGCAGGCAGTTCACGCTGTCGGTGAGGTCGCCGTAATGCAGGTGGAAGGGCAGCCCCTTCTCGTGGCTGTCGTGGTAGAGATGGTCGATGCGGTCGGTGTTGAGCAGGGAGCTGCGGCGCTTCACGCCGTGCACCTCATAGCCTTTCTTCAACAGCAGTTCGCTGAGGTAGGCGCCGTCCTGCCCGGTAACGCCGGTGATCAGTGCCACCTTGCGCTTGCCCTTGGCTGCAGCTCGCTGTTTGGGCGCCGCCTGGGCGGTGACCTTCTTCGCGGCGGCCGTGTTCGAGGACAGTTTTTTTGTTGCCGGCTTGCCGCTTGTCTTCTTTATGTCCATGGGTGTTGTCGCCTTGCGCTGATGTTAGTGGACGATGAACCACTGGTTCAACAGATCGTGCTTGTTGTAGCGCATGGGTGCGCCGGTGCTTACGTCAATGAGCTTTTTGCCGGCGGCCTCTGCAATGGCATGGCCGGCTGCGGTATCCCATTCCATGGTGGGGGCGTAGCGCGGATAGGCGTCTGCGGCGCCTTCGGCCACCAGGCAGATCTTCAGGGCGCTGCCCATGCTCACGGTTTCCACTTGCCCGTGTTCCTGTTCCATGCGGGCGATGTATGCCTCGGTGTCCGGCGTGGAGTGCGAGCGGCTGGCCACGATGGTGAAGGCCTTGCGCTGGTGTGCCATGGGCAGGCGCACGGCGTGGGCCGCAAAGTCGGCAGCGCTTTTGCCTTCCATGGAGGTGGCTTTCTCCGCGCGGTAGGAGCCGCCTTCCTTCCAGGCCAGGTAGAGCACGTCCTTTACGGGAACGTAGAGTACGCCGCCCACGGGCCGGTGCGAGCCCAACGCGCCGGCAGGCTCGTTGTCGCGGGCCATCAGGGCGATGTTCACGGTGAACTCGCCGTTGCGCTTGATGAATTCCTTGGTGCCGTCCAGCGGGTCCACCAGCCAGTACATCTCCCACGCTTGCCGCTGGCCCGGTTCCAGTGCCTTGCCTTCTTCACTGAGCACGGGCAGGCCCGTCTTGGCCAGTTCCTTGGCAATGGCGGCGTGCGCTCGCTTGTCGGCCTCGGTCAGCGGGCTTTTGTCGTCCTTCAGCTCCACGTTGATCGGGCGCGAATAGACGTCGATGATCTCCCGGCCGGCAGCAAAGGCGGCGGTAAGTGCGTGGCTCAAGTGTTGGGGCAGTGTGCTCATGGCGGCGAAGGTACAGGGGTGTGCAGGTTGATCAATAAGGAATGCCCGAAGGCGCGGTACCGGCGGGCAGGTAGGAACGCGAATGGCAGGGCGGGCGGACCGGTTCGATGGGCGGGCTATTTGGCGGGCCGTGATACGTATTGCTTCCAAAGTTGTTCCTGCTGGCTGCCCGGCACCAGGTGGCGCCCGTCGATGAAGGCATGCACGAGGTGGTTGGTGCGCATGTCCAAGGCATCCCCGGAGGATATGAACAAGGTGGCCGACTTGCCGGGTTCGAGGCTGCCGTACCGCTGGTCCACACCAAGAATGGCGGCGGCATCCAGGGTGATGGCCCGCAGGGCATCGGGTGCTGAGAGCCCGTAGGCGCTGGCGGTGCCGGCCAGGAAAGGCAGGTTGCGGGAGCCCATGCGCTCCATGTCGCCGCTGTAGCCCAGGCAGAAGCGCAGGCCCGCCTCCTTGAGCAGGGCGGGCAGGCGGTAGGGGAGGTCGGGGTCTTCATCCTCGCGCTGCGGCAGGCTGTGCAGTCGTTGGAGGATCACGTCCACCTGTTTGTCGCGCAGCAAGGGGGCCACGCGCCAGGCATCATGGCCGCCCACGAGCACCAAGCGCCTCACGCCCATTTCCCGCGCGAAGAGCACGGCTTCCTGGATCTCCCGTGCAGCATTTGCATGGATGTACAGCGTTTTTCTTCCGGTGAAGAGGTCCCGCATGGCCTCCAGCCTCAGGTCAACCATGTTCGGATCGCTTGCTGCATAGGCCCTGGCCCGTTCGAAAAAGGTGCGGACCTGGCCAAGCGTGCGGGAGCGCCGCTCTTCCTGTTCCTTTTCCGTGCTGCCCGGTTCCGCCCACCAACCGGTGTGCCGGAAGGCACCGGGCCAGTTGAGGTGGATGCCTTCATCGGCCTTCACCACGGCATCGTTGTTGTTCCAGGCATCGAGCTGCATGATGCTGCTGGTGCCGCTGATCAGGTTGCCCCGCGGCGTGACCTGGGCCAGCAGCACCCCGTTGCTGCGCACCGTGGGAATGATCCGCGAATCGGCCTTGTATGCGGCGGCGCTCCGCACCTCGGGTCCAAAGTCGCCCGGTTCCTCTTCATCGAGGGTGGCGCGCACGGCGTCGATCTCTCCCAGGCCCAGCGTGGCATCGGGCAGGATGAAGCCCGGGTACACCTGCATGCCCCGAGCCTCGATCACCGTGTCGTAGCCTGTTTTTACGGCGTAGGCATAGCCAACAAAATCGATGGTGCCGTTGCGGAAGCCCACGGCGCCCTCATCGTAGGTTTTACCGGTGCCCGTGTGCACCGTGCCGCCGGTGATCAGGATGGACCCGGTTTGCGGCGGGGCGGGCGTGGGCCGCTGGGCCGCCAGTGTTGCTGCCAGTCCGGCGCAGAGGAGGAAGTGTGCTGTCCTCATGGTTGTTCGCCGAGGGTTTCACAGTGCCACTGCCCGGGTTCCTGGCGTTGCGCCCTGCGCACGGCGGCCCCGGCCCGCTTGGCGGCCAGCATGCGGGCGATGAGGCGTGCGCGTTCCGCTGCGGCCAGCGTTTGCTGGTCCAGTTCCCGGCGGCGGTCGTAGTAGCGCACCCCGTCCACGAAGGTCATCAGGGCCTTGGCGCGGATGTCCAACGGGTTGCTGCTCCAAAGCACCAGGTCGGCATCCTTGCCCGCCTCCACGCTGCCCATGCGGTGGTCCAGGTGCAGGGCTTTCGCGGGGTTGAGCGTTACCATCTTCCAGGCTTCCTCCGGCGCCACGCCGCCGTATTTCACGGTCTTGGCGGCTTCCTGGTTCAGGCGGCGGCCCATTTCTGCATCATCGCTGTTGAGGCACACGTTCACGCCTTTTTCGTGCATGATGGCCGCATTGTACGGTATGGCGTCCATCACCTCGGCCTTATAGGCCCACCAATCGCTGAAGGTGCTGGCATGGCACCCGTGCCGGGCCAGTTCCTGTGCCACCTTGTAGCCCTCCAGCACATGGGTGAAGGTGTTCACCTGGAAGCCCATGCTGTCGGCCACGTGCAGCAGCATCAGGATCTCGCTTTGCACATAGCTGTGGCAGGTGATGTGCCGGGCGCCGGTCAATATTTCCGCCAGGGCCTCCAGCTCAAGGTCGCGGCGCGGCGGCATGGTGGCCTCTTTGTCTTTGGGCTTCAGGCCGGCGTAATGGGCTTGCCGTGCGGCGTAGTCGCGTGCGCGGTGGAAGGCGTCGTAGAACACCTGCTCCACGCCCATGCGGGTTTGCGGATACCGGTCGTGCCGGTTCCAATTGCTCTGTTTTACGTTTTCGCCCAGGGCGAACTTGATGAAGCCCGGCGCTCCGTCGATCTTCATTTCCTCGGCGTTCCGCCCCCAGCGCAGCTTGATCAGCGAACTCTGCCCGCCGATGGGGTTGGCCGAGCCGTGCAGCTGCTGCACCACCGTTACGCCGCCCGCCAGCGCGTTGTGGAGGTTGATGTCGTCCGGGTTGATCACGTCGCCGATGCGCACTTCGGCGGTCACCGCCTGCGTGCCCTCGTTCACGCCCCGGTCTATGCCGATGTGCGAATGTTCATCGATGATCCCGCTGGTGAGGTGCAGGCCCGTGGCGTCGATCTCGGCCACCTTCACCTTGCTCTTGGGGAAGAGCGCAGCGGTATTGAGCTGCTGCCCCACGGCGGCGATCCGGCCCTGGTGGATGCACACATCGGCGTTGCGCATCAGGCCTTGCTCCCCGTTGGTCCATACCGTGGCGTTGCGGAACACCACCGTTTCCGTATCCGGGAACTGCGTGGTGCCGTAAGCGTTCATCGGGTACCACACCTGGCCCGTGGGCAGCGACCAGATGCTGTCCAGTGCAGCATGGGCCTTTTTCTCCTGTTGTTTTCCGCCGTTGCTGCCGCGCTGGCGTATGGCGCTCCATGCGAACCATTCCCCCGAAGGTCCTTGGGCCTGGCCGTCCCATATGGTGCCCTGGTCGTGCACCACCCCGTTTAGCCGCACCGGGCCCGCAAAGCCCAGGGCGGCCCCTTCGAACCACAGCGATACCACCGGCCCTTGGATGCTGAGCACGGCCTTGGTCCAGGCGGTGTCGCCTTCGGGGCGGCGCACCTCGGCCTCGGGTTTTCCCGGGGGGCCTTTCACGCGCAATTTCAGAATGGCGGTGCGCAAGTTGAGGTCGAAGAGGCCGCGCGGATCATCCGCTATACGGGGCTGGTGCACCTGGCGTCGGCCTGCGGCCCAGGTTTCATGGATCACGTTGTCCGCATCGAACAAGTGCTTGGAGGTGATCACCAGGTCGGCTTGTTTGCCGGCCTCCAGCGTGCCCACCAGGTCCGTGGCGTGGAACAGGGTTGCAGGCACCGTGGTGAGCGCGGCCAGGGCGGTGGCGCTGTCCAGCCCGCAGCGCACCATGCGGCGCAAGGCGGGCCACAGGTCGGCAGGGTCCTCCAGGCCATGGGTGGTGAAGGCGAAGACCCCTCCGGCTTCGGCGATGCGTGCCGGATCCGTGGGCGCCAGCTCCCATTCCTTCAGTTGGCCCAGGCTTACCTCCAAGGCATCAAACGGGTCTTCCACGTCATAGGCCTCGGGCAGCTTCAACGGGATGATCAAGGGCGAGCCCGTGGCCAGGATGTCGGCCAGTCGAAGGTACGCGTCACCATTGCTGCGCAGAATGAACTTCAAGCCGAACTCCTTGCCTACTTGCGCCGCGCGCAACACGTTCTGTGCGCTGCCTGCATCAAACACCAGGGGCAGGTCTTGCAGGTGCGAAAGGGCTTCGAGGTCGGCATCGCGTTGCTCCTGCTTGCCGCCGGCGGTATACCACCGGGCGTCGTAGAAGGCTTGCCGCAGCAGGGCGATGCTGCCCATGAGCGAGGAGGGGTAACGGTCCGGAGAGGTGCCCTTGCTGAAGGAGAAGTGGGCGGATGCCTCCGGCAAGAGGATGTCTTCGGACGGTGTGCGGCCGGCCAAGGAAACCAGACAGCCGGTGCCGCGTGCAATACCGTCCATGCGGTGCGCCAGCACCGTGGTGATGCCTTGGGCGCGCAACGCTTGGGTGCGCTTCTCTTCGGGGGAATACAGCGCGGCCGCCGCCGTGGATGCCGCGATGGCCCGGTTCCAGTAGCGCGCGCCCGCTGGCCGCTCATAACCGGCCGGGCTGCGATCGGGGAGGCCCAGGTTGCTGAAGGGGTCGATCAGGCCCGGCCACAGGTGCAGCCCGGTGAGGTCGTGCACCACGGCACCGGCCGGGACCCGCACACGCTTGCCCACTTCCAGGATCCGGCTGCCTTGAATGAGCACCGTGGCATCGGTCAAGGTCTTCTCCGGAGAAACGTGTACCGTGGCGTGGATGAAGGCCACGGGAACTTCCGCACGATCATGCGGGCCGTTCACCGGTACGTTCTGCTGGGCATGCACCCACGTGGCCGCAAGGCAGGCCCCGATCAGCAGGGAGCGAAAGGTTCGGGTGGGCACGGGCTGGAATTGGCTGGTGCAAGGTAGAGGGCCTGCGGCCCTTGCTGCGCCCCCGGGGAAGATCTTCTCCACAGGCTACTTTTGACGCGCGCCTTGCGCTGTGCCCATGCCCGAAGCGACCGCCGCCGTTGAGAGTTCCCACCTCCTGTTGTTCTTCCACAGCGTGCTGCGCTGGGTCTTGGTGGCCATGGTGGCGGTGGCGGGCTTTGCGGCGTTGGCCGGGGCCGTGCGGAAAAGCCCGCTGATGAACTGGCACCGTGGTGCCGCCATCTGGGCCATGGTGCTCTGCCATGTGCAATTGGCCTTGGGCATGCTGCTCTACGGCACGGACATCGCATCGGGAACCTTCCGCCGGATGACCCCGGATGCGGCGCGTTACTGGGAGCTCGAACATGCCGGCCTGATGCTCTTGGCGATCGCCCTGGTCACTGCGGGCCGAATGGCCAGCAAGCGGGCCCGGACCGAAGAAGGAAAGCAACTCCGCGTGGCCATCTTCTACCTGGCTGCACTGGTGCTGCTCTTGTTGAAGACGCCTTGGTGGTTCACCGCCATGGGCGAAGGACGTGGTTGGATATGAACCACCTGGCATCGCCTGCCCCGGTCCGCTGCATGGGGCGCCATGCGCCACGGCACACCATGGTGCCCGCCGCACTCGCAGCCGGAAAGCCGTTCACCCGATCATGATCGAACCCAAGGACAACCGTTTATCTGCTGAGAGCGCCGTGCTCGTCGGCCTGGCCACCGAACGCCAATCCGCGGCACAGGTGGAGGAATACTTGGATGAACTCGCTTTCCTCGCCCACACTGCCGGCATCGCCACGGTGAAGCGCTTCATGCAGAAATTGCAGCGCCCCGACGGCAAGTTCCACATCGGCTCAGGCAAGCTCGCCGAGGTGAAGGCCTGGATGGAGGAACATGCGCCCAAGGCCTGTGTGATCTTCGATGATGAACTGACGCCCGCCCAGCAGCGAAACGTGGAGAAGGAACTGGGGCGCCCCGTGCTCGACCGCCCGCGCCTGATCCTGGACATCTTCGCAGGCCGTGCACGGACTGCCCACGCCAAGACCCAGGTGGAGCTGGCCCAGTACGAGTACATGCTGCCGCGCCTCACCAAGCTGTGGACCCACCTGGAACGCCAGCGCGGCGGCACGGGCACACGCGGCGGTGCCGGTGAAAAGGAAATTGAGACCGACCGCCGTTTGGTCCGCGACCGCATCAGCCTCCTTAAGGCGCAACTGCGCGACATCGACAAGCAGAAAGCCACCCAGCGCGGCAACCGCGGCAAATTGGTGCGCGTGGCCTTGGTGGGCTACACCAACGTGGGCAAAAGCACGCTGATGAATTTGCTGAGCAAGAGCGACGTCTTCGCCGAGAACAAGCTCTTCGCCACGCTGGACACCACGGTGCGCAAAGTGGTCTTAGGCAACCTGCCCTTTCTGCTCAGCGATACCGTGGGCTTCATCCGCAAGCTGCCGCACCAGCTCATCGAAAGCTTCAAGAGCACCCTGGATGAAACCCGCGAGGCCGACCTGCTGATGCACGTGGTGGACATCAGCCACCCGCAGTTCGAGAGCCAGTACCACACCGTGCGCCAAACCCTGGAGGAGATCGGCGCCGGCGGAAAGCCCACGATCGTGGTCTTCAACAAGATCGACGCTTACCGGCCCGCCCCGCACGACCCGCACGACCTGGCGCCCAAGCGTGAGGACCAATTTTCATTGGCGGAATTGCAACAAACGTGGATGGCCCGTATCGCCGGGGATGAGGAGGCCATCTTCATCTCCGCCGTCCGCAAGGACAACATCGACGGGCTGCGCAAGCTGATGTATGACCGTGTAAAAGAGATCCACCTGGCGCGCTATCCCTACGAGAAGGACCTGTTGTGGCAGGAATGGACGGTGGAGTAGGAACCCTTCCGAAGTGGAACGGCTATTCTTCCAAGGCGGAAACGAATGTTTCCTGGGTGACTTGGATCTCGTTCAAGATCTTGCGGATCAACGGACGGCTGATGTCTTGGCCCTTGTGGTGCGACAACGTGGTATAGCGCCCATCGGGATGGCGGTAAAACACGTGGCTGCCTTTCTGTCTGATCACTTGAAAACCCCATTTCAGCAGAACACGCTCGAAGGTCCGCGCATCCACAATGGGGAGCTTGCTCATACTGCCACGGACAAAGTTTGCAAGCCCACAAATTCGGGAAGTGCCTTGATGTCGGCTGCGTTCATCTCCTCCAAGCAGAGTTCCAATACCTCCTTCAAGTTGGCCTGCAGTTCATCCAGCCCTTTGGCCTGGGTATGTGCGCCGGGGATGCTGGGGACCATGCCGATGTACAGGCCTGTCTCAGGGTCACGTTCAATATGGGCGGTGAACTGCAGATGGCGCATGTGCTGCACTTTTTTCAAAGATAGGCCATTCCGGGCCAACAAACCCGGCGATCCTGCCGCTCGCAGTGATGGCTTCGACCAGCTGCGCAAGCTGATGTACGAGCACGTGAAGGCCATCCACCTGGCGCGCTATCCTTACGAGAAGGACCTGTTGTGGCAGGAATGGGCGGTGGAGTGAAGGTGACCATGGACTTCACTCACCTTCATCCAGCCATTGGAATACTTTCATGAGCACTTCATGCCAATGGTTCTCCCGTTGCTCGTCGAAGTAGTTGTGGTCATAGCCTGTAAATGCCATGACCGAGAGGCATGGTACATACGGTTGCAGCAAAGGCCAAGCGTAACAGTTGGGGCAGCTCGTGTCAGCATTTCCGTACACGACCAATGTTGGAACAGTTGCTTGCGAGATGCTGATGACCGCAGGCTTTGAGAAGCTTTGGAAGGAGCTGTAATAGTCGCCCATGTACGTGCTGTCCGCTTGGGCAGGATCCAGCAATGCCTGGGCCAACTTGACCCCATCGTGGTCCATGTTCCCTGCACAGGCATAGTCGCGGTCCACCAATGCGGCCATACGCCCTAACGGATCGGCGCTCATGAACACAACCTTGTCTATGCCGGGCGCGCCCGTGAGTTCCGCCGCGATGCGCGCACCTTGGGAATGGCCAACTACGTAAATGCGCCCGATTCCTGGGCTTTCCCTCAAAGCCGCGATCAATTCTTCATAAGCATTAACGTAGAAGCCAAGGTTGTTGTGGGCCTTGTATGCGGCGGGCGGCATCCCTGTGGCCGGATCCAGATAGTAGTACTTCTCATCAAGTTCAGAGGTATCCGCGATAGCCGGTATCCCGGGCTTGGACAAGAGGAGGAAGTTGTAATGGGCTTGATCGAAGAGCTGCCTTGGAACCAGCGGGTAGAACACGCCGCCCATGCGTGTGTACAACGGAACCGGTTCCGATCCGGGAATGAAGATGAGCAGCGGTTTTCCATTGCCCGCCTGGCCGATGAACAGACCTTCCAGTACCATGTCCGGCGTGGACAGATGGAACGTGGCACCAAGGTCCGGATGTTGCGTGAGATGGATGCTTCCGAGCGTCTGGACCTGTGCGGTGAGCCGTGCAGGAATGGCCAATTGCAGGGCGACAAGAAAATGGGAAGCGAAGGAAGTGAGTTTCATTCCTTGGATGAACCGCGAATATCCGCCATTCAAGCCAGATCCGGATGCAGTGATCCGTTGAATGCATGGTCCATCGGGCTACGGTATATGGGCACATCCTTTGGGCCGCTTTGCTTCTCGATGATCAATGCCGGGAGGATACCAATGCGAAGGCAATCCGGTTCCATCAGACCGGTGCCCCACAACAGACATACTTTCGTGCCCGGTTTCCTGTTGGACATGGCGAAGGGCAAGAAGAGCGGGCGGGGCAAGGCAGGAAAGTCGTCCGGAGGGGCGAAGGTGCTCTGGAAAGTGTTGTTCCTGCTGCTCGCAGCGGCGTTCATCGGTGTGTTCACCTTGATCACCCTGGTGCGCAAGGACGTCTTCGGCAAGCTGCCTTCCACAGAAGAACTTGCGGCGGTGCGCAATGAGGAGGCCAGCTTGATCCTGGCTTCCAATGGGGCAGTGATCGGCAAGGTCTTCGCCGAGGAGCGCACCAACGTGCGCTGGAAGGACCTGCCCACACATGTGGTGGACGCGCTGGTCTCCACCGAGGACCAGCGCTTCTTCGAGCACAGTGGCGTGGACGCCTTCAGCTATGTGCGCGTGTTCTTCCGCACGTTGTTGGCCCGCGACCGCAGTGGGGGCGGCGGAAGCACTATCTCGCAGCAACTGATCAAGAACCTCTATGGCCGCGATAGGCACGGACTGCTCACCGTGCCGGTGAACAAGATCAAGGAAGCATTGGTGGCGCAACGCTTGGAGCAGGTGTACAACAAGGAGGACATCATCACCCTCTACCTCAACTCGGTGCCCTTCGGCGAGAATGTGTACGGCATTGAATCCGCCGCGGAACGCTTCTTCAGCAAACCTGCATCGCAATTGAAGGTGGAGGAGGGCGCGGTGCTCATCGGCATGCTCAAGGCCAACACCGGCTACAACCCGCGCCTGCACCCCGAAGCGTCCAAAGGCAGGCGCAACCAGGTGCTGGCGCTGATGGCCGGCAATGGGAAGCTCACCAATGCCGAGCGCGACAGCCTGCAGGCCTTGCCGCTGGGGCTGCGCTACGCCGGGGCAGGGAAGTTCGACGACTACGGTTACTTCAATGCACGCGTGGAGCAGCAGGCGCGGGCGGCGCTGGCCAAGCTCAAGAAGAAGGACGGTTCAGCCTACGACCTTGAGAAGGACGGACTGCGCATCCACACCACGCTGGACACGGCGCTGCAGCAAGCGGCATTGCGCGCAGTCGCCAAACAGCTTTCCATCATGCAACCCAAGCTGGACCGCGAGCTGAAGGCGCGCGGAACCCGGAAGGAATGGGAGAAAGCCAAAGGGAAGAAGGCCGATCTGGCGTGGAAGCGGAACGAACGGGCCGTGCGCGATGTGTTCACCTGGGATGATGCACCGCCGGACAGCATCAGCTACCGCGACAGCCTGTGGCACTACCACCGCATGCTGCAAGGCGCTTTCCTGATGGTCGATCCCTCCACCGGAAAGGTACGTGCCTACAGCGGCGGCAATGATTTCCGGACGCTGCCCTACGATCAGGTGCAAGGCCGAAGGCCCGTGGCCTCCACCATCAAGCCGCTGATCTACGCCGCCGCGCTGCGCAAGGGCTTTGAACCATGCACCTACCTCAACAACGAGGTGAAGAGCTATCCCGAGTACGAGGGTTGGACCCCGCAGAACTTCGAGAAGGACACCACCGGCGGCCAAGTAGCCTTGTGGTATGCGCTTGCACATTCCATGAACGTGCCCACCGTGGACCTGTATTTCCGCACCGGTGCCGATACGATACGCGATACGTTCAAGGCGCTTGGCCTGCCTACGGGCGGTGTGGACAAACCCGCGTTGGCCTTGGGTGCAGCCGACTTGTCGTTGCAGGAACTGGTGCAGGCGTACAGCGCCTTTGCCAACAACGGACTTACGCGCGGGCTGCAGCTTATTGAGAAGATCACCGATGCACAGGGCCGCGTGATCTACACGGGGAAAATGGCGCCCGCGCGCCGTGCCTTTGATGAGGAGGTGGCCACTACCATCACCGCCATGCTGCGCCGCGCGGTGGACAGCGGCACGGGGACGGCCATGCGCTCCCGCTTTGGCGTTCGCACGGCATTGGCGGGCAAGACGGGCACCTCGCAGGATTATGCCGATGCCTGGTTCGTGGCCTATACGCCCGGCATCGTGGCGGCCACCTGGGTGGGCGCGCGCGACCCCTCCGTACACTTTGGCAGCAGCTTGGGCACAGGCTCGCAACTGGCACTGCCCATCATCGGCGGCACGCTGGCGGAGGTGGAGCGCTCCGATGCCCTGCGCCGGAAATACTTCAGGACATTTGATGCAGCGGTAGATCCGGTGGCCATGGATTGCGATCCCAGGCGCAAGGGGACATTGCTGGAGCGGGCTTTGGACGTGTTCTTCCGCCCGGATGGTGGGCCAGAGGGCAAGGACAAGGAGATCAGCAGGCCGGAGCAGGAAAAGCAGGACGGCTTTTTCCGCAAACTGTTCCCCAAGAGGCGGTGATGCTCATACCGGGACCGCGTGCCGGCCCATCCGTTGCACCAGCCATCGGCCCAACGGGTCGCGAAGCCGCATGAAGCGCAGTTCCCATCCGTAGTACACCGCTGCTGAAAGCCCCTGCACCAGTCCGAGGTAACCGATGTACCGGAGGGCGCAAACCCAGGCCACGGGATGCGGTACCCAATCACGCATCAGGTACAGCAGGGGCATGTGCACCAAGTATTGTGCGTAGGTGATCAGGCTCAACCGGCGGAACGTGCCGTTCAGGGGGCCGCCGCTCCGCCAGGAAGCGAACAACGGCAGGAACAGGGCCAAGCCCAGGGCCTCCACGCTCTTCAGGGCATACACGGCGAAAACCGGCGAGCTGCCGTAGGTGTTGCCCAACGTGGCCCACAACAACAGTGCTGCAATGGGAACCAGGGGCCACCGCATGCGAAACCAGGTCCGGGGCCACTGCCGTGCGGCCCAAGCGGCGAGCATGCCGTAACCCGGAGCATCCAAACGCGTGAGCACCAATTTGTGCACCCACAGGTCCCACGAGGCCCGGTCCGATACGTGGTGCGCCACGCCGGACCGGGCAAGCACCGGCAGGCCAATGAACAGCAGACAGGCCAACAGGAATGCCTTCGGTCCTTGCGTGGCCAGCAAGCCGATGAGGCCATACATGATCAAGGGGAAAAGCAGGTAGAACCATTCCTCCACCGCCAGCGACCAGGATTCCCAGAAGAAGAGGTCCAGCGGCAGGTGGAAATTTTGCATGAACACGGCATAAGCTACGGTGGCCTTGCTGAGCATGCCGGGAGCCAAACCGCGGTACACGAGCACGATGTTGAGCAGCAGGAACAGGAAGTAGTTGGGCAGAGTACGCAGCCAGCGCCGCTGCATGAAGTCGGCAAATGCGGTCAGGGGCGCGCGCGGCCGGGCCAGCTGGTCCAACAGGATGCCCCCGATAAGAAAACCGCTGAGCACGAAGAAGAGCGCCACCCAGTCTATGGCCGGCACCATGGGGAAGCGGGGCCAGTGATGGCCCACCAGGAAGCTGGAGTGCGCCAGCACCACGATCGTGCCGCCCGTGGCGCGCATTACGTCCAAGCCGAAGATGCGCCCGCCGGGATACTGGCTGCCCATGGCTCAAGCAAATGCCTGCAGGTCGCACAACTTCCGGTACTGGCCGTTGGCGGCGAAGAGCTGCGCATGTGTGCCCCGCTCGATGATCTTCCCTTGGTCCAGCACGATGATCTCATCGCAGTGCTGGATGGTGCTCAGGCGGTGCGCGATCACCAGCGAGGTGCGGTCCTTCATCAATTTGAAGAGTGCGTCCTGCACCAGCTTTTCGCTCTCGGTGTCCAGCGCGCTGGTGGCCTCGTCCAGGATCAGGATCGATGGGTTGCCCAGTACGGCGCGGGCGATGGCGATGCGCTGTTTCTGTCCGCCGCTGAGCCTGTTGCCGCCATCGCCGATGCCGGTCTGATAGCCCTGCGGCAGGCGTTCGATGAACTCGTGCGCATTGGCGATCTCCGCTGCGCGCCGGATGTCGGCCTCGCTGATGCCCGTGCGCCCGAAGACGATGTTGGCCGCCACCGTGTCATTGAACAGCAGGCTGTCTTGCGTCACGATGCCCATCAACGCCCGCAGGTCATGGACCTTCAGGTCGCGGATGTCCGTGCCATCAATGGTGACGGCACCCGCCGTGACATCGAAGAAGCGCGGGAGCAGCCCGGCCAGCGTGGTCTTGCCGCCGCCACTGGTGCCCACCAGCGCCACGCTTTTGCCCTTGGGCACAGCGAGGTTGATGCCTTGCAGCACGGGTTTCTCTCCGTAGGCAAAGGCCACGTCCTTGAATTCCACGCGATCGTTGAACGCCTTCACCGGCTCGGCATCCGGCTTTTCCGTGATGGTGTTGGGCACCGCCAGCAGGTCGAACACGCGCTGGGCACTGGAGGAGCCGCGCACGATGCCCGAGTAACCCTGGGAAAAGCCCTTGATGGGCGTGAGCAACTGGGAGAAGATGATGATGAAGCCCAGGAAGCTGTCGCCGCTCAGGCTGGCGTCCGGACCGAGCACCAGTGTGCCGCCGAGGAAGGCGATGGCGGCCATCACCATGGTGCCCAGGGTTTCGCTCAGCGGCGAGGCGATGTCCTGCCGGTACATCATGTGGATGCCGGAGCGCATCAGCATGTCGTTCTCCCGCTGGAAACGGTGACGCATGGCCTCTTCCGCATTGAAGGCCTTCACCACGCGCATGCCCGTGAGCGTTTCCTCCACGCGCGCCAGCAACCCGGCGCTGCGCTCCTGCACGCGCGTGCTCCTGCGCTTGAGGCTGCGGCTGATGCGGCCGATGAGCAGCCCGCTGATCGGCAGCAGCAGCAAAGACCACAAGGTGAGCGCCGGCGACAGGGTGATCATGGTGGCCAGGAAGAGGATCACCGCGATCGGCTCGCGCACCACCATCTCAATGGAGTACATCACCGAGAATTCCAGCACCTGCATGTCGTTGGTGATCAACGACAGCAGGTGGCCCTTGCGCTCCTCGTTGTGGTAGCGCAGCGGCAGCTCCAGCATCTTGTCGTAGATGCGCGAGCGCAGGTCGCGGATGATGTGGTGCCGAAAGTTGCTGATGGCTCGCACCGCCAGGTAGCGGAACACGTTCTTCAGCAGGAACAAGGCCACTACGGCCATGCAGATGATGCCCAAGGCGCCCAGCTGGCCATGCACCTCGATCAACTGCGTAAGCGACCAGTTGAAGCCCTGTTCCAGCGCCGCCTTGTCCCAAGTGAAGGCGGGCCGTTCCTGCACGGCCTGCGTTTGCCCCAGCAGCAACCGCAGGAACGGGATGAACAACAGCATGCTGGCCAGGTGGAAAATGGTGGCCAGCAGGTTGTATACGCCGTTCAGCACCGCATACCGGGCATAGGGCCGCCCGAAGCGCAGGATGCGGAGGAAGTTCTTCATGCAAAGCGCCAAAGGTATTTGGACGGGGAATGAAATGGGGTAAACGCCCATTTCGCCAATGGCCTGCGCCGGTTTTGGCGGATTGGTGAACTGGCGAATTGAACAATTGGCCGGCCCACACGCCCCGCCCCATCTATCTTCGCGCCATGGACAGCGTGCGCCAGAACAAGGTGAACAGTTTGCTCCAGCAGGAGATGGCCGCAGTAATGCAAGGCCACGGCAGGCAGTTGCTGCCCGGCGGACTGATCACGGTCACCGCAGTGAAGATCTCTCCTGACCTTGGTTTGGCCAAGGTATACCTGAGCCTGTTTCCGGTGAAGAACAAACAGGCCGTGCTGCAGCAGGTGCGCGACATGGGCCCGCGCCTGCGCGGCGAACTGGGCCACCGGGTGGGCAAGCAGCTGCGCATTGTGCCTGAACTGAACTTTTACATCGACGATTCGCTCGATAAAACCGAGGAGATCGAGAAGCTGCTGAAGGGGCAATGAGAGGCCGATCCGGTGCCTGCCCATCGCTCTTGCCGCACCCGCCCATCCAACTCCCTTCCCCCGCCGCATGCAGTACGACCCGGTGAAGCGCCGCCTCGGCACCGTCTTCAACAGTACCCCCGCCCTCCGCAAGCTCTTTTACCGCCTGCTGGACCTGCTGTTGCTGCGTGCCTGGCACATCCACAAAGAGCTGCGCATCTGGGCGCGGGACAAGCGTGGCCGCGAATTGGCCATATACGATGCAGGCGCAGGGTTCGGCCAATACAGCTACTGGCTCAGCGGGCTTTCGCCCAAGTGGAGCATCACCGCCATTGATGTGAAAGAAGAGCAGGTGGCCGATTGCAATGCCTTCTTCCAAAAGATCGGCCGGCCGCAGGTGAAATTCGAGGTGGGCGACGTGACGAAATTCCAGCGCCCGGAGGCTTTTGAGCTGGTGGTGTGCGTGGACGTGATGGAGCACATCCTTGAGGATGAAGCGGCACTGCGTTGTTACAGCACCTCGTTGAAGCCCGGCGGCATGCTCATCATCAGCACGCCCAGCGACCAGGGCGGCAGTGACGTACACGGCGAGGATGAAGGTTCGTTCATCGAGGAGCATGTGCGCGATGGCTACAACATCGACGACATCCGCGCCAAGGCCCTGCGCAACGGCTTCAGCAAGGTGGAAGCCCGCTACAGTTACGGTGCCCCGGGCAAGATCAGTTGGAAACTCAGCATGAAGTGGCCGCTGCTGATGCTCAATGCCACCAAGCTCTTCTTCATCGTGCTTCCGTTCTACTACCTCGTCGCCTATCCAATCGCCTTCGTGCTCAACTGGTTCGACGTGAATGGCAAGCACCCCACCGGCACGGGGCTGATCGTGAAGGCGTGGAAGTAGATGCTACCGTGGTGCCGGTGAAGCAGGAACAGGAACCTCCGGTTTCGCGGGTTTTGCCATCGGAAGCAGGCCATAGCTGACCACCAGGACGAATTGCTCCGGGTACAATGGGGCCATCAATCCGTCTGAATGGTCCTTGATGTCGCTTAAACCCCGGTAGTAGCGCAATCCCACACCGAACTTCTTTCCAAGGTCATAGCCCGCTTCCGCCACTATTCCCGCATCGGCGCGCAGCAGGTCCAGCCGGTGCGTGGAAGAGCGCTGATCAGGCATGCCCATCCATGCATTGTGATCGGTGAAGGTGATGGAACTTGCTACCGGAATGCCCAGTTGGTAGCCAGCACCCGCACGCGCACCTTGCCAACGGAAATGGACCATCAATGGCAAGTACAAGTATTGTAGTTGCCACTGCTGCTCTTGGGCCAGGTTGCCTCGGACCCACAGTTCATTGTTGCCGTTGAAGGCGGACCAGCACAAGCCGCTGCTGAACGCCAGCTTGTCCGTGATGGAATGTGCGGCAGTGGCCCCCAGCAACCACGAAAAGCGGTGCTGCACGGCCTGGGTTTCATCACGGCCGTGGGCCAGGTGCATGTCCGTATTGAACCGGCTGAGCCCTGCGCCCGCCAAGGCGCGAACCTCCCACTGGCCATTTGCTGATAAAGTTGAAAGCAGCAAGGCGGTGGTCAAGATCGTTGTCCGGGCCCAGACACCCCTCATGCAACAAAGACAATGTGATTAGCGAATATAGCGCACCGCTGCGATCTTCACCCCGTGAACCTCCCCCTCCTCTTCGCCCGCCGCTACCTGCTTGCCAAACGCAAGCAGAACGCCGTGAACATCATCACGCTGATCAGCATCGTGGTGGTGGCGGTGGTCACGGCGGCCATGGTGGTGGTGCTCAGCACGCTCAACGGCATCTCGCAGTTGGTGGACACCTTGTACAGCCCGTTCGACCAGGACATCACCATCACGCCCGCCGCTGGCAAGACTTTCCCGCGCGACAGCTTGGACCTTGAGGCGATCAAGGCCTTGCCCGGCGTGGAGCGCACCAGCTGGGTGATCGAGGAGAACGTGCTGCTGCGCGCTGGCGATCGGCAGGCCGTGGCCACCATGAAGGGGGTGGAGCCCCAGTACATGCACATGAGCCGCTTGGATGAGCACATGTATGCCGGTACCGCCGAAATGGCCAATGTCCACGGCCCCGTTGTGATCCTGGGGGCCGCACTGAAGGATGCCCTGGCCGTGCCCAAGGACGATGGCGTTACCGCTCCGCTGCAGATCGGCGCGCTTATCCGCGGCAGAAAGATCCGCCAGCTCTCCCCCTCCGCCTTTGAGCAGCGCAACGTGCCGGTGGCCGGGGCATTCACCATCAACATGGAGTTTGACGGGCAGTACCTGCTGGCGCCGATCGCCTTCGCTGCGGAACTGCTGCACTATGGGGGCGAGGTCAACGCCTTGGAACTGCAAGCGGTGCCGGGTACGCGCCCGGAAGAGCTGAAGGCCGCCGTGGAGCGCATTGCGGGCCCCGCTTTCACGGTGAGGACACGCTACCAAAAGAATGCGCTCATGTATGCCACCAACGCCAACGAGAAGTGGTTCACCTTCGCGGTGCTGGCCTTCATCGGCCTCATCGGCGCCTTCAACATCATCGCCTCGCTCACCTTGATGATGATCGAGAAGCGGCAGGACATGCGTACGCTCCGCGGCATGGGCGTTACCGACGGCTTCATCCGCCGGGTGTTCTTCCTGGAGGGCCTGTTGATCGTGGTGGTGGGGGCCTTTGTCGGCCTGGTGAGCGGGTTGGCCATTTGCGGCATACAGCTATGGACCGGCGTGGTTTCCCTGGAAGGTTCCGTGGTGGAGGCCTATCCCGTGCAAGTGATCTGGACCGACCTGGTGATGATATTCATCGCCGTAATGGCCATCGGCACCTTGGCGGCGTGGGTGCCCTTGCGCAGCCTGAGCCGGAGGTATTTGGTTGCGGGGGGATAGGGCGTGGCCCATGGTTCGTAGGGATCGGGGCATGAACCGGTTGCGCCCTGCGGACCATTCACCACGAAATACGACCTGCGAATGGTGCTTTCCTACAGAACTTAATGCCGCGCGGTCCGGGCAATATCCTAGCGGATCACCATCAGCCCGGCCTCACCATCATCCGCGAATTCCTTGATCCGTTTGGAGTTGGCTTGAATGATGCGCAACCATTCCCGGGTGGTGCGGTTGCCTGATGCCAAATGGACCACCTTGGGCGGATGCCCGAGCAGCATGCTCATTTCCGTGAAATCATCATCCTGGGTGAGGATGGCAAACCCTTCTCCCTTGGCACGTGACCACAACACCGCGTCCGGCTTATGCACGAGTTCAAGTTGCTTAACGTGCCGGGTACCCGGAAACTCGTGGTTCAAGCCTGTAACCAGCTTGTCCGATAGGTTCTCATCGATCAAGAACTTCACGCTGCTGATGGTATGATCGTCGTGAAGCGTTCGCGATCTGCTGCATAGGCGAGGCAGGCAAGTATATCTTCTTCGGTCAATTCGTCGAAGTCCGACAGGATCTCCGAACGGGACATGCCCGATGCGAGATAGCCGAGTACATCGCCCACGGTGATGCGAAGACCACGAATGCACGGCTTGCCGCTCCGTTTGCCGGGTTCAATGGTGATGAGCTTACGGTAGTCCATGCTTGGCAAGTGCTTTTGCGAAGTTATGTAAAACAACATCGCTGTTTCATCAACCATGGGCGCAGAATGACAGCTACCTCCCCAGTGTCCGTTTCTTCCGGAAGAACGCCTTCATCAGATCGGCGCAGGCCGGCTCCAGCACACCGCCGGTGATCTGCGTTTTGGGGTGAAGCAGCATGCTGCCCACCCGGCGGTAGCCTGCTTTTTCATCGAAGGCACCAAAGACGATGCGGCCGATATGGCTCCAGTTCAATGCGCCGGCACACATCACACAGGGTTCCAGCGTGACATAAAGGGTGCAGTCCTGCAAATACTTGCCGCCAATGTGCTCCGCAGCGGCGGTGATGGCCTGCATCTCCGCATGCGCGGTCACGTCGTTGAGGCGCTCGGTGAGGTTGTGGCCACGTGCAATGATCCGGTCCCCGGCCACGATCACCGCTCCGATGGGCACCTCGTCCGCAGCGAACGCCAGCTCGGCTTCCCGAAGGGCGTGGCGCATCCAATGCTCATCATCGGGCGGGGGCAGCAACGTGGGCATCAGGCTCGGGCAGTTTCAACGCGGTCGGTTTCGGGCACATGCTCCGTGCCCGCTTTCATGTCTTTCACGTTCAACTGAAGCGACACGCGGTCGTTGAAATGGTTGAGCTCAATGTTGTACAGCAAGCTGAACGGCTCCCCGGCCCTGACCATCTCCAGCTGTCCGGCTTGGCGGAATGCGATCGCTTCGAGCGGTGGTCCCGGGTGCTTCGGGTCGATCACGCGGAACTTGAGGTGTTCGCCGGTACTGCCGATGGTGCGCGCCTCGCTGGCCACCACGCCCCGTGTCAGGAACACGGGTTTCATGTTGGCCGGACCGAACGGCGCCATGGCCTCAATGCCGCGCACGAATGGCATCCGGATGTCCGCCAAGCTGATCTCCAGGTCCACCTCTTCTTCCGGGACCCGCAGTTCCGGAGGCATGGTTTCTCGCACCACGGCTTCGAACTGCAAGCGGAACGCCTCCACGTTCTCCGGCTTCATGGTGAGGCCCGCCGCATACATGTGCCCGCCGTACTGCTCCAGCAGCTCCGCGCAGGAGGCGATGGCCTCGTACACGTTGAAGCCTTTCACGCTGCGCGCGCTGCCGGCCACTTTGCCGTTGCTTTCCGTGAGCACGATGGTGGGCCGGTAGTGCTGCTCGATGAGGCGCGAAGCCACGATGCCCACCACGCCCTTGTGCCATTTGGGATTGAACACCACCGAACTCCAGGAATCCTTCAGGAAAGCATCCGTTTCAAACATCCCCAATGCTTCCGACGTGATCGCCTTGTCCAAGCCTTGGCGCGTAGCGTTGTTGCCGTCCACGCGCTTGGCGATGTTCTCCGCCTCGAAACTGGTTTTTGCGAGCAGCAGTTCCACGGCCTGCTGCCCGTGCTCGATGCGCCCCGCAGCGTTGATGCGCGGCCCCAACACGAACACCAGGTCCATGACGGTGAGTGGTTTCCTGATGTTGGAAAGATCGAGCAAGGCCTGTATCCCGGGCCGCTTTTTGCCGTTGTTCAACTGCCTCAATCCGAAGTGGGCCAGCGTCCGGTTCTCTCCGTCAAGCGGAACAATGTCGCAGCCGATGCTGATGGCCACCAGGTCCAGCATTTCCTCCAGGTCCTTGAAGGCAATGTCGTTGTGCTGTGCAAAGGCCTGCATCAGCTTGAAGCCGATGCCGCAGCCGCTCAGTTCCTTGTACGGGTATGGGCAGTCTGCGCGCTTGGGGTCCAGCACGGCGAAGGCATCGGGGAGTTGTTCGCCCGGCAAGTGGTGGTCGCAAATGATGAAGTCGATGCCCTTTTCCTTGGCGTATGCAACCTTGTCCACGGCCTTTACGCCGCAGTCCAGCGCGATGATGAGCTTCACGCCGCGTTCCGCCGCACGATCGATGCCCAGGAGGGATACGCCATAGCCTTCCGCATAGCGGTCCGGTATGTAGTGCATGATGGCCCCGGTAAGCCGCGACAGCACGCCGTATACCAACGCCACGGAGGTGGTCCCGTCCACGTCATAGTCGCCGTACACCATGATCGGCTCCTTCTCGCGCAGCGCCTGCTCGATGCGTTCCACGGCCCGGTCCATGTCCTTCATCCGGAACGGGTCGTGCAGGTGGTTCAGGGAAGGGCGGTAGAATTCGCGTGCTTCCTCCGGGGTGCGGATGCCCCGCTGGGCCAGCAAGGTGGCCAGTTCAGGCGAACAGCGCGCGTGGGTAAGGGCCGCCACGATGGCCGGGTCCACAGGCGGTTTCAGGCGCCAACGTTTGGGCAGTGCGGACATGCGTGCAAGATACCACCGGTGCCCGCAGTCCTGCCATTTTACCGCAGTGGCACCATCGCCACCGCCATGGGCGAGGACGGAAAGTGCGCGGAGTACAGGTTCCGGTCTACCTGATCCGTCGATATTTGCCACCATGCGATCCTCTCATTTCATGGTCCTATGCCTTTTGGGCACGTTGGTCATCCTGCCGGGTTGTGCCTCCTTGCTCAACAAAGGGAACCAAGGCCTATCGATCACCAGCGAGCCATCCGGGGCCAAGGTGTACATCAACGGCGCGGAGGTGGGCTCAACGCCGTATGCGTACAACCTGGACAAGCCCACGGGAGATGCGGCGACCTTGGAGCTCCGCATGGACGGACGGCAACCGGTGACCGTGCAACTGCGGCCGAAACGCAAGAACACGGTGCTGCTGGCCGATGCGATGCTGCTGGGCATTCCCTATATCGCCGATGCCGGCAGCAGTTCCTTGTATGGTTTCCACGCACCGGAGTTGAAGCTGAACATGTACAAGGCCTGGCCCGAGGAACGGCAGCGGCTGGACCTCCCGGTAATGGTATTGGAGCACGCGTTGGCCCCTGGATCCGAACTGGGCCACGTTGGCGGGCAGGAACTAACCTTGGACAGCAAGGAGTTCGGCGACCTGCGCTACCCCGCCACGGCCACTTCCGCCATGGTGAAGGCCATGGACGGCACGTACCTGGAGGCGCACCAGGTGCGGCCGGGAACCACCAAGGGCAACGAGGAGATCCAACGGGCGAAGGTGTTGGTGAAGCCCCTGCTCAAGGGCGTGGCCATGCAACTTGAAGAGAAGGACCATGTGGTGTTCGGCCACGTGCACGTCGAACTGGACTGGCGGTTCTACAACGGCATGGACAATGACAGTGTGCTTTTCACCATCAGCAAGGCTACGGACTGGCCTGTTCATTCCGGGTACCGGAGGGAAGTGTTCTCCGCGGCAATGCAGGATGCCGCCCGGCAGCTGTTGGATGAGGAGGGCCTTTATGATCGGATCGCGGCGGCCACCATCACCGGAAGGGAGCGCTCCAAGGGGGAGGTCATCCAACTGGCCCGGCCGTCCACGATCAGCTTCACCGACCGCAATGCCATGATCCCCGCCTTGGTGAAGGGCGTGGTGACCGTGGAGATGAAGGACGGCCACGGCAGCGGCTTCCTGATCACCAATGATGGCCATATCATCACCAATGCGCACGTGGTGGGCACCGGCGCCACGGCCAAGGTGCGCTTTGAACAGGGCTTCAGCCTGGATGGCCAGGTGGTGAAGGTGAACCGTGATTTCGATCTGGCCTTGATCAAGGTGCCCGGCAATGACCTGCCCGCGCTGGCTTTGGGCAATGATGCGGACCTGCAGCTCGGCCAGGAGCTCTATGCCATAGGTACCCCATTGGACAAGTCGCTGGGGCAAACGGTAACGCGCGGGATCTTGAGCGGCAGGCGCGAGATCGAAGGCTGCAAGTACCTGCAAACGGATGTGCCCATCAACCCGGGAAACAGCGGCGGGCCGTTGATCGGTGCCGACGGTAAGGTGATGGGCGTGGCCACCCTGAAGATCAAGGCCGCGGGCGTGGAAGGCATCGGTTTCGGCGTGCCCATCACCACCGCCTTGGAAATGTTGAACATCGAATTCCTGAAGTGATGCGGAAGCTGTTGCACGCCTTTCTCCTCGTTGTTGTTTCCGGCACCGCCGCTTCCGCGCAGTCCACCGCCATAAGGTTCATCCTGGGTGAAGGCCACGGGGTGTACGAATTGCCGCGTTTCGGGAACTACTGCATGGGCTTGGGAATGGACCGGTCCTTCAACGACAAGCTCACCGCAGGGCTGGACGTGACCTTCGATGTGGCCCATGCGCTGAAGACCGGTCCGGAGTATGTCTACCTCGATGTCTCCGGCAGTGCCATCGGCTACACCATGGAACCTTCCTTGTTCAGCATCAACTACCACACCGAATATGCGTTGGGCGAAGATGATGGCACACATGGATACATCGGCACGTACATCGGCATACGGCGCTTGAAGCAGGAATGGGCAAGCGATGGCACACTGTACTATAGCAGCAATGGGGACCTGATCGCCGTTCCTGCCCCGCCCCGTGAGGTTTCGAAGGTACTGGTGCCCCTGGGCATCCGGATGGGGGTGCGCGGCACCACGGACGGTGGTTTCATGGACCTGTACGGTGCCGTGGGTTACCAGATCGGTGGTGGAAAGAACCTCCTGACCGGGAATTTCGCACAGGCCGGAATGGAGTATGCGGAGACCTCGGCCCTGGCCTTCACCATCGGCTGGGCCTACGGGTTCGGCTGGTAGGAGCAATTCGCCGTTCTGCCAATCGATCGATCGGCAAATTGATGCGTTGGCGAATGGTCAGCGCTCCGTCCACACCAGCTGGGCCACCGTGGCGCCTACGGCTTGCAAGCTTTCCTTGTCGATGTTGGCCAGGTTGTCATCATGGGTGTGCCAAGTGGGCGGGAAGCCTTGCGTGGCGGCGTCGTACGCGATGATGTCGATGCTGGGGATGCCGTATTCGTTCACGAACACATGGTCGTCCACGCCCACGTACTGGCGCGTTTCGCTGAGGAAACGGTTGCCGTGGCCCGCTGTGGCAGCCGCCTTCCACACTTTGTTCACGATGCCGGCGGCGTAGTGCATGCTGTAGGCTTCCTTCGGGAATACCGCATCCCTGCTGCCTACCATGTCCAGCAGGATCCCGAAGCGTGCCTTGTAGTTGGGCACATGCGGGTTCTTGGCCCAGTACTGCGTGCCCAGGCACCAGGTCTTCAAGCTCTCCTGCCCCAGGCCCATGGCGCCGTGCGGTTCGCCCATGTCCTCCACATCGGTAAAGAAGAGGTCCACGCCCACTTGCGGTGCTTGCTGGGCCAGGTGGCGGGCGATCTCCAGCAGAACGCCTACGCCGCTGCCACCGTCATTGGCACCATCAATGGGTTCGTTTTTCCGCGCAGGATCCTGGTCGGCCATGGGGCGCGTGTCCCAGTGGGCAAAGAGCAGGATGCGGTCCGTCTTCTCCGGTTGCCAACTGGCGATGATGTTGCGCATGGGCACCTTCTGCCCGCTGTAAATGGTGACCTCCGCATTTTGCTCGATGACCGTGGCCCCGTAGCTTTTCAGCTTGGCCACCATCCAATCGCCGCAGGCCTTGTGCGCGGCGCTGCCCGGCACGCGCGGCCCGAAGGCCACCTGCTTGGCCACGAAGGCATACGCGCTGTCGCCGTTGAAGTGCGGGGGCGGGGGGAGGGCGGGGGCGGTTGCCTCAGGCTTGGTTACCACGGGCGTGGTTTCCGTTTGACAGGCGGCGAGCAATACAAGCACCAGGCCGAAGCCAAGAATGCGGTGGAGAATGGAGGGCATCGGGGTCAAAGTTCGTACGGGAATTTTATTGCGGGGAAATGCAGTTACCGCCAAGACTCCAAGAGCGCCAAGGGTATGGAGTTGCAATTTCCGCCAAGACGCCAAGAGCGCCAAGGTTATGGAGTTGCGGTTACCGCCAAAACGCCAAGAGTGCCAAGGATACAACAGCTACGCTACCAAGAGCTCCTAGAGCAATACGCTATTCCTTGAGCCTGTTGGCAACCCGGCGGATCCCTTGGGTGACGAGTTTTTCGTTGAAGTTCACCAACAGACCAAGGCGGGTGTCGGAGAGCTTAAGGTAAGTGATCACCTGCGCCATGTGCACGGGCAGCAATGTTTCCACGGACTTGATCTCGATGATGAGCTTGCACTCCAGCCACAGGTCGATCCGATAGCCTATCTCCAAGTTCACACCCTTGTATTGCAATGGCAATGGCACTGGCCTTTCCACCTGCAGCCCGCGATCAACCAACTCGTACAACAGGCAATGCTCATAACTGCTTTCCAACTACCCTGGCCCCAGCTCGCGGTGCACTTCGATCATGGCATCCACCGCATTAGCGGCAAGTTCATCTTCTGTCATGGCGGACTGAAAGTAGCCTATCCCGGGTTACCACTTATGCGCACTTTGCGCCTTGGCGGTGAAAGAATTCCAGAAGCCCTGTTCTCCTTGGCGCACTTTGCGCCTTGGCGGTGAAAGAATTCCAGAAGCCCTGTTCTTCTTGGCGCTCTTGGCGCCTTGGCGGTGAAAGATCATGATCTCTCCCACACCACGCCCTCCTTCGTGTCCTTCACCGTGATGCCCAGCGCCGCCAACTTGTCGCGGATCAGGTCGCTCGTGGCGAAATCCTTGCGGTTCTTCGCATCGGCGCGCAGGCCCAGCAGCACGTCCATTAAACCGGCGTCCAGGCCCTCATCCTGCTTGGTTCCTGCTTCTTCCCGCAGGCCCAGCACCGCAAAGAGCATGGCGTCGTACAGCTTGCGCAAGGTGTCGATGTCCGCCTGCGACAGCGCCACCGTGCCCGCCTTGGCTCCGTTGATCGCCCGTACGCCCTCGAAGAGCTGCGCGATCATCACCGGCGTGTTCAGGTCGTCATTCATCGCCGCATGGCACGCATTCGCCAGGGCCTCCACATCGAAGCCTTCCGCCGCACTGCTTGGCGCGCTTGGCGTCTTGGCGGTGAATCCTTTCAGCACCTCGTTCGCCGCCATCAGGCGCTGCAGGCCCTTTTCCGCCGCCTGCATGGCCGCATTGCTGAAATCCAGCGTGCTGGCGTAGTGGCACTGCAGCATGAAGAAGCGCACCGTCATGGCGGAGTAGCCGCGCTCCAACAATTTGTGGTTGCCGCTGATCAGCTCTTCCGGCGTGAAGCCGTTGCCCTCGCTCTTGGCCATTTTCCGGCCGTTCACCGTGAGCATGTTGCCGTGCATCCAGTAGCGCACTGGCGCGTGCCCGTCGGCGGCCACGCTCTGCGCGATCTCGCACTCGTGGTGCGGGAATTTCAGGTCCATGCCTCCGCCGTGGATGTCGAACGTTTGCCCCAGGTACTTGGTGCTCATCGCGCTGCACTCCAGGTGCCAGCCCGGAAAGCCTTCGCCCCAAGGGGAAGGCCAGTGCATCAGGTGGCCCTTTTCCGCTTTCTTCCACAGCGCAAAATCCAGCGGGCTGCGCTTCTCGTCCTGCCCCTCGGTGCCGCGCGTATTGGCCACCAGCTCGTCGATCTTCCGGCCGCTCAGCTCGCCGTAGGCATGCTTCTCCGCGTACTTCGGCACGTCGAAATACACCGAGCCGTTCACCTCGTACGCATAACCGTTGGCCATGATGCGTTCGATCATGTCGATCTGCTCGATCAGGTGCCCGGTGGCGGTGGGCTCAATGCTCGGCGGCAGGATGTTGAACAGCCGCATCACGTCGTGGAAGCCGTTCGTGTACTTCTGCACGATCTCCATCGGTTCCAGCTGCTCCAGCCGGGCCCGCTTGGCGATCTTGTCCTCGCCCGCGTCCTCGTCGCCCACCAGGTGCCCCACGTCGGTGATGTTGCGCACGTAGCGCACCGTGTAGCCGATGTGGCGCAGCCAGCGCACCAGCACATCGAAGGTGAGGAAGCTGCGCACGTTGCCCAAATGCACGTCGCTGTACACCGTGGGGCCGCACACGTACAGGCCCACGTGCGGCGGGTTCAGCGGGATGAAGGGCTCCTTCTTCCGCGAAAGCGTGTTGGTGAGCTGGAAGGGATGGTCTTGCGCGTTGGCCATGGCTGCAAAGTAACGGGGCGCGGGCTTGGGAAAACCGGAACCAAGAAGCAAGGGAGTGCGGAGCTTTGCTTTTGGCCGCCCGGGCGGGCTGTCCGCTGTAGTCCCGCGCGCCCGGGCCTGCGGGGGCGGCGCTCCGGGGTGCCCTCGTTCCTCGGGTCCTCCTCGCTGCACGCCTCCGCAGGGCCCGTCCGCGCGGGAGCTGCCGCTGCCATCCCTGGCGGAAACTGCGCCGTGGCTCCGCTGCCTGCCGATGGCTAACTTTGGCAAACCATGAGCACCAAGGAACTCAAGCAGTTGATGCTGGACCGCATCAAGGACATTCCGGACCAGGCCCCGGCAAGCATGGTGCAGCGCGTGTTGGACGCCATTGAAGAATTGGCCAAGGGTGAGCAAGCTTCCATGGAGCGCATGGCCAGGTTCTTCAAGAACATCGAGGAGGATAAGGTCCTGCTCCAGCGCTTGGCCCAATGATCGGCCGGGGGGAAGCCCTGTTTTACCATGATGAGCTTATTCGCCGGTTCGGCGGTTCGCATGGGGTGCGCGACGAGGGCATTTTGGACGCATCATTGAACCGGCCTTTTGCGACGTTTGACGGCGTTGACCTCTTCCTTACCGCCATGGAAAAGGCTGCGGCCATGATGCATGGCATCATCACCGGGCACCCGTTCATCGATGGGAACAAGCGCACCGACTTCGCGCTGGCACGGTTGATCCTTCAGGATGGAGACCTTGATATCCATGCAGGGCGCGACGAAGAATACGACCTGGTCATCCGCGTGGCCACCGGCCAACTGGAGGTGGAGGAGGTCCACGTATGGATGAAGCCGCGGACCAAGCCGTTGAAGTAGTCGGTAGCTCATCTTCGGCCTTGCGCACCAAGGTTCCCGGCGCGTGACCTTGATGGGACGCTTCTTGCCATCGGTCTCCCGCAGGGGACCCTGAGGTCGTTGCGTGGTTCAAAACACGCTATCTTATCCGTCGGCGGATCGCCATAATAGCCGTCGATCATGTTCCTCAACGCACACAGTTGGTTCAGCTTCAAGTACGGCGTGATGTCGCCCGAAGCGCTGCTGGAAGAGGCCGCCAAGGCCGGCGTGCGCACCCTTGCCCTCACCGACATCCACAACACCGCCGGCATCCCCGACTTTGTGCGCCTGGCTGGCAAGTATGGCATCCGCCCGGTGGCCGGCATCGAGTTCCGCCCCCTTCGACTTCGCTCAGGGGGGCCGAGGCTGCTCTACATCGGCTTGGCGAAGAACAACAACGGCTACCAACAACTGAACGAACTGCTCAGCCCGCATTTATTGGATGGTGAGCCATTGCCCTGTCCTGAGCGGAGTCGAAGGACGGCAATGGCTCCCGACGCCTTCATCATCCTGCCCTTCAGCACGCCGCCGCGCACCCTGCACCCCAACGAGCGCATCGGCATCCGGCCCTGCGAGCTCACGCGCCTGCCCTTCAGTCCGTGGGCCAAACGGCTGAACGAGCTGGTGGCCTTGCTGCCCGTCACCTTCCGCAGCAACCCCGGAGCAAGCCCGGGGGACTTCAACACCCACCGCCTGCTGCGCACCATGGACCGCAACACGCTGATCAGCCTGTTGCCTGCCGAAGAACTCGCGAGCCCTGACGAAACCTTCCGCAGTGAAGCGGAGGTGCGCCGCCTCTACCGCGATTTTCCCGAGCTGCTGTGCAACACCGAAGAACTGCTGGAGCAATGCAGCATCACCTTCGACGACAGCGACAAAACGCGCAAGGTGTTTGGTGAGGGCATCGCGCATGACCGCGAGCAACTGCATCGCCTCGCGCTGGAGGGCGTGCATCGCCGCTACCCGCAGCCCACGGAGAAGGTGCTGGCGCGCCTGCAGCACGAGCTGGACGTGATCGAACGCATGGGCTTCATCAGCTACTTCCTCATCAACCACGACATCGTGCGCCATGCGCACAGCCGTGGCTTCTTCCACGTGGGGCGCGGCAGTGGCGCCAACAGCTTAGTGGCCTATTGCCTCGGCATCACCGACGTGGACCCCATCGAGCTCAACCTCTACTTCGAGCGCTTCATCAGCACCGCCCGCAAAAAGCCGCCCGACTTCGACATCGACTTCAGCTGGAAGGACAGGGACGAAGTGTACCGGTATGTGTTCGCGAAGTACAACGGTGCCGCTGATATCCACGCCGCGCAGGTGGCCACCTACACCACCTTCCAGTGGCGCGGCGCCGTGCGTGAGCTGGGCAAGGCCGTGGGCCTGCCGCCGGAGGAGATCGATGCGCTTTCCGAAGGCAGAAGCCGCTACGGCGGCGGACGCCCCAGCGCGCAGGCCAACAGCGGCAGCCTGGACAAGGTGGCGCAGGCCGTGGTGCGCTACGCACAGAAGCTCATCGGCATGCCGCACCAGTTCGGCATCCACGTGGGCGGCATCGTCATCACCGACAAGCCCGTAACGCACTATGGTGCACTCTTCCGCCCGCCCAAGGGCTTCCCCGTGGTGCAGCTCAGCTTGCTGGAATGCGAAGACCTCGGCCTGCACAAATTCGACCTGCTGAGCCAGCGCGGCCTGGGGCACATACGGGATGCGGTGGAGATGGTAAATGCGGGATCAGACGATCAGATGATCAGACGATCAGACAATGGGACATCCACCCACTGCACCGTCGATCCAGATCGCTGTACCGTCGATCCAATGGATCGACCCAACATCCATGATATCCCCCGCTTCAAGCAGGATCCCGCCATCAAACAGCTGCTGCGCACCGGCGACACCGTGGGCTGCTTCTACGTGGAAAGCCCCGCCATGCGCATGCTGCTGAAGAAGCTGCGCGTGGAGGACTACCTCACGCTGGTGGCCGCCAGCAGCATCATCCGCCCGGGCGTGGCCGAGAGCGGCATGATGCGCGAGTACATCCTGCGCCACAACGATCCCGAGCGGGTGAAGCGCGCGCCCAAGGAGCTGCTGGAGATCATGCCCGACACCTACGGCGTGATGGTGTACCAGGAGGACGTGCTGAAGGTGGCCCATCTCTACGCGGGCCTCAGCCTGGAGGAGGCCGACCTGCTGCGGCGCGGCATGACGGCGCGCTTCCGCGAGCGGCCCGAGTTCAAGGCCGTGCAGGAGAAGTTCTTCGCCAACTGCAAAGCAAAAGGCCATCCGCCGGGGCAAGCCGAAGAGGTGTGGCGGCAGATCGAGAGCTTCGCCAGCTTCAGCTTCGCCAAGGGCCACAGCGCCAGCTACGCCGTGGAGAGCTACCAGAGCCTCTGGCTCAAGGCCCACCACCCGCTGGAATTCATGGTGGCCGTGGCCAACAACTTCGGCGGCTTTTACAGCCTGGAATTCTACCTGCACGAGGCGCGCCGCCACGGCGCGGTGATCGAGGCGCCTTGCGTGAATGTGAGTGATGAGTTCTGTGTGCTGGCGAAGGGGCCGGGTTGTCAGTTGTTAGTTGATAGTTGTCCGGGAGGGCCTAACAACCAACAACGAACAACCAACAACTACACACTACGAACCACGAACTCCCCCCGCATCTACCTCGGCCTCGCCAACCTCAAAAGCCTCACCGCCGAAACCGTGCAACTGATCCTGCACGAACGCCGCCGCCACGGCTCCTTCCACGACCTGGAAGACCTGCTGCACCGCGTGCCGCTGCCGCTGGAGCAGGCGCGCATCCTCATCCGTGCGGGTGCGCTGCGCTTCACCGGCAAAAGCAAGCCGCAGCTGCTGTGGGACCTTACCCTGCTGCACAGCCCTGTGGCCGTCACCGCTGATGGCGACCTGTTCATCACCAAGGTGGAGGAGCCGCGCCTGCCCGAGCTGCACCACTATCCCCTGGCCGATGCCTACGACGAGCTGGAGCTGCTGGGCTTTCCGTTGTGCGATCCGTTCGGGCTGGTGGAAAGCGGGGAAGAGAACCGCCAAGACGCCAAGAGCGCCAAGGAGCTCACGCGAAGGCGCGAAGACGCGAAGGTGCGGGTGGTTGATAGTTGTGAGTTGTCGGTTGTCAGGGCTGCCTCCGACCATTCCCGACGGACAACGGACAACTACGAACGACGAACTACGAACTACCCCCCAACCATCCTCAAACAAGACATGCCCGCCCACATCGGCAAGCGCGTAACCATGCTGGGCTACATGGTGCATGTGAAGCCCGCCAGCACGCGCACCGGCGAGTGGATGAGCTTCGGCTCGTTCATCGATACCGCCGGCGAGCTGTGGGACAGCACGCAGTTCCCTGCGGTGGCGGCGCGCTATCCGTTCCGTGGCCGCGGCGTGTACCGCCTCACCGGCGTGGTGGAGGAGGAGTTCGGGCACCATTCGCTGCGCACGCAAAGCGTGGAGAAACTGCCATGGAAGGCGGATCCGAGGTATGGGGGGAAGTGAGGGGAGCTTGGCGGCCCCGGCAAGTCACACGCTTTTCCCGATCTCAATGAATGCTTCGCCATCATCCAGCAAGCGCAGGGCATCGGGAAGTGTGATGGCCAGCACACGTTGAAGATTTTCGTTGGACGTGTTGCCCATGGTGAGGCGAATGACCTTGGGAGGCGGGCCGAGGCGCTGGACCAGATCCACAAAGTCCTTGTCCTTGGTGATGATGGTCGCCTCCGCCTCACGCGCTCGCTGGAAAATGTCCACATCCGCCATGCGTTGCATGCCTTGGTCCCGCATGGCGATCGCCTTCAGGTTGAAGCGGGTCGCAAGCCATGGTATCAAGGCTGGCGGCAAGTGTATGTCGATCCACAGGATCACGCGGCAAGGATGGGATGGTCCAAGCGGGTGCTTGCGAAGCGCAGCACCGCATCAATGTCCTCCCGTTCCAGGTCGGGCAGCTCCGCCAGCACTTGCTCCGCGCTCAACCCCGAGGCCAGCAGGTCCAGCACATCGCTCACGCGGATGCGCATGCCGCGCACGCAGGGCCGCCCTCCGCACACGGAGGGGTCAACGGTAATGCGTTCGAATACTTGGGCCATGGTTCTTCAAAGATAGGACAAGGATGATGTATGGATGGTGCATTGCCGCCCGTACACGAGCCTTACCTTTGGGCATGTCCACGCCTGAATTGCGCAAGAAGCTCATCGCCCGCATCCATGCCACCACGGACGTGAAATTGTTGCGTGAAGTGGAGCGCATGCTGAAAGATGCCGGTCGTGAAATTGCACCGTTCATCACCACCCCCGGGCAAAAGAAGGCCATCGCCAAGAGCAGGGCCGCCTTGAAGCGTGGACGCATACGCGACGCGAAGGAGGGGGACGAAGCCGTCCGGGAATGGCTCGGCAAATAGTTTGGACGGCGCCAGCGGAACGGGACCGCAAGGAAATCCTTGCCTATTGGCTTGAACGGAACGGTTCGCCGAGCTACAGCCTCAAACTCTTCGAACGCTTACGCACCGCCACGCATACCATCCTATCCCACCCGTTCATCGGAAGGCCCACGGACATTCCGGGTATCCGGGTGCTGTCCGTGGGGGAGTATCTGCTGTTCTACGAGGTGTTTGCCGATTCCATCGTCGTACACCACGTGTGGGATGCACGGCGCGACCTGAAGAAATTGAAGTTCTGATGTGGCCGCATTGCACGCTTCCTATTCCTCCCCGAAGAAATCGCTGTCGATGCGCTTGACGGTGTAGGAGCGCTGCGGGGTGACGCCGAGGTCGTGGTCGATCATCAGGCGGGTGAGTTCATCGCCATCGATCAGCACGATCTTGGTTTCGTTGCGCGGGGTGTAGTCGCGGGCCTCTTTGGAGAAGGACGAGGTGGTAATGAAAATGCCCTTCTTGGCGCCTTGCCCGGCGAGCGCCCCAACGAACTTGTGGATCTCCGGCCTGCCCACGGTGTTGCCGGTCTGCCACTTTTTCGCCTGGATGTAGATGGTGTCCAATCCGAGCCGGTCTTCCTTGATGGTGCCGTCGATGCCTTCATCGCCGCTCTTCGCCAGCGCGCGGCCGGCATCCTTCACGGAGCCGCCATAGCCCATGCGCACCAGCAGTTGCACCACTAAGCGCTCGAAGTCCATCCAGGTGAGTGCATGCACTTTGGCCAACACCTCACGGGCAAGTGTGGAGTGGATCTGCTCAAATGCCTCGTCGAGGACCTCTTCCGGTGTTTGGGAGTTGTCCGTCATAGAAGGTTCCTCGGCGGTATTGTCGGCACTCCGCTTGGTGGAATGGAATTCCATGAACTCGGGGAACTGCTTCAGGAACCGGACATCGATGCGTTCCGGCTTTTTCTTCAAGACATCAAGCCCGCGTTGAGTGATCTGGGCCGTACCACGCTTGGACGTGTCCAATAGGCCGGCCTTCTTCATGTAGGTACGGGCCCAACCCACGCGGTTGGCGAATGTGAACTGTGCACCGCTGGGGAGCATTTCCCGTTTTTCCTCCTCGCTCAGTTTGAAGAAGGAAGCCAAGGTTTCAGTGAGGTCGCGAAGCGTGTGGACCTTGCCATCGGCCACATGTTGCAACAGCGGTAACATGATCGATTGATAATCCGGAACGGCCATGGGTGGAATGTTATGGCCGGCAAGTTCGTTGATCCCCCGCGAACCCGCGTGAGGGGGCGCAGCGGCAGCTCCCGGCCAAGAAGGCCATTGCGGATGCCGCAACGAGGAGGCGCCCTTCGAGGGCCTCAGGGCGAGGAAGCCCCCGCAGCGCCGTGGATGCAGGCCGGGCTGAAGCAGCTATAGCGGAGCACCCGGCCCGTGCGTGGAGCCGAGGGAGGGAAGGGGACACGCCCAACACCGCTAATTCAGATCCTTCTTCGCTTTCGCCTCGCTGCGCATTTTGTACAGCCGCTCGCTGAAGCCGCCTTCCTTCTCGAATTTGCGTGCTTGGCTGTCCACCTGCTTGTCCAAGAGGTGAATGGCGATCTTGCAAAGTGTTTGCCCCACGTTGGCGCTGATCTCGGCGTAGGCGCGATCATGCACGGTGGTGGGCGTGCGTGCGGTGCGCGGCCCTTCCGGCGCGGCCATGCGCGCTTCTTTTTCGCGCTCCCACAGGGCTTTGATCCATAGTGCCACTTCATCGGCGCTCTTGCAGCGCGCGTTGCTCAGTTCCTTGCGGCGCGGGTCCATGGGTTCCCACAGGGGCAGTTTGCGCTGCTCCAGGAAGGCTTCGTAGTCCTTGCGGAGCTCATCGATGCTGGCGCGCGCCACGTTGGTGAGGTTCATCTCCAACTTCCTGGTGGTGGCGCTGAGCTTGCTGCCTTCACCGATGTTGCGCTCGCCGCTGCGGGCTGCTTGCTCCATTTGGTCGTGGGTGCGGCTGCCCCGGGGGATGTAGCGGTCCACGAAGCGCACAGTAACGGCATAGAGGAGTTTGGCCACCTGGTAGCTCACCAGCTTTTCGTAACCGCCGCTGGGTTGGAGGAGGTGGGGCTTTTCGGGGTTGGAGGGCATGGCTCTGCAAGTTAGTTGGGGTGGTTCAAATGGACGCAAATGGACAAAAATGGACAAGGCGCCCCGCCAGAGCGGGTGCGTCAATTTCTGTCCATTTGCGTCCATTACATTCATTAGCCCTAACTCCGCCTGTTCGCCAGCAGCACCGGGGCCTGTCCGTCGAAGGGGTTGTCCATGCGGCCGATGCTTTTGGCCTCCAGGCTGGTGGCGCGCATCACCACGCGGTCGCCGAAGCGCTTGCGCATCTTGTCCATGGCCTGGTAGAGGTTCATGGCCTCCTCGGTGTCGGTGAAGGCGTCCATCTGGTGGCCGCCGCCCACGAGGTGGCTGAAGCGGATGCCCACCAGGCGGATGCGCTGGCGGCGGTCGTACAGCGCGCGGAAGAGCTCGTGCACCACGGGCAGGATGAGGTGGTCGGCGGCGGTGTAGCCGATGCGCTGCTGGCGCGTGTGCGTGTTCATGTCGGCGTAGCGGATCTTCACGGCGATGCAGCTGGTGAGCTTTTGGCCCTTGCGCAGCTGGAAGGCGAGGTTCTCGGCCATGGCGGTGAGCAGGCCGCGCAGCTTCACCAGGTCGATGGTGTCGCGCTCGAAGGTGCGCTCGGTGCTGATGCTCTTGCGCTCGTGCCAGGCCACCACGGGGCTGTTGTCGATGCCGTTGGCCTTGCGCCACAGCACGGGGCCGTGCTCGCCCAGCAGCCGCTGCATCAGCTCCACGGGCAGCTCCTGCAGGGTGTGGATCTTGGCCACGCCCATGCTGCGCAGCAGGTGCGCCGTCTTCTCGCCCACGCCGGGGATGGCCTCGATGGACATCGGTGCCAGGAAGGGCTTCTCGGTGCCGCGCTCCACCTCGCGCTGGCCGTTGGGCTTGGCGGTGTTGGTGGCCACCTTGCTCACCGTTTTGTTGATGCTGAGGCCGAAGCTGTTGGGCAGCCCCGTTTCCCTGGTGATGGTCTGCCGCAGCTCGCTGGCCAGCTTCAGTGCGCCGAAGAACTTCTCGGTGCCGCTGAGGTCCACATAGAATTCGTCCACGCTGGTCTTCTCGAAGAGCGGCACCCGCGCCCGGATGATCTCGGTGACCTCGTCGCTCTTTTTCATGTACGCCCCGCTGTCGCCGCGCAGGATGACGGCCTCCGGGCAGAGCTGCTTGGCGGTGCGCATGGGCATGGCGCTGCGCACGCCGAAGGCCCGCGCCTCGTAGCTGCAACTGGCCACCACGCCGCGGTCGCTGTCGCTGCCCACCAGCACGGGCTTGCCCTGCAGCTGCGGGTGCTTCAGGCGTTCCACGCTCACGAAGAAGCTGTCCAAATCCAAGTGGACGATGGTGCGTTCGCTCATTGCAAGGTGCCGCGATCGACGGGGATGCCGTCAAGGACGGAGGCCATAAGATAGGCCGTGGGGGAATATGTATGGAGGTTCCAATGCCGCCGATGCTGCGCGCATGCTGATCGACCTGATGGAGCAGAACGACTTCGACCCAACTGGCAAATTCACGGTGATCTCCATCGGTGGCATGCGCGAACGGCAGTATTGACCACTTGACGCCAGTTACCTTTGATCCAATGGCAACGAAGAAAAAATCGATCGACTGGCAACTCGCCCCCGCCCCCGAAAGCAAGGACCATTTCAAGCTGAACGAGCAATACGAGCTCTTCATCAATGGCAAGTGGCAGAAGCCGAAGGGCGGGACCCGTTCGGCTCCGCTCAGGAATCCCTGCTTCGACACCATCAACCCCGCCAATGAACATCTCTCAATTGATCCCTTTCATGTGATCGGCAACCAGCATCGATGAGTTTGACCGGCTGCCCATATTGCTGCAAAGCTGGAGCATCGGTACATAGGATGCTAGGGCTCCTATTAGCAATCGGCGTTATTGGCGGCGGTGAACTTCGGGCGCAAGCCGATGGTACCCGATCAACGAGATCCGATTCCATAGCGCCCGAGAGTTTTCCTATACAGACCGATAGGCAGTGCCTTTGGGGTTTCGGGGTCGGTCGTCTTGGGCTTAGTACAATGAACGCGTATCAGAAGCCCGCAACCGATCCCCCGATGATGGCCGCTTTCGTTGGCAATCCAGAGTACTCCCCTGGCTTCTTCACGCTCAGCCTTGTAGCGGAAAAGAATCATCGAAGCCTTAGCACATTGACCTTCGCGTATCGGGATCAAACCCTTCACTTCGAGCATGAGTATGGCGAGTTCTCAAGTGGCTCTTCCAAGGACTGTCTCGCTCGACTTTCATGGGCCTATTGTTTGATCTCGCCTGATGTGTTTGACAAGCCCTCCTTCCTGCTTTCGGCTGGTCCCTCGGTCTACTACTTGCACCGTGATTACCTGAAGCAATACTCTGATACCCTATTCGGGTTCCGTTCCGCCCAGGAAGTGCAAGCCCAGATCCTGTTCTTGCAAGTTGGTCCACACTTTTCGATCAGGAAGAATAACTTGTTGGTGTCAGCAGCAGCCCACTTCAACTTGTTCGGCTGGATATCCGGGAGCTCAAGCTACGACGTCATTGAACATCCTGGGCCCATCGTACCCTATAGAGTAGAAGCACAGTTCAGTGAAGCCGTTGGACCTGGTTTCATCAGCGGTAATACGCTGCTGTTGAACGACCTTGAGTTAAGCATGACCCTGCTCTTCAGATAATCCCTGAAATACGGCCCATTGAGCGTAGTATAGGATGAGGACACACGCAAACAGGATCCCCATGATGAACTCCGCAGGAGTTTCCTGCCGGAATGCCTGGCTTTCGTTCGTGGTCCTTCCGCTTGCACTTGGTTGGTATGGAGCCGTTGTAGCGCAAGATCGAAGTCAGTACCCTGTGAAGGAGCAGTACGATCGCTATGAAAAGGACTATGTGGAAACGGTACTGCATCCATGTACAATGAGCTCGACCAGTCCCATCGCACTGGCCGATGAGATCGAAGGCACCTTCGGCAACGGGTTGGCGCCGGTCATGGAATCCTACATCAATATGTACCAGACCACTGGCGACCTGGCCTATCTGTTCAGATTCGTTGACCGCGCGATCTGCATGCAGGAGCTTCGCTGGGATCGGCTCGGCATCAGTGACCCTGGGTTGCTATGGCTCCTGGCTTTACAGGGATATGACTTCACGCAGCCTCGCTGGTCGTTGGATACCGGGGGAGATGGCACCATAACAGCTGCGCTAGGGCATTTCGTACACTACATCCTGCTCGAACGACCGGACCTGATGGGTGTGCAGATCCCCCAGTTTCCCAGTACCCACATCGCCGATAGTGATCTGGGGCCTTGGACCACGCTTGGTGACTTTGCCGAATGGCTCCGGGCCGAAGTCGCATTGACCCTGGATGTCTATGTAGGTTGGCCGGGCTATTGGATCAGTGATGTCTACTGCTTCTCTTCGACTGAAGGACCTGATAATGACGCGGAGCTAACTACGTACCTGAATCTGCAAGGACCGATCGGCGCTGCGTTGTATTACATCGGAGAGGTGAACCCTTCACCTTGGTACTTGCAGCATTCAGCAGCCATCGCGGATGCTTACACAAGCATTGTTAATGATGAACAGGACTGTGTTCACTGGCCGTGGGGTTGGGATGGGACACCTGACGCGGAGCGCTATGTCCTCGAATATGACAACGGCGCCTATCGATGGACCTATTTCGGTTGGGCGCCGGAATCATGCGAGAGCCGGCATGGTGATGTACCCAACGACTATGAGGACATCAGCCACGGCATATTGGACCTTATTCTACCCCGTGCGGTCGTTGAACAACAGATCAGTACCGCGGCAATCATGTTCAACACCACGGACATGTTGCGCTTCCGTAATACGTTCACGCAGAACATCTATGCGGGTCTGGACATCGACGGATATCCGACTTTCCATCCGAGTGTTGCCGGTGATGACGAGATCAAGTACAGGCACGAATGGGATGGGCTCGGAACCTTGAACCGTCGTAGCCGTGCATACATGTGGCTGCAACAGTGGGATGCACTGGGTAATCCACCGAACGTGTATGACATCGTCATGGACTACTATGCGGGCAGGGTAAAGGACGATCCCAACGGTATTCAAGGCAGCCTTGAACAGTACGGCCTTGCCGATGTGGTAGCCGCTCAATGGCAGCGCGAATGCTTCGATCTCACCTTGTTCAACCGTGATGTGGTCTACGACCAGAACTTTGCCGCCAAGCGCCACTTGATCATAGATCCTACGGCTGGGCCAGGTACTTCCTTCGCCGACCCTGTACTAGGCGATGAACGCTTCACGGTGAACCCTGGCGTGCATGCGGAGATGCGGGCGGGCTCATCCATTGAGCTAAAGCCAGGTTTCCATGCGGCGTACGGTTGCGAATTTCACGCGTCCATCGATCCACTGGGATGCGATATGCAGGTGAAGACCATGACCACCGGAGGAGTCGCGGCTGAAATATTCGCTCAGCGAGGACTAGGGCTGGCCACAGAAAAGCCGATGCATCACGACAGTAAAAAGCTCGTTCGCGTGGTGACGACGCAAGATCCGGCCTCGTCGAAGCTGGGCGCGGGCATCATTGTCGAAGAGAATGGGACTTGTTCGTGGCGGCTTTTCAATAATCTGGGGCAACTGGTCGCATCCGCTAACTCCGTGAACCTGAACCCCGGCTTGAACGACTTGCAAATCGATCTTCACGACCACCCGACCGGTGCCTACATTCTGGACTTGTCGGGCGCTGGTCTGAATGTGCGTGGGCCTGTGTTCATTGGGCAGTGATCGGCAAAAACATAAAGAACAATGGCAAAGAGGATCAAGGACAACGACTGGAAGCTTGTTCCGGCACCAGAATCGAAGGATCACGTTCGCATTGATGCTGAGTACAAGCTGTTCATCGGAGGCAAATGGGTCGCTCCAAAGTCAGGCAAGTATCTCGATACGATAAACCCGAGCAGCGAACAACGACTTGCTCGAGTTGCCGAGGCCGACGCGGCCGATGTGGACGCCGCCGTAAAAGCCGCCCGCAAGGCCTACGACACCGTGTGGAGCAAGATGCCCGCCCCCGAGCGTGGCAAGTACATCTACCGCATCGCACGCTTGCTGCAAGAGAAAGCCCGCGAGTTCGCCGTGGTGGAAAGCATGGACGGCGGCAAGCCCATCCGCGAAAGCCGCGATTTTGACATTCCCGTGGCCGCGGCCCATTTCTTCTACTACGCCGGCTGGGCCGACAAGCTGCAGTACGCCTTCCCCGCGCGCAACGTATCGCCGCTCGGCGTGGCCGGGCAGATCATCCCGTGGAACTTCCCCTTGCTGATGGCCGCTTGGAAGATCGCGCCCGCACTGGCCTGCGGCAACACCGTGGTGCTGAAGCCCGCCGAGACCACCCCGCTCACCGCACTGCTGCTCGCCGAGCTGATCCAGGAAGCCGAACTGCCCGACGGCGTGGTGAACATCGTCACCGGCGCGGGGGCCACCGGCGCGGCCTTGGTGAACCACCCGGACATCAACAAGATCGCCTTCACCGGCAGCACCGCCGTGGGCAAGCTCATCCAGCGCTCCGTGGCAGGCACCGGCAAGAAGCTCACCCTGGAGCTCGGCGGCAAGGCCCCCAACATCATCTTCGCCGACGCCACCATCGACCAGGCCGTGGAGGGCATCATCAACGGCATCTACTTCAACCAGGGCCACGTGTGCTGCGCCGGCAGCCGCCTCTACGTGGAGGAAAGCGTGCATGACGAGGTGGTGCGCAAGCTGAAGCACCGCATGAAGAGCTTAGTGGTGGGCGACCCGCTGGACAAGAACACCGACATCGGCGCCATCAACAGCCGCGAGCAGCTCGGCACCATCAACAAATACATCAAGCTGGGCCAGCAGGAAGGCGCCGACATGTACCAGAGCAGCTGCGACCTGCCCGGCAAGGGCTTCTGGTGCCGCCCCACGCTCTTCACCAACGTTGCCCAAAGCGCGCGCATCACCCAGGAGGAGATCTTCGGCCCCGTGCTCGCCATCCAGACCTTCCGCACCGTGGACGAGGTGATCCAAAAGGCCAACAACACGCCCTACGGCCTCAGCGCCGGCGTGTGGACGGACAAGGGCAGCAAGATCTTCAACCTCACCAGCAAGCTCCGCGCGGGCGTGATCTGGGCCAACACCTTCAACAAGTTCGATCCCACCTCACCCTTCGGCGGCTACAAGGAAAGCGGGTATGGACGGGAAGGCGGGGTGCATGGGTTGGGGGCGTATTTGAATTTGAGTTGATGGTTCGGATCCCCTCGCCATGAACTACCTCCGAGCATCCCGAAGGGTTGGTTGAGGGCCGGAGGCTCAAGCCCAACATGGGCGGTCGGTCGTTTTTTCAGCGGGCCGCATGTGCGTAGCTTTGGTGGGGATCGGCGAACCCCGCCGGGCCAGTTGAGTGAATACGCGAATGAGCAAGACACTGTCCAGATCGATCATCAAGGCCGACCTGAACGGCCACGGCACCAATGGTGCTGCCAAGAACGCCGACCGCCTCCCCGTGATGAAGACCTACAAGATCTACATCGGCGGCAAGTTCCCGCGCACCGAGAGCGGTAGGTACTACCAGCCCACGGGTACTGATGGCAAGCCCTTGGCCAACGTTTGCCGCGGCAGCCGCAAGGACGTACGCGATGCCGTGGTGGCCGCGCGCGGTGCTGTGGGTGGTTGGGCTTCGCGCAGTGCATTCAATCGGGGGCAGATCCTTTACCGCATCGGCGAGATGCTGGAGGGCCGCAGCGCGCAGTTCGTGCATGAGCTGGTGCTGCATGGGGCCACGCAGAAGCAGGCCGAGGCCGAGGTGGCCCTGGCGATCGACCGCTGGATCCACTACGCCGGCTGGTGCGACAAGTATCAGGCGCTCTTCAGCAGCGTGAACCCGGTGAACACCTCGCACTTCAACTTCAGTGTGCTGGAGCCCACCGGCGTGGTGGGCATCATGAGCGGCGGGAGCAATGGCCTGTTGGAACTGGTCTCACTGATCGCCCCGGTGATCGCGGGCGGCAACACCTGTGTGGTGGTGGCCAGCGAGAAGCATCCACTGCCCGCAGTGACCTTCACGGAAGTGCTCGCCACCAGCGACCTGCCCGGCGGCGTGGTGAACCTGCTCACCGGCTTCCGCAGCGAACTGCTCAAGCCGCTGGTGTCGCACATGGACATCAACGCCGTGGTGTGCGCACAACCCACGAAGGAGGAGCGGCAGATGCTGGACACCGAGGCCGCCGCGAACATGAAGCGCGTGGTGGTGCCCAAGGTGAAGGACTGGTCCACGACGGAGGGCCAAAGCCCGTACCTCATCCTGGACACCCAAGAGGTGAAGACCACCTGGCACCCGATCGAACGCGGGCAGGGCGGGGGTGGAGGGTATTGAACGTTATCTTTGAGATACTCGACCATGACCACGATCGTCAAACGCACGACTACCCGAAAGGAGCTGACCGCCCTTCTGAAAGGGAAGCAGCGAAGGCGCAGGAAGAAGGGTGTGGATGTGAAGAGCTTTGCGGGCAAGCTCAAGTTGGAGGGCGATCCGCTGGAGATCCAGAAGCGAATGCGCGATGGATGGAAGTAGGCTGTTGGTCGATACCAACATCATTCTCTATGCGCTGAAGGTGATAAAGCGCTGACCGATCTTATTGATGGACAAGAACTTTTCATCTCCTTCGTAACCCGTATCGAGTTGCTGAGTTTCCCGAAGATCGATGCGGCCGGTGTCGAGCTTATCGAGCGTTTCCTGCAACAGGTTCCAGTGGTCGAGAGCAGTCCGGTGATCAACGCGGATGCGATCTACTTGCGACGCAAGTCGGGACTCGAAGTGCCCGATGCCATCATTGCAGCAAGTGCGCGTTTCCTTGGCGTTCGATTGATGACCGTCGACAAGGATTTCAAGAAGGTCGAAGAGGAGTTGGATCTTTTGCTGTACACGAAATGAACCCATGGCTTCGAACCACTGTCAATACACCCCGGAAGTGAAGACCACCTGGCACCCGATCGAACGCGGGCAGGGTGGGGGTGGAGGGTATTGACGGACCATGCGGTTCCTCAAGTGGCTCCTGCTTGGTACGATCACATTGCTGGTCGGGGGTTGGATGTGCCGAGGACCGTTGTTCCGAAGTATCGTTCGCTATCATGTGGTTGGTGAGCGAGCGGCCATCAAGAAGGACGGCGCACCGGGATCGGTGGCCGCGAAGGTGGATGGCGTCCTCCAAGCGGCACTGGACACCACGGCGGACCGCCTTCATTTCAGCACGGGCCGAGTGACGAGCGATCCACGGGAGCTCGTTCCTGGAAGTGCGGCGAATTGCATCGGCTATGCGGCACTGTTCGCCGCGCTTGTTGAAGAAGACCTGGCTCGCGCCGAGCTGGCGGATCGGTATGCTGTACAGCAGGTCGTCAGTAAGCTCCACATCGGTTCATGGAACATGCATTCCCTGTTCGATGACCCGTTCTGGAAGGATCACGACATCGTACGCATCACGGACAAAGCGACCGGCACGACGATCCTGATCGATCCCGTCCTGTATGATGTGGCCGGGATCGATCGCGTGCAAGGCGGGCCGTGACCTCGGGGGCAACGGTCCTGCCCATCGCATCGCGACCTTTGTTGCATGGGGACGAATGAACGCACCGGTTCCGGACCGGTCCCGCTGCCCGCGTATTTCGGCGCCAGCTCCAAGGCGGATGTTTTCTTGCATCCGTACACGAACGGCGGTAGGCCCATCCGCACGCAGGTGGTGCTTACGCATCACTTGCTGTGCCTGGTACAGGAAGGAGAGAAAGAAGTGATCGTGGCTGGCCACCGCGAACTGGATGCCATCAACGAACCCGTGCCAGAAGCGGTCAAACGGTACGAGAAGGGCAACAGCATGGGTGCGACGGTGACGCGTTGCGAAGCGCTGCGTCCACTGGGCTTCACCCGGAGGGGCGATCCGCAACGCCTCTCCGAAGTGGTGATCGAACTGAATGAACGCGGCAAGGACGTGCTGTTGGTGTTGATGCATGAACGGCTGCCGGACGGCAACGACCTGCTCGGTGTCTCCGGTGGCTGGCACACGCACCTCGACATCCTGGTGGAGCATTTGAACGGCCGCGAGCACCGGGATCTCGGAGTTCGCATGTGAAGCTGCGCATCGACTACGAATTGCGGCTGAAGGCTGGTGAGCAGGAACATACGGGCCACACCTTCCTTTGTGCCATTGATCCGATCCAACGGAGCGGCTCCGAGAAGCGTGAGCTCGGCGCGGCCCGGTGCTTGTTGTGATGCGCCTTAGGCTCCGCACTGCGCCTTGGCCGCCATCAACGAGGCGGTGCTCCACGCTTTTTCCAACTCGTAACGGTATCTTCATGCCCCCAAGTCAACATCCATGGCCACCCACCCACTCCTCATTGGCATCCTCACGTGCTGTTCTGCGTGGTTCATCCCCACCTTGGCAGTGGCCCAGACCCGATCTCCTGATGCGATCGAGGTGACCTTCACGCCGAGCACCACCGAGGCAGAGCTGTTGTTGATCAAGGACCGTGTGAAGGCGAAGGGACTCGACCTGACCTACACCGACCTTCGTTACGACCAGGGACTCTTGCGGTCATTGGCATTCAAGTTGGTGACGGACCAGGGCGAAGGGACCGCGAAGGGAGAGATCCGTGCGGAAGAACGCTTCGGGTTCTATTACGACCCCACACCACAGGGAGGGGTGAAGCTGATCGTGGGGCCACTTCCCACCTGGTGAATGGAGGCCGAGCCAAGGAGTTCCGACCTCCATCCGGGTTCATTCCGGTTGTTATGGAGCTGATCACCTGGCGTGATCTCGAACGAGTGGTACTCTGTGCGGGTACGGTCATCGCCGTGGTCGACCTCCCCAACGCCCGCAAACCGGCCTACGTGCTCACCATCGACTTCGGTCTGCATGGTATCAAACGCAGCAGCGCGCAGATCACGAAGCACTACCGGAAAGAGGAACTGCTCGGCAGACAGGTGGTGGCGGTGATCAACCTGCCCCCCAAACAAGTGGGTCATGTGATGAGCGAGTGCCTGGTGACCGGCTTCGCGGATGCGGACGGCCGGATCGTGCTCACCGCGGTGGAGCGACCCGTACCGGACGGAAGCCGCCTGTGCTGATCACATCGTTCCCAGGATCGCCAGCAAAGCGATCATCGGGATCTCGCCTTGTACTTCGAGCACCGCATCGGCCTTTTGGCAGAACGGTCCTTCACCGATGTACACGGTGTTGCCGTCCAGGACGAAGGCGCCGTCCGCCTTGGTGCAGAACGGACCTTCTGCATGGAACACGTTCTGGCCTTCCACGACCAGTACCCCCGCAGCACGCGTGCAGAAGGCCCCCGTACATCGGAATAACTTGTTGCCTTCCATTCGGAACAGGCCGGCTCCGCGTTGTCCGAAGGCATCCGCGCTGCGGTACACGGCCTCCTCATCGAAGAGGTAGAGGCAGGGACCCTTGGTGCCGAATGGCCCACAAGCCTGATGGATACGTCCCTTTTCCACCACGAAGGCGGCATCGCCGATGTTCCCGAACGGGCCGTAGGCGAAGCGTACCACGGCCAGTTGGGCGTGAAGCATCCCCAGTGGGAAGAGTGCGAGTACAACGAGGAGGGTCCTCATCGGCGTTCGGTGGTGAAGCGCACCACGTGGATCACCCCGGTCAGCAGGTCCTTCGTGAGCCGTGCGGTCAGTTCCATGGTGTTCGCATCGTACAGGTACTCTTCCCGTTCCATGGCACGGTCATCGTGCCAAAGCCGGCTTTCCACCACATTGCCCGCTTCATCGTAACCCCATGTCCGTTTGGTGGTCTCCGTGCGGTCCAGGTCGGGCTGGTCGATGCGTTCCACGATGCGGCCCTTCTCATCATACCGGAAGCTCACACGAGCACGGCGGTTGCTGATGAGGTAGCGGTCCTCGATGCGTTGCACATAACCCAGTTCGTTGGAGGTGGTGATCCGTTCGCGGAATGGCAGGCCGTGGTTGTTGGTGAAGAGCATGCGGGAGCAGCTATCGTTCACGGCTTCGTAGCGGAAATGCTCGTCGCTGATCTCCGTGACCAGTCCGGGAATGAGCTGGTACCGGTCGGTGCCCAGGTTCTCGATGCGCGTATAGGTCTCGCGTATGCTTCGGCCTTGATCGTCCAATTCGATGTCATAGGCGAAATAGCCGTTCAGGTCGTTACGCAGTCTGCGGCGCACCCTCCCGGCCGTATCATAAGTGTAAGTGGTGCTCGCCGTATCATGTCCCGATCCCGGTCGGCCATAGCTGTTGTTGGTGTACAGGGGCAGTCCGTTCAGACCGAAGCGGTAGAGGTATCGTTCATTCTGTTCGCGCATCGGCTCTCCATCGCGTTTCACCATGCGCTGGCCGGTGATGGTGGCGATATGGTTGCGTTGAATGAAGAGCGGATTGAAATGGAGGTCGTGTGCTGGACCGGTCTCCGCCAGGATGAGCAGGGCCTGGGCGTTGGCGTCCAGGAAGCAGGTGAGCGATAGGAGGAGGAAGAGGCGTGTCATTGGATCAGCGGGAGGGCGGCCTCAACGGTGTTCACGGGCAGTTGACATGAGCGCTCCACACACACGAAGATCGTGTCATCGGGAAGGAGCTTGTCCTTCAACAACGGCAGATCGCTGCGTTGCGTACTGCCCAGGAAGAGGCGGTTGGGGATGTAGTGCGGGGCGAACCCCTTGCGCAGGTTCAGGGCACCAGGGCCGGTGATGGCGATCTCGTTCAAGGGGAATGCCCGCAGGAGCAGACCTTGCGCCCAATGGGAGTGTGCGGTCGGGTACTGTACGAGTTGGCCCGTTCCTGCGCGCAAGGCCCGTTCACTCAGGCCCAGGTAGCGCTCATCGTCGAACAGGGTACCGAGTATGAGCAGGCTGTTGGAAAGGCTGCTGTTGGATGCGGGGATCACATTGTCATGCACCTCCACCGGTCGGGTGATGAGCGCCGGGTCCTGGTCGCTCGTGAAGTGGAACAGCCCGTTCCCACCATCGTGGTAATGACGGATCACGTGCTCTGTGAGGGAACGGGCATGCTGAAGCCAGCTTTCCTCGAAGGTGATCCCGTACAATGCGATCAGCGCCTCGATGCAGAAGGCATGATCCTCCAGGAAGCCGTTGATCGTCGCCTTGCCTTCCTTGTACAGGTGCCAGAGCCCACCGTTGCTCCGTCGGCAATTGTTGAGCAGCAGGTCCATGGCGCGCACCGCTGCGGCCCGGTACCGTTGATCACCGAGCACCTCATACGCATCGCACAGGGCGGTCACCATCAATGCGTTCCAGGAGGTGAGCGATTTGTCGTCGAGGCCGGGTCGTGGTCGTTGCTCCCGTGCATGCAGCAGCCGCTCGGTGATGCTGGCGACCCGCTGCTTCACCTCGATCAGCGGGATCCCCTGTTGGAGTGCGAAGCGCTCGTCGTCCACCTTTCGCGTCAGGATGTGCCGGTCCAGCTCCCAAAGGGTCCTTGGTCCGATGTCGAAGTAGGTCCGAGCGAATTCGAATTCGGATCCGAGCACCTGTTCGAGCTCCGCCTCGGTCCACACGTAGAAGCGTCCTTCCTCGCCTTCGCTGTCGGCATCCAATGCACTGTAGAACGCGCCTTCAGCAGAGGTCATCTCGCGATCGATGAAGGCAAGGGTGCGTTCCACCGTCTCTTTGTACAGGGGTTTTCGGAGGGCCTGGTAGGCTTGGGCGTACAACGACACGAGCAATGCGTTGTCGTAGAGCATCTTCTCGAAATGCGGCACCCGCCAGAATGCATCGGTACTGTATCGTGCGAAGCCACCGCCCACCTGATCGAAGAGGCCGCCGAGGGCCATGCGGTCGAGGGTGAGTTCCACGTGGCGTTCCAGTCCATTATCGGCGGTGAGCCTGGCGAAGCGGAGCAGGAAGCGGTAGTTGTCCGGCATGGGGAACTTGGGCACGTTGTCCGCCCCGCCGTCCACCGCATCGAACCGGGTGCGCCAGTTGGCCACCATGGCGTGCAGGGTGGAGCGATGGTCGGCTGCCCGGTCCGCGGCTGGTGGGATGATCCCCGGTCCGGACAAGCCTTGATGCAGGCGTTCGGCCTGGTCCCGCACCCGTTCCGGTTCATCGGCGTAGGTGCGTGCCAGTTGGCGTAGCACCTGCATCCATTGTTCCCGGGTGAAATAGGTACCGCCGTACACCGGCCGACCATCGGGCAGGGTGAAGCAGTTGAGGGGCCAGCCTCCCCGGTTGGTCATGAGCTGCACGGCACGCATGTACACCTGATCCACATCGGGGCGTTCCTCGCGATCCACCTTGATGCAGATGAAGTGGTCGTTCATCGAACGGGCCACCTCCTCATCCATGAACGACTCCCGTTCCATCACGTGGCACCAGTGGCAGCTGCTGTAGCCGATGCTCACCAGCACCAGCCGGTCCAGTTCCTTCGCCTTGGCGAAGGCCGCATCGCACCAAGGGTACCAATCCACCGGGTTGTGCGCGTGCTGTTGCAGGTAGGGGCTGCTTTCCAGCGCGAGGCGGTTGGTGGCTTGGGACATTGATCAGCGCCGTGAGCCGGGATCCTGCTCCGGATGGCGTTCCTTGCACTCCGAAGGGATCACCCCAATGGCTCATCAAAGCAACGACCTCCCACAGCGCTACCGGCCACCGGATGGGCGCAGGCATCAACAAGGCACCGTGGAAGCCCGTGTGCGGGAGCAGTCCTGGCCCGGTACGCTCATGGCATTGGGGATCTTCGTGCTCATCATCTCCTTTTGGGCGGCGGCCGGGCGCACCTTGGTGAGTTATGTGGTGCTCGCACGTTGGTTCGCGCTCTTCGCCTTCGCGGGGAACCTGCTGCCGTACAGCCGTGTGGGGCTCCGTTCCGGCATGGAACGGTTGGAATGGTTCCTCTTCAATCTGCTCGCCGTGGGTCCATTCGTATTCAGCCTGCTGCTTTGGCTGAACCTGTTGGTGCATGGTCCGGAACGTTTCTCGATCACCGGATACAACGGCGACATCATTCAGGTGCGGAGCTATTGGATGGTGCATGGTAGGCTCCCACCGGGCGAACCGTTCAGTTCCAACACGGGGTCGATCGCGGATCATCCGGGTCCGGTGGGCGGTCACTTCATCGGCACGGCGACCGGCCTGCTCGGCTACGAAGTGATCACCACCTACACGCAGTATGCCACACCGGCCGGGGCGAGCGATCAGTAGCTGATCCGCTCCTCGAACTCGAAGGGGAAGCGTTTCCGGAAAAGACCCACACGTCCCACCACGGTGCCTTTCGCAGCCAGCTTCACCTCACCACCGAGGGCGCCGGAAAGCAGCACCATCAACAGGGATCCGCCCTGCAGGTCGGCATGCATGGGGATCGAGTACACCTGGGTGGACCTGGGTTGCAGTGTGATCGTCGAATCGAGCACCCCCTTGCCCACGAACTTGTCGTTCACGAACAGGTCCACATCGGGTTCCTGGGCATGGATGCGGTAATTGTTGGGGTTGTTCACCAGTGCGTCCACCCGCACGGCGATACCCTTGGCATCCAGCCGTTCCACCTGGATGCCGGTCACATCGACCAATTCCACCGGCTTGTAGCTGAGGCAGGCCGAAAGGGTGAAGCCAAGGAACAGGGCCAGGAGCAGGCGTGGGAACGCCGTGAGGGCCTTTTTGAAAGGTGTGCTACCTGCCCGATGCGGCATAGTGGTGGAAGAACCGTGGAATGGTGCGGATGCCCTGCATGTAGTTGAACACGCCGTATTTCTCGTTGGGACTATGGATGTTGTCGCTGTCCAGTCCGAAGCCGAAAAGCACGGTCTTCAATCCCAGTTCCGCCTCGAAAAGCGCGACGATGGGGATGCTGCCGCCGCCACGTGTGGGGATCGGTTTCTTCCCGAAGGTCTCTTCCATCGCCTTGCTGGCGGCCTGGTAGGCCGGGCTATCGATCGGGGTCACGGCTGCTTCACCGCCGTGGTGCGGGCGCACCACCACCTGAATACCGGGGGGCGCGATCCGCTCGAAGTGGTCCTTGAAGAGTTCGGTGATGGCATCGCTTTTCTGATCGGGCACCAGGCGCATGCTGATCTTGGCGAACGCCTTGGAGGGCAGGACGGTCTTGGCGCCCTCACCGATGTAACCGCCCCAGATCCCATTCACGTCGAGGGTGGGCCGGATACTACTGCGTTCCTCGCTGGTGTAGCCTTTCTCACCGCGCACCTCGTTGATCGCAAGGTCTTTTTTGTATTCGGCCTCATTGAAGGGAGCTTCGGCCAATGCATCGCGCTCGGCCCGGGTCAGTTCCTTCACCGCCTCGTAGAAACCGGGTACGGTGATCCGCCGGTCCTTGTCATGCAGGCTCGCGATCATCTCACACAAGGCATTGATCGGGTTGGCCACCGCACCTCCGTAAACCCCGCTGTGCAGGTCGCGGTTCGGGCCGGTCACCTCCACCTCCACATAGCTCAGACCACGCAGGCCCGTGTTGATGCTGGGCACGTCATTGGCGATCATGGCCGTGTCGCTGATCAGGACCACATCGGCCTTGAGGCGGTCCTTGTTGGCCTTCACGAACACGCCGAGATTGTCGCTGCCAACCTCCTCCTCGCCTTCGATCATCACCTTCACATTACAGGGTAGACCACCGTTCTTCATCATGGCCTCTATGGCCTTCACGTGCATGTAGAACTGGCCTTTGTCGTCGGCACTTCCACGGGCGTAGATCATGCCGTCCTTGATCACCGGATCGAAGGGGCCGCTATGCCAAAGGTCCAGTGGGTCAGGTGGTTGCACATCGTAGTGGCCGTAAACCAGGACGGTTGGCCGGGTCGGGTCCACTATGCGCTCCCCGTATACGATGGGGTGCCCGGCGGTGGGGCACACCTCCACCTTCTCCAGGCCGGCCTCCACCATGCGTTGTTTCACGGCTTCGGCACAGCGGGCCACGTCGGCCTTGTATTTCGGATCGGCACTCACACTGGGGATGCGGAGCAGTCCCAGGAGTTCGTCGATGAAACGGGCTTCGTTGGTCTTGATGTAGGAGTCTATCGCTTGCACGGCCAGGATGGATTGGAACGGCCAAAGATAGCCGGGGGGGCTGGGCCGGAGAATGCGCTGTGTTCCGGGCAACCAAAAGCGGGTGGTCGCGGTCCTTGGTACGGCCGCACCCCCTATCTTCACAGCGGCTTGTTGAAATGCAGCATCTTCTTCGTACGCTCCTTCTGCTGAGCGCCAGCGTATTCGGACTTGGCGGGTATGCCCAGTTGGTGGTGAACGAGACCATGACCCCGGCCCAGTTGGTGCAGAACGTCCTGCTCGGTGGCGGGGTCA
>JADZAC010000037.1 GCA_020852835.1 Flavobacteriales bacterium
CCTTCCGCAACGAGATCGTGGCGCGCCAGTTCATCTTCCGCATGCGCGAGTTCGAGCAGATGGAGATGCAGTTCTTCATCAAGCCCGGCACCCAGCAGGAGTGGTATGAATACTGGAAGACCAAGCGCATGGCCTGGCACCGTGCGTTGGGCCTGCACGCGGAGAATTACCGTTACCACGACCACATCAAGCTGGCGCACTACGCCGATGCGGCCTGCGACATCGAGTTCAAGTTCCCCATGGGCTTCAAGGAGCTCGAAGGCATCCACAGCCGCACCGATTTCGACCTGGGCAACCACGAGAAGTTCAGCGGCAAGAAGCTGCGCTACTTCGACACGGAGACCAACGAGAGCTACGTGCCCTACGTGCTGGAGACCAGCATCGGCTTGGACCGCATGTTCCTTGCGATCCTTAGCGCAGCGTATGAAGAGGAGAAACTTGAGAACGGAGAAACACGCGAAGTGCTGCGCATCCCCGCCCCGCTGGCACCCGTGAAAGTGGCCGTGCTGCCACTGATCAAGAAGGACGGCCTGCCCGAGAAGGCCCGCGCCATCATCGACGGGCTGAAGCTTTCGCACAACTGCCAATACGACGACAAGGACAGCATCGGCAAGCGCTACCGCCGCCAGGATGCCATCGGCACGCCGTACTGCATCACCGTGGACCACGACACGCTGAACGACGATGCCGTGACCATCCGCGAACGCGACAGCATGCAGCAGGAGCGCGTGAAGATCAGCGAGGTGGAACGGATCGTGGGCGAGAAGGTGGACCTGCGGGGGTTGCTGCGGAAGTTGTGAGGAACACCCTCACGCCAACTCCATCACCGCAGGACTGCCCTCCTCCGCATCATCCGCGAAGCGCTGGATATGCGCTTGTTTCATCACGAGCAGTGCAGCGATCACCGCATGCCTCGGGTTCTTCAGTGTCAGCAGGAGCACCTTCGGAGGTGCTCCGTACAGCGCGGCGAACTGAACGAAGTCCGTATCGAAGGTGACCAGCACGTAACCATGCGACCCGGCGTGCAACCAAATAGCCTTGTCCCCTTTGAGGCCGGAAACATCAGTGACGTGCTTGGTTCCTGGGAATGCAGCGTCCAGCACACGCACCAAGCGGTACGAGATATTCTCGTCCAGCAGAAGCTTCACGTGGCCCGTTTGAGGGTTTGCTCACGCTCGGCTGCGTACGCCAGGCACGCCCGGATATCATCCTCGGTCAACTGCGGAAAGTCCTGGATGATCTCCCCGTGGCTCATCCCGGCTGCCAGCCAACTCAGTACATCGTATACAGCGATGCGCGTATCCCGGACACACGGCTTCCCGAATCGGCGATCGGGATCGATGGTGATGGTCTCGCGGTAATCCATGCGGGGTTGTTCCCCAAAGGTAGATGATCAGCGCCGTAAGGGGAACGACAACATGCAGCAGGAGCGCGTGAAGATCACCGAGGTGGAACGGATCGTGGGCGAGAAGGTGGACCTGCGGGGGTTTTTGAGCAAGCTCTGACCATATTGTAACTTCGGTCAAACAGGTCCGTCGTAGAACGGACCTGCTTTCATTCCACGTCATGCGGACCCTCGCACTTTTGCTACTTGTTGCGGCCGGAAACGCCCTCGCCCAACAACCCATCACCGCCCGCATCGACCTGCGCGATCAGCGGAACGACCGGCTGGAGGTGGAACTGGAAGTCCCTTCATTTGGAGCGGAAGAACTGGTCTTCGCCTTGCCGCGCATCGTCCCCGGCATCTATGGGGCCATGGACCATGGCCGCCTTGTGGGGGCCGTGGAAGCCTTCGATGGCGAAGGCCATCCCCTGCCCGTTCAGCGCATCGGAGTGGACCGCTGGAAGCTGCCCGCCCCGCAGGGCTTGGAGCGCATCACCTATTCAGTGGACGATGGCTGGGAGGAGTTCGACATCCGCTTCTCCATCGGCAACTACCGCTCTTCCGAAGGCACCGTGAAGCCCGGCGCCGTGGTGCTCAACCACAATACGGTGATCGGCTACTTCGAAGGGTTCGAACACCTCCCCTACACGCTTCACCTGGAAAGGCCCGTCGGGCACTACGTGGCCACCAGCCTGCCCCGCACCAGCGACCAAGAAGAGGCCACCACCTTCCGGGCAAGCAGCTATCGCCACCTGGTGGACAACCCCATGCTGGTGGCCCCGCCGGACACGGCGCTGATCCGCCTGGAGGACATCCGCGTGACCGTGGCCTGCCACAGCACCACCGGAGAGGCCATTGCACGGAAGGTGGCCGAACACATACGCCCCTTGCTGGCCGACCAGCGCGCCTACCTCGGCGGCACGCTTCCGGTGAAGGACTACACCTTCCTGATCTACCACAACCCAAGCGACCGGGAGGGCAACAGCATGGGCGATGGGCTGGAACATGCCGCCTCCACCTTGATCCTGCTCTGTATGCCGTTGGACCCCGAAGCCATCGCGCAAAGCGTGTACGGCATCGCCAGCCATGAATTCTTCCACACCATCCTGCCCCTGAGCGTACACAGCGAAGAGATCGAGCACTACGACTTCCAGGCACCGCGCATGAGCCGCCACCTCTGGCTCTACGAGGGCATGACCGAGTACTTCGCCATCCACATGCCCGTGAAGCAAGGGCGGCAGAGCCTGGATGAATTCCTCGCCGTGTTGCGCGAAAAGGTGCGCATGATGCGCAAATTCTCCGATGAAGTCCCGCTCACCACGTTCAGCCAGCAAGCCATGGAGCGGCAGGACCAGTACTACAACTTCTACCTCAAGGGCACGCTCTTCTGCATGGGACTGGACATCGCCCTGCGCGAACGGTCGAAAGGGAAGTACGGTGTGGTGCAGCTCGTGCAGGATCTGCAACACGAATACGGCCCGGGCAAGCCGTTCAAAGACGAGGAACTGTTCGCCGCCATCGAACGCCACACGGGGCCGGACATCGGTGCGTTGCTGCAACGCTGCCTGAACGGGTCCGGACCATTGCCTTTGGACCAGTGGTTGCGCCAGGCGGGCATTGAAGTCGGCCCGGATGACACGTTGAAAGCCATGGCCCGGCCCACCAAGGGGCAACTTCGTGTGCGCAAATGGTGGTTGGGCCAATGATGGAGTTGACCAGCTCGCTATCTTTGCCGCCCCAACACCTACCCAGGTGGCGGAATCGGTAGACGCGCTGGTCTCAAACACCAGTGATGCAAGTCGTGCGGGTTCGAGTCCCGCCCTGGGTACCATCACAACGGCCGCGGCGCGCGGCCGTTGTAATTTCGGCCCCGGCCCATGTCCACAGCCCAGGATTCGTTGGTTCACCCCAACCCCGCCAAACAGGCGCGTTACGACAAAGCCTACATGCGCATGGCCTTGGAATGGGCCAAGCTCAGCCACTGCACCCGTAAAAAGGTCGGCGCATTGCTGGTAAAGGACGGCATGATCATCAGCGACGGCTACAACGGCACCCCCTCGGGTTTCCCGAACGACTGTGAGGACGAACAAGGCCTCACGCTCTGGTACGTGCTGCACGCGGAGGCCAACGCCATCATGAAGGTGGCCCGCAGCACCAACAATGCCCGCGGTGCCACGCTCTATCTCACCCACAGCCCCTGCAAGGATTGCAGCAAGCTCATCCTGCAGGCCGGCATCCGGCGGCTGGTTTACATGGATGCCTACAAGGACACGGCGGGGTTGGACCTGCTGGAGCGCGGCGGCTTGCTTATCCAACAGACCCACGCCTCGTGAGCACCGAAGGACAACAACGGAGAACTTGGGCGGTATTCCATCCGCTCTTGCTGGGTGCGGCCTTGGCCGGCGGATACTACCTCGGTACCAACTTCGGAAGCAGCGCTGGTGCCACCATGCAATTTCCCGAGTTCCGGGGCGCGGGGCCGGGTGCCAAATTGCAGCAGGTGTTGGACCTCATCGACCGGCAGTACGTGGATACGGTCCAGGAGGGCAAGCTGGTGGATGAAGTGCTGCAGAACATGCTGCAGCAACTGGACCCGCACAGCTACTACATCAGCGCGGCGGAACTGCGCGCTGCGGAAGAGCCCTTGGAAGGCAGCTTCATGGGCATTGGCGTGGAGTTCAGCATCCAGCGGGATACCATCGTGGTTGTTTCCACCATCGAAGGAGGACCGAGCGAGGCGCTTGGCCTCCGCGCCGGGGACCGGTTGGTATCCGCGGACACCACCAAGCTTGCCGGGGTGGGCGTAACCAACGAAATGGTGATGAAGGCCCTGCGCGGCCCGGCCGATACCCAAGTTACCGTGGGCGTAGTGCGCGGTGGCGGAAAGCCCTTCCAGGTCACCATTACCCGCGGACCCATTCCCATCAACAGCATTGCCGCCGCCATTTTGGATAAGGATGGAACAGGTTACGTGAAGTTGTCGCGGTTTGCCCGCACCACCTACGATGAGTTCCTGAAGACCACTGCGGACCTCAAGGAGCGGGGCATGAAACGGCTGGTGCTTGATCTGCGGGGGAATGGGGGCGGCTACCTGAATGCGGCCATCGGCATTTGCGAGGAGCTGTTGCCCAAGGGCAGCAACATTGTATACACCCAGGGGCGCTCTTCGCCGCGCCAAGACTACAAGGCGGACGGCAACGGATCGATGACCGAGGTGCCGCTTGCCATCCTGATCGATGAAGGTTCGGCTTCGGCCAGCGAGATCGTGGCCGGGGCCGTGCAAGACAACGACCGCGGTATCGTTGTAGGGCGCCGCTCATTCGGCAAGGGACTGGTCCAGGAACAAGTGGACCTGCGTGACGGCAGTGCCGTGCGGCTCACCACCGCACGCTACTACACGCCCAGCGGCCGCTGCATCCAGCGCCCGTACGGCCGCGGAATTGATTACAGCGACGACCTGGAAGCGCGATACCTCCATGGCGAGATGGTGAACGTGGACAGCATCCAACTGGATTCGACCTTGGCATACACTACCAAACAAGGCCGTACGGTCTATGGCGGAGGGGGCATCATGCCGGATCTCTTCGTCCCGGCCGATACTTCCGAGCATTCTTCCTATTTCAGCGAGCTCTTCTTCTCCGGTGCCTTGAATCAATTTGCCTTTGATCTTACCGACCGGCACCGGGCCGAATTGGCCAAATACGGTTCTCCGGAAGGGTTTGCAGCCAACTATGTGGTTGGCCCGGCCATGCTCCATGCCCTGGCTGCCGATGCCACAAAGCTTGGCGTTGCGGGAGACCCGCAGGGAATGATGCGTTCGGCTGCCGCCATCGGTTTGCGGCTCAAAGCGATCATCGCCCGCAACATGTGGGGCGACAACGGCTATTACCGGGTGTTGTTGGGAACGGATGCCATTTACGGGCAGGCCCGATCGGCATTGACTTCGGGCGCGGCAATGGTCAAGTGAGGAGCGCCAAGGTGCTGCACTCGGCATTTGCCGGCATCAGCCACAGGTACCGGCATCAACAAGGAAGGGGCCGTCTCTTGCGAGACAGCCCCTTTTCCTTTCTTGCAGTTTATCGGCTTACTTGGTCACAGCCTCGGTAGCCTGGTTCACGGCCGCTTTGGCGGTGTCCACAACGGCGTTGGCGGTGCTGTCCACGGCAGCAGCAGCTTGCTCAACCGTTGCTTGGGCCTGGTCAACGGTCTGGGTGGCCTGCTCGGTGGCGGCGTCCATCGCGTCGGTGGCGGTTTCTTCAACGTTGCTTCCGCAGGCTACGAACAGAGCGGCGGCGGCGGCAACCATGGCGAACTTCCTGATCATCCTTGTTGTTGGTTTGGTGAAAGTGGGCGCAAATGTAATAGAATCGGCCGTGATGCGAAAAAAATGTTAACCTGCCCCCGATTAACTTGCCGCCCGTATCGTTGAACCCGAAAAAACACCCTACCAAATGGCCTTTGAGCTTCCTGCTCTTCCCTACGCATTCAACGCTTTGGAGCCGCATATTGATGCGCGGACCATGGAGATCCACCACGGAAAACACCACCAAGCCTACATCACCAACCTGAACAAAGCCATCACCGGCACGCCCTTGGAAGAAAAATCCCTCGAGGAGATCATCAAGGGGCTGGATATGGCCAACATGGCCGTGCGCAACAACGGTGGCGGACATTACAATCACAGCCTGTTCTGGTCGGTCATGGCGCCCAACGCTGGCGGTGTTCCCAGCGGGGAGCTGGCCGACGCCATCACCAGGGACCTGGGCGGCATGGAGGCCTTCAAGGAAAAATTTGAACAGGCGGCGGCCACCCGCTTCGGAAGCGGTTGGGCATGGCTCTGTGCGCACAAAGGGGGCAAGTTGGAGATCTGTTCCACCCCCAACCAGGACAACCCGTTGATGCCCGCAACAGGTTGCGGAGGCACGCCGGTACTGGGTGTGGACGTGTGGGAGCATGCCTACTACCTCCACTACCAGAATCGGCGCCCGGATTATTTGAAGGCGTGGTGGAACTTAGTGAACTGGAATGCCGTTGCCGCACGGTACGCTGCGGCCAAGTGAGCCTTCACAGTAGCTGGGCGGCACCGGAGCTTCAACGGTGCCGCCCATTACTTTTGGGCCATGTCCCGGTCCCTGTCAATTGGAATGGTACTGTGCATGGCCTTGTTGGGCATACGGCCTGTAAGGGCTTTGGCGGGAGGTCCCTATCAAGACCGGGCCCAACCCCTGGTAGGAGCGATTCCGTCGGAATACCGTTGGAGCAGTTCCGCCACGCAAGAACCCAAGCGCTTGGTGGCCGCTACCTTGGCGGTGACTTTAGGGGCTTTCGGGGCGCACCGGCTGTATTTGGGCACGGATGCCAAGGTGCCGGTGGTTTACGGGCTCACGTTCGGAGGATTCGGGGTGCTGGTGCTTATCGACCTTGCACATATCCTCTTCACCAAGGACTTGCAGGCCTATCAGGCCAACAACCAAGTATTCATGTGGGCCACGGGCAGCCCCCAGCGGCTCACTCCACCGTAACGCTCTTGGCGAGGTTGCGGGGTTGGTCCACATTGCAGCCGCGCATCACCGCAATGTGGTAGCTCAGCAATTGCAGGGGCACCACCGCCAACAGGGGCACGAAGGCGTCGGGCGTGGAGGGGATCTCAATGGTATGGTCGGCAATGTCCTTGACCGTGGTATCCCCTTCGGTCACAATGGCGATCACCTTGCCCTTGCGTGCCTTCACCTCTTGGATGTTGCTGACCACCTTCTCGTAGCTGGCTCCTTGGGTGGCGATCACGATCACCGGCATTTCCTCGTCGATCAACGCGATCGGGCCGTGCTTCATCTCCGCTGCCGGATAGCCTTCGGCATGGATGTAACTGATCTCCTTCAGCTTCAATGCGCCTTCCAAGGCTACAGGGAAGGAATAACCACGGCCCAAGTAAAGGGCGTTCCGGGCATCCTTGTAGATATCGGAGATGTAGTTCACTTGAGCTTCGGTCTTCAGCACCCTTTCCACCTTTCCCGGTATGGCGTCAAGCTCCAGCAGCAGTTGCTGCAGTTTGGCCCCATCGATCGTTCCTTTGCGTTGGCCGATCATCAAGGCCATCAAGGTGAGCAGGGTGACCTGCGCGGTGAACGCCTTGGTGCTGGCCACGCCGATCTCGGGGCCGGCGTGGGTATAGGAACCGGCATGGGTCTGGCGGGCTATGCTGCTGCCCACCACGTTGCAGATGCCGATGATGGTGGCACCGCGACCCTTGGCCAGTTCAATTGCCGCCAGGGTATCCGCCGTCTCACCGCTTTGGCTGATGGCGATCACGATGTCGTCTTCATTGATCACCGGGTTGCGGTAGCGGAACTCGCTGGCATACTCCACTTCCACGGGAATGCGTGCGAATTCTTCGAACAAATACTCCCCCACCATCCCCGCATGCCAACTGGTCCCGCAGCCTACGATCAGGATGCGTTTGGCATTCACCATGCGCTGCTCGTAGTCCTTGATACCGCCCAAAGTGATGGTGCCCTGGGCCAGGTTCAAGCGCCCGCGCATGGAATCCCGGATGCTCCGGGGCTGCTCATAGATCTCCTTGAGCATAAAATGTTCGAAGCCACCCTTCTCCAGGGTCTCCAGCTGGATCTCCAAGGCTTGTATCGAGGGGCGTTTTTCCTGGTTCTTAATGTTGCGAACGCGCAGCCCGTGGCTGCGGTCCAGTATGGCGATCTCCCCATCCTCCAGGTACACCACGTTGCGCGTGTGCTCCACAATGGGCGTGGCATCACTGGCCAAATACAAATCGCCGTCGTCACCGATGCCAATGACCAAGGGGCTGCTCTTGCGGGCGGCCACCAAGGTGCCCGGTGCTTTCCGGTCCACCACCACAATGGCGTATGCGCCCACCACGCTTCCCAAGGCCAAGCGAACGGATTCGGCCAGGTCGGTGCCTTCGTTGCGCTGAATGTCGTCGATCAAATGAACCAGTACTTCGGTGTCGGTTTCACTGGTGAAGGTGTAGCCCCGGCTGATCAATTCCTCCTTGAGCGGTGCATAATTCTCAATGATGCCGTTGTGGATCAACGCCAATTCACCGTTTGTGGAGATGTGCGGGTGCGCATTCACGTCGTTGGGTTCACCGTGTGTGGCCCACCGGGTGTGGCCAATGCCCACCTCACCGGTCAGGTCCTGTCCGGCCACATAGGCCTCCAGGTCGCTCACCCGGCCCTTGCACTTGTTGACCCGTAGCCCGGTTTCGCCCAGCAGGGCCACGCCAGCGCTGTCGTAGCCCCTGTATTCCAGGCGTTTCAGCCCACTGATCAACACCGGGTAGGCTGGTTTCTTACCTACGTAGCCGACAATGCCGCACATGTTCCGTTGTTCAATAGGTGGTGAAAGTAAGCTCCATTTTCATGGGGGCTTGGCCATTGGCCGGCCCGCCCAATGCCGCCCGGTTCACGGAGATCCCGTTGCTTCCGGGCACCAAGGCCAACCCGGTATTGGGGTAGGTCCCGCTGATCACGCCCTGCACCCATCGGGTGAGGTTGAAGCGATACGCCCGTTCCTCGGCGTCATAAATACCGCCCACCTGGCCTTGGCCCGCGATCTGGTCCGGCACAAACAAGTCTTCGCCCGAATCGCCCTTTCTGAAAGCGAACAACTGCGTGGGCGGCAGGTAGGTATCGTGGAACTCGCCGGCAATGGGTACCAACAGTTCGGCCTTGGCAAGTGCTTGCAGTTCGGTGCCCCGGTAGCGGTCCAGAAAAGGGAACCGCAATTCCGTGCGCAGCCCGCCCAAGGATTGCACATAGGTTACGGTTTGCCCCAAGGTGCTGTCGGCCAAGGCGGCGGGCAGTTCCGGCAAGGAGGCCGCGGCATGATCGAACACCCCATAGCTGTACCGGGCGCTGCTGCTGCCAATGATGAAATCGAACGATTGGGCGGTTCCGGTGCTGTTGTGGTAGTACAGGGTCATTTTGGATGCGCCGCTGAGCAGGTTGAAGCGCCAGGTACCGCCTTGCAGCGGTGCTTGGCCGGGGTTGTCGGGCACAATGGCCAAACCCTTGAACCATGCCAGGAAGGAAGCATTGTCGGCCAGCGTGGGTTGTCCCCATTGCGCCAGGAGCTCGCTGCCCAAGTCGTTGCTAAGCCGAAGGCGCAACTGGGCCTCCAAGGTATCGCCGCCGATCACGGGCCCTTGGGTGGGTGATGGGGCAACGGTCAACGGGGTGCCGTGCACCAGATCGGTGGTGCCCATGGCCGGCAGGCGATCGCTCTTGTAGATCGAATCCAAGTACAGGTCTTCGTTCAGGCGGAAAACGCGGATCACTTGGGGGTCGAGGCCGCCATAGATCGGGTCCGTGGTGAGGAAGGCCAGGCTCAGCACCAGGGAATCGCACACCAAAGTCGGGTCGGCAGGGCCGATATTATTTATGCTCAGCCGCAATTGGGTTGCTGTTCCGGTGGTTACCGGACCGAACACGTCATCCACATAGCTGCCCACCAAGTTGGTGCTCAATGCATTGGTGCGCACGGGCAGGTCAATTCGGGGCCAACTGATGATCCGCACCGTGTCAGTGCGCACCGTTCCCAAGGTATCGGCCGGGTTCAGGACCGCAAGGCCCAGATCATCCTCCGGTTTTTTGCAGCCGTTGGCGCCGATCATCCCGGAAAGCAGTACGGTGGCTATCGCCGACCGTACCACAAATGCATGGTGTCGCGTGTTCACGGTATCACACCAGGGCTGCCTCCAGTACGCCTTGATAGAATTCCAGGTGGGCCTCCAGGCGCTCATCCACCTCATTCTGGTAGCCCAGCACGGGCTTGTCCATCCCCTTCAAGGCATTTTCCATGGTGCGGTTCAGTTTTGGGCTGCCCTTCACCACGCCATCACACATGCCCATGGCAAACTTCTGGATCTCGTCGGTGGAAGGCTTGGTCAGTCCCTTGAGCAGGGTTTTGTCGAAACCCTCCAACGTGAGCTTTTTGGCCAAGTCCTTGTCCAGCTCCCGGGTGGGCTCATCATAGGCGGTGAAGACGATCTTGGCTTCCTCGAAGTGCGGGTCATCATTGAAGAAGTGCCTTACGTACAGGGGGATGAAGCTGGTCATCCAACCGTGGCAATGGATGATGTCGGGGCTCCAGCCCAGCTTGCGCACGGTTTCCAGCACCCCCCTGCAAAAGAACAGGGCGCGCTCATCGTTGTCCGGGAAAAAGTTCTCCTCGTCGTCCTCCAATTCCGATTTGCGCTTGAAGAACTCCTCGTTATCGATGAAATAGACCTGCATTCGGGCGTTGGGCACGCTGGCCACTTTGATCAGCAACGCATGGTCGGTATCGTTGATGATCAGGTTCATTCCGCTCAGGCGGATCACCTCGTGGAGCTGATGGCGCCGCTCGTTGATGGAACCGAACTTGGGCATGAAGACCCGGATCTCATTGCCGTTCTCCAAGGTACCCTGGGGAAGCTGGCGGGCCACCTTGGCCATGCCGGTACCGTCGATAAAGGGGTGGATGTATTGGGAGATGGTGAGGACCTTCGCGTTCTTCAAGCTCATGGGAAAGTAAAGTCTAGTGTTCAATCCACAAAAGTATAGAGAATTTCCGCGATATTCAACCTTTCGTTAGTTTGGGCCCCTTGCACCGGCTCGCATTGGAAACCCTCATCCACCCCCCGGATGCTGCTGCATGGGCGGCCCGCCAAAGGCGTAACGGGAAACGCATCGCATTCGTGCCCACCATGGGCGCCCTGCACGAGGGGCACTTGGCTTTGATGCACGCAGCCCGCCTCCATGCGGACGTGGTGGTGGCCAGCATCTTCGTCAATCCCTTGCAATTCAACGATCCGGTAGACTTGGCACGCTATCCGCGGCAACCCGAGGCGGACTGCCGGCTGTTGGCCGGCGCGGGCGTGGACATGGTGCTGCTGCCCGGAAACGGTAGCATCTTCCAGGATTTCAACCCTGTGCACTACGACCTTGGCCCTTTGGAATTCCTCTTGGAAGGTGCTTCGCGGCCCGGCCATTTCCAAGGGGTGGTGAACGTAGTGGAGCGGCTGTTCCATTTTGTCAGGCCCGATATCGCCCTCTTCGGGGAAAAGGATCGCCAACAACTGGCAGTGATCCGTTGGGCTGCCCGCGCACACCGCTGGCCGGTAACCATTTTGGGGCACCCCATTATCAGGGATGGGGACGGGCTGGCCTTGAGCTCCAGGAACCAGCGCTTGTCGCCGGCGGAAAGGAAACAGGCCTTGGTATTGTACAGGTCGTTGTGCGCCGTGCGGGAGGCCGCCTATCGCGGCACTGTGGAGGAGGCGCTTGCCGCAGGCCGGCGGGTGCTGGAGCAAGTACCCGCCGTGAAACCGGATTACCTGACCTTGGTGGAACCCTTGACCCTCCAACCCTTGGTCCAGTGGGAGGGGGTGCAGGAAGCCATAGTGTTGGTGGCCGCCCAAGTGGGGCCCGTGCGATTGATCGATAACATCGCCCTTTACCGGTAATTTTGCGGCCCCCGTGCCGGGACGATCCGGCAAGCTCCTCCCATGACCATTGAAGTACTTCGCGCCAAGCTGCATCGCATCACCATCACGGAAGCCGATGTGGATTACATCGGCAGTATCACACTGGACCGCGACCTGATCGATGCTGCAGGATTTGTGGAAGGGGAAAAAGTGCATGTGCTCAACGTGAACAATGGCAACCGGCTGGTCACCTACGTGATCCCCGGTGAACGGGGCAGCGGCCAAGTGTGCTTGAACGGCCCGGCGGCCTTGCAGGCCTCGGTCGGCGACATTGTGATCGTGGTGGCCTACGCCCACATGACGCCGGAGGAGGCCAGGGTGTACAAGCCCACGGTGGTATTCCCGGACGAACGGACCAACAAATTGGTTTCGTGAAGCAAAATCTCATCAGCCTGCTGAAGGTGGGGATTCCCCTGGCCATCGGCGTTTGGCTGGTGTTCTACTTCTACGATGCGTTGGACCCGGCACAGCGCGATGAACTGTTCGCCGCATTGGGCAGGGCAGATCTGCGTTGGCTGGGGTTGGCCACGCTGGTGGGCTGGCTCTCCCATGTCGGCCGGGCTTGGCGTTGGCGGTACCTGCTGGAGCCCTTGGGCCACACGCCCGGGTTCTGGAACTGCTACCACGCCGTGATGATCGGCTATTTCATGAACCTGTTCCTGCCTCGGGCCGGAGAGGCCAGCCGGGCTGTATCACTCTACCGAACGGAGCGGGTACCGTTTGAGCAAGGCTTTGGCACCATCCTGGCGGAGCGTGCCGTGGACATGTTGATGTTGCTGGGAATTGCGGGGGTCACCCTGTGGTTGCAGCTGGAAAAGCTGGACCTCTTCCAAGAGCGGATCGCGGCATTCAGGCTGTCGCAAGGCCCTGCAGGGGAGGGTGGTGCAGCATGGTGGCCGTGGATTGCCGCAGCCTTGGGCATTGTCGTGCTGGGCGCGGCTTATACGGTGATCAGCCGACCGGCCTTGCGCTACCGGTTGCAGGAACTGGTGCGTGGCTTCGGCCAGGGGCTACAGTCGGTTTTTCGCACCAAGGACCGCACGGGCTTCGTGGTGCACACCGGCCTGATCTGGGCAGCCTACCTGGGCATGTTCATGTTGGGCTTTTTTGCCTTGCCGGAAACGGCCGGGGTGCCCATGGCGGGCGTTTTGGCCGGTTTTGTGGCAGGGGCCGTGGGCATCGTGCTGGTACAAGGAGGCATCGGCGTGTATCCTGCTTTTGTGGCGCTCATCGTCAGTGTGTACATGTTACCGCCGGACGGGGGCGGCTACATCCGGCCCGAGGCACTGGCCATGGGGTGGCTGTTGTGGGCCGCACAAACCTTGATGTTGATCGTGCTCGGCGGAGTCTCCCTACTTTTGGTAGCCATCAAAGGCACTGTCCGGCCATGAGCGGTCTTTCCTCCCCCCACGTCATCGACCTGGTAACAGCCCAGCGGTTGGTCCATGTTTGGAGACTGAAGAGCGACCGCATTGTCTTCACCAATGGGGTATTCGATATCCTGCATAGCGGGCATGTCACGTATTTGGAGCAGGCCGCAGCACAAGGTCACCGCTTGATCATAGGGCTGAACAGCGATGCCAGCGTGAAACGGCTGGGCAAAGGGGAGGATCGCCCCTTGAACAACGAGGATGACCGGGCCCGCGTACTGGCCGCACTGCGTTGCGTGGATGCCGTGGTGATCTTTGAACAGGACACGCCCATGGAGCTCATTCAGGCACTGGGGCCCGATGTATTGGTGAAAGGGGGTGACTGGAGCGTGGAAAAGATCGTTGGAGGCGAATACGTCAGCCAATACGGCGGCGTGGTGCTTTCCCTGCCGCTCGTGGAAGGGCGTTCCACCACCCAGCTTGTTGAGCGCATCCGCCATGGCGGCTAAGTTGCGCACCCGTTTCGTATGCCGGAACTGCGGTGCGGCCCATGCCCAGTGGCTGGGCCAATGCGGCACGTGCAAAGAGTGGAACACCCTGGCCGAGGAAGTGGTGGACCGTGTGGAAGAGCGGCGCGGCACCCCGGCAGGCTTGCGCGATCAAGACCAGCGCCCGCTGCCGATCGCGCAGATCGATGCCCAAGGCGGGCCCAGGATCCAGCTGGGCGACCGGGAGCTGGACCGCGTGCTGGGGGGCGGCATCGTGCCGGGGTCGCTGATCTTGGTAGGAGGTGATCCCGGCATCGGCAAAAGCACCTTGCTGCTGCAAACGGCCTTGCGCACCAGCCAGCTGTCGGTGCTCTATGTGAGCGGGGAGGAAAGCGCGCAGCAGGTAAAGATGCGGGCTGAGCGGCTCGGCCTGCAACCCGGGGCAGCCTCGTGCTATGTGCTTACCGAAACCAATACCCAGGCCATTTTCCGGCACATTGCCGAATTGCAGCCCGGATTGGTGGTGGTGGACAGTGTACAAACCCTGCACACCGCCGTGCTGGACGGAAGCCCGGGTACCGTGGGCCAGGTGCGCGAGTGCACCAGCGAGCTCATGCGCTTTGCCAAGGCCACGAACATTCCCGTGGTGCTCATCGGGCACATCACCAAGGACGGTGCCATAGCGGGGCCCAAGATCTTGGAGCACATGGTGGATTGCGTGCTGCAGTTCGAGGGTGACCGCGACCATGCTTACCGGTTGCTGCGCCCGTTGAAGAACCGCTTCGGCAGCACCAATGAACTGGGCATTTATGAAATGCGGGGCAGCGGCCTGGCCATTGTGGAAGACCCCAGCCAAGTACTGCTCGGTGACCGCGGGGCCCGCCCAAGCGGCGTGTGTGTGGCGGCCACCTTGGATGGCATGCGCCCGATGCTGATCGAGGTGCAGGCCCTGGTAAGCTCTGCGGTGTACGGCACCCCTCAGCGCAGCGCTACCGGGTTCGACCTGCGCCGGTTGAACATGTTGCTGGCCGTGCTGGAGAAACGCTGCGGTTTCCGGTTGGGCCAGAAGGACGTGTTTCTCAACCTGGCCGGAGGGTTCCGTGTGGAAGAGCCCGCGATCGACCTGGCCGTGGTATGTGCGGTGCTGGGCAGCAACGCGGACATCCCCGTGCCCATGGATTGTTGTTTCGCAGGTGAAGTGGGCCTCACCGGTGAAGTGCGACCGGTGCCCCGCACGGAGCAGCGCATAGCGGAGGCTGAAAAGCTCGGGTTCAGTCGCATCTTCTTGGCACGGAACACCCAGGGCATCACCAAGCAAGCAGGTATTGAGGTGGTGCCGGTGGCAAGGGTGGATGACGTGCTGGGCCACCTGTTCGGTTGAGCCAATGCCCCTCTGAACGTGAGGCGCCGCCCGTTGCGGATGCGGCCGGATGTGCGGGTGCGCCTTGGGCCATGGCCCCCATTGGAACGTTGCCCCATTACAAGTGATCCCGCTTCCCGGGGCAAGTCCGGAGAACGCCGGAGTGCCGCCAATGGCGGCGGGAACCGATCCCCGGGTGAAACTTTTTCACAGATTTGATGTAGTATTGCTGTTTGCTGACTGCTGCCCATGCGTGTATTGCTGCTTCTTATCGCCTTCATTGGATCCATTTCCGGCCTGCTAGGCCAAGTGGTATTCCAGAATGTCTCCACCACCGCCGGGTTGGACTACCAAGGCAGGTCGTTCGGTTCTTCCTGGGGAGATATCAACGGTGATGGGCATTTGGACATTTTCATGTCCTGCCACCAGAACAATGTCGCGGAAATGTTCAACCCGGGCGATACGATCCGGATCTTCCTGAACCTGGGCAATGGCCAGTTCGATGACGGGGCCTGTTTGTTGGATGATGGACACCGGTCCGATTTCCACGGAGGAGTGTACTTCGACCGTGAGAACGATGGCGATCAGGACATGCTGCTGCTGACGGGCGGAACCAAGAAAAACGTGTTCCTGCTCAATGATGGCACCAACCAGCTGATGGACCATGCGGAAGAACTGAACATTGACCTCAACAAGAGCCGTGGCAGGCAGAGCACGTTGATGGACATCAACAACGACGGCTTCACCGATGTGCTGGTCAATAACGACATCGTGAACAATCCGCTGGGCCACGGAACGGTATGGATGAAATACGACGCCGATGCGGGATACGAAATAGCCACGGATGTGGGGGAAGTTGGGCCGCACAGCTGGGTGAGCACCATCTCGGACCTCGACTTGGACGGCAAGAGCGACCTGATCGTTGTAAACTTTGACAGCCTGCGGCTCTTCAGTTTGTCGCAGACCGGTGTGTTCCAGTTGCAGAACCGGATCGATTACACCAATATTTCGGACATCAGCGTGGCGGACTTCAACGGCGACCTGCTTCCGGACCTGTTCATTACCCGTAGCCTGCCGCTGGCCACCGACATCCAGCAGTTCAACGATTCCGCCATTCACGCCTCGTGCAACATGGAACTGGGCGAACCGCCCGGTGAGCTCAGTTTCAAGGCGGCATGCCCCCTGGAAGTTTCCCTCATGACCCTGAGCACAGATAACTTCAACCTCAACATCGGCAACGACTCAACACAGGAGGTGTTGTCGATCTTGGGCCCGTTGTCCTTCACGTTGGATCCTGCCGACACCGCAGTCCATGGGTTCCCGAACATTGCCGCACTCCCCGTGGGCATGAACTGCTCCTTCGGCTACCTGCTGCCGGACAGTGTTTGGCAGATCAAATTGGCCAACACCGGCCCTGGGGAGCGCTCGTTCATCCTGCAAGTGCTCTCCCAAGGCGCTCCCATCACCGAGTTCGCTTCCACGGGCACACCCACGCCCGGGGAAGAGTCGCGCAACAAATTGCTGCTCAACCAAGGCAATTTCCAGTTCGCCGAATCAACCGATCCGGCCTTCACCTTTGACGAGTTTTCCATGAACGTGACCTCCGGAGATTTCGACAACGATATGGACGTTGACCTGATCGTGGTTGAAACGGGACGAGCCAAAAACCGCCCGAACCACCTCTACGAGAATATTGGGAACGATCACTTTGTGGTGCATGAGAATGGTTGGGGGACCAAAGGTGATGTAGCGGGTATTGGCGATGCCGTAACCACTGCGGATTTCAACAATGACGGGTTCTTGGACCTGTTCGTAACCAACGGTTCCACCTCCTTTTTCCTGGACAGTGCCGGTATCGACCTTTACCAGAACCAGGGCAACAGCAACCATTGGCTCACCCTGAAGCTGGAAGGCACCGCTTGCAATGTTGACGGCATCGGGGCGCAGGCCTTTGTATTGGCCGGAGGCGTTACGCAGGTGGCGCAGATGACGGCCGGCATACATGCGTCCAGCCAGGATGATCCGCGGCTGCATTTTGGCCTGGGTCCCCATACTGTGGCCGCCCAGGTTGTTGTGCGCTGGCCGAACGGTGTGGTGGATGCGCTGACCAGTGTGCCTGCCGACCAGTTCTTGACCGTTGTGGAAGGTGAACACCTGGTGACGGGGATCCCGGACCTGCCCTTCCCTTGGAATTCTCCCGGTAGGCCTGATGATACCCAATTGGACCATGTAGTAGTTCTTGATGCTTTGGGCAAGAACATCGGTCAATTCACCATGGGGGCATGGGAAAGCATGACCCAAGGCAGGCAATTGGACGCCGGCCTGTACATCGTCACCTATTTCAACAAGGGGGGCGAGGTAATGGGCACGAAGAAGCTGGTTCAACCTTGAACCGGCTCGTGGAGCCCTGCCGAGTTGGCCGAAGTTGCGGGTGCTGCATGTACCGGCCAAGTACCGTACAGGGTGCAAGTTGAACATGCTACGAGGGCCTGTAAGGCGATAAGCTGACAGGTACGGCGGCGGCGCTGAAGAAAGCGGGCACCGATCAATGGAGCAGCAGGGTGCGGAAGTGCTCGGCTTGCTGCACGGCAAGGCGTGTTGTTCCATCCCCCCCCGGGCCAACCAAGATCGGAACTCGGTTGCTGTTTTCCAGCCTGTCTGCAGCGCCGCCGTTCGGGAACAGCGGGCCTGTAGTCATTTCCCGGAAAGCCCGCCGGGGCCTACTCAGGTGCCCTGATCGGACCTGGGTACGGGGCTTCCGAGAACTTCCGTTGGCTCGTTGCGGCTGAAGAACGGGGAGCTGCTACTTCAGTTTGAAGTCCACCGGAATGGTGAAGCGCACCTTCACGGGCTTGCCGTTCATTTTGCCCGGGCTCCATTTGGGCATGGACTTTACGGCGCGCACAGCTTCCTTGTCCAGACCAGGGCTTACGCCCCGGCGCACCTTCACGTCGGAGATATCGCCGTCCCGTTCCACCACGAACTCCACGAACACCTTGCCTTGGATCCCGGCGTCGAACTCCATGTCCGGATACTTCGTGTTGTTCTGCAGGTACTGGTACATTTTGGCCATGCCTCCGGGGAATTCCGGCTGCTCCTGCACAGCGGCCAGGTCAAAGGCCTCTTCTTCCACGGGCGGGGGCGGGGGCGGGGGCGCGTCGATCTTTTGGCCTTCCTGCGTGGTGGTGCTTGCCGTGGTTTCGCTGAGGTCCTCCTGGGTGGGGGGCGGCTCTTCCACAGGCTCGTCCGAGGCTTCCACGGCCACGAACTGCACGGTTTCGATCTGGGGCTGGGGAGGAGGGATCACCTCCGGGGGAGGAGGAGGTTCTTCCGGTTTGTTTTCCTCGATGAAATTGTCCAGGTTCACTTCCACGATCTGCACCTTTTCCGCAGCTTCCTCCTTGGGCCCGAGCTTGGAGAGGGCGTAGGGGGTGCCAACGACCACGCCAAAGAGCACGATGGCGCCCACCATGGCCCAGCCCAAGCGCCGGGTGTAGTCCGTGCGCAATTCGTAGGCGCCATAGGCCTTGTTGCGGTTGGCGAAGATCAACTCGTTGCGCGTGCCCTGCAACAGGTTCATCCACGAGGTATCGAAAGTGAGCAGCACGCTCAGCAGCACCAGTAGCGCAACGAGGATCACGTAGGCCATCATGCTCAGAATTTGAGTTTTTCGGCGTCGATCATCAACCGCTCCTCGGGCTTGATCGTGTCCTGCACCGCGAATTTGCCAATGCCGCTGATGTCCATCTCGTCCACCATGTCGATCATGTTGCGGTATTTGGCATCCACATCGGGCTTGATGATCACGAACAATGCTTCGGGCTTCTTTTCAACGTTGTTCCGCAGCGAATCGTAGGCCAGCTTGTCGATCTCGTCGGCATTGTATCGGCGCTTCAGCTCCTGCACCTGCTCAAAGGTGGAGCGGTTCTCTTCGATGAGCAGCTTGGTGATCTGGCTGAAGTCCGTGCGGCTCAACTGTGTTTCTCCGGGTTTCAGGGCGTCGCGGTAGTACAGGATCTGGTCGTCCTTGGTGAGGAACACGGTCAATGCGTTGTTGACCTTGTCCAACGCCTTCTGTTGTTGGTCCTCCTGCGGCACCGGGAAGGTAAGCTGCAGGGTGGACGGCTTGTACATGGTGGTGGTGAGGATGAAGAAGGTGAGCAGCAGGAAGGCCAGGTCCACCATCGGGGTCATGTCGATGTGGGTGCTGCCCTTTTTGGCGCGCTTCTTCTGGTGCCGTCCTCCGCCACCTCCACCGTCTCCTTGTTGTACTTCTGCCATGGTGCTTACTGGTCAGTGCTGCCGATGTTCGCTCCCGGGTTCAAACACGCTGTACACGCGTGGCGTCATTTGGTTGAAGAGGTTGCCGCCATGCGGCTTTCCTCCAGGTTGGTGATCATCTTGAAGCGGTTGATCTTCACGGTGGGGCTTTGGAAGATCTTGATCACCTTGTTCATCACGGCGTAGTCCGTGTTGCCGTCGCCCTTGAGGGCCACAATGGGGTTCTTTCCATCGGCTCCGCTGCTGAAGATCAGCTGGGTTACCCGGATCCAGTTCAACAGTTCGTTGTTGGTGCTGTCGATGGGGATGCCCTTGGAGCGTTGGTCCACTTGGCGCCGTTCGCCGGCGGATTCCAAGGCGAGGTAGCTGGGAAGCTGTTGCATGGGGATGCCGATGGCGCCTAAGTTGACGAAGCGCTGTTCCGCTTCAGGGGTGAAGGTCACCTTGTACCGGTTGCCCATCTCCTTGATCACCTCGCGGCGCACCTTCTTATCGGTGAAGTCCCAATACACGCGGCCCGCGCTGTCCACCACCACGGTCATCAGGTTTTCGGTGGGGATGGCCGATTGGCTGCGGCTGCTGGGGATGTCCACCACCACGGCTTCCTCAGGCCGGAATTGTGCGGTGAGCATGAAGAAGGTGACCAACAGAAAGCCCAAGTCCACCAGCGGCGTCATATCCATCGCCGGGCTGGACCGGGGCATCTTGATCTTGGACATGGTGCTTTAGCTTGTTTCGTTGGATCGGTTCCTTGGCGGACGGGGGCTTACTTATGGTTGGCCAAGGTTTGGCTTACGCTGAAGCCGGCCTCGTCGATCCCGTGGGTAATGCCGTCGATCTTGGTGCTGAAGTAGTTGAACATGATGATGGCAATGGCCGATCCGGAGATACCGAGGGCGGTGTTGATCAGGGCCTCGGAAATACCGGTGGAAAGGGCCGTGGCATCGGGCGCACCGGCGGTGGCCATCGCGCTGAATGCACGGATCATGCCCAGCACGGTACCGATCAGGCCCAACAGAGTGCTCACGCTGGCGCAGGTGGAGATGATCACCAGGTTTTTGCTCAACATGGGCAGCTCCAGTGCGGTGGCTTCCTCGATCTCCTGCTTCACGGTATTGATGCGCGTTTCCTTGTCCAGCGCCGAGTCGTTCATCACCGTCTGGTATTTCACCAATCCGCTGCGCATCACATTGGCCACACTGCCCTGCTGCTCGTCGCACACGGTCATGGCTTCGTCCACGCGGTCGCTGGCCAACAGCTGGCGCACGTTGTGCAGGAACTCGTCCACGCGGCCCTTTCCGGTGGCGCGGCTCAGGGTGATGAAGCGCTCAATGGAGAAGATGATCACCAGCAACAGCACGGTGGTCAGGATGGGCACGATAAAACCGCCCTTGTGGATCAGGCCGAAGGTATGCGCGGGGTTCTCTGCCACCGGGTGCCCGTGCACCGGATCGCCGCCTTCAAAGTTTGCAGGGTCGCCAAGCACCATGGTGTAGAACAGGATGCTGGCACCGAGTGCCAAGGGAAAGGCCAAGGCCACGAACAGGCTGGACAACTTTCCGGATTTGCTTGCGCTCATGAATGAAGGGTTTCGTTTTTGAGTTCGGCACGTTGGCTATTTCGCAGGTCGGTCAGGGCTGTGGATCGTATGGCCCCGGGGGGCACAAACATAGGAAGATCATCTTTTCAACAACCCTTTCAGGGTAACATTCTGCAAAGGAAGGCGACTGCATTCGGCTGCCTTGGGGAAACGGCCTCCGGTCTTGATCCTTGCCCGGCAGACTGCCCTCGGCCGGGGAACGGGCGGAAGAGCACGGGCAACGGCAGTTATTGGGCAGCAAGTGCCGGGCCGTCTTGGGCGCTCAGGGGGAGTTCAGGAAACGGGAATCCAAGATTGCGGAAATATGTATATGGAAGAAGATTACATGTAAAATAAATTTGCAGTCACAACGCGGGAACAAATGGGCACCACGACAGATGTGATCAGCACCGTACTGCACAAAGCAGGCGATCGCGGCCATGCCGACCATGGCTGGCTGCAGGCCAGGCACTCGTTCAGCTTCGCCGGGTGGTACAACCCGGAGCGCATGCATTTTGGCGCGCTGCGGGTACTGAATGACGACACCATTGCGGCAGGCCAAGGCTTCGGCACCCACCCGCACGACAATATGGAGATCATCACCGTGGTGACCGAAGGCGCCTTGGAACACCGGGACAGCATGGGCAACCAGGGCATCATCCGGGCAGGTGAGGTGCAGGTGATGAGCGCCGGCACCGGTGTGCAACACAGTGAATTCAATGCGGACAAACATCGGCGCACGCGGCTGTTCCAGATCTGGATCTTTCCGCGCCAGCGGGGCGCAGCGCCCCGCTACCAGCAGATCGCCCTCGATCCGCAACAAGGCACCGGCCGGTTCCAGCAGCTCGTATCACCGGATCCCGGTGATGCCGGGGCCTGGATCGGCCAGGACGCATGGCTCCACCTGGGCAAGTTCACCAAGGCGCAAACCGAGCGGTATCTGCTGCGGCGCCCGGGCAATGGACTTTACGCCATGGTTGTCGCCGGCAGTGCCACCATCGCGGGCAACGTGCTGGGCGAACGTGATGCCGTGGGCATCAGCGGGCTGCAAACGGTGGAAATGCACATCGGGGCCGAAGGGGCCGAACTGCTTTTGATCGATGTGCCCATGGAGGCCGGCCACTGAACCACTCGCCAATTCAACAACGCCAATTCAACAACACCAATGAACACTGCAGAAACCGCCACGGGCGTAAAATGGACCATTGATCCCGCGCACAGCGAGATCCAATTCAAAGTGAAGCACATGATGATCTCCACGGTGACGGGGAGCTTCGGAAGATTCACCGCCGATGTAGAGGCCGACGGGGATGACCTGAGCCAGGCCAAAGTCCGGTTCCAAGCGGAGGTGGACAGCATTGACACGGGCAACGCCAACCGCGACAACCACCTGAAGAGCACGGATTTTTTCAGCGGAGGCCGGCATCCGCAGATCCTCTTCACCTCAACGGGCAGCAAGTCCGTGGACGGCGATGGAAGTTGGACGCTGTACGGCGACCTCACCATGAACGGGATCACCAAGCCCGTGGCACTGGACGTGGAATGGGGCGGCGTGATGAAGGACCCGTACGGCAACACCAAAGCCGGTGTGAGCATCCACGGCAAGGTGAACCGGAAGGACTGGGGCATCAATTGGAATGCGGCGTTGGAAGCAGGTGGCTTGATGGTGAGCGATGAAGTACGCATTGCCTGCGAAGTGCAGTTGGTGAAGCAGGGCTGAGCATTGGGCCCTGTGGTGACGGAAAGCCCGGCATGCCCGGGCTTTCCTGTTGATGCCAACGGACATCCGCTGCCGGCATCCGGGGCGCACCCTCCCCTTTGCCCGCTCCTTGGGCCTGTGCGCGGGTCCACATCTACTTTTGTTTTCCCCATGTCGGAACCCTTGGACGTACGCGAAAAAGTGCGGCTGCTGCCCCACAAGCCCGGCGTGTACCAGTTCTTCGACGCCGACGGAAAGATCCTCTACGTGGGCAAGGCCACCAGCCTGCGCAGCCGCGTGGGCAGCTACTTCGCCAAGGACCACCCCGACGGCAAGACGCGCGTGCTGGTGCGCAAGATCGCCGACCTGCGCACCATCATCACCGAAACGCCCTACGACGCCCTGTTGCTGGAGAACTCGCTGATCAAGGAGTACCAGCCGCGCTACAACATTATGCTGCGCGACGACAAGAGCTACCCGTGGATCCGCATTCGCAATGAGCACTACCCGCGGATCGAGGGCATGCGCAACCCCGTGGACGACGGCTCGGAATACATCGGCCCCTTCGCCAGCGTTCGTTCCATGCGCACCGCGCTGAAGCTCGTGCACCAGCTGTACAAGCTGCGCACCTGCAACTACGACCTCAGCCCGGAGAACGTGGCCAAGGGGAAGTACAAGCGCTGCCTGGAGTGGCACATGGGCAACTGCCGCGGCCCGTGCGAGGGTTTGCAGAGCGAAGAAGATTACGATGCCAACGTGGCTTTGGCCCGGCAGGTGGTGAAGGGCCGCATCGGCGGCGTAGTGAAGCTGCTGAAGGAACGCATGCACGAACATGCTGAAAAGCTGGAGTTCGAAGAAGCTGAAGAAGCCCGCCAACAGATCGCGCTGCTCGAGGGCTACCAGGCGCGCAGCACCGTGGTAAGCCCCACCGTGGGCGATGTGGACGTCTTCGCCTTGGCGCGCAATTCCTCCAGCACCTTCGTCAACTACATGCGCGTGATCGACGGCGCCATCGTGCACGGCATTACGGTGGAAATGAAGCGGCGGCTGGACGAGCCCGACGAGGAAGTGCTTCAGTACGCCATCGCCGAACTGCGACAGCGCTTCCGCAGCAACGCACCCGAGGCCATCGTGCCCATGGAGCCCGGCATCGAAATGCCCGGACTCGGCTTCACCGTGCCACAGCGTGGCGACAAGAAGCACCTGCTGGAAATGGGCGAACGCAACGCGCAGTACTTCATGCTGGAGAAGCAGAAGCAGGAAAGCCTGGTGGACCCCGAGGCCGCCACGGACCGCATCCTGGAGCAGATGAAACAGGACCTGCGCCTCAGCGAATTGCCGCGCCACATCGAGTGCTTCGACAACAGCAACACCCAAGGCACGGATCCGGTGAGCGCCTGCGTGGTGTTCAAGAACGCCAAGCCCAGCAAGAAGGATTACCGCCACTTCAACATCCGCACGGTGGAAGGCCCGGATGATTTTGCCAGCATGGAGGAGGCGGTTGAGCGGCGCTTCGCGCGACTGGTCACCGAAGGGGAACCACTGCCGCAATTGGTGGTGATCGACGGCGGCAAGGGCCAGCTGCACGCCGCCATGAACGTTTTTGACCGCTTGGGCTTGCGCGGCAAGGTGGCGCTACTGGGAATCGCCAAGCGCCTGGAGGAACTCTACTTCCCCGATGATCCCGCGCCGCTCCACATCGACAAGCGCAGCACCACCTTGCGCGTGATCCAACAGATGCGCGACGAGGCCCACCGCTTCGGCATCACCCACCACAGGGGCAAGCGCAGCAAGCGCATCGTGAAGACCGGCCTGGAGGAGATCGCGGGCATCGGCCCGGCCACGGCGCAAAAACTGCTCCAGCGCTTCGGCTCCATCAAGGGTATCCGCGAGGCAACGCGAGCGGACGTGGAGGCGGAAGTGGGGGAGAAGAAGGCGGGGGTGGTGCTGAAGGGGATTGCAGCACTACCTTTGAACAACAACGCGGCCGAATGACCAAGCTCGACCTGAAGCAGGCGGCTATCGCCAAACAAGTGTTCAACACAACGAATGAGGAAGTGTTGGATCAAGTAAAGGCCGTGCTGGAGTCCCAGAACGATGCTTGGTTCCAAAACCTTCCGGCCAAGGTGCGCAAGGAAATTGAGGAAAGTTTAGCCCAAGCGGACCGAGGCGAGACGGTGAGCCACCAACAGGCCATGAAGCTCGTTCGGGCATGGCAAAAACGGTAAGATGGACACCGAAAGCCATTGATTCCTAAATCAATGTGCTCAACTGGTTGCGTACACACTGGACAGACAAGGAAGAACAACGCTTCGCGGATAATGTGGAGCGCACCATCCGCTACATCGTAAAGTATCCACAGGGATTTCGCAGTGCTGGCCATGCACGGTTGCGCGAAGCGCCCATCAAGCCATACAATATTCTGCTCTATCGCATTGACCCCTCCGCCATTGTCATTATTGGATTGTTCGATCTGCGCAGGCACCCCAAGGCCCTGGCTGCTTTCAAACGGGGATGGAGGGATTTATAATTCGTGGGATTGAGTGGCACAAACGCAACTGAAGGGGTGCCTCCTGATCGATCCCCGAAGCTTCCCCCGCAGCGCGTATCAATTGCCCACCATCAAGCGCTGCACCGAGCTGGACCCGCCCATAGTCAGCCGCACCATGTAGTTGCCGCTGCGGAGGCCCTCCAGATCAAGCTGCTGCGGGTGGCCGGGCACCAATTGCATGGACCGGGTGCGGACCACACGGCCGGTAACATCCATGACCTCCACGGTCCCCACGCCGCTCCTGCCGCTGTATTGCAGCTGGAACGATCCCGTGCCCGGATTGGGGTAAACGTTCCATGCCTGGGCCAGCCCCCGCTCATCAACTCCCAAGTTGATTCCCGACCCTTCGACCAGGCAGATGCCGAAATCGGCTGGTGCCGGATATCCGGGGTTCCAGTCGTAGACGCGCAGGAGGTAGGTCTCGCCCACATTGAGGGTGGTGGCAATGAGCTGCTCGGCCTGGCCGGCCAAGGAATCATCCGCGCAGGCCAGGGAGGTCAAGCTGCCGCAATCGCCCGAGAACAGTTCGAGCACGGCATTAAAGCTGGAGTCCATGCCCATGGCACCAATGGTCATGGTGCCGGCGGTGGCGGTGAAGGTGAACCACACATCGTCATTGGCGAAACCGGCACCGGGGCCGCAATCCACCGCAGGCATGGATCCGCTGGCGCCAGCGGTGGTGAAATAGCTGAAGCTGCACCAATTCTGGGCCGCAAGGGCAGCAGCATTCGCGCAATCGTCATTGGCCGGCGGCACGGCGCAGGCCGTTGCGGATACCTGTACCGAGTAAGGCCCCACGGCACCGACGAACGTATTGGCCATCACCGGCAGGTACCAGGTTCCGGCAGGCACGGATTGGTAGTAGATGGTGCCATTCCCGTTACCGCAATCCTCATAGTTGTAGCTGAAATAGTTCTGGTAGTCGCCACCCGTGGGGCAGGAGGGTGAAAGAATCGCCAGCACGGCTTGGAATGCCGGCGAGGTGGCGCAATAAGAAACCGTGATGTCGGCGCAGCCCGAGGTGGTGAACTTGTGCCAAACGCACGGGTCCACGCCGTCCAAGGGGCTTCCCGGCTCAAAATCATTGGCCGAGGTGGCCCCGGTGTTGTCGCCGATGAATACGATCGATCCGCCCAAAGGGAGGGTGGCGTCCGGCAAGGTGGAACAATCATCGTTCAAAGGTCCACCGCCGCGGACATCGGCAGCGGTCTCAGGGTGCCAGGAAACGCCCGGTGCCGTGATCACCGGCAGCGCACGGCTCGATCCGGACGGTGTGGATTGGGCGTGAAGGGCAGAGGAAAGACAGATGGCCAATGCCGAAAGGGCGTAGGTAGGTTTCATGGTCGGGGGCCTTGGGGAGGATGGGGCTACAAGTATACCGCAACGCCCTTGCACCCCTGGCGGACATCGGGGTTTAATCCCCGAACCTGACCACCTCCCGCAGCCGTTCTTGTCCTTCCGCATTCCGGTATTTCTCCTTCAGCTTGATGTAGGCCGGGCTGAGTTCGCGCTGCAGCCACATCGTAAGCAAGGCAGTTGCGCCGAGGAGCAGGACGGGCAGAAGCCCTGTGACATCCGTTGCCTGTGGCAGGTTCCCGGACTGCACGACCTCCAGGAATGCAAGAAGGCCGGCGTAGGCATGAGCTCGCCGCCAATACTTCGCCACGGCAATGAGGGCTGTGAGGTAACCTAGCCCAAAGATCGCCATGAGCACCACGTTCATCTTCACGGGCATTTCCACAGATGCCCATGCGGACAGGTTCCAACCTGCCGCCACGAGCAGCAGGCCCATCAGCACGTAATGGCCGGTGCGGTACTTCGCGCGGCGCTCCATGGTGGGCACGTAGCGCACGGCATCGGCCAACTTCTCGTCCGCCACATTGCCCGGCCCATATAGCTCATCATACACCTGCTGCGGAGCTACCCCTGACTCGATCTTGCTGCGGATCAATTTGCGTTGTTCACGGGTTGTCATTGATGTGAATGATGTGAGATGTGTCCAATTGCGTATTTGTTCAGGAAGGAAATCACGCCAACCTCAGCCCCTTGATGCCCTTGAAGTGCTTTTTGTTCAGCGTGAGCAACGCACAGTCGTGGGCCATGGCGGTCGCCGCGATCAGCCGGTCCGCCAGATAAGAACCCCGCTCGTGCCCTCCATGGAACAGTATTTGCCGAAACCGCTCGGAAACCTCCGCAGTGAAGGGAAGCACTTCGAACTTCGTGGTCAATTCATCGAGCAGCATGGCATGCTCGGCCTTGTTCCTCGCGCCATCCAACATTTCCGAAAGCACCACATCGCAAATGCAAAAAGCGGCACTCTCCATCCCGGCCAAGGCATGCTCCGCCGCCCTTTGGTTCCGGGTGATGCCGATCAGGATGTTCGTATCGATCAAGACCTTTTCCATGCCCGCTCACGGATCTCGTCGGCATCAATGTCCCGGTCCTTCCAGATCCCCCGCAGGTTGGCAAAGGGGTCCTTCTCCTTTTTCGCCTCCCGCTCGATCAGCTCCACCACCAGCGCACTGATGCTCTTGCCGCGCTGTTGGCTGAGCCGACGGGCCGTGCGCTTGAACTTCAGCGGAACGGAAAGCGTCAACTTGGTGGTCATTGGGAATACGTAATCTTTTACGAAGATACGTAGCTCCGACATCCCGGAGCTACCTTCCTCCCGAATACGCATGCCCGCCATCACCCTGCTACTTCCCTTCCGCAACGCTGCATCCACCCTGGATGAAGCCATCGCCAGCATCGCCACCCAGACCTTCGCAAACTGGGAGCTCCTGCTGATCGACAATGCGTCCACGGATGTAAGCACGGAGGTCGCGAAACGATGGGCTGCGCAGGACGAGCGCATCCGTGTGATCAGCGAACCTACTGTCGGCATCGCACACGCGCTGAACACCGGTCTGCAACATGCACAAGGCCGTTACATCGCCCGCATGGACGCGGACGACACCAGCCATCCTGAGCGCCTTGCCAAACAAGTGGCGTACATGGATACACATCCGGAGATCGGCGTGCTGGGCACGCGCACCTCCTTCGCCACCACGGTGCAAAAAAGCAGCGGCATGCGTTGGTTCGTTCAGTGGCAAAATGCGATCCTCTCTCCGCACGAGCACTTTGTAAAACGCTTCGTGGACGCGCCGCTCGCCCACCCCACGGTGATGTTCCGGCGGGAGCTGGTGGAACGGCACGGCAACTATAACTCGGGACCACTGCCGGAAGATCACGATCTCTGGCTGCGCTGGATGGACGCCGGTGTACGCTTCGCGAAGCTGCCCGAGGAACTGCTCACTTGGAATGACCATGCGCAGCGCCTCAGCCGCACGCACGCCAACTACAGCACGGAGGCCTTCTTCAGCGCCAAGGTGAAATGGCTTGCCAAGTGGCTGAAGCGGAAGCTCGATGGCCGCCCGGTGATCATCGCCGGCACGAGCAACATCTGCCAACAACGTGCGCGTTTGTTGGAGGCGGAAGGGATCACCATCTCGGCCTTCACCGACGTGAAGCCTCGTGAAGTTCCGGGCTACGCCTTCATTCCGCACGACGGATTGCCGCCAACGGGCGAGGCGTTCGTCGTCTCGTTCATCTCGCAGCGCGGTACCGGTGACCGCATCGCGGAGTTCCTTTCCAGCCGTGGACTGGCGGAAGGTGAGGATTTTGTACTGGCAGCGTAAGGCACTGGATATCAAATGTATATGATGAATTATGTTTGATACTATTTTGATTGCATTTTAGTATTAAGGAATAATCTACTAATTTAGTGATCCATTAGCACATTCTATGAAAAGACCGATTCCTCTGCCTACCGGTCCTTCCTCAAGTGCCGAATTCGATGCGTTGGGCGGCTCAATGGAAAGGCTGTTCTCCACCCCTGGCACGGCTGCGCGATTGGCGGAGGCCGAGAGGGATCATCCGTACTGGGAAAAGTTCATGCGCAGGACTGCGGGCATGGGTATTGAACCCAAGCACTTGTGGTGGATCGTGAAAAGCCAACGGCGCATCACGGCGAAGCCGATCCACATCACCCAGGACCCGGACTTCCGCTTCAGTTTCAACCTCACCGGTTCCATGCAGCAGACGCTGCACCGGCTTGACATGAAACTGGGCGGCACCATCGGTGGCCCCACGACCATTCCCGAAGGCACGCGCGAACAGGTCCTGTTAAGCTCACTGATGGAGGAAGCCATTGCAAGCAGCCTGTTGGAAGGCGCAGCCACCACCCGTGAATTGGCCAAGGACATGCTCCGGGCCGGCCGTCCTCCAAAGAACCGTTCCGAACGCATGGTGCTCAATAATTACCTCACTATGCAGCAACTGGTGGGCTGGAGCAAGGAGACCATGACCGTGGACCGCCTGCTGCAGATCCATCGCACGGTGACCGGTGGCACATTGGAGCATGCTGCGAACGAAGGGCGGGTGCGGACGAACAACGACGTGCATGTGGTGGACGGCTATAACGAAGTACTGCACATCCCGCCATCACATGAACGGCTCAACACCTTGCTGGAAGCACTTTGCGCTTTCGCGAACCACACTGCGGACGAGCCTTTCATCCATCCTGTGGTCCGGGGGATCACCTTGCATTTCCTGATCGGCTACATCCACCCGTTCGTGGACGGCAATGGCCGCACCGCCCGGGCGCTTTTCTACTGGTACCTGCTGCGCAGCGGCTATTGGCTCGTGGAATTCCTCGCCATCTCCAAGATCATCCTGCGCGCCCCGGCCCAATACGGAAGGGCTTACCTGCACACGGAAATGGACGGGAGCGACCTGACCTATTTCTTGGACTTCAACTTGCGCTCGCTCCACTTGGCCATGGAGGACCTGGACCTTTACTTGCATCGAAAGCTCGATGAACGCAAGCAGCTCTTCTCCGTTATGCGCAACACGCCGATCAATGATCGGCAGGCCGATCTTGTAGCCCTTTGGTTGCGTGAGCCGGAGAAAGTATTGACCATAGCCGAAGTGAAAAACCGGTTCAACGTGGTTTACCAGACCGCACGTACGGACCTGATGGGCTTGGAGCGGATGAAATTGGCCACGCACCGCAAATCCGGAAAGGCATTGCGCTATTTCCGCAGCCGGGAATTCGAAACGGAACTCTCCAGGTTGAAACGTGGTGCTTGATAGTCCGACACCTTGATCTGCACTGTTAGATACTGGCACGGAACTCCGTCCATGAGAAATTGAGCCATGAAATCCAACGCTGAGGTCCATGCCGGGAAGTTGGGCGCCCTCCGCGCCCATTTCCAAAGCGGTGCCACCCGCCCCTACGCCGCCCGCCGCAATGCGCTGAAGGCACTCAAACGCTCCTTGCAGAGACACGAGGAAGCGCTCCTCTCCGCCATGCACGCCGATATGCGCAAACCGCGCTTCGAGGCGTACATGGCGGACATCGGCTTGGTGCATGCCGAGATCGACCACGCGCAAAGCAACCTGCGCGACTGGATGCGGCCGGAACAGGTGCCCACGCCGCTGGCGCTGTGGCCGGCGCACAGCAGCATGCACCCGCAGCCGTTGGGCGTGGTGCTGATCATCGCACCGTGGAACTACCCGGCCCTGCTGGTGCTTTCGCCGTTGGTGGGTGCCATCGCCGCAGGCAACTGCGCCGTGGTGAAGCCCAGTGAAGAGACCCCGCACACGGCGGCCGTGCTGGAAAAGCTCATCGCGGAAGCCTTCGCCCAGGAACAGGTGCTGATGGTGCAAGGGCCAGGGGCCGATGTGATCCCGCCGATGATGGAAGGCTTCCGGTTCGACCACATCTTCTTCACCGGCAGTCCGGCAGTAGGTCGCAAGGTGCTGGCCATGGCTGCCCCGCAGCTGGTGCCCGTCACCTTGGAGCTCGGCGGCAAGAGCCCCGCCATCGTGGACCGCAGCGCCAACGTGGACACCGCCGCGAAACGGATCGCCTGGAGCAAGTTCTTCAACGCCGGGCAAACCTGCATCGCCACGGACTACGCCTTGGTCCACGCCGATGTGATGGATGCCTTCCTGGCCGCCATGGCCAAGCACACCACGGCTTTCTTCGGAACAGACCCGCAGCGCTCGCCCCACTTTGCGCGCATGGTGAACGACAAGCATTTTCAGCGGGTGAAGCGCTACCTGGCGGAAGGAAAGCTGCTCTTTGGCGGTCAGGCGGATGCGGCCGGGCGCTACATCGCGCCTACGGTGCTCACGGATCTACCGAAGGAAAGTTTGGTGATGCAAGAGGAGCTCTTCGGTCCCGTGCTGCCGGTGATCCCATGGAAAGAGCCGAAGGAGGTGTTGGCAACGGTTGCGCGGAACCCCACGCCCTTGGCGATATACGTCTTTTCACGTAGCCGCCACGTGCAGCGTTTCTTCACGGAGCGCATCGCTTTCGGCGGTGGTTGCATCAACCACTGCCTGCTGCACTTCGGAAACCTGCAACTGCCCTTGGGCGGGGTGGGCACCAGCGGCATGGGGCGCTACCACGGCAAGCGGAGTTTCGATGTGTTCAGCCACATCCAAGGCAGGGTGACGGCTTCCCGGCTGCTGCCGGAACCCGGTGTACACTATCCGCCTTATTCAACGTGGAAGGAGAAGGTGCTGCGGTGGGTGATGGGGTGATCAAGGTTGCTCACCCCAGTCTTTCCGCCCGCTTGGGCCGCAGCAGGTCGCGCACCAGGAGCATGTGTTGCTCATCGCATTCCAGCGAGGCTACAGAGCGCCCTTGCAGAACCGTGGTGAAGGTGCGGGGGTCGGCGATGTGGTGCAGCTCACAGAACTCCTCCAGGTGGTGGCAGAAATGTTCGGCCGTGATCCTGGCGTCCGGGCCGAGGAAATCCCAATGGAAACGGAGCGTGGGCATGGGGCAAAGGAACGAGATCACCGCACCGGCGGGAAGCAGCGCCTCTGGTGCACGGCGGCCCGCACGGGCAATGACTTTGGTCACTTCGGGCGAAAAGGGGATCTTTGCCGCCGAATTTCCCCAATGACCGAACAAATGACCCGCAGCCAAGAGCTGCTCGCCCGCCGCAAGGCTGCAGTGCCCAATGGCGTGGGCCTCTTCAACAATGCCACCGCCGTAAAGGCCGAAGGCGCCGTGATCACCGATGCCGACGGCAACGAGCTGATCGACTTCGCCGGGGGCATCGGCGTAGTGAACGCCGGGCACTGCCCCCCGCCGGTAGTACAGGCCATCCAGGAGCAGGCCGAAAAGTTCCTGCACGTCAGCTTCAACGTGGCCAGCTATGAGCCGTACATCGCCCTTTGCGAAAAGCTCAACAGCCTGATGCCGCACGGCGCACCCGCCAAAACGTTGCTGGTGAGCACCGGTGCCGAGGCGGTGGAGAACGCCGTCAAGATCGCCCGCCAGGCCACCGGCCGCCAAGGGGTGCTCTGCTTCACCGACGCCTTCCACGGCCGCACCCTGATGGCCATGACGCTTACGAGCAAAGTAGGCTACAAGCCAGGCTGCGGGCCGTTCGCACCGGAAGTGTACCGCACCCAGTTCCCCAATTTTTTCCGCTATGGCGCGGGTCGGAGTGAGGCCGAATTCGTGAAAAGCGAACTGCACCGCTTGGAGGAACTCTCGCACAACACCGTGGACCCCAAGCAGCTGGCCTGCGTGATCATTGAGCTGGTGCAGGGCGAAGGCGGCTTCAACGTGGCGCCGAAGGCTTACGTGGAGGGCTTGCGCAAATGGTGCGACAAGCACGGCATCCTGCTGATCTTCGACGAGATCCAAGCGGGCTTCGGCCGCACCGGCGCATGGAGCGCCTACAGCCACTTCGGCGTACTGCCGGACCTGAGCACATGGGCCAAGAGCCTCGGCAGCGGCCTGCCGATCGCCGCCGTGATGGGCAAGGCGGAGCTCATGGACAAGGCCGGCCCCAGCAGCATCGGCGGCACCTACATCGGTAGTCCGATCAGCTGCGCGGCGGCGTTGGCCACGATCCAGTACATGGAGGAGATCGACATCAACGCCAAGGGCCGTCACGTGGGCGAGGTGGTGCGCAAGCGCTTCGAGAAGATGAAGGCCAAGCACGACTGCATCGGCGATGTGCGCGGGCTGGGCGCCATGCTGGCCATGGAGTTCAACACGGGCCGCGACCCGCTGAAGCCCGATGCCGATACCTGCACCAAACTGATGAACGCCTGCGCCAAGCGCGGCTTAGTGGTGATCACCGCCGGCACCGACAAGAACGTGATCCGCATCCTCAGCCCCTTGGTGATCAGTGATGAACTGCTGAACAAGGGCCTGGACATCATGGAAGAGGAATTGGACAAGATCTGTGCTTGAACAGTTCACCACAGAGGCACAGAGAGCACAGAGAAATCAATGAAAGTCCGCATGCGGGAGGACCTTGGATCGAATGCACCCGGCATTCCCTCCGTGTCCTCCGTGCCTCTGTGGTGAAGCATTCCCCATGAAACCCTTTTCCATCGCCGGCATCCAGATGCGCGTGAGCGCCTCATACAGCAATGTGGAGGCCATGAAGCTCAAGCTGGACATCCTGATGAACCTGTACCCTTGGGTGGACATGGCCCTGTTCAGCGAGCTGTGCGCCTTCGGGCCGCTCACCCACTTCGCCCTCACCCGCATCGAGGACTTCGAGGAGCCCATGCAGGAAATGGCGGCCAAGCACAAGATCTGGCTGCTGCCCGGCTCGGTGTTCCACAAGGTGGACGGCAAGATCTACAACACGGCCAGCGTGATCGACCCTGCGGGCAACGTGGTGGCGCGCTACCGCAAGATGTTCCCCTTCTACCCGTACGAGGTGGGCGTGACCCCGGGCAGCGAATTCTGTGTGTTCGACGTACCTGACGTGGGCCGGTTCGGGGTGAGCATCTGCTACGACATGTGGTTCCCGGAGACCACGCGCACCCTGGCCGTGATGGGCGCGGAGGTGGTGCTGCACCCCACGCTTACCGGCACCATCGACCGGGAGGTGGAGCTGAGCATCGCGCGGGCCACGGCCGCCATCAACCAGTGCTACTTCTTCGACATCAACGGGCTGGACGCGGGCGGCGCCGGGCGCAGCATCATCTGCGGGCCGGAAGGCCGCGTGGTGTACCAGGCGCAGAACATCGAGGAGATCATCCCCATCGAGATCAACCTGGAGAAGGTGCGCCGCAGCCGCGAACTGGGCCTGCTGCGCCTGGGGCAGCCGTTGAAGAGCTTCCGCGACCACGCCGGGGATTTCGAGATCTACCGCAAAGACTATCCAATGCCGTACCTTGACAGCCTCGGGCCGCTGATCAAGCCGCAACGGGTGAAGGAACTGGGGGACCTGATCCAGCAGGAAACGCCCTCGCCGGGCAAACCCACTTTTGTCCCCTCCATTCCGCCGGGCGGGAAACAGGCCTGAATTGAACCAACATGGCGCCGCAACCTGGCGTACACACAATGGGAAGCACAGCAAGCACGGGGGTTGGGGGGGCCATGAAGAGATTCACGGCATGCAAGGAATACGTTACCTGGTTCGAGATCCCGGCCTACGACATGCTCAGGGCCAAGGCCTTCTATGACCAGGTCTACGGCATCACCATGGGCACCTCGCTGGTGGGCGACTTCGCCATGGCCTATTTCCCCACGGAAACCGGCATTGGGGGCGCCGTGGTGCAAGGCCCCGGCTGCTTGCCCAACGATACCGGCGCGCTGCTCTATTTGAATGCAGCCGTAGGCCTGGATACGATGCTCGACCGGGTGGTACAAGCCGGCGGCCGCGTGGTGATGGGGCGCACACTGATCGGCGAGGATGCCGGCTGGTTCGCCCTGATCATCGACACCGAGGGCAATCGCCTGGCGCTTCACGAACGGCCCGCAGCCAAGAAAACCGCGTCGGCAAGGAAACGGGTGGCCGCCAAGCCCGCCGCCGCGAAAAAGACCTCGGCGAAAAAAGCGGCACGGAAGAAAAAGTAGGCGGGGTTCGGGCAACTTGACAACCGCTGAGGAAATGTGCTCCGCTGTGTCCACCTCTGGCCCGGCCGCGCCAAAAGGCTGCGGTTGAAAATAGGCCCGACCGTTGTGTGCCTTGTGCAATTCGCCCACGGAAGCCTACATTTCGCGGAGCATACCCCCGGCCATGCCCCAACGCAACAAACCCGCCGCGCCGCCTGAACCGCCGCAGGAATTCTACAACGCAGGCCGCCTGCGCACCCACAAGTGGGAAGCGCTGAAGGCCGCCACCGCGCGGTTGGTGGCCGTGAAGGACAAACGCGCCGCCGCGCAGGCCGTGGAAGACCTGCTGGCGGAGCTGTTGGTGATCGAGCTCTATTGGGCCTATCCGGGCCGTGAAGTGGTGCGCGCCATGCAAGCCCGCTTATTGCGCGGGGAATACGCGGCACTGGTGACCTTGGTGGAGAAGGTGGTACGCACCTTCGTGAGCGGCCTGGTGCGCCTGGATGCGGGCCTGCCCCCGGTGGAAGAGGAGGGCCACCAAGAAGAAGGGGAGGAGCGCAACCGCAACAAGTACTTTGAGCTGTTGGTGGTGGACGACCTGGACGAGCGGGGCGAGCGCGACCTCAAGGACCGCATCGCCGAGATGCGCAGCCACACCGATGCCTTCACCTACGACCTGATCGTGGTGCCCACCGTGCAGGATGCCCTTATCGCATTGCTCTTCAACCCCAACATACAGGCCTGCGTGATCCGCTATGGCATGCCCTTCACCTCGGCCAATGCCAAGGGCTTCCTGAGCGACTACATCCGCGCCATCAAGGAAGTGGACCTGGGCAACCGGCCCCGCGCCGACATGGGCCCGCTCTTAGGCAAGATCATGCGCTGGTTCCGCCCCGAGGTGGACCGCTACTACGTCACCGATACGCCGCTGGGCGAGCTCAAGGACACCACCGTGCAGAACTTCAAGCGCATCTTCTACCGCCAGGAAGACATCCAGGAGATGCACCACACCATCCTGCGCGGCATCCAGGAGAAGTACGATACCCCCTTTTTCACCGCGCTGGTGGACTACAGCCGCAGGCCCATGGGCGTGTTCCACGCCATGCCCATCTCCCGCGGCAACTCCGTGTTCAAGAGCCGCTGGATCCAGGATTTCGGCGCATTCTACGGCCGCAACCTCTTCATGGCGGAAACATCCAGCACCGGTGGCGGCCTGGATTCCCTGCTGCAGCCCACCGGCCCGCTGAAGGCGGCGCAGCAACGCGCCGCCCACGCCTTCGGCGCGCAGTTCACCTACTTCGCCACTAACGGCACCAGCACCAGCAACAAAATTGTACTGCAGGCCCTGGTGGAACCCCATGACATGGTGCTCGTGGACCGCGACTGCCACAAGAGCCACCACTACGGCCTGGCGCTCACCGGCGCCTTCCCCGTGTACCTGGACAGCTACCAGCTGCCGCCCTTCAGCATGTATGGCGCGGTGCCGCTGGAAGAGATCCGCGCCAAGCTCCTGGAGCTGAAGCACGCCGGCAGGCTCCAGCACGTAAAGATGCTCCTGCTCACCAATTGCACCTTCGACGGCGTGGTGTACAACGTGCAGCGCGTCATGGAGCAGGTGCTTGCCATCAAGCCGGACATGATCTTCCTGTGGGACGAGGCGTGGTTTGCCTACGCCGGCTTCAGCTACATCTTCAAGCAGCGCACCGCCATGTTCAGCGCAGCACGCCTGCACCGCAAGTACCACAGCGAGGCCTACCGCCAGGAATACGCCGAACACATCGCCTCGCTCAAAAAAGGGGAAGAACCCCGCCTGCCCGATCCCGACAAGGTGCGCATCCGCGTCTACGCCACCCAGAGCACCCACAAAACGCTCACCTCCATGCGGCAGGGCAGCATGATCCACATCTGGGACGAGGACTTCAAGCGCAAGAGCGAGGACAGCTTCCACGAGGCCTACATGGCGCACACCAGCACCAGCCCCAACTACCAGATCCTCGCCAGCCTGGACATCGGCCGCCGCCAGGTGGAGTTCGAGGGCTACGAACTGGTGGAGAAGGCCATTGAACAGGGCATGCTGCTGCGCCACAAGATCAACGAGCACCCCAAGCTGCGGCGCTATTTCGACATCATCACGGTGGAAGAGCTGGTGCCCGCCAAGTACCGCCCCTCGGGCCTCAAGGAATACTACAGCAAGGTGAGCAAGGGCTGGAACCGCATCGAGAAGGCGTGGGCCGATGACGAGTTCGTGGTGGACCCCACCAAGATCAACCTGTACACGGGCAAGACCGGCGTGGACGGCGACACGTTCAAGAACCGGTACCTGATGGACAAGCACAACATCCAGGTGAACAAGACCTCGCGTAACAGCGTGCTGTTCATGACCAACATTGGCACCACGCGCGGGTCGGTCGCCTATCTGCTGAAAGTGCTGCTCACCATCGCCGATGAGCTGGAGGCCCGCAACAACGCGCTGAACCCTGCGGAGAAAAAGATCCACATCGACCGCATCCGCTCGCTCACGCAGGAAGTGCCGCCATTGCCGGACTTCAGCCAGTTCCACGACTCCTTCCGCGCCGTGCCCGGCGTGCCCGGGGGTGACCTGCGCAAAGCCTACTTTCTCACCTACGACGAGCGGAACTGCGACTACGTGAAGCTGCGTGAATGTTTGGACCGCACCTGCAAAGGCGAAGTGTTCGTATCGGCCAACTTCGTTATCCCCTACCCGCCGGGCTTCCCGGTGCTGGTGCCTGGCCAGGTGATCCGCAAGGACGTGCTGGAATTCCTGATCGCCCTGGACGTGAAGGAGGTTCACGGCTTCCGCGCCGACCTGGGCTTGCGCGTATTCACCGAGCAGGCCCTTGGCCGCCAACGCACCGGCACCGCCATGGGCGGGATGCGCAGCGCGATGCAGGGTAACGGGGCGGAGGCAGAGGCGAAGAAGAAGAAGGCGTGAGCGCTTTTTCCTCCCGCGAGATCTCCGCTTTGTCAGGCTTGGGCAGCTCAAAGACCCGGATGCTTCCCATCCCATTGACTGACGAAGCTGGGCGAACGCATGCCGATCGGACAGCAGGGCCGTAACTTAATCGGACCAACAGGAATTACCATGGATAGCGCAGCGATCAAGCTCGAACTGATCCAGCAACTCATGTCCATCGTGGACGACAAGACCTTGCGGAAGGTGGCCAACTTCTTCAAGAAGGAGGTCGTGGCCGACGAAGACAATGACATCACGGATGTGGAGTTCGCACAGTTCCGAGTGGAACCTGCCCGTCGGGACAGGGGTGAGATCAAGTTCCACACGCAGGAGGAATCCATGGCGGAGATCCGCCGGTTGATCGCTGGGAAGGGCAGATGAAGTACAGGTTGGACATTGCTCCGCGCGTCAGCAGAGAGGTGGCCCACATCTACCTGTACCGGGAAGAGAATCAAGGCAAGGGTGCTGCCGACCGGTTCGTCAAGGCTTTGGATGATTGCTATGCACATATCCTGGCCAATCCATACGGCAGCCAGGTCCGCAAGGAGCCGTTCGGGCATATCATGCTGCACCGCCTGAAATACCGGGTGGTCAATAAGGTGGAAGACGAACTGGTGTCGGTCGTCCAAGTGCGGCACACCAGCCGCAAGACCGGGAAGAAGTTCGGTCCCTGAAGATCGTGAACTGCCGAGCCCTCCCGCTCGCACGCGTTTGCAACGCGTGCGAAGATCTAGGCGCTTGCAGCGCGCTCCTTCAACAAAGGGCGGACGGGTATTTGGATTGGAACAGGGATGGCCGTTACGAACGATCGGGGAGGATATACCTGCGTTGATTACGCGAACAGGTGCGAGTGTTCACCTTTTGGCAAAAGAGCAACATCAACTTCGCCTTTGCCACCGTGCAGTTCAACAGTTCACCCAAGGAAATGACCGCCACAACCTTCACGGATGCCAACGTGATCGAGGGCAAAAAAGCGTTCTTCTTCCTGAACTACGGCTTCAGCATCGCCGCGGCCATCAACAAGAATTTCGGGGAACGCGTGCAGTGGGTGAACAACACGCGCTTCTTCGGCAATGGGCTGGACCGCGACCATGTGAACCTGCAGCTCAGCAACATGGTGATCGTGAAGCTGTGGAAATACCTGCAACTGCGCTTCGATACACGCCTGGCGTACAACCCGCTGCTGAACTACAAGATGCAGTTCCGGCAGGAGGCGCTGATCGGGTTCTTTTACGAAAGGAATAAGTGAGGGGAACTTTGGCTTCGCCTACCGCAAAGGGCACGAAGGGCGCAAAGGGGGGGGGGCGCCACAGGTAGTTCTTTGTGTCCTTCGTGTGCTTTGTGGTAATACCCCCGCCACTGAACGGAGGATACAGGCAGTCGGGCCACCGCCATCCAACCCCGCTTCCCTACATTCGTCGGGTCCGGTGAAACCTGATCACCACCGCCAACAATACCCGGAGCCATGTGCGCCAAAGCGAAGAAATCCCCCACCCGCAAGCCCGCCAAGGTGAAGCAACCCATGCTGAATGGCCTGAGCGACATCCGCCGCTTCTTCCACCGGAATGAAACGCCCATCTACTTCATCAGCGCCACCAACTTCAACCTGCTGGGGGCCGATGAATGGGTGAAGGGCTTCAAGTTCATCACCTACATCGACTGTTTCGATGGGCTGCACCCCAACCTGATGTGCCCGGTGACCGAGGAGCCCCACGAGGAGTTCCAGAGCATAGAGGACATCAACAACTACCTGCTCACCCACAGCGAGGTGAAGGACTACATCGCCAAGCGGGCCAAAGGGGGAAAGGCGGGCAAGGCCCTATTCCTGATGTTCGACGAGAAGACGGAAAAACTGGCGCGTAAACTGGGCTTGGAGGTGATGTTTCCCCCGGCCAAGCTGCGCACCTTCATGGACAACAAGGTGAACACCAACCGGGTGGCCGAGAAGGCCGGCGTGCCGCCGGTGCCTTATGTGCTCAGCCCGGTGAAGAGTTACGAACACCTGCTGAAGGTGGCGGCCAAGCTGGGCACGGACCTGGTGGTGCAAACCCCCTTCGGCGACAGCGGCCACACCACCTTCTTCATCAAGGACGAGGCGGACTACCGCAAGCACGCCCACGAGATCGAGAAAGAGAAGGAGTGCAAGGTGATGAAGCGCATCAACTGCCGCGGCGCGGCCATGGAAGCGTGCGTCACCCGGCACGGCACCATCGTGGCCCCGTTGATGACCGAGCTGGTGGGCTTCAAGGAGCTCACCCCCTACAAGGGCGGCTGGTGCGGCAACGAGATCTACGCCGAGGCCTTCACGCCGTCCATCCGCCGCAAGGCGCGCAAGTACACGCAGCTCTTCGGCGACCAGTTGCTGAAGGAAGGCTACAAAGGCTATTTCGAGCTGGATTTCCTCATCGACCAGGACAACGGGGAGATCTACCTCGGGGAGCTCAACCCCCGCATCACCGGCGCCAGCAGCATCACCAACCATGCGGCCTTCGCCATGGGCGACGCCCCGCTTCATCTCTTCCACATGCTGGAATGGATGGAACAGCCCTACACGCTGAGCGTGAACGCGCTGAACCGCCGCTGGGCCAAGGCGGAGAACATCGACTCCTGGGGGCAGATGGTCATCAAGCACACGGTGGACGACATCCGCCGGGTGACCGAAGCCCCGCGCAGCGGCATCTGGCGCATGCGCCCCGACGGCAGCATCCACTACTGGCGCATGGACACGCACCGGCGCTACGTGGAGAATGAGAACGAAGCCTTCTTCCTGCGCATCAGCCGCGTGGGCGATTGGCTCTACGAGGGCGCCGATATGGGCATCCTGGTGATGCGCGGCCGCATGATGACCGACGACTTCAAGCTCACTGCCCGCGCCAAGCGGTGGCTGGATGCGATCCGCGCACAGTACGCCAGCGAACTGCCCGGCGGAGGCCGCAACGCCCAGCAGACCATGGAGATCGGGGGGTTCAAGATGATGTGAGGGAAGGTACCGCAAAGGGTATCAAGAACACGAAGTTGTCAGGATGATGTGAAGAAGATACCGCAAAGGGCACCAAGAACACGAAGGCGGAAAGGGGGGATCCAGCGCCTCAACCAAACCATGCACTATGAGTAAATTCTCCCACATGACAGCCAATGAGCTGTCGCATATTGTGATAGGCAGGGCCATTGAAGTTCACCAGTTGTTGGGGCCCGGGCTCTTCGAGCGGATCTATGAGCATGCCTTGCTGCATGAACTTCGCGAAGGCGGAATGGAAGTTCAATCCCAACTGGAACTTCCTGTGATTTACAAGGGATCGACCTGGGCATCGGATATCGCCTTGACCTGCTGGTGGAGCAGAAATTGATCGTGGAAGTCAAGGCGGTTGCGGCATTCGATGAATCCACATGTCCCAAGCGATGACTTATCTGAAGCTCACTGAATGTGCCTTGGGATTGCTGCTCAATTTCAACGTGGACCTCATGAAACACGGCATCAAGCGTGTGGTGCTCGGCGACCCTGATGCCTGAGCGGATGGACTTCTGTAAGTGCACTTGGGATACATCCGCGGTATCGCGTCCAATCCGCTCCCCAAGCGTATTTTGGCCTTCTCCACCTCGTAGGGTACATCAGTCCAAACGCCATGCATTCTTCGTGTCCTTCGTGCCCTTTGCGGTAGCCTTCCATGTACATCACCCTTAAATTCATCCGCGAACCCAAGCCATCCGAGCGATGGCAGCGCTTCTTCCTGCGCGTGTGGCCTTTGTACCGCAACTGGTACCTGGGCGAAGGGGAGGATGCCCGCCCCACGCGCGCGGCGTGCCTCAACGCCCTGGGGATGCACATGCCCGAGCTGGTGCCCACCTACGAACGCCTGTGCGAACTGGCCGGCGGCGGTGATCTGGAGGCCCGCTTTCTGAGCATGTGGTGCCCCCCGCCTTACATGGCCGGCTGTTCCCAAGCCGCTTGGGTGCGCGGCAACCCCACGCTGATCCGCAACTACGACTACGATCCGCGCTACTTCGACGGGCGGATGCGTTTTACCGAATGGCGCAAGCCCGTGATCGGCATCCAGGACAGTGCCTGGGGCATGCTGGACGGCATGAACGCCGACGGCCTGGCCCTGGCCCTGGCCTTCGGCGGGAGGAAGGTGAGCGGCAAGGGCTTCGGCATACCGCTGGTGGTGCGCTACGTGCTGGAAACCTGCTCTACCACCGAAGAGGCCGTGCGCACCCTCAGCCGCATCCCCGTCCACATGAGCTACAACGTGCTGGTGCTCGACCGCGAGGGGCACTACGCCGTGGTGTACCTCAACCCGGACCGGCCCGCCAAGACCGTACACCAGCCCGTTTGCACCAACCACCAAGGCAGCATTGAGTGGGAGGAGTATGCGGCCTTCACCCAAACACTGCAGCGGCGCGATGAGCTGGAGGAATTGCTGCGTGATGAGAACGTGGACCGGGCGCAGCTCCTCAAGCGCTTCCTCAAGCCGCCGCTTTACCACCAGCAGTACCTGCGCGGCTTCGGCACGCTGTACGGCGTGGCCTACGACCTGAAACGCAAGGTGGTGCGCGTTTTCTGGCCGGAGCAGCACGTGGAGGCGGGCTTCAAGGAGTTCACCGAGCAGGAGCTGAAAGTGGTGCTGCTGCGGCCCGTGGGGCGCTACATGGCGAAGTAGGCCAACGGGGGGCGGGGCAACAGCACCTGAACTTCAGTATGGTCGTGCCTCATAGAGCAGCACGGTGGTCTTATCAGGCTTCATTGTTGGGCCTTCGGCTCCTCGGATGCACTGCATCCGAGGAGCCGAAGGCCCTTCACAAATCCGCACATCAGCCGGGTGGAGGCGCGTGCTCAAGCGGGGTTGAACCCTCCCGGCGGCATTCGGTACCTTTGCCGCACCATGTCGCACACCCTTACCGCCCCCGATCTGAAGCACGCACTGTACCCCCAGGCCAACTACATCAACGGAATTTGGCACCAGGAAGGCGACGGCAAGTTCACGACCGTGGTGGACAAATACCACGGCACCGAAATGGCCAAGCTGCCGCTGGCCACCGCCGGCCAGGTGGAGGAGGCCGTGGCCGCCGCCTACGCCAGCCGGTCCGAGCTGCGCCACATGAGCGCCGGTGAGCGCAGCGAAAAGCTGGAGGCCTTGGCCAAGCTGATGGAAGAACGCAAGGAAGAGCTGGCCAAGCTGATCATGCAGGAGGCCGGCAAGCCCATCGGCTATGCCCGGGACGAGATCGCGCGCAGCCTCACCACCGTGCGCACCGCCGCTGCGGAAGCCCTGCGCTTCGCCGGGGAGGTCACGCCCATCGACTTCGGCAAGGGCACCGGCAAGACTGCCTTCACTAAACGTATTCCCGCCGGCGTGGTGCTGGCCGTCACACCGTTCAATTTCCCGCTGAACCTGGTGCTGCACAAGGTGGCCCCGGCCATGGCCACGGGCTGCCCCGTGGTGCTGAAGCCCGCCAAAAAGACACCGTTGAGCGCATTGGCCTTGGGGAAGATGATGGAGGAGATCGGTTGGCCCAAGGGCGGGTTCAGCGTGCTGATCTGCGCCACCTCGCTCACCGAAACCATGGTGAAGGACGACCGCATCGCCATGTTCAGCTTCACGGGCAGCGATACCGTGGGCTGGGGCTTGAAGGCCATCTGCGGCAAGAAGAAGGTGACCCTGGAGCTGGGCGGCAACGCCGCGGTGATCATCGACCAGGGCACGGACCTCGCGGCCGCCGCCAAGGGCGTGGCCATGGGCGCCAACCTCTATGCAGGCCAAACCTGCATCAGCACCCAGCGCGTGTTCGTGGTGAAGCCGGAGTTCGAGAAATTCCGCGACCTGCTCGTGCAGGAGTTCAACGCCTTGAAAAGCGGCGACCCCGCCGACCCGGCCGTGAGCGTGGGCCCGTTGATCGGCAAGGGCGATTTTGAGCGCATCGGCACTTGGGTGGACGAAGCCGTGAAGGGCGGCGCCACGCTGCTCGCCGGCGGCAAGCCTGTGGATGCGCAACGCAACGTGTACGCCGCCACCCTGCTCACCGGAACCAAGCGCTCCATGAAGGTGGATTGCGCCGAGGTCTTCGGGCCCATCACGGTGATCGAGCCCGTGCAAGACTTCGCCGACGGCATTGCCCGGGTGAACGATAGCAACTACGGCCTGCAGGCGGGGGTGTTCACCAACAGTTTCGCGCACGTGAAGCTGGCCCACGAGGAACTGGAGGTGGGCGGTGTGATCATCAACGGCATCCCTGGCTTCCGCATCGACAGCATGCCCTACGGCGGCGTGAAGGACAGCGGACTGGGCCGCGAGGGCCTCCGCTACGCCATGGAAGAGATGACCGAGCCAAGGTTGATAGTGTACTGATCGCCGGAACGGATAAGCAGGGCCGTAGGACACAGGAAACAGGACGTAGGGCGTAGCAGGGTAGTGATGCGACCCTCACGCCCTACGAACTACATCCTGCGATCCACGCCCAAACAACTGACAACGAACAACCGGGACCTGCTCCCCCGGATCCGCTCAGGGTGAATGGAAGAGAAGCAGGTGATCGGTGGACCGGGTACCACGGACTAGGCCCCACGCTCCAGCTTCGCCACCCGCTCCACGATCTTCTCCAAGTTGCGGAAGTGGATGTAGCTCTTGCGGTACTTGCCGGCCTCCCATGCGGGGCTGCCCATGTAGCTCTCGCCTGCCTTGGTATCCTTGCTGATGCCGCTCTGCGCTGCGATGATGGTGCCGTCGGCGATCTTCAGGTGGCCGATGATCCCCACCTGCCCGCTGAACATGCAGTTCTTGCCGATCTTGGTGCTGCCTGCCACCACGCCGCCCGCCGCGTAGTACGTGTTCTCGCCCACTTCCACGTTGTGCGCGATGTGGATCAGGTTGTCGAATTTCACGCCCTTGCGCAGGATGGTGCTGCCCAGCGTGGCGCGGTCGATGGCGCAGTTGGCCCCGATCTCCACGTTGTCCTCGATCACCACGTTGCCGATCTGCGGGATCTTGGCCCCGCCGTCCGGACCCGTGGCAAAGCGGAACCCATCGCTGCCGATCACCGTGCCGCTGTGGATGATGCAGTCCTTGCCCACCACACAGTCGGAGTAGATCTTCACACCCGCATAGATGGTGGTATTGTCGCCGATGGTGACGTTGTCGCCCACGTAGGCCTGCGGGTAGACCTTCACGTTGTTGCCCAATTTGGCGTTCTCGCCGATGAAGGCCAGGGCACCGATGTAGCAATCCGCGCCGTGCACGGCCCCTTCGGAGAGCACCGCCTGGGGCGAGATGCCCTTCTTGTTCCGCTTGATCTGGTCGTAGACCTCAAGCACCTTCGCGAAGGCACTTTGGGCATCGGCCACGCGCACCAAGGTGGTCTTCACCGGGGCCGTGAGCGCATGGTCCTTGCCGATGATCACCACAGAGGCCGTGGTGCCGTACACGTACTGTGTGTAGGCCGGGTTGGCCAGGAAGGAGAGCGACCCTTCACCGCCTTCCTCGATCTTCGAGAGGCGCGTTACGGTGGCATTGGCATTGCCTTCCACGGTGCCTTGAAGCAGGCCGGCAAGTTGTTGTGCGGTGAATTCCATCGGCCCAAAATAGGCCAAAGCGACCGCGTGCCTGCCCGATCGGTCTCTATGCGGAGGTCGGACGCCGGACTATTGCAGGTTGCATGGGGGGAGGGCGCCAGGAACGGCGCTGGAAGACCATATCCCCTGCCGCCCCAAGCCACCAAACATTCCAGTTGTGCGTCACATGGTTTAGTTTTACGATTCACACGGCCTAAGCGCGCGATCGTCCACCACCATGAAATGGATATTACGTTATGTCTGGATCCCTGCCTTTGCGGTATGGATGGGAAGGGCAAATGCCCAGAATGGGATCATTCCCACCATGGGCACCGAGTTTTGGCTGGGGTTCATGGAAAATTATCCGAGCGGGGACAACCAGCTCAGCTTGTACATTTCCAGCTACCACAACACCTCGGGCACGGTGAGCATGCCGTTGCAGGGCTACACCCAGAACTTCACGGTGATGGCCAACACGGTGACCACGGTGAACCTGCCGGTATCGGCCATGCATACTTCATCTGAAACGGTGGACAACAAGGCGATCTTGGTGCAATCGGCCGATACGGTGGCGGTGTACGCCTTGAACTTCGGCTCGGCCACGGCGGATGCGGCGGCGATCTTCCCGATCATGACCTTGGGCACGGACTACCGGGTGCATTGCTACCGGGGACTGGATGCATCACTGCCATCGGAATTCCTGGTGGTGGCCACCAAGGATGGCACACAGGTGGAGATCTCACCACGGACCTCCACGGCGGGCGGCCACGCGGCCAATGTGCCATTTGTGGTGGACCTGGACAGCGCGGAGAGCTACCAGGTGAAGGCGGCCACGGCCACCGGCGACCTTTCGGGCAGCCGCATCCGGGGCACGGACCTCAGCGGGAGCTGCCGACCGTTTGCGGTATTTGGCGGCGCCGTGTGCACCAACATCCCCTCGGGGTGCGTAGCCTGCGACCATGTGTACGAGCAAATGCTTCCTTCGCCCGGTTGGGGGCGGCGCTACTATTTGGTGCCATGGGTGGGGCCCAGCAACTACACCTACCGGGTGATGGCCAATACCAATGGCACAACCTACACCGTGAACGGCGTGGCCCAGGCCGCGCTCAATGCCGGGCAGTTTGCCGAGGTGAACATGGCCACGGGCGCCAAGGTGATCGAGAGCACGGTGCCGATCAGCGTAGCGCAGTACATCCAAGGCCAGGATTGCTCGGGCAATGTGGGCGATCCCGCCATGCTGGTGCTCAACGCCATTGAGCAGCGCATTTCCGATATCAGTTTTGCCACGGTGGTTTCCACCAACATCACCTCGCAATCCATTGCGGTAGTGGTGGAAACGGCAAGCTCCGGGCAGGTGGTGCTCGATGGCGCCACCATGGCCGCCTCGGCCTTCACCCCGTTCGTTGCCGATCCCACCTTCAGCCATGCCACCTTCGCGTTGAACCAAGGCAGCCACACCATCAGCTGTCCCACGGGATTGACCGGTTACGTCTACGGCGTGGGTTCCAACTACGAGACCTATGCATACAGTGCCGGTTCATTCTCGCCTTTGCCGCCGATCACGGTGGATTCCGTGTTCTGCGGGGTGGACAGCACCGGAATGCTCACCTTGGTGGCAGAGAGCGGCATGAACAACCCTTGGTGGGCGTTACTGTCGGCCCCGGACGACACCCTGCACACCGGCCAAACCTATACGTTCGCCCCGCAGGGCAGCGATGTGTACGTCGTTACCGGAACCGAATTCCTGAGCGCCTGCACACAGCAGTATTTCTACAGCGTGGAAGTGGAGGCCCCCCCGGTGCTGACCGTCAGTGCGAGCGCCACCAACATTTGTGCTTACGAAGAAGTGCAGTTGGCCGTGGGCGTGCAGCCGGCGGGAACCTACTTGTACAACTGGTGGCCGGACCCCCCATTGAGCTCCGGCACCATCCCCGATCCCGTTGCCACCCCGGCGCAAAGCGGCTGGTTCCATGTGAGCGTGAGCTCGCTCTCGGGCTGCTCGGTGGCCGCGGACAGCATCTACATTTCCGTCACACCGGGCAATGTGCTGCGCTATGAGGCGGAAGTGGATGATGCACAGATCTGCATCGGGGATACGGCCCAGCTCAGCGTGAGGGTGTACCGGATCATCGCCGCAGACACGCTGGATACGGTGTTGGCACCTGGGCTCTGGGGGACCATCAGCGGAGGAGCCATCGGGAACGCCTGCGGGGCGATCTCCGGAAGCGCCCTGTATTTCAATGGGGCGGCCCCTTTGCGGCAGGCACAAACGGTGGACCTGGATGTTTCGGCAGGCGGTGTGGTCCGGTTCAACATCAAGCTGGGGAGCGGAGCAGCACCCTGCGAAGCAGTGGATGCCGGGGAGAACGTCCTGGTGCAATACAGCACCAATGGCGGAGGGAGCTGGACCACCTTCAGTACCTGCTACGCCTACCAATACGTGAATTGGACGCAGGTGGAACTGGACATACCCACGGCCGCCGCCACAGCCAGCACGCGGTTCCGATGGGCGCAGCCGGTTTTCGGCGGGGTGGGGCAGGACAATTGGTCGCTGGACAATGTTGCCGTGGGCGTAGAATCCACCACGGACCTTGACTTTGCATGGACACCCGGCGGATCCCTTGCCGACCCGACGGCTTCCGCCACTTCCGCATGGCCTTCCACCACGGGATGGTACCATGTGGGCAGTTTGGACAACACCACCGGATGTGCATACGCGGACAGCCTCTACCTCACGGTCGGGCAGCAATTCACCTTGGCCATGACGCCGGATACGGCGATCTGCGATGTGGCCGGCATACAACTGCAGGCCGTGCCCAGCAGTGGAACCGGGGTGGCCTACACCTGGTCGCCCAATGTGAACATCAGCAGCGTGGTGGCCGCCTCGCCCGTGGTAACGCCCACCACCACCACAACCTACACGGTAGTGGCCACCAGTGCAGAAGGATGCGAGGCTACCGGTGATGTGGAGATCACCGTGGCCACCTTGCTCAACTTGGTCGCCACGGTGAGCGATGATGACATCTGCGTGGGCGAAACGGTCACCTTGAACGCTGCGGTGGCCAACGCACCGAACATTGCGTACCTCTGGTCGCCCGCCGCCGGGTTGAGCAGTACCACCGTCCAGAATCCCACGGGGCAACCGCTTCAGAACACTTGGTACCGGGTGGAGGCCACTGACACGCTGAGCGGCTGCGTCCTGCGCGACAGCGTGTACATCGCGGTGGACAATCCCGGCGGTATCAGTGCGGGGAACGACACCACCGTATGCAACGCCCTAGGCCTGGCGCTGCACGTGGACCATGGGATCAACAACCCGCAGATCCAATGGCAACCCGCCAACCTGCTGCTGGGAGCCACCACGGCCAACCCGGTGGTCAACTTCAATGGGACGATGACCTACATCGTATCCGTGGGCGGCAACAGCGGCTGCGCATCGTTGGACACGGTGGTGGTCACCGTGTCCTTCCCGCAATTGATCCAATTGGCCGATAGCTCGCTGTGTGCAGGCGACCTCGCTGTGCTGGACCCGGGCTTCCCCGGATCCCCGAGGCTGTGGAGCACGGGAGATACTACCCAGACAATTACCGTGGGCACGGCGGGAACCTACACCTGCACGCTCTCCGATCCCTTCGCCGGGTGTACGGTGGACGCCGTGATGCAGATCACCGTGGATCCCTTGCCCTTGGTGGCCTTGGGCCCGGACACTTCCCTGTGCATTGGTGAAAGCTGGACCATGAACGCAGGCGGACCGGGCACCACCGTGCTGTGGAGCACCGGAGCCATCACACCAACGATAACCACCACGGAGAACGGGTTGTACCATGTGGCGGTGACCGACCAAGAGTCCTGTACGGGCAGGGATTCCATTCTGGTGACCTTCGAGCCCGTTCCTGTGATCGCTTTGTCCGACACGGCGGTATGCGTGAGCGAAACCGTAACGCTGGACGCCGGCAATGCAGGAAGCAGCTACTTGTGGTCACCGACCGGGGAAACCAGCCAAAGCATCCAGGTGCAGGCCAGCAACGGCACCTACTCGGTAACGGTGGTTACGCCATCATTCTGCAGCAACAGCGCCCAAGCCACCCTGCAGTTCATGCCCTTCCCGGTGGTTGAACTGGGGCCTGATACGGCGTTGTGCCATTTGGAAAGCTTGGTACTGGACGGAGGCTGTGACACGTGCAGCACATTGTGGAGCACCGGTGCGGACACGCGCATGATCACGCTCTACGCCACGGAGGCGGTGCATGTAGCCGTGAACAATGGTTACTGCACCACCACGGACAATATCAACGTCACCTTCAACCCGTTGCCCAACGAGCTGACGGCGCATGAGATCTCGGCGTGCTTTGACTATCCGCCGAACCAGATGGTGCTCGACGGGGAGAACCCGGGCAACACCTACTTCTGGCATCCCGGCGGCCAAACCAGCCGCACCATTGTGGTGGACCGATACGGCCTGTACACCGTGGACCTTACCACGCCGGAGCACTGCTCCATTTCGCAAAGCATCCTGGTGAATGAATATTGCATGAGCGTGGTGCACCTGCCCAACTCCTTTACCCCGGAAGGTGACGGCCACAACGATGTGTTCATGCCCGTAGGCACCAACCTGGCAGAGCTGGAGCTGCTCATCTTCGACAGGTGGGGCAGTGTGATACGCCACGGCTTGGGCGCCGATGCCAAGTGGGACGGTCAGGTGAACGGCGAACCCTGCCCGATGGGGGTTTACCCGTGGAAACTGCGGTACCGCTATTACGAGGACGCGGGCAGGACGGTACTGGGCGAATGGCAGGAAGCCAACGGCCATGTGAGCCTGTTGCGCTGAGCTGCCTCCTTGCGGACTGGAAACGGGACGATGACGCCGGACAGGACCCGGGTCAGGGGCCGCTACTTCACCCCCGCCAACTTTTCCTTGAGCATGTTGATCACCCCGATCTCGATGGCGTCCACGCCCTTCAATTCCGCAAGGAACCAACTGGCCCAATCACCCAGGTGCACCAAGTAGATCTGCCGTCCCAAGTGGTCGTCTCCCTGGCTCCATACCTCGTGGATGTGGGGGGTGTGCTTGGCAAAGACCTCCTTGTTGATCTCCATGCGCACCTGGCTGCGCGCATGGTCGTCCTTGTGGCGGAAGATCACCACGGACAAGCTGTTGTCGCCGCCGGCCCAGCCCACCAGTTCGTTGTGGTTCATTTCGGGGATGGCGTGGTGCCAGCACAGCTCCTTGCTGTTTTCATTGACTTGCTGGCGGAACCGGATGCTTACGGCTTCGGTGGCGGCCTCACTGTAAATAATGGTGCGCTTGCCGTGCAACTTGCCTGCCAGGTCCTTGCCGATGGCCTTGATGGCATCTTGATCGGCCTTGAGCTTGAGCGCGGCCTTGCCGATGGAAGCTTCAAAATCGCTGCGAATGATGCCGAAGTGCTTGAGGATGAAGAACTGCTGGGTAAGCGAGTAGGCCAGCATGGTGCGGGGCGGGTTGCCGCCGGGTATCACGATGTGGTCCAAGCTCTTGGCCTTGGCCGTTTCCAGCATGGCACCGCCGCTGGTGATGCACACCACGCGGGCACCATTGGCCAGGGCCTGTTCCATGGCGGCGAGGGTTTCCTCCGTGTTCCCGCTGTAGCTGCAGGCGATCACCAAGCTGCCTTTGCCCACGTAGGCGGGTAAGTAGTAGTTGCTGAACACCTCAATGGGGCAGCTGGCTTCCCGTGCCACGGCTTGCGAGGCGATGCGCCCGCCGATACCTGAGCCCCCCAAGCCGGTGATCACCACGTTGGCATACGCGGCGTCCGGGGCCTTGAGCTTGGCGTTACGGCCGATGGAAAGTGCTTCAAGCAAATGGTCGGGGAAGTCCTTGATGAGGTCGTACATGGGGTGGTAAGGGGTAGTTGCGGGAGGCACTGGCGCAAAATAGGCACCTCCTACGCGGAAGAGCGGCACAGGGTTAAGGGAAACCGCTTGTTACGGCTGGCCTTCAATGGTGCATGCACCTGCCGGGGCGAGGTCTTTCAGTTCCTTCATCTTCAGGAACACCTCGTTGACCTGCTTGGTGATGCTGGTGCCCGCGTTGAGGGCGCCCACTTTTTCGAACCAGCATTTGGCCATGGCCGGGTCCTTGGCGTCGGCGCTGTACAGGAAGTAGAGGCCCATGTAATTGTAGGCTTCCTCCAGGTCGGCTTTGCGGCTTTGCTGTTCTTCGGGCTTCATCTTGCGGATCACCTCCTCATAGAAGGGCTTGGCCGTCCAGGATTTCACATCGGCTGTGTCCATGCCGGCATGGGCGCGGGCGCGATACAGGTAACCTTGGTAGATGTTGGGCTGTTTGCTGATGTACATGGCCCAAGCGCTGTCGGCCGTGCTGAACAGCCCCGCCCTGTTGGCCATGGAGCCCAGGTAGTACCAATCATTCACCTCGGCACGCCCGTCCTTGACCTTTTCGCGCATGGCGGCAACAGCCTTTCCGTAGGCCTTGGCATCGGTGAAGGCCTTGGCGGCCTCCAGGAAGAGGTAGTCCTTGGCGGGATCCATGCGGGCCGCCATCAGGTAGGTGGCGCCGGCAAGGGAATCGTACGGGGTGAGCTTGAAGCTAAGGGTGGTTGAACCGTCAGGATTTTGCGTTTGCCCGGTGAGCGTGGTTTTGTTGCCGTCCACGATGGCCGTGCCATTCACGATCTTGATGGGGGGATTTTTTTCTTGCTCCCGGGCCAGGCCTTGATAGATCTTGGCCTTGTACTCGTAGTCAACGCTGATCACCTTGGCCTTGGGTTGCTGGGTGAAATAGGCTTGCAGGGCGGTATCCGCCGCTTGGAAACGGCCTTGTTCGGCAAAGTCGAAGGCTTTGAGGCGTTTGAGGGTCATGTTCTTCACCCCCTCGCGCTCCAAGGCTTGGATCTCTTGGAGGCTCTCGTCGTATTTCTTCACCAGGAAGAGGAACTGGGCGTTGCGCACGCGTGCGCTGGTGTTGCCCACGTTGAGTTCCAAGTATTTGCGCATGTCGGTAGTGGCCTTGTCGAAGTCGCGGGCCATGAAATAGGCTTCGGCGCGGCCGCGGTAGGCCGGGGCAAAGCCGGGTTCCAGGGCGATGGCCTTGGTATATTCCTCCACCGAGCCGGTGAAGTTCTTGGCCCGGTAGTACATAAAGGCCTTGCGCGCCACGGGTTTGGCGCTCAACGGCTCCAGGTCCATGGCCAGTTTGTAGTTCTCCAGCGGGGCCGATCCGTCGCGCGGGTTCTGGTCGAAGAGGGCATCGCCTTTGATGATGTATGCCTCGGCATCCTTCGGGTAGAGGTCGATGGCTTTTTGCAGCAGGGCCAATGCGGCGGCAAAGTCAGGTTGTTTGCCGGCGAGCAGGCCTTCGGCCACCTCGCGGTAGGAACTGGCGACCTGCTGCTTGCTGTACTTGTTGGTCTTGAGGGTGGCCACCTCGGTGGCCTTGTCGAACTCGGCTTGCGCCTCGGCGGCATGACCCTCATCGCGCAGCACCTTTCCCAAGCCGGCGTAGTTGAGCGGGTAGTTCGGGTTCACTTCAATGCCATGCCGGAAGGCCAAGGCGGCGCTGTCGTTGCGCCCGTCGGCAAAGTAGTTTTCGCCCATGTAGAACCAGGCCTCGCCGCTTTTAGGATTGGCTTTCACGATGGCCATGAAGGCGGACGTGGCTTTTTCGAACTGTTCCTGTTCGGTGAGCTTGATGGCCTCGGGAAGTTGCGCGAAAGCCGCAACGGTGGCACAGGAGAGGCCGATGGAAAGGAGGTGTTTCATGCCTTGTAGATTGCTATTGGTGCACGATCTGGATATTGCGTTCGGGCACCCTGATCGGGACCAATCCCAGCTTGAGGATGATGCGTTGACCTTTGATGTTGGCAACAAAGGAAACAAAACCGGTGCCAAGACCGCTCTTTCCTTCGGTAAGCACCATGCGCACAGTGCGTGGGAGCGGGTATGAGCCGTCGCCGATGGTGGTTTGGTTCAGGGATACGGGCGGATCGGCGGCGGTGCGTGCAATGGGCAACAAGCGCACCTGGTCGCGCAATCCCCGCATGGCGGGGTCGTCCAGGTCGCTGATGGCCTCGAAGGGCAGGAAGCCGATGACCCGATCGTTCCGGGCGGCCTGGTGCACCACCGCAGCGGCATCGGGGAGCGCCTGTGCCCGCAGTTTTGCCATGCCGAGCGTATCCATCAGTTGGCGTGCCACTCCGCTGCCGCTACCGGCAAAGAGGGCCGTAAGGCTGTCCCATCGGGGAATCTGCTCTGCATCCGTGGTAACCTGCAAGGTACCGACCTTCCCCAGCAGGGCGGCCACCTGGTCCAGACGGAGGTGTTGCAGCGGGCTATTCTTGTTCACCACCAGGGCAATGCCTGAGCGGTAGGCCGGCACCATGGGCGCGGAAATGTTGCGTTTGTTGAAATAGGCCTGCTGCGCACCGCCGGGCTCCACGGCGGTCACCACGCAGCGCACGGAATCGTTGAGCATGGCTTGGAGCATTTCCGCTTCATGCAGGTACCGCACGCGGATGTCTGCCTTGGGGTAGAAATCGCTGAAGACAAGCAGTTCCTTTTCCACCACGGGCCTGCAATCGGCATCGGCCAAGATCAGGATGCTGCCGGAGGTGGGCGTATCATCGCGGGCGGGGTCGGGCGCAGAGCAGGTGCAACCGCCCAGCAGCAGCAGGCAGGCCAAAAGCAGGCTATGGGCGGTGTTATTCACCTTGGTGGCGCTTTGGTGCATACTTGCGTTTCCACATGGCCGCCCGGAGCAGGCCGTAACCGATCAGCACAATGCCCAAGGGTGCTCGAAAGCGCGTGATCTGCGGCAGAAACCCTTGGGCCAGGAGCACCGAGGCGCCCACGCCGATGTAGGCCAGGCCCATGACCAAGGCGAAGTATTTCATGCCGCAAAGCTACCGGGTCTCGCAACGGATCGGCAAGGTCAGGCGGCAGCGCACCGGGTGGCCGTTCATGCGCCCCGGGCTCCAGGGCGGCATGCGCCGCACCGCCCGCTCGGCGGCCTCTTTCAGGGTTTTGGTTTTTCCCTTCACGGCCTGTACTTGCCGCACAGCCCCGTCCTGCATCACGGTGAACTGCACAAATACCGTTTCCCTGCCCGGGGGGCCGGACGGCAGCAGGAGGTTATCCTGCATCCACGCTTGCAAGGCGGCTTCCCCACCGGGGAAAGCGGGCAGTTCCTGCAGGTCCGCGCCGTTCCAAACGCTGTCGATGCCGGCCAGGAGCCCTGTCCCTTGGGGGGAGCCGGCCTGCCCACCGCCGGTGCCGATCGCAGCGCCGCTACTGCTGGTGCCCTGCCCGTGGGCGTATTGGGCCGTGTCCTTCAAAGGGACCTTCGGGGGCACCATGCTGTCCACGGCTTCTACGGGGCGCTCTTCCGCCAGCGGTTTGCGGATCGGTGGTGCTACGGCACCGGCGGCCGGTCGTGGCTTGGGCGCCAACGGCACCACGTAGGTGCGTTCCAGGTCCACGTCCACCACCGTACCGGTCGTTGGTGGTGGAGCGATGGATGGCCCTGTGAAGGCGAGCTTGGCAAGGGTAATGGCCACAGCCATCAGGCCGAACGTGGTGATGATGGCCAACAGCAACCGGTGGCCATAGTCCCGGCGCAAGGGGTAGGCGCCGTAGGCCTGGTTGCGGCCCTGGAAGACGAGGGCGTTGCGTTCCATCCGGGTTTCGTCGCTCCAGGAGCGTATACTGCCCAAGGCCAGGCAGGCCAGGGTGAAGAGGGCCAATAAAGCTGCGGTGATCATGTTGCAGGGGGATCAATGGCAGGAAGTGCCGTTTCATGCCTGTACAACCGGGAACGGGTGCGGTTCATTGCACCGATCCCGGGCGGGCACCACCGTTGCCGGATCTCTTTTGCAGTACCGGTTGAAACGGCCTTATTGGCCGGGAACCGCGAACACCCGCATGCGGCCGGAGAAGCCGAACCGTTGGCGATGGGCATTCCAGAAGTACACCACCAGGCGGTTGGCATCGGGCGGTACGGCGGGGATCAAGCGCACCGTATGCAGGCTGTCGTCCCGCGCGGGGTTGCGCATGAAGGGAACGATGACATCCTCATAGAACCGTTGGGAGGTGTCGGCATTGACCTCCACAGCGAGGGCACCGGTCATGATGCCTTGGCCTGGAGGCACCGCCAGGTCGAGCTGCACCAGGTAGCGCAGGCCTCGGAGCGGTGCCACTGCGGGGTGCCAGAGCTCCATGAACTCGTTGGTGGAAGGCTCGGCGGCGACCAGGGTGTCCAACAGCAAGGTGCCGGCCAGAAAGGGCTCGCGGGCATACAAGGCCACATGGCCGCCCGGGGCTTCTTCCACCAGGCGATAACCCGTTGGTGCCACGGCACGCCCCGGCTCCAGGAGCAGGAGGTCCTGGCCTCCGTTGGGGTAATTGGTGGTGCCGGAAGGGTTCAAGGCCAGTCCGTGTTGGCGCAACCCGAACGCCCAAACTCCCTGTTCCATGCGGTAGGAGCCGATGGTGAGCAGGCGTGGCGATGCCTGCTGCAAGGAAGCTGCGGCGTTAAAGATCGAGCTGGGCAGTGCTTCCCAGGGCCAATAGCTGGTGCGTTGGAGGTTGGCCGTGGCCAAGGTGCGCAAGGGGAAGGCCAACAAGAGCAGGGCGAGCCATTTGGCTTGGGGCTGCTGTACGGCCCAGCGGTCCAGGGCGAATAGGGCCATCAGCACGAAGAGGGGCACCCACTGCAGGGCGGTACGATCCTCCGGGTAGAGCGTGCCGTTCCAGGCGAAGAGCACCATTCGCCCCAGCACATCGGCCCAGAGCAGGCCGGAGCACAGGATCAAGGCCGTTGTGGCGAAAGACCATGGTTTGCGGCGTGTGCGCCAAGCAGCCCAAGCGGCCCAAGTGGCGGCGAGCATGGCCGCCAGCACGAGCCAGCGCGCAGGCAAGGCGGCATCGCCGAACATGGCTTTGAGCAGGGAGGGGAGGGTGCCGCTGAAGACGCCGTTCCTGAGCCCGTAGTACAAGCTTCCGTGATCGGCGAGCTCGTGCAGCCAAGCGGCGGTGAAAGCCCACGGTGCCAAGCCCAGCAGGAACCAGAGCAGGAAGCGGCGGCCGCGCTGCGCCGGCGGCGGCGTGCGTCTCCACAGGGTAAGCAGCAGCACGGCGAGCACGGCGGCCCACAGGGTGAGCAGGCTCAACCCGCTGAAGGTGGCACAAGCCGCAGCGATGAGCGTCAGGATAAGGGATCGGGGGGTACGTTTCTCAAGCCAGGTGCACAGTTCGTACAGCGCCATGGACCAGCAGGCGGCGGAAAGGCCGTAGCCGCGGAACAGGGAAAAGAAGTCCAGCAGAAAGGGCATGCCCAGCAGCGCGGCCCACAGGCCGTAACGCACCAGTGGAGTGCGGAGCTGCAGGCCCCAGCGCCAGGCATAGGCGGCATAGAGGATGAAGGCCAGCACGCTGGGCAGCCGCAAAGCCCATAAATGGAAGCCGAACAGCTTCCAGGCCAACCAGCCCAGCCCGGTGCTGAGCAGGTGGTTTCCTGCATCCCATCCTCCGCGGAAGGGCAGGAAATCCTTGGTCTCCACGAAATAGAAGAAGACCATGGCCTCATCGTGGATCGCGGGCACCAGTACCGCCCGCAGGGCGATATAGGCGAAAACGGCGGCGGCAAATGCCCCGAAGCCCAGGCGTTCCCAACGGGCAGCGGGCGCTACAACCATGGCTCAGGCGCGTTGGCGCACGGTGCGCTGCTCAATGCGCTTCTCGTAGTTCTTGCCTTGGAAGATGCGGTGCACGAAGATGCCCGGCGTGTGCACTTGGTCGGGGTCGATCTCGCCGGGCTGCACCAGGTGCTCCACCTCGGCAATGGTGATGTGGCCGGCCATGGCCATCATGGGGTTGAAGTTGCGGGCGGTGTGGCGGTACACCAAGTTGCCAAGGGTATCGCCCTTCCAGGCTTTGATCAAGCTGAAATCGGCGCGCAACCAGTGCTCCATGACGTACATCTTGCCGTCGAACTCGCGTGTTTCCTTGCCTTCGGCCACCTCGGTACCATAGCCGGCGGGCGTGAAGAATGCGGGGATGCCCGCGCCGCCTGCCCGGCAGCGTTCGGCCAGAGTGCCTTGCGGCACCAGGTCCACCTCCAGCTCACCGGCCAGGAGCTGGCGCTCGAATTCCGCATTTTCGCCCACATAGCTGGCGATCATCTTCTTGATCTGTCGGGTCTTCAGTAATAGGCCCAGGCCGAAGTCGTCCACGCCGGCATTGTTGCTGATGCAGGTGAGCCCCTTGGCGCCGTTGCGCACCAAGGCGGCGATGAGGTTCTCCGGGATGCCGCACAGCCCGAAGCCGCCTACCATCAGGGTCATGCCGTCCTGCAGCCCGGCCAGCGCCGCGTCGGCATCTTTCACTTGTTTGTTCATAGGGGATTACGTGAGCGACGAAGATAGCGGGGGGCGGAAAAGCGGTGCAAAGCGGTTTTGGTCGGGAGCCGGGAAAGCGTGAAAGGACGGTAGAAGCTGCGGTGGTCCAACGTCCCAGGGCATCCCGGCATGGGGCGAATGCAGGCGCTGCCGTACGGGCCGGGATATGGCGGAAACCGCCCTGCAGGCTCAGATCAGCCACGCCGGCCAGAGGCCCAACGCCAGCACGGCAATGGTGCAGAGGGTGATCACCAGCCCGTTGAGCGGTGCCACGGTAAAGGTGACCGGTTGTTCGGCGGGCAGGAACAGTTCCCGTGCCACCATCACGTAGTAGTAGATGCCCACCAAGGCCATCAGCACGCCGAAGGCCATCACCTTCAGCCAGCCCGCGCCGATGGCCAGCAGGAACACTTGATACTTGGCGACGAAGCCGGCGGTGAGCGGGATGCCCGCTAGGGAAAGCAGCAGGGCCAGTGCGCAGAGTGCCATTACGGGATTGGCCGCGAACAGGCCCTTGAAGATGCCCAGGTGCTCGGCACCGTTGTTGGCGCGCTTGGCGATGGTGAAGAGGATGAACAGGCCCACAGTGGCCAGCGCATAGGTGAACGTGTAGTAGAGCAGGGTGCTGCCCACGGTATCGGCATTGGCCAACAGGGCCAGCAGGAGGAAGCCGCTGTGCGATACGCTGGAGTACGCCATCAGGCGCTTGAAGTTGGTTTGTCGCAGGGCCAGCAGGTTGCCCACCAGCAGGGTGGCGAGCACGAGCAGGGCCATGGTGGCGGCGAGGCTTTGGGGCATGCCGGTCACGTCGATGAAGCGGTGGAGGCCCACTATGGCGGCCATGAGCACCACGGTGGCCATGAAGGTGGTGACCAGTGTGGGAGCGCCTTGGTACACGTCGGGTTTCCAGAAGTGCAGGGGCACGGCGCCCACTTTGAAGGCCATGCCGGCCAGCACGAAGAAGAGGCCGAAGTTGAGCATCATGTTGGGCGCGGCCTGTGCAGCCATGAAGGTGCCCAGCACGCCCATGTCGAAGGAGCCGGTGAGGCCGTAGAGCAGGGTGATGCCCATGAGCAGGAAGGCGGTGGCGAAGGAGCCCAGCAGGAAATACTTCAAGGAGGCCTCGCTGCTGCGCAGGCTGCGCTTCTTTCCTCCGGCCAGCACGTACAAGGGGATGCTGAGCACCTCGATGCCCAGGAAAAGCATGAGCAGGTTGGTCCAGGAGGCCAGCAGCAGCCCGCCTACCAGGGAGAAGAGCATCAGGGCGTATTGCTCGGCCACGTGCCACTGCTTGCGGGCGTAGTAGTCAGGGCCGAAGGCGAAGACGAGCATGGCGACCACGGCCATGCCCATGCTGAAGGCGGTGGCGGTACGGTCGAAATCCAGCATGCCATGGAGCAGGTCGTGCGGGATGTACCAACCGGAGGCCAAGAGGGCGGTGGCCGCCACCAGGCCCAGGATGGTCACCGGGGCCAGCACGTTCTTGTTGCTGAAGATGCCGAGGTAGAGCACCGCTACGGCCAGCACGGAGATCACGATCAGCGCGCTCATCTCAAGGCAGCGAGGTGAAGGAGTTCAACAATTGCTGCACCGGGGCATCCACCAGTTGCAGCACCAGGTTGGGGAAGAGGCCCACGAGGAAACAGATGGCGATCAGGGGCACCAGCAGGAAATGCTCCTCGCCGTCGGCGTCCGGTGCGGTGTGGCTGCGGTCGGGGCCGAGCAGCACGCGCTGGTAGGCATACAGCATGTAGATGGCGCCGAGCACGATGAGCACCACACCGGCCAGGGCCAGCCAGGGCTCCATGCGCCAAAGGCCGGTGAACATGAGCCATTCGCCGGGGAAGCTCTGGGTGAGGGGCATGGCGATGGCATTGCCCACCACCAGCATGAAGAGCAGTGCCAAGCGTGGCATGGCGGACTTCATCCCGCCCATCTGCGCGAAGTGGTGGCTGCCCACCCGCTGGTGCATCATGCCCGCAATGTAGAAGAGGCATACCATGAGCACCCCATGGGCGAAGGTCTGGTAGAGGCCGCCGCTGATGCCGTAAGTGTTGAGGGCGAAGAGCGCGGCGCACATCAGGCCCATGTGGCTCATGGAGGAATAGGCCACCAGGCGTTTGAAGTTGTCCTGGCGGAAGGCGATGACCGCAGCGTAGATGGCGCCGAAAAGACTGAGGCCCACCACCACATGGCGCCAGTGGGCGCTGCCTTCCGGCAGAATGGTGAAGAGGAATACCACGATGCCGTAGATGCCCATTTTGCCCATCACGGCGCTGAGCACCATGGTGCCCTGGGTGGGGGCCATGGTGTAGGTCTCGGGTTGCCAGCTATGGAAAGGGAAGATGGGCATTTTGATGGCGAAGGCCAGGAACATGGCCCAGAACAGCCACAGCTGCACGTCCATCGGCAGGTCCAGCGCCGCCAAGGCGGTGAAGTCGGCACTGTGCGGCACCGGAGTTTGCAGGGTGACGTAGGCGATGGAAAAGAGCAGGGCCAAACCGCCCAGCAGGGTGTAGAGGAAGAAGCGGATGGTGATGCTGCGCTTGTGTTCACCGCCCCAGCGCAGCAGCAGGAAAAAGATGGGGAGCAGGGTGAGCTCGAAGAAGATGTAGAACAGGAAGGCGTTCTGTGCCATGAACACGCCGAAAAGCGCGGCTTGGCAGAAGAGGAGCAGGGCGTTCACCAAGGCTCCGTTGCCCACGGGTTGCTTGTATCCCGTGCCGATGATGAACGGGAAGAGCACGGCGGTGAGCACCAGCATGAGCAGGCCGATGCCGCTGTAGCCCAGCACCAAGCGCATGCCCCAGGCGGGCACCCAATCGTGGTTGATGGCGGTGACGGCGGTGCCGTTCCAAGTGTACCACAGCCAAAGGGTGAGGGCGAGGGTGAGCAGCGAAGAGGTAAGCGCGAGCCCGCGGGCGGTGGCTGCGGCCGGGCGCAAGGCCAGCAGGAGCACAGCGGCGATCAAGGGGATGAGGACCAGGGCCAGCAGTACCATCTCACACGCTCAATAAGGTGAACAGCAGGAGCACCACCACGCCCAGCATCATGCCGAAGAGGTAGAAGCTGGTATTTCCCGACTGCAGTTTGCGCATCCATTCGGCCACGCTGTGGGCGGCCTTTCCGGTTCCGGCGGTAAGGGGTACGGCCAGCCTGGTTTCACCCACGCTGAAGAACGCGCGGCTGAGCCAGCCGTAGGGTTTTTCGAACACGGCGGCATAAAGCTCGTCCAGCATCCACCGCTTGGCCACCAAGCGCTTGGGCAGGGGCATATCGGCCGGTTCGCCTTCCAGGGTGGTCTTCTTGCCGTAGATCGTCCAGGCATACCAGATGGTCAACACCACCAAGGCGGTGCTCAAGGCCATCAACAGGTACTCGGTGGAGGCGGAAAGCGCGAGGTGCTCGGCGCCCACGGCCTCCACGGCGGTGGCCAGTTGCTGCTTGAGCCACTCATGCCCGCCGAAGACGTGGGGGATGTTGAGGGCCCCTCCAATGGCGCTGAGCACGGCCAGCACCACCAAGGGCACCGTCATGATGGCGGGGCTCTCATGCGGGTGGGCCTTGCCGCGGTAGGTGCCGAAGAAGGTGAGGAAGAGCAGGCGGAACATGTAGAGGGCGGTGAGCATGGCCGCGAACACAAGCACGGCGTAGGCCAAGGGGCTTTGGGCGAAGGTGCTGGCCAGGATGCCGTCCTTGCTGAAGAAGCCGCTGAGGGGCGGGATGCCCGCAATGGCCAAGGTAGCGATGAGGAAGGTGAGGTAGGTGGTCCGGGTGGTATTCTTCAAGCCGCCCATCTTGCGGATGTCCTGTTCACCGCCCAAGGCGTGGATCACGCTGCCGGCCCCCAAGAAGAGCAGGGCCTTGAAGAAGGCGTGGGTGGTTACGTGGAACATGCCTGCGCTGTAAGCGCCCACGCCGAGCGCGGCGAACATGTAGCCCAGCTGGCTCACGGTGGAATAGGCGAGCACCTTCTTGATGTCGTTCTGGAAGAGGCCCACGGTGGCGCCGAAGAGGGCGGTGGCCACGCCTACCCATAGGATGATGTCCTGGGTGTAAGGGGCCAGTTCGAAGAGCACGGAAGAACGTACCACCAGGAAGATGCCGGCGGTGACCATGGTGGCGGCGTGGATGAGCGCGCTTACCGGGGTAGGGCCGGCCATGGCGTCGGGCAGCCAGGTGAGCAGGGGCAACTGGGCGCTTTTGCCGGTGGCGCCCAGGAAGAGCAGCAGGGTGGCGCCCACCAGCAGGGGATTGCCCGGGGAGAAGTTGGCGGCTTGGGCGGAAACCTCGGTGTAGTTCAGTGTGCCGAACTGCAGGAAGAGCAGGGCCATGGCCAGCACCATGCCCACGTCGCCGATGCGGTTCATCACGAAGGCCTTTCGCCCGGCGTAGTTGTACTCGGGGTTGGTGTACCAGAAGCCGATCAGCAGGTAGCTGCAGATGCCCACGCCCTCCCAGCCGATGAAGGTGACCAGGAAGTTGGAACCCATCACCAGCAGCAGCATGGCGAAGCTGAAGAGGTTGAGCTGGGCGAAGAAGGTGGCCACGCGCGGGTCGTTGTGCATGTAGCCGATGGAGTAGGCATGGATGAGGGTGCCCACGCCGGTGACCACCAGCATCATCCACAGGCTGAGCGAATCGACCTGGAAGGCGAAGGGGATGTGCATGGTGCCCACCGTGATCCAATTGAAGAGGTGCACGATGCGGGTACCGCCATCATGGCCGAAGAACAGCAGCAGGCTGCACACGAAGGAGAGGCCCACCAAGGCGGTGGCCAGGCCGCCGGCGGCGTTGGCCGAGAGCTTGCGGCGGCCGAAGCCGATGGACAGCGCGCCCAGCAGAGGCAGGGCCGGCACCAAGGTGGCGAGCAGATCGGCGCTTACCATTTCAGGCGGTTCAATTGGTTGATGTCCACCCCGTCGGCATTGCGTTTGAGCTGCACCAGGATGGCCAGGCCCACGGTGACCTCGGCGGCGGCCACCAGCATGATGAAGAAGACCATGACCTGGCCGCCGGGGTCGCCGTGGAAAGCACTGAGGGCCACCAGCAGCAGGTTCACGCTGTTGAGCATGAGCTCCAGGCACATGATCACGATAATGATGTTGCGGCGCAGCAGGGCCCCGGCCATGCCGATGCTGAACAGCAGGAAGCTGAGGAAGAAGTAGTGCTCCAGAGGCACCACGCGGATGGCGGTGATCACGTTGTCCATCAGGCGGCCTTGTCGCGGGGTTCACTGCTGGGGGGCAGGTTCACATCTTCGGTACCGTCCTTCTTGGCCAGCATCATGGCGCCGGCCATGGCGCTGAGGAAGAGCACGCTGCTCACTTCAAAGGGTACCAGGAAATCCTGGAAGAGGGACATGCCGATGTTGCGCACCAGGCCGATGCCCGGGTTGAACGCCTCGGGCGCTGGCAGGGCGAGGCCTTGGCGCGTGGCGGCCAGCAGCACCAGCAGCATCATGCCTCCAGTGACCACGGCCATCAGGCGTACGGCCAGCGGTTTCCGTTGTTCCACGGTGGCGTTCATGTTCAGCAGCATGATCACGAAGAGCATGAGCACCAAGATGGCGCCGGTGTACACGATCACATGCACCATGGCCAGGAACTGCGCGTTGAGCAGCACATAGTGCCCGGCGATGCTCAGGAAGCATACCACCAGCGCGATCACGCTGTTGATCGGGCTCCTGGCGGCCACCACCACCACGGCAGCGATGATGGAAACAGCGGCGAGGAGGTAGAAGAGGTAGAGCATGGATCACCCGAAGGGGAACGGCGGCGAAAGTAAACCCTTCGGGCGAATTGCAAACCGGCAAGGCTCAGGGCTGGTGCAACCGCCGTTCAGCCTGGCGGGGCACACCGGGTTCCACGCGATAGACCAGGAAGCTGAAGTGCAAGGGTGTACCGGACCATCGCCTGGCCTGTCGGCCGTTATGGGGAGCAGGGCAAACGCCTATGAACAGGCCTAACGTCGGCCCTATTGGAGACTGGAACGTGAAGTGCATGTGCCGCGCCTTCAGCGCTCGGCCCATGGAGGCGCATGCCGGCCCGGAGCTTCGCCCCGGGCCGGCATCAACCCGGCGCATGGCACCGCCTTGCGCCGGGTTGCTGTGTAGGGCGGAGGCGCTGAAGGCGCAGCACATGCAAAGGCCAAGGTCCGGTGGCACTTTATCCACCGCCCACGAACGATTGCCGGATACGGAGATCTGCCGGACAAGTAAGAGGCAGTTACCCCGTTATGGGGAGGTCCCCTGCTTCAGGGCCGCACCACCTTTGCATGCAGCACCTCAACACCGGGTGCCGAAGCCCGCACGAGATACATGCCCGGCGGCTGGGCGGATAGATCGAGCACGAGCGGAGAAGCCGCGTTGAACCACGCTCCCACCTGCTGCCCTGCGGTGTTGTAGGTGGCCACTTGCCAGGGGCCCGGATGCGGGAATCGCACCATCCATGCACCATCCACGGGCGCGGGCGTTACCACCAGGTCGGGTGGCCGGTGGTCGGCTTCCAGGATCCCCACCGTGCTGCAATCCCCGGTGGCATCCCCGCCGATCCACTGGGCCACTTGGCGCACCGGCTCGTCATCGCTGGTGGAAAAATCCCCGCAGATGTACAAGCTATCCCGCCAGATGGCCATGTCGGTGATCCGTGAAGCAATGCCCGAGGCATGTTGGAGTACGCCGGCGAAACTGCACCAGCGGTGTCCGTCCCACTTGGCGATGCCGGTGCAATCGGCATCGCCAGCCTGGCTGATGCGGCCGCTGGCCAGCAGTTGTCCCTGCCACCATTCCAGGTCGAGCACGGCAC
>JADZAC010000038.1 GCA_020852835.1 Flavobacteriales bacterium
GTCATTGAAAAAGTTCATTGGCTTTGACGGATGGTCCTCCGTGGTCAGTTCGGAGGAACCCAACAGCACAATGCTGGAACCGTCGTTCAATGCCTTCCCCAATGCGTCGCACAGGAACGGGTGCCCGTCATAATTGCCCAAGAAGCCGTGCAATGGATAGTCCAAGGTGTCCCTCGGCGGCTGTGTTGGGCTGAAGCTTTCATTCAGCGGGCCTTGTGGGCCAACCAGCAACCAGCACAGCACGGCAGCGATGGGGAGTGCCAAGGCATGATGCCAGGCGATGCCATGCCGCCAGTTGCTCATCCCCGTTTGAGCGCGATGTACGCGGCCAGTGTTTCCACGCTTGCGAATTGCTGCTTGTTGATGTCCACGAAGGGAATGCTGATGCCAAAGGCAGCTTCCAGCGCAACGGCCAAGTCCACTGCTGCCATGCTGTCCAGGATGTGCTGCTCCATGAGCTGGTCCGTATCGCTCACTTGCCTAAAAGCTACCTCCTTGATCTTGGACCGGATCAACTCCTTGGCCTCCTGTTCGTTCATCCGGCGAATATAGACCGGTCGCAAGTGGATTATTCCATCGCCCCCGGCCTGCTTCCACTGAACCCGAACCAAGCCAGATAACAATAGCAGAGCAACGGCAGCACAAAGCTGAGGTGCATCGCGGTTTCGCCGAACCCACCGGCCTGCAGGGCATCGATCAATGCCCCTTGGGCCACGGGGATCAAGGCCCCGCCCAGGATCATCATCACCAACAGCGAACTGCCCTGGCCCGTATCGCTGCCCAGCCCGTGAATGGCTAAGGTGAAGATGTTGCTCCAAAGGATGGAATTGAACAGGCCCACGGCCAGGATGGCCCACATGGCATAGGCGCCGCCGGTGAACATCGCCAGCAGCACCAGCACCATCGCGGCGCCCGCGAAGATGCCCGTGACCTTGCCCGTGTGCCGGCCGGCCAGCACGAACACCGCCATGTTGGCCGCGATCAGCACGGCCATGGGCCAGAGGTGCTGCAAGGCCAGCCCGCCGCTGAGCCGGTTGATGAAGGCGAGCAGCAGGAAGATGGCGGTGCCGATCCCGGCCAGCATGGCCAAGCGCTTGGCCCCGTGGAAACGGTCGCTGAGGGCCACCGCTCCCAGGAAGCGGCCGCACATGGCCCCGCCCCAGTACAGGCTCAGGAAGTTTTTGGCGGCGTTGTGCTCCAGGCCCATCACGCCTTTCAGTTCCAGGAAGCCGATGATCAGGCTGCCGATGGCCACTTCCGCGCCCACATAGCAGAAGATGGCGCCCATGCCGTTGCGCAACTGCCGGTGGCGCAGCGCGTGCTGCCGCTCACCGGCGGTGGTATGCGCCGGCTCAGGCAGGTTGGTGAAATACACCCACACCGCTTGCAACAGCAGCAAGGCCGCGAAGAAGGCGTAAGGCCAGCGCACGGCGGCATCGCCCTTGAAGTGGCCGAAGATCAGCGCACCGCCGATGAGCGGCGCCAGCGTGGTGCCTAACGAGTTAAAGCCTTGGGCCAGGTTGAGGCGGCTGCTGGCGCCTTCCGCCGTGCCGATGATGGCCACGAAGGGATTGGCGGCGATCTGCAGCAGGGTGAAACCCAAGCCCAGCACGAACAACGCCATCAAGTAAAAGCCATAAGCCTGCACGAACGTGGCCGGGACGAAGAGCGCACTGCCCGCCGCGCTCAGCAGCAGCCCCGCGATCAACGCCCGCTTGTAGCCCATGCGCTGGATGGGGTCGCCGTTGCTGCTGGAATAGGCGTAGTAGGCCAGCGACCCCAGGAAGTACGCACCGAAAAAGCAGAACTGCACCAGCATGCTCTGCCACCAACTGAGGGTGAACACGGCCTTGAGGTGGGGGATGAGCACGTCGTTCATCACCGTCATGAAGCCCCACATGAAGAAGAGCGTGGTGAGCACGGCCATGGGCCAGGCGGTACTGCGGCTGGCCATTTCGCGGGGTAGGGGTGGAGGTTGCATGGGCGGTTGCGGTGCAGCAATGATAGCGCACCTGCGCAACCGCAGCCATCAGCAACCCGCGGAACGCCGAGTACGCGCCCCGGCCGGGGCCTCACGCGGAGTTCCGTACCTTTGGGGCTGTATCCAACTATCCCGCATGCCCATGCCTGCCACACAACATCAAGAAACCCGCAGCCAACGGTCCATCCGCCTGGAAGACCGGTATGGTGCGCACAACTACCATCCGTTGCCGGTGGTGCTGGAACGCGGCGAGGGGATTTTTCTGTGGGATGTTGAGGGCAAGCGGTACTACGATTTCCTCAGTGCGTACAGCGCGGTGAACCAGGGCCATTGCCATCCGAAGATCATTGGGGCGCTCACCGCCCAAGCGGGTAAGCTTACTCTTACCAGCCGGGCATTTTTCAACGATGTGCTGGGCGAGTACGAGGAATATTTGGCGGGTTATTTTGGTTACCACAAGGTGCTGCCCATGAACACCGGTGCCGAGGCTGTGGAAACCGCGTTGAAGTTGGCGCGCAAATGGGGTTACACCAGGAAAGGGATCCCGCGGGACCAAGCCCGGATCATCGTGTGCGGGGGCAATTTCCACGGGCGTACCATCACCATTGTGAGTGCCAGCACCGACCCCGATAGCCGCGGAGGATTCGGCCCTTACACCCCGGGCATTGATGTTATTCCGTACAACAACCTGCCGGCGTTGCAGCGGGCTCTGGAGCATCCGCACGTGGCGGCCTTCATGCTGGAGCCTATCCAGGGGGAGGCAGGGGTCATGGTTCCGGATCCAGGATACCTGCGTGACGCGTTTGAGGCATGCAAGGCCCGCAACGTCCTGTTCATGGCAGACGAGGTTCAAACGGGCATTGCGCGCACGGGCAAATTGCTTGCATGCGATCACGAAGGTGTGCGCCCGGATGTGCTGATCCTTGGCAAAGCCCTCAGCGGGGGGGTGCTGCCGGTGAGCGCGGTGCTGGCCGATGATGAGGTGATGCTCTGCATCAAGCCGGGTGAGCACGGCAGCACTTTCGGGGGAAATCCGCTTGCTGGCCGAGTGGCCATTGCAGCCTTGGAAGTAGTGAAGCAGGAGCGGTTGGCCGAAAATGCGGAACGCATGGGCCACTTGTTCCGGGAGGCCATGCAAACGCTTGTGGATGAATTTGATTTCGTGAAGCTGGTGCGAGGAAAGGGATTGCTCAATGCAGTGGTGATCGAGCCGCGCAAGGATGGCCGGACGGCTTGGGAACTGTGCCTGTTGATGGCCGAAAACGGCTTGCTGGCCAAACCCACCCATGGCGACATCATCCGCTTCGCGCCGCCGTTGGTGATCGGGAAGGAAGACCTCAATACGGCCTGCGCCATTATCCGCAGGAGCGTGGAATCTTTTGCCTGAGCGTTGCGCCGCCAGCGCACGTAACGGCAAACACCCATTGCCGTAGGGGCATCGCGGTGATCAGGGTTGCTTGGAATGGTCCACCGTTCGGACCAGTCGGCCCTTCTCAAAGTACTTCTCCAAATACACTTGGCCGTCCGGTGCATACTCGATCTGCACGCCATCCTCGAGCCCCTTATCCCAGTGCTCGGTGTATTTACGGGTGCCGTCCTCATGGAAATAATTCCATTCGCCCTGCTCCACACCATTCTCGAAATGGCCCACATAGTCCAGTTGGCCATTGGGGTAATATACCTTCTCCATCACTTTTACGGCATTGTCCCCCTTGCCTTTCATGTACAGCACCACCTCGGGCTCGCCGTTCGGATGTTTGCTCGCCACGAACCGGTGCGTGGAACACGCGGTGGCTATCAGGCCGAAACAGGCAACGGTAACAATGTGCTTATTCATGCACCGGCCAAGTTAAGTGCAAGCACGTTCGTGCCGCTGTTGGCGGGGAACAAAGTTCAACTTCAAGTTGTTGGTCCGTTCCTCCCGGTGATTGTCCCAAATGCGCTGCGACAGCCTGCCGAGCTGCGGTGAAAACCATAAGGGTGGTTCGAAGTACCTCGCTCCGGCGGCACGATCGATAGTGAAGGTTCTTTTGGATGCTCGCCCTCCTTCGCTCATACAGCGTTGCAGATCAGTCGGTTACTTCGTTCCAGTATCCTCCCTTCGCTGCGCCTTGTCTGAGCGAACGATTGCTTCGCGTGCCATCCGTTCGAAGTACTTCGAGCCATCCATCAGAAACCGGCAAGGCAACACATGGCAGGATGGCAAGTGCAGTTGCGTGCGTGGGTGCAAACCATCCAGGTCGCCCGCATGCCCCATGAGATATCCATGAAGCATGTTAGAACCTGGCGATAAGCTTCAGGTTGATCCGGCGCGGGGTGAGAAATTCGGGAATGCCGTAATAACGGCCTTGCACATCCTGCACCCAGGTGTAGTCCACCGTGTTATTGAGGTTGATCAGGTTGAAGACCTCCAGGGATAGCCAGAGGTCCTTTACATGGCGGAGCATGCCGGATTTTTCCTGCCCGGGAGCTCCCAGCAACTGCTTGCTGAAGCCGATGTCCACCCGGCGGTACAAGCTGGTCCGGAGCGTATCGGCATAGCGTGTTTCATTCGGCGGACCGTAGGGCAGGCTGGTGCCGAACAACAGGTTCACGTGCACTTTAAAGGTAGGCCAGCGCGGCATTTCGTCCTGGAAGAACAGTGCGAAATTCACCCGCTGGTCGGTGGGCCGTGGAATGTAACCGGCTTCCACCCGGATGCTGTCCGCCGGTGTGCGGTCCCGGGTATCCATGGCATCCGTTCGCTCCCCGTACTTGTTGTAATAGTGGTAGTAGTAGTCGCCTTCAAGGTCTTCCTCAGTCTGCATCACCGAAAGGGCCGCCCAGGATTCCACCCCCTTGATGAACTCGCCATTGAGCTTCATGTCGATGCCTGCGGCATAGCCCATGGCCTTGTTGTTGGCATAATAGCGGATGCGGACATTGTCCAGCTCGTAGGGGTTGATCCGGCTCAACGCCTTGTAGTAGGCTTCCGTGGTGAACTTGAATGGCCGATCCCACATGTTGAATTGCCGGTCCATCCCCAATATGAAGTGGATGCTTTGCTGGGCTTGCACTTCCGGATGCAGCACCCCCCGCAGGTCACGCAGTTCCCGGTAGAACGGAGGCTGCACGTACTGGCCCGTTGCAAACCAGAAGCTGTAGTCGAGCGCCACGGTGTCTCCGGAGGCCATCACCCTATGCCAGCCTGGATGATAGGCCAAGCGGACGCGGGGGCTAACAACCGTTTGCCCGTTGTAGCTCCAGTTCTGTCCGCGTATTCCGGCCACCAATGCCCATTTCCGGTCGCGGCCAGTCTGCCACTCCCACGTATTCTGCACGAATGCGGAACTGCGGATGCTCTCCAGATCTATATTCGATTTGACACTGGTGTTCAGGTTCAGCAGGTCCCCTTGGCTCTGGGGGATGCTGTAGCCTGCGCTGTCCAGCATGTACCACTCGCTGAGGCGGTCGTGGATCTGCTCGCTGCGTACCTCCACGCCCCATTGCAGGTTGCTGCGGTCGCCCCAGCGATATGATCCCGTGTGGGTCGCAGCACCTACTGTTGCTTCAAGGCTGTTGCGGGCATGATCCAGATAGGCCCCGATACCCAAGTCGCGCACCACCTCGCCGAATTGCTCACTGCCCAAATTGCGGTCGAGTTCGCCCAACAGGTATTCACCAAGGATGTCCATCCGCTCGGTCTCATAAGTGTTGAACAGGCTGCCGGTGAAGTTCAAGAGCAGTTTGCGGGATGGACGCACGTTCAGGCTGAGCGCTCCGGAATACGTTTCATAGGCAGTCCGCTCCTGGCCCTCGAAATAGACCGTGTAGCGCAGGGCTTGGTTAAAATTGCCCAGTTCCGTTTCCCGATCGCTCGGTACTACATCATAGCGGTTGCGCGAATAGAGGCCCAAAAAGCCGAGCTCCACTTTGTCGCTCAGATCGTATGTCCAGTAGCTCTGCAAGTCCGTATATGTAGGAATGTAGTCGCCTTGGGTATCAAGCCCCTGTAGCAAGGTGCTGAGCGTGCGGTAGCGGAACCCGGTGATCTGGCGCAGGCGTTGCCCCGCCATGGCCCCGCCCACGGCCAAGGAACCACCAAGCATGCTTGCCGATGCCGTGGCATCGAACTCGCGGGGCCGCCGGTAGGTAATGTCCAGCACGCTGCTCAGCTTATCGCCGTACCTGGCTTCCCAACCACCCGCCGTAAAATGGATCCGCTCGATCAGGTCCGGATTGGGGAAGCTCAATCCCTCCTGTTGCCCACTGCGCACCAAGAATGGGCGATACACTTCGATACCGTTGACGTAAACCAGGTTCTCATCAAAATTTCCCCCCCGCACGTTGTATCCGCTGCTCAGCTCATTGCGGCTCATTACACCTAAGCTGCCCTGCAACAAGCTGTTTACATCGCCCAACGATGGTTGGAAATGCGAGGTGCGGGCGTTCAGCTTGTCGATGCCGGAATCTCGCAACCGATCATCGACAACCGTTACCGGCCCAATGACAGTGGAACGGATCACCACGTCCAACTCTTTGGTCTCTCCGGGGCCCAGTTCAATGGCTTTCTCGATCGTTTCAGCACCCGGATAGGCGAAGCGGATCACGATGCGTTGTCCAGCAGGCACGCTGATCCGATACCCCCCGTTGGCCCCTGAACTGGTGGAGCCATGACCAACGACGGCAATGCTCGCATCCGGCAGGGGGCGGTTCTCATCATCACGTACTGTGCCGATGACGGTGGCCAGTTGGGCAGAGAGCCAATAGGGGATGAAAAAGCCGATCAACAGTAGTAGCAACCTCATGCCGCAAGAAACGGGCTCCGGGATCCAAATCCGGGTGGCCAAAGTAACGGGGAAGAGAGGGGATTAGTGCGGTGCATCAGGATAGGGCGGCGATTCCGGTACATTTCCATGCATGGCCATGCATACGTATATTGGCACCATGGCTACGATCAAGGACCTGTTCAATTCGTGCTTGTTCCATTCGTCTGCGGCTTTAGCTCGACAGCTGAACCGGTTGGCCAATGAGCAATTCTTGGCGTTCGACCTCAGTCCTACCCAAGGATTTATTCTGATCACAGCGCATAAGGCACCGGGGATAAGTGTCACCGACCTGGCCGCTGTTCTTTCACTTGACCAGTCTACCGTGACCAAAGCCCTTGAGAAAATGGCGTTGAAAGGACTCATTCAACGTGAACCCATCGGGAAACATGTACGCATCTTCCTCACTGGTGAAGGTGAGAAAAGGGAAGCGGATGCAAAGGCCGCATGGAAGAAGCTGCGGTCTTTATACAACGCCATGGTGGGGCAGGCCAAGGCTGAGATTCTGACAACGGAGCTCACGGTAACAAGAACACAGCTGGCCTTGCGGGGTGAGAAGTAGTGGTGTATGCTGGTTGGATATATCAGAGGGTTCAGTCAACAACCGAACGTAGGATGGCATGGTTGGGTTGGCACTAAACGAATAAGCTGCTCATTCGGTGCAAGGAAGCTCCCATGCATGGCCATGCATGGCACACCCGATGAACATGAGCGGTGATTCATGGACATACCCAATCTTTGGGGAACGTGAATGCCGTTGGGGTAGTACTCGCCGTGGTGGTTTTCCGGGACATGGATCAACTGCATGCTCATATGCATGGCCATGCATATGAGCGCGTGAAGACCTGACAAAATTGATCACCCTTGAACCAACCAACGGGAAGGAGGGAGGGTATCATTCTTTCGGCGCAGAAGGAAATGTGGCGGCAGGAATTCCAGCGGTAGGGCGCTATTCCGGACGCCGCGAAACCTTGGAATTGGTTGCACCAGGTCTTCCATTCCGCATTGCACTGACCGATCCTTCGGGGGGGGCCATGCAATGCATATGTCACATGCATGGCCATGCATGCATCGGGAAATGTGCAGGTACATCACCACTGCTTCTTCCGGAAACCCTTCACTCCATACCACAGAATGAAAAGGTAGCAGGGCACCATCATCCAATAGGCATGTTGGTGTCCGATCCCGGGCTCTTCCGCGAGCTTGCCGTACAGCAGGGGCAACACCGCTCCTCCCGCGATCGCCATGATCAGCAGTGCGCTCCCTGTTTTGGTATGGCGACCCAATCCGGCGATCGCCAAGGGCCACACCGCAGGCCATACCAGTGCATTGGCCAAGCCCAGGAGGGCGATGCACAGAATGGATGCTTTGGCCGGAAGCAAGGTGGCGGATATGGTGAGCACCACCCCCAGCACGGCCGATGCAGCCAAGGCTTGTGACTGCGAGATGTAACGGGGAATTGCCACGATGCCCACCACATACCCCACCACCATGCCGATCAACGTGTAGCTGGTGAAGTGTTTGGCTACGCTCAGGGGCAGGCCAAGCGATTGCCCATAAAGTCCGATCGTATCGCCGGCCATAACTTCCACGCCTACGTACAGGAAGAGCGCAATGACGCCTAGAACCAAGTTGGGGAAGGAGAAGACACTGCGGCCGTCCGTGGCAACGCCGGGAGCATCCACCTCCGGATCCAGTTCCGGCAGCGGGGAAAACCGCACCAGCAGGCCCAGCCCCACCAAGCAGGCGGCCATGATGCCATAGGGCAGTACCACCCGGTGCGCAAGTTCATCCAAGCGCGCCGCAAGCTCGGGTCCTTGCAATGCTTCCAGATCGGCCTGCAGGCTATCTGCGTCCGCCAAAAGCACAGCCCCGAGCACAAACGGCGCCAGCACGCCGGCCAGCTTGTTGCAGATCCCCATCACACTGATGCGTGCGGCAGCGCTTTCGATCGGGCCCACTACGGTGATGTATGGATTGCTTGCCGTTTGAAGCAGTGCCAGGCCCGTGCCAATAACGAACAAACCGGCAAGGAACAAACCGTAGGAGCGTGCTTCCGCCGCCGGAATGAACAGCATGGCGCCCAACGCCATGGTGAACAAGCCATACATCATGCCCTGCTTCATGCCTGTTCTGCCCAGCACCCACGCCATGGGCAGGGCAGTGACGAAATAGGCGATGTAGAAGGCAAACGTGACATAAAACGGCTCCGCTCCGGTATCCAGCTCACACACGATCTTCAGATAGCTGATCAGCGGGCCATTGATCCAGGTCACAAATCCGAACAGAAAGAAGAGCAGGCCGATGATGAAAACGGCGGATGTGGTGTGTTGGCGGGTAGTGTCCATGGGTTGTTGCGGCCGGTGAAAGTACGTGTCCGCCCAAACCCTGCCGACCAGCTCGCCGCAAAATGCCTGCACGGATACGTTCACAACACGGCAGTTGCATGGTGGCGCATGCCTGCATGGGATCGAACGCCTACACTTGCACCATGGATCCCCGCCTCGAAGCCTTTCAACGCCTGCTGGGCATCATGGACGATCTGCGAACCCAATGCCCCTGGGACCGCAAACAGACCATGGAATCCCTTCGGCCGCTCACCATCGAAGAAACCTATGAACTGGGCGATGCGATCTTGGAGAACGACCTCGACGGAGTGCGCGGCGAACTGGGTGACCTACTGCTGCACATGGTCTTCTATGCCAAGATCGGAGCGGAATTGGGCGCGTTCACCATCACCGATGTGCTCAACGGCATTTGTGAAAAACTCATTCGACGCCATCCGCACATCTATGGGGATGTGAAAGTGGAAGGGGAAGAGGAGGTTAAGGCTAATTGGGAGCGGATCAAGCTGGCCGAGAAAAAAGCGGGAGGCTCCGATGCGGATGCACCGAAAAGCGTGTTGGAGGGGGTGCCCCGCGGGTTGCCCAGCTTGGTGAAAGCCATCCGTATCCAGGACAAAGCCCGTGGTGTGGGCTTCGACTGGGAACATGCCGGGCAGGTGTGGGAAAAGGTGAATGAAGAGTTGGGCGAGCTCAAGCACGAGGTGGATGCCGGCAGCAGCAATCAGGCCGATGAGCTGGGCGACCTGTTGTTCAGTATCGTGAATTATGCGCGATTCCTGAAGATCGACCCTGATGAGGCCTTGGAACGGACCAACCGCAAATTCATCCGGCGCTTCCGGTTCTTGGAAACGGAATCCCGCAAGGATGGCAAGCGGTTGGGCGAGATGAGCTTGGCCGAAATGGATAGCTATTGGGAGCGTGCAAAGAACATCTGATCCCGGCCCGGCCAGCACTTGGGGCAAGAGGACGGCCCCGCCTTCCATGGCCGGTGGTTGATAACATCACCTGGCACGCGTGCCAGGTGCGGGGGCCTCTCGGATAAGTTCGCCCCAACCCTTGACTTGCCTCACAGGGAAACCGAAGAACCCCGGGTTACGTAGGGGAGACGATCCAGATCCCATGAGCCACCCACTCAACCCGCTGTCCGCTCTTGCCGCTATTGTCTTCCTTACATCCGGCTTGAAGGCCCAAGTACCTGCTAAGTGCTTGGAGGTCGAAAGCATTTTGGGGGATGCTTGTGTGTCCGATGCTGACTGCCCGGGCAGCACCGAGGGCATGAACGAAATGGTGCGGTTCATCACCGGGCCAGCGCCCATTGCCTTGGCCGACCTGCAGTTCGCCTTCTACAGCAGCTCGTTCTTGGGCATCGTCCAAGATGCCGCAACTGCTGCGATCACCTCCCAGCTTAATGCCTCCGTGGAAGGGTGCGGCCTGTTGGTCGAACCACCAGGGGGCATCATTCCCCCGGGCAGCAGGGTGATCTTCATCACCTCCACCGCCATGTGCGTGCAGGCCAACCCCTTCACAGCCCTTAACGACACGCTTTTTGTCATATTCCAGTTTGCGGGCAACAGCCAAGGTCACTTCAAGAACAACGACCTCGTTGGCCAAGCCGTGACCACAACACCCAATGCCCCATTGCCCCGATGGCTACGCGTCGGGGTTGCCGGGCAATGTGAAGACACAGTAACCTATGATGCCAATTTACTGGTGAACAACATGGGCACTTATGGTGGAACCAGCAGCGAAAACGACGGTGCCACAGTGGAATTCTCTTGGCCGGGCACTCCTGCGGCAACCTACCTCAATCATGGCTGCATGGCCGCCTTTGAACCCACCTTGCCCGAGGTGGTATCCGGCCAAGGAGCGGTGGCCTGCGGCGCTTCCGCCAATTTGGTTGCTACCGTTGCAGGGAACTATGCTTCCGTGGCCTGGCAGGGGGGGGGCGGCGTTTTCAGCAACCCGGATGCGCTGGCTACCACCTATTCTCCTGGCGCGTTCGATATCGGGCCCGTGCAGCTTTCCTTCTGTGCCATCACCGCGTGTGGAGACAGTGTTTGTACGACAGCCACGATTACCGTACAGTCACCGGCTCTGGCCGCCACCGCATCCTCCTTGCAAGGTTGTGCACCTGCTTGCATCACATTCACTGCCGCTGCTTCCGGTGCAGCCTCCCTGCTATGGGACTTCGGTGATGGCGTTACCGGGCAGGGACCTTCCGTAGAACATTGCTTCCAAAACGCAGGCGCCCATGCTGTGTCCGTTACAGCCGATTTCGGCAACGGCTGCACCGCTTCGGCTTCCCTGGCGGATTCCATCCGCATTGCTGCTGCGCCCGAAGCCGCCTTTACTTGGGCCTTGGATGGGCCGCAGGCACAATTTGCGGACTGGTCCACCGGAGCGGTGGCCTGGCTTTGGCTCTTCGGTGATACGGCCGGCTCGTCATCCGCGCAACCAGGGCCATTGTTCAGCTACCCTGGTGAAGGGTGCTATCCGGTGCTCTTGGTGGTGGCAAATGCCGCTGGTTGCCAGGATAGTGCTTCCATGCAGCTTTGCATCCCGGGAATGGATTCCCTGATGGTGCCCAACATCTTCACCCCCAACAACGATGGCGTGAATGACCTCTTTCGGATCACCGGCGGCAGGCTTGCCAGCTTGGATGTGCAGGTGTTCAACCGCTGGGGACAAGAAGTTGCTCGCCTGCAACGCTCGAACCAGGCATGGGATGGCCGTACCATGGCGGGTGAAGAACTCAGCTCCGGCACCTACTTCTACACCCTGCAGGCATTGGGGCACGATGGCCGGGTTTACGAGCAGAACGGTACGGTTACCTTGGTGCGCTAAGCTGTTGGTTCAATGGCCGCCGCCAAGAACCACCCCCAAGGTGGCGTACCAAGTGAAGTACTTGCTGTCGGACAAGAACTTGCCTTGGTCCTTGTAAGCATTGCCCAGTCCGTAACTGAGGCCGGTTTCCAACGTGACAAAGGCCAGGTCGAAGCCTAGGCCGGCGTCCATGTTGAACGATCCTCCATTATAGTCGTCTTTGTTGAAGGCGATCTCATCGTTCTTGCTGTCCACGCTCAACAACGCCTCGTACGTGGGGCCGGCGTTCACCCGTAGCCGGAACGCATCGCCGTGGATGAGGTTGTAGCCGAGCAGGGCCTTCACCTTGGCGGTGGTTCGGATCATGTTATCCTCCATGACCACCGTGTCCAGCAAGGTGGATCTTACAAAGGTGGCACTACGGCCGAAAAATGCACCCGGTTGGAAATACAGGCGGTCACCCAAGCGGAAGTCCACCCCCAACTGGAACCCCGCTGCGGCAGAAGAGGTCGTTCCGTCCGGAGTCCTGGTCAGCTTGGTGAAGTTCAAGCCCACTTGCGGATTGGCCGCGAACTGGCCCACGGCCCAGTTGCTGATGGCGGCCACGGCTGTCAATAGGAACAAACGGCGGAATTTCATGGTGTTGTAGCTTGGGTTGGCGGCGCAGGCCGTCAGTGGCCTGGCTGCCTTTAGCAACGCAAAACACGGGCCGATCATATGCCTGCCGACCATAATGGCCGGTTGCGAGGCATGATCGGGCAATGTTATTTCACGGTGAACTTCGGGCTGCGCATGGTGCCATGCCCGAAATTTGCGCCCGACCCCAGCATGCTCCGGTTGCCCAATTTTACCTTCCGCCTCGGGTTGCCGATGATCCTCGGTTTTATCGTCGCGATGGCCGGGGATGTGCGCGGCCAATGCGGCGCTGTGATCAACACCTTTCCGTACGGCGAAGGGTTTGAATCCGGGCCGGCATGGGCCAGCGGCGGTGTTGGAAACGATTGGGCCTGGGGAACCCCGGCGCATCCGTTGATCAATACCGCCGGCGCTGGCACGAAGGCCTGGTGCGTGGGCGGGCTTTCGGGCACCTATTACAACAGCAACGAACGTTCCTGGCTGGAAAGCCCGTGCTTCGACTTTTCGGCCTTGGCGGCCCCGCGCATCTCGTTCCAGATATTCTGGGAAGTGGAACGGCAATATGACGGCCTCGTGCTTCAATATTCCACCGACGGCGGCGCCACATACAGCAACGTTGGCTCGTTCGGCGAACCGCCCGATTGCAATACGGAGAATTGGTTCAACTCCGCCAATATCACCAACTTGCCCGCTTCCATCAACCCCAAGCACGGTTGGAGCGGGAGAGTGGGCATCACCCAAGGCAGCTGCATGGGCGGCAGCGGCAGCCAGAACTGGGTGACCGCCAAGCACTGCTTGGCTTGGTTGGCCTATGAACCCAGCGTTCGCTTCCGCTTTTTCTTCGGGGCGGGCAGTACCTGCAACAACTACGATGGCGTGGCCATTGATGATATCCTTATCGATGAGGGGACGCCGGTAACGGCGGCATTTACCGCAGATTGCACCGGAACCACGCTGGATTTCATCAACGCTGCCTCGCCTTGCCCCAACAGCTTTTCATGGGATTTCGGCGAAAACGGATCCCCGCTGAACACCTCCAACTTGGAACATCCTTCTCATACCTATGCCGCGCCAGGCACCTACACCGTGTCGCTTACCGCCACGGATGCCTGCGGGATGTCGGCAACCGTCTCTCAGACGATCAGCGTATTGGCAGTGGAGATAGCGGCGATCCAACCCACCTGCGGACTGCCCAATGGCAGCTTGGAAGCGGAGGTATCCGGTGCCAATGGGCCGGTCAACTTTTACTGGTCACCGGGCGGTGCCACCACAGCTACGTTGGCCAATGCAGGCCCCGGAGACTATACGGTAACGGTCACGGCCGCCAACAGCTGTGCGGCTGCGGCCACGGCCACGCTCAATGCCTCCACCGGCAGTTTGGCCGTGGAAGTTGCGCACACGGATATCAGCTGCCATAGCTTCACCGATGGGACGGCAACAGCCGTGGTGACGGGAGGAATTGCACCCACGGTGCTGGCCTGGTCACAGGGGGGGAGCCAAGCCCCTGCGATCAACGGCTTGGGGCCGGGATGGATCCTGTGCACCGTGACCGACGCGGAAGGTTGCACCGCGCTGGACAGCGCCCTGGTCCAAGATCCACCGCTGTTGGTTGCGGACGCCGGACCGGACACCGCCATTTGCGCAGGCAGCACCCTGCTGCTGGAAGCTGCTTCCACAGGCGGCACCGGCCCCCCTGCCTATGTGTGGTCTCCGCAAGGTCCCCTCATCTCACCCGCCGCCACAAGCTACTTTACGGTGGTGGCCACCGATGCTGCGGGATGTGCCTCCGCTCCGGATTCGGTACGGGTTGAAGTGCTGGCGGCCTTCCAGCCGTCGGTAGCGGTTTCAGACAGCTTGGGTTGCACCCCGCTTTGTGTTTCCTTCAGTGCCCAACCTGGTGATGCGGCGGCCTACGCATGGGATTTCGGGGATGGCGGGACGGCTGATTCCGTAGCACCGCTCCATTGTTTCACCAGCGGAGGATCATTCACCGTCAGCCTCACCGTCACGGACAGCGCAGGCTGTTCCGGCAACGCCATGCTCCCGGGCCTTGTACAAGCCTGGGCTTCCCCAGTGGTTCTCTTCAGTGCCTCGCCTACGGTGACCACTACGGATGAACCTTTGGTCCAATTTCTGAACCACAGTACCGGCGCGGTGCATTACCACTGGCTGTTCGGCAATGCGGGCCAGAGCAGTTCCAGTGAGGAATCGCCTGCTTTTGCTTTTGATTCCGTGGCCTGCTACACGGTGACGCTTGAAGCCACCGGGCCGGAAGGCTGCACTGCCGCGGATTCAGCCCAACTATGCGTGGAGGACCCTTTTGCGATCTATGTGCCCAACACATTCACGCCCAACGGTGATGGCATCAACGATGTGTTGCGGCCGTTCACCACCGTGCGCGACCCCGCCAACTATCAGTTATTGGTGCACGATCGCTGGGGTAGGCCGTTCTTTTCAACTAACGAGCTGCACACCGGCTGGAGCGGCCAGGATGCCGCCGATGGCTTGTACATCTGGACCGTGTGGATCACCGACTCCATGGGAGACCGGCAGGAGCGCCGCGGCCATGTGCTGCTATTGAGGTAGCCGCGGCTAAGGTGCTGGCGGACTTCCGAGCGCTTTCAGTGCGGCATATACCCGGTGCATCGGCAAGCCCATCACCGTGTAAAAGCTTCCTTCGATCCGCTCCACGCCCGTGTATCCGATCCAATCTTGTACCCCGTAGGCCCCGGCCTTGTCCAACGGTGCATGCTTTTCCACATAATACGCGATCTCCTCCGCGCTGAGCTGCCGGAAGCGAACTACTGCGGTATCGCTGAAACTGAGAATGGTCCCGGAGGTCCGCAGGCACACGCCGGTGACCACCACGTGGTCCTGTCCCGAAAGCAGGCTGAGCATCCGGCGCGCATCCGCCTCATCCACCGGTTTGTTGAGCAGCAAATTGCCCAAGAGCACCGTGGTATCTGCAGTGATCAGCACTTGGTCGTTGGCCAAGTTGCCCGTCCAAGCTTCCGCCTTTTTCCGCGCCAAATGTTCGGCCACATGCGCAACCGGCATTCTTTCCGGTGGCGTTTCATCCACATCCACCCGGGTGATCTCCACGGGGAGGTCCAAGCCATGCAACAGGTGCCTGCGGCGCGGGGAGGCGGACGCCAGCACCACCCGCCAGTGCAAGGGGTTGGCCATGGTGCTCATAGGGTCTTTTCAGTGAAGAAGGCAAAGGCAACTGCAATGGCCATGGCCACCTTCAGCACATTGCCGGCCAAGGTGAATCCTTGCCGCGAAGTGGCATTGTAAGTGAATCCGGCCGATAGCAACAAGGGAAGCACCAGGCCCGCTCCGATGTACCAATAAGAGAATTGGTCGGTCAGCAGGGTGGAGCGCACCAACAAAAGCGCTGCAATGGCAATGCCCAGGTACAAGAGTGTGATGGCCTTCGCCCACTTGGTGCCCATGACAATTGGGATGGTGCGGCAACCATTGGCGGCATCGCCCGGCATGTCCGCCAGGTCTTTTTGCAGTTCGCGTACCAAGGTTGTGAGAAAGGCGAAGCCGGAAAAGCCGGCGATCCAGGCCCAGAGGCCGTGGAAGCCGAATACGATCTCCACTTCCTCGCCGCCCATACCGGTGCCGCGTGCACTGCTGCCGTACAGGTTGAACAGACCGGGAATTTCATAGAGGCCCACCGATAACGGCACCAGTGCCACCAGTATGGCCACCAGGCCATTGCCCAGCAGGAAGGTGCGCTTGAGCTTGGTGCTGTACAGCCACAACGCCGTGGCAGAGAACAGTGGAAGTGCGACCAGGTGCCATTGCCCGCACAGCAATGCCACGGCACAGCCTGTCAATACACCGGCCGTGGTAAGCATCAAGTGGCCCATCATGGCTGTGCGCCGCTTCACGGACCGGCCCACGATCACTTGGCCCGGCCGGTTTACCCGGTCGATCCGCGTATCAAAATAGTCATTGATCACATTGCCGCCGGCGGCTATGAGCACCGTGCTCAGCACCAGGAGCCAGAATGGCACTTCGCCAAAACCGTGGCCGAAGGTGTTGCCCGGCACCTTCTGGAAGATCGTGGCCCCAGGCGCCACGGCCAAGGATTGCAGTTCCGCGCTGCTCACCGCAAGGAATCCGCTGATCACCCCATGACGCATGGCCACCATGGTAAAGGCGATGATCAGCAAGTTGATCGGGCGGGTGAGCCTCAAAAAATCCAGCATCTACCAATGGTGTGCTTGTTCGGTCAGCCACTTTTCCTGCACCTTCATGGCCTGCTCCAACACGTCGCGCACGCAGCCCCGCCCTCCGGGGAACCGCGATACGTAGCGGCTGATGGCCTTTACTTCCTCGGCGGCATCGGCCGGGCAGCAGGGGAGGCCTACGCGCATCATTGCCCGCAGGTCGGGGATATCGTCCCCGAGATAGGCTGTGCCTGCCAGCTCGAGGCCTTGGGCCTTCAATTCATCCAGCTTCGCACTTTTGTTCGCAACCGAAGCATGGAACTCGGTGACCCCTAGCCGGGTGAAGCTTTCCGAAACACCGGCCGATACGCCCCCGGAGATCACGATGATCCGCAAGCCTTCCTTCAGGGCGTGCTGCACCGCGTAAGCATCACGCGTGTAAAAGCTGCGTACCGGATCGAGCCCGGGGTGCAACAGTACTTGGCCGTCGGTAAATACACCGTCCACATCAAACATGAAGGTGTGTATGCCGGCGAGCAGTTCCTTATAGGTCTTGTGGGTCACGTGGCTGGGGGTGGTAGGTGTGTAGGATCAGATCGCTGATGGCGGCATACGCGCGGCGAAGTTCGGGTTCGTCCTCCAATAGCCGCAGATGCGCTGCCATGGTGCCTGTGTCGCCGCGCCGGGCCGGGCCCGTAACCGACAGGTCCGCATGCTGGGCGGCCTTTTGTGCAGTCGCCCTCCAAAGGGGCAACAGCAGTTGCGGGTCCATGCCGTGCGTGGTCAGCAGCCGCTGGGCTTCGCGCAGCAGGAAGGCGGGAAAGTTGGAGGTAAGTACGGCGCACAGGTGCAATCGTTGCCTTTGTTCCGCGTCCACGCGCACTATGGTGCCGGAGAGGCTGGCGGCCAAGCGCTCCAGCTGGTTGAGCGTTGCGGCGTCCGCCGCATCGATCACCACGGGCACTTCGGCAAAGTCCACCGGAGTGCCAGGGCTGAAGCTCTGGACCGGCCACATCACCCCGCGGCGGGCATGGGGCAAAAGCAGGTCCAGCGGACGGGTACCGCTCAAGTGCACCACCGGTGTGCCATCATCGGGAAGGGCGGCGGCCACGGCCCCGATGGCATCATCGCTGACGGCCAGCACCCGCAGGTCGGCCGATGGCAAGGGACCGTTCAGGGCATAGCCTTGACAACCCAAGCGCTCCGCCAGCTGCCGGGCGTGTCCGAGGTTGCGTCCGGCCACCCCTGCCAAACACCGGCCGGAGCCGTGCAAGGCTCGGCCCAAGTGTTGGGCCATTCGTCCGGTGCCGATGATCAGCACAGTTTCCATGGGTGCGAAGTTCGGCAGGATCGGTGCCAAGCGGTCCCGGCCTCACGACTTGTTGCCGGTACGCCCCTTGGTGGCCAGCACCCGTTGCCGTACTGAATGGAAGGTGCCCAGCGTCATCAGAATGATCCCGATCCACAGGATGTTGATGCCCGGGAACAGGATGGCCTGCATGATCACGAACTCCCGTTCGTACATGTTCAAGCCGATGCGGTTGCCCTTCACGGTGGCGAGGTCGAACTTCACGTCCAGGTCAGGCAGTTCAAAACCCTTGTTGCCGACCGGTTCATTGTTGTGATAGATCACTACCGGGTGTGCTTCGAACCAGCGGTGCTCATCATACAGGTCGCGCACGCGCATATCCAGCACATACACCGTGAAATCCGGCCCCAGCCGAGTGATGGTGACGCTGTCGCGAACGGCACGCACGCTGTCCAGCAGTACGATGCACGTGGGGGTGACGATGGTGTCCCCGATGTTCTTCTCGTAGAGCCGTGAAGGCATGTAACCGTCGGAGGCACTGTCCAACTTGGCATAGCGGATGTGCGTGTAGAGGTCGCGGTGCACCCAATGTTTGGTGCTGGGCTCGGCAACGTTGCCGAACCGCGGGTTGAGCTGCACCATGGGTTCAAGGGCGAATTCCTTCGGCCCGGGCCGCCGCGGATCCCAATGTGGTGCCCGCCACAGCTGGCTGCGGGTAAAGGTCTCCAGTGCTGCCCAGTGGGCAGGCTGGTCCACCAGGAAGACGTTGCCTGCGATATGATCATCTTTGGCCACGAACAGCGAATTGCGCACCCGCACGGTATCACCCCCGCGATAGTGCCGGGGCACCGCCGCGAAGTAGTCCATGTCATAGTGCAGGTTCACTCCCTGTTGGTGCTTGCCCTTGAAGACTACGAAGAACTCGCCCACGGGCACCGTGTCGCCCATGTAGAGCAGCATGTCCTGCCCGTCATTGAAGTCCTCGTTCAAATAGCTCAGCACCGGGCCGGAGGTGTTGCGGCTGATCTTTTGTTCGCGGCTCATGCTGATCACCGCCCCCAACAGGAGCAGACCGAAGCCGACGTGTGCAATGGATGGGCCAGCCTTGGCCATGTTGCCCTTGAGCATGCGCGGTACATAGAGCGCATTGGCCAATATGGCGAACAGCGTGGCGAACAGCAGGGCGATCAGGTTGAGCTCGGCCAGCTTGTACCTGAGCAACCAAACACAGAGCCCGGTGATCAGCAACGCACCGAAGAAGGAGATGGCGAGCCGGTTCAAGAAGGTGCGGCGGTCCGTCTTCTTGTACAGCAGGTATTGACCGATTGCCACAAGCATGGCCACAATGAAGGCGAAAGGGATCTGCCATTTGTTGAAGTGCGTCTTGGCTTCCACCGGCGGTGCCAGCTTGGCCCCGGCCAGGTCATGCGCCCAACCCCAGCCCGTGGCTTGGTGCAGGCCTTCCAAAACGCTCTGGAACGGCCCCAGCAGCAGGTTGAACACCGGCACGGAGGTGCTGAACGTGATCTGCGCCGCACTGAGCATAAGCACCAGTGAACCGATGAAGAGCCAAAACTCCCGGCTCATCAGCTCTTCTTCCGCGTGTTGGTGGAACGGCCCTTTGCGATAGGCCACCAGCATCATGGCCAGGCTCACCATCAGGAAGAGGATCACGGCGGGCACCTCCACGGCCAGCACAAAGCCCAGCACCATGATCACACCGGAGATCCCCAAGTAGAACCACCGGTCCATGCGATCGCGGTTCAAGGCGGCCACTGCCAAGGCCACGAAGGAGAGCATGAAGAGCACCAGGCCCGTCATCATACCGTCACCAGTGAAGCTGTGCACGCTCGTATCACCCAGCACGCCGCTGCGTGTGAGGAAGGTGCTGTAGAGCACCAGCAGGAAGGTGATGAGCGTGAGCAGCAACGTGGTGAAGAGCGAGGTGTCTTTGCGCTTGTTGATCAGCATCAGGTGGCCGGCGCCCACCAAGGTGATCCATGGAACCAAGGACGCGTTCTCCACGGGATCCCATGCCCAAAAACCGCCGAAGCTCAGCGCCTCGTACGCCCAAGCCCCGCCCATCAGGATGCCCAGCCCCAGGATGCCGATCCCAAAGAAGGTCCATGGCAGGGCAGGGGCCATCCACTCCTTGAGCCGGCCCGTGGCAAGCCCGGCGATGGCGAATGCGAACGGAACCAGTGTGGCGGAAAAACCCAGGAACAGGGTGGGGGGATGGATCACCATCCAGTAGTTCTGCAGCAAGGGGTTCAGACCCCGGCCGTCCTTGAACTGGGGGATGATGCTGAGGTAGTTGGGCAAGGTGGTCCATGGCAGGCCGATGTTCTCCGGCAGCTCACGGATCAGCATGAACGGGCTGTTGCCCACGCGCACGTCAAACACATAAACCCCAAGGATCATGGAGACCAAGAAGACCTGGACCAACGCGAACACGGCAACCACCGGACCTTCCCAGTCCCTGGCCTTCCAGATCAGCAGGTTGCCCAGCATCATGGTCCAAAAGGTCCACAGCAGGAAGGAGCCCTCCTGGCCTTCCCAAAAGCAGCTTGCGATGTAACGCAGCGGCATCTCCGTGTTGCTGTGCTTCCACACGTAATCATACTCGAACCAGTGGTTCAGCAGCATGATGAACAAGGTGGCAACAATGCCCACCACCGAAAGGGAATGCAAGCGGAAGGCGGCACGGCCCACGGTGCGCCATCCTCCATCGTTCGTACGCGTGTACAGCACGTATGCCGTGAGCGACAACAGCGCCCCGGTAAAGGCAACAAGGGTAAGCAGGTGCCCGAGCTGGCCTGCCCAAGCATGTTCTCCGGCGTAGGAAATGGGATTGTCCACGTTCAAGCGATCGATCGATCGGGTTAGGGGGCGGGGCGCGATCCGGCCCTACAGTCCGGCCGTTACCTGGTTCTCCTCGTTGTACTTGCTGGGGCACTTCAGCAGCATGTCCTTGGCGTGGAACTCGCCGTTGGCATCCGCTTCGCCGATCAACACCAGGCGCTCACTGCGCTCCAGGTCCTGCGGTTTGGCCATGGCCAGGTTCACCTTGCACTTCTTGCCGTTCAGGTCCACCATGGAAAACTGGGTCAGGCTGGCATTCACGCTGGGCTCGTACACAATGGGCTGGGAGCGGTCCAGCGTGCCCACCACGTGGAACTCCTTGCCTGGTTTCGCAAAAGCTTCTGAAAGACTGGCGTAGCTGCTGCTGTCGCTCAGCGACCCCACCAACGCCGCGATCGCCACGGCGATGATCACCAGCGCAATGATGTGTGAACGTTTCATCTGTTGATTTTGTCTTTACTGCTCCCCGCCAACTGCCTCCTTCACTTTCTTTCCCGCTTCTCCAACTTCCCGATCCGCCGGTCCAGGGCGAACATCCATACTGCGATCCCGACGAGCACCACGCTCACCACGAGAACCACGGTATTGATCTTGCCGGATGCGAACATCCGCTCTTGCAACCAGGCCGGGGTTTCCGATTGCGCGAAGATACTCACGGGCCATGCCGCCCATGCGCTGACGGCCATGAGGCCCTTAACGATCATTTGCTTCATCGGCAATGGAATTGAGGCGCGCAGTGCGCAGGTGCAAGGTGTAGGCCCACACGCCGAGCAGGATCCAGCCTAGCACGGCCGGGTAGAACACGGCTCGCAGACTGCTGTCCAGGTCGTACTGGCTGAAGGCGGGGTTGCCGCCGTTGCCGGGGTGCAGGGAATCGGTGAGTCGCGGCAGCACCATCAGGAACACCATCATCAGCACGTAGGCGAAGATGTTGTAGATGGCCGCCAGCCGTGCGCGCTTGTGGGGGTCGGGCACCGATCCGCGCAGGATCAGGTAGGCCGCGTAGATCAAGACGGATACGGCGGCGCCGTTGAGCTTCGGGTCGCTGGTCCACCAGTCGCCCCAGGTGGCACGCGCCCAAATGCTGCCCGTGGCCAGGCCGAGCACCGCGAACAAGAGGCTCACGTCCACGGCGGAAAGCGCCATTTGGTCCTTGTCCAGGTTGCCCGTGCGCAACACCATCAGGCTCTGCCAGAAGGCGATGGTCATCAGCACCATCATGGTGAACCACATGGGCACGTGGAAGAAGAGGTTGCGGATGGTCTCGTTCAGGATGGTGCGGTTGGGGAAGGAAAAGCCGGTGCGTTCGGCGGTGCCCACCGCGCAACCTTCCCCTTGCATCCCTTGCCCCAGCCCCTCGGTGAAAAAGGCATCGCGCAGCACGATCGGGCCGTCCACCGAACTCCAGGCCCAAAGGCTGGTGAGGTTGGCCTGCATTCCGGAAGGCACTTGGAACTGCGCGCTGAACGCCACGTCCGAGTTCACTGTTACAGCGGTGGCGCAAACCCGGTAGCCGTCGTTCTCCAGCCACACCTGTGGGCTTTCCTTGGCGAAATGCGTGTTGTAGCCGGTGGCTTCCACCGTTACCGGGCCGGGGGCGATGCGATCAATGGAGGTATGCACCAAGGCCGGGCCCAGCGGGGTGTGCAGGCCCATGAACACCACATAGAGCAAAAGCAACACCGAAAGTCCCTTCCACCACCAGCCTTTCATCAGTCGCGCCAAAGGTAGGGGAAGAGCAGCCATGCCAAGCCCACGGTGATCAGGTCGATCAGCACTAACCACAGTACATATTGGCCCGTGACATTCCATCCCAAGCCGTCCAGGGCGAGCTTGCTGGCTTTCATCAGGCTCAGCAGCATGGGCAGCACAATGGGGAAGCCCAGGATGGCCATCAGGCCGATGCCGTTGCCGGCACGGGCGGCCAGCGCTGAAAGCAAGGTGAGCACCAGGGCGAAGCCCACGCCGCCCACCACCACCACCGGCACGAAAATGTCCAATCGTGCTTCCTCCATCGGCGTTCCGCCGATGAACAGCGCGTACGCCGCCAGGCTCAGCAGGCTCAGCACGGCCATCACCAGCGCGTTGTACAGGGTGCGCGCCAGCACCACGCTGCGCGGGGAAGCCAAGGTGTACAGGTAGAGCTGGCGGCCGGCATCCTCCCGCTGGAAGGAGCGCCCCAGCGCGTTGAAGGCCGCGAACAGCAGGATGATCCAGAACAGCGCGTTCCAGATGGGCACGTCCGTGAGGTGGCGCACCCCGTGGTAACACACATAGATCGTGCTCACCACATACAGCGCCATGCTGCCCCACACGTGCTTTTGCCGGCGGTCCAGCTGCCATTCCAGCCGCAACAGCTGGGCGATCTCGGCGGTGTGCATGGGGCCGCGAAGGTAGCTTTGGCTACATCCATACCATCACGCCGGGGCTTTCTCCACCAACGGATCGTGTACATTCCGGGAAGTGGCCCGTGGCATGTCGTTGCCCCTCATTCGACTTTTGTGCCATGTCCCTGCGCATCAGTTACGCGCCGTACCGGCTGCTCTTCAAGCACCCGTTCGAAACTTCGCACGGCGTGCGCGACGGCACGGACAGCATCTTCGTCCGCATCGAGGAAAATGGGGTGACGGGATATGGTGAAGTGACCCTGCCGCCGTACTTGAAAGAGAAACCGGTGCAGGTGGTGGAGCGCCTGAAGCAAGTTGCGGCGAGGTCACCTGCCTCAATTCCAGCGTTACTGCGCTTGCTGGACGACAACGTGCTGTTCGGCCCAGAGGCCATGGGGTGTAGAAATGGGCTATTTGCAGCTTCGATTGACGTGTTAGGTAAAGCAGTTAGTAAACCTGTGCATCAGTTGATTGAAGTGAATAACTTAAAGCCATCTGTCACGCTAGTCACGTTGGGAATTACGCCGGTGGAAGACCTCCAAGCCAAGCTTACGGAACTTCCGCCAAGCGGAGGCTTGAAGCTTAAAGTGGGGCACTCGGGATCAAAGGCGATGATCTTGGCCGTGAAGCAGTTGGATCCAAGGCCTATTTTCTTGGATGCCAACCAGGGCTTGCAAACAGTAGCACAAGCCGTGGATTTGGCGGAAGCCGTTGATGATCGGTTAATTGGCATTGAGCAGCCATATGCAGTTAATGACATCCTGACGCAGAGGGATTTACAGCGGAGGCTTGAAGCTTGTATTTATGGTGATGAGTCTATCCAGAACTTGATTCAACTTGAGCAGGTAGCAGGAATATTTAATGGCGTGAACATCAAATTGATAAAGTGCGGTGGACTGGACCGGGCCAAAGCGATGGCCGACCGAGCGGTGGAATTGGGCATGAAGGTGATGCTCGGCAGCATGAGCGAAAGTTCCCTGGGCTGCACCGCCATGGCGCACTTGGCCGGGCAGGCGGACATCTTGGATTTGGACGGACCTTGGCTGATCAGGAACGATCCATTTGAGGGGATGGACATGCGGAACGGCCAGTTGATCATGCCGGACAAACCGGGTATTGGAGCTGTGCTCAAGGCGGAGCTGAATTTCATTCCTATTTGCGCATAATTTATATTATGTTAACTTGAATTTATCACGACTATTCCCTCTCAATCAATCCGTTACGAGTTCCGACCATGTGCCAACTTCCATCTGCCCACTGCCATCTGCCAATTGCCATCTATCCACTGCTTCCCGCAACCCGCAACAGTTCGTTGAGCGTAGTTCGTAGGTGGTCGGAGTAGTTCACCAAAGACCAACTACTGTTCACCTTTCGTAAAAGCCCTACATTTGCCCCGCCCAAAGCGCCCAGCTTCACCCTTCCGGGTATCGTCCAGGCGCCATCCCCAGCGGATTCATTGCTCGCCGGACCAGATCGAGGGCTTTCTTCCAAACTAAACCGCGTTCCGTGGTGCAGTGACCCGGACCGCTTATTCCTGAATTCGCCATAATGGCACAACCTTCCTTTGACCAGCTCGGTCTCATCGAGCCCATCCTCAAGGCCCTCCAACAAGAAGGCTATTCCACGCCCACGCCCATCCAGGCCCAAAGCATTCCCTACCTGTTGGAAGGCCGCGATCTGCTCGGCGTGGCGCAGACCGGCACCGGCAAAACGGCCGCCTTTGCCATTCCCATCATCCAGCATCTGGCCGTGGACGGCGGCGGCACCGGGCGCGGCGGCAAGCGCATCATCCAGGCGCTGATCCTCACGCCCACCCGCGAGCTCGCCATCCAGATCGATGAGAGCTTCCGTTCCTACGCCCGCCACACCCGCCTGCGCACCACGGTGATCTTCGGCGGCGTGGGACAAAAGCCCCAGACCGACGCCCTGCGCAGCGGCGTGGACATCTTGGTGGCCACCCCCGGCCGTTTGCTGGACCTGATGCACCAAGGCTACGTCCACCTGAACGACCTGCGCTTTTTCGTGTTGGACGAGGCCGACCGCATGCTGGACATGGGCTTCATCCACGATGTGCGCAAGGTGATCGCCGCACTGCCCAAGCAACGCCAAACGCTCTTCTTCAGTGCCACCATGCCGCCGGAGGTTCAAAAGCTTTCGGCTTCCCTGCTCACCAACCCCGTGAAGGTGGAGGTCACCCCGGTTTCCTCCACTGCGGAAACCGTGCAGCAGGAAGTATACTTCGTGGACAAGCCCAACAAGCCCAAGTTGTTGATCCACCTGCTCCAGACCCGCGACATCCCGGTGGCGCTGGTCTTCAGCCGCACCAAGCACGGCGCTGACAAGCTGGCCCGCCTGATCGACAAGGCCGGCATCCGTGCCGAGGCCATCCACGGCAACAAGGCCCAGAACGCCCGCCAACGCGCCCTGAACAACTTCAAGGAGCGCAAGACCCGCGTGCTGGTGGCCACCGACATCGCCGCGCGCGGCATCGACATCGACTCCCTGAGCCACGTGGTGAACTACGACATCCCCAACGTGCCTGAGACCTACGTTCACCGCATCGGCCGCACGGGCCGTGCCGGGGCCAGCGGCATTGCCATTTCCCTGTGCGACGCCGAGGAACGCCCCTATTTGCGCGACATCACCAAGCTGATCGCCCGGCAGATCCCCGTGGTGGAGGAACACCCCTTCCCCGCCAGCGGTGAACATGCCGGCCCCATCGAGGTGCCCAAGCCCCAGCAGCGGGGCCGCCCCAACGGTCAGCCCCAACAGCAGCGCAATGAACCGCGCCGCGAACCGCACAACGACCGCCCGCGCGGAGGCCGCCGTCCGGAAGCCCGTCCCGAGCAACGCGGGCAGCACGCCAATGGACATGATCGCCAAGAACACGCCCCGGCCAGCAAAGGCGCTGGTGCCGATTATGCCGCGCTGACCGCCGAATTGATGAAGGACTTGGACGTGGCGGCGGGTAACGCCAAGCCGCAACACGGCCAAGGAGGCGGGCGCGGCAACAACCGCCGGTGGCGGGGGCCGCGCAGGAACGGTGGGCGGTAACAGATACTGCCGTCCTGCACGCCCTCAATTCGCCCGCACGTAATCGTGCTTGGGCGCTTCCATGCCCGCAGCCTTGGCCTGCGCCATTTCTGTCGCGAGCGTCCACGCTCGTGACCGGGGTGCGTTCGGAAGGATGACCACACGAGCGTGGACGCTCGCGTGAGAGTTTGAGGGGGCCGAGGAGGAACGGCGGGCGGTAACAGATACTACCGTCCTGCACGCGCTCAATTCGCCCGCACGTAATCGTGCTTGGGCGCTCCCATGCCCGCAGCCTTGGCCTGCGCCAGTTCCTTCTGCAGCTGCTTGCTGGTCATGCTGCTGCCGTCGTGGCTCCAGCCCGGGGGGCCGAAGATGTACATGAACTTGTTCTTCAGGCCGGGGGCCTTCTTCACGTCCTTCCAGATCTCCTGGAACTCGAAGATGTTGTGCGCAAGCGCATTGCCATGCTCCGGGTAATGGGTGATGCCGAACTTGGCATCCACACCCTTGATGGGCGCCTGCCAGGTGCCGTAGAGCCGGTCCCAGATGGTGAGGATGCCGCCGTGGTTGCGATCTAAGTATTCCACGTTGCTGCTGTGGTGCACCACATGCACGAACGGGGTGTTGAACAGCTTTTCATACAGCGGCAAGGAGGGTACCAACTGGCTGTGCAGGAAGAACTGGTAGAAGGAATTCACGATCAGGCAGGTGGCGATCATGATGGGTTCAAAACCCACCAGCGGCATCCACAACCAGAAGAGGGGTTTGTAGAGGGTGACGAACCAACCGTTGCGCACGCTCACGGTGAGGTTGAACGTTTTGGCGGAATGGTGCGGCAGGTGCGCGGCCCAGAGCAGTCGGATGTTGTGGCTGAAGCGGTGGTGCCAGTAAAAGTTGTGGTCGTCCGCGATGGCGCAAATGATCCAGATGTACCAGGCGAATCCCAAGGTACTGTAGCCCAAGTACTGTTCCCGCAGGGGTTCGGCCAGTTGGAAGAGAAAGAAATAGAGGGTGATCTCGAACACTTGGGTGATCACGCGCATTACCGTGGCCCCGGCGGCGATCGCAAAGCTGGCCCAGGTCTCCTTCAGGTTGTACAAGTGTTTGGCCTGCACGTATTCCAGGACCACCAAGGCGATCAGCACGGGATAGAGGTACTTGAGGCCGATGTCCTGGACCTGCAATACGGGCAGCTGGGATTTCATTTCCAGCCAGGCACTGATCGGGTTGAATGACGCCATTGCACAAGGGTATGGGGTGGAATTCCGGCCAAATGTATCCGGCGGCTTTATGCAAGCCACGGAAAAATGAAAGCCCCCGGCGTGTGTATTCCGGGGGCTCTCAGGAGCGATGTGCGGCAACACCGGTTATTCGCCGAGTTCCTTCTTGATGGCGTTGTACTTTTCCGTGTTGCCCGCCTTGGCATACAGCTTTTTCAACTGCTGCATGGACGCATTGTCATCGGGCTTCAGCTCATGTGCCTTTTCGAAGAATGGGATGGTTTGCAGGTAGATCTGGTCGGCCTTTTCCTTGCAGGCTGCGTATTTGGCATCGTCCTTGATCTGGTTGCATTTTTCGTATTCAAAGGCTGCGCGGTTGTTGTACAGCACGCCGATGTTGTAGTAGCTGTCGAAGAAGCTCGGGTCCACCTCGATGCTCTTCTTGTAGGCCTGCTCCGCCAGGTCGTACCACTTCACCATTTCCACTTCCGCCACGGTGCCTTCCTTGGGATTTGCCTTCCCGTCATACAGGCTGCCCAGCACCGAATAGAGCACCGGGTTCGCGGGGTCTTTTCCGATGGCTGCTTTCACGCTGGTCTCCGCTTCTTCCATCTTGCCGGATTCCAGCAGGAAGGCCACTTGGTCCAGCATCAGGTCCTTGTTTTCGGGGTATTTGGCCAAACCTTGTTTGGTGGTTCCGATGGCTGCATCCATGTTGCCCGAGCGCTTTTGCATGCTGGCCAGGTAGCGGAAGACTTCAGGTTTGTCGTAGCCGATCTTGATGCACTCCGCGTAGCGCTGGATCGCCATGGCCGTGTCGCCCTTTGATTCATATGCCAATGCGCTGTTGAACACGGCGTTGCTGTCCACCCTGCCCATGGCCTTGGAGATGCGTTCGCTCTGCAAGTACCCCTCGATGGCCTTGTCGTATTGTTTCTGGTTGAAGGCCTCGTTGCCGCCGTTGAGGGCGGTGATCTGCAGGTTCATCAACGCCCGGTCATTTTCCTCCTTGTAGCTGCCTTTGGGATCCAGCTCGTTGGCCTTGATGTAGCTTTCCACGGCTTTTTCCAGTGCCTTGGGGTATTTGGCCTTGAGCTCCTGGTTCTTGCCGATGGCGATCTGGGCGTAGATGGACCCGCGGTAGCGCCAAGTTTTCTCCTTGCCGGCCGTGGCCTCATTGGTGGTGGCCGGTTCAATGAACTCCGCCGCCTTGTCGTAGTCGCCGTCGTTCATATAGTTGTAGGCGCTCACTACCCGGCTGTTTTGGGCGCTGGCACCCATGCAGGCCAGCAACGCAGCCCCCAGGATAAGGTGTTTCTTGCTCATTGTTGATCAGGCTTCGTTATCGGTATCAATTTCGGTGCCATTCCCGTCGGGCCCGTTCCGGCCTTCTTCACCGGTACCGTTCTCCTCATCTTCCTCCTTCAAGGACCCGTCCACCTTCGCCACGGCGGCGATCTCATCGTTCTTGCCCAGTTCGATCAGGCGAACCCCCTGGGTGGCCCTGCCCAATACGCGCATTTCGCTCAGGTCCATGCGGATGGTGAGGCCACTGCGGTTGATGATCATCAGCTGGTCATCTTCCTTCACCGCCTTGATGGCGATCAACGGGCCGGTTTTCTCGGTCACTTGGATGGTTTTTACACCCTTGCCGCCGCGGTTGGTGATCCGGTAGTCGTCCACCGGGCTGCGTTTGCCGTAGCCTTTTTCGCTCACCACCAGCACCTGCGTGTTCTCCGTTTCGTCCGAACCCACGGTGACCATGCCCACCACTTCGTCCTTCGCGTCCGCCAACAGCATTCCCCGTACACCGCTGGCACCGCGGCCCATGGCCCGTACGCGGTCTTCCTGGAAGTGCACCGCCTTGCCGGCGCGGCTGGCGATGATCACATGGCTTTTGCCGTTGGTCAACTTGGCTTCCAGGAGCTCATCGCCTTCGCGGATGCCCACGGCAATGATGCCGTTGGCCCGTGGGCGGCTGTAGGCCTCCAGGGTGGTCTTCTTGATCACGCCCTGCTTGGTGACCAGCACCACGAAGTGGTTGTCCAAATATTCCTCAGACTTCAGGTCGGTGACGTTGATGTAGGCCAGCACCTTGTCATCGCCTTCGAGCTGGATCATGTTCTGGATGGCGCGGCCCTTGCTTTGGCGGCTGCCTTCGGGGATGTCGAACACCCGCATCCAGTAGCAACGGCCCTTGCGGGTGAAGATGAGCAGGTAATTGTGGTTGGTGGCCACGAAAAGCTGCTCCAGGAAGTCCTCATCACGGGCCGATCCCCCCCGGCGCCCCTTGCCGCCCCGGCTTTGGGTGCGGAACTCCGCCAAGGGCGTGCGCTTGATGTAGCCCAAATGGCTGATGGTGACCACCATCGCATTGTCCGCAATGAGGTCTTCAATGCTCATGTCGCCGCTGGCGTGCACGATCTGGGTGCGGCGCTCATCGCCGTACTTGTCGCGCACCTCCAGGGTTTCCGTCTTGATGATGCCGTAGCGCAGGTCTTCGTTGGCCAGCACCGCACGCAAGTGGTCGATGAGCTTCATGAGCTCGGCATGCTCCTCGCGGATCTTGTCGCGCTCCAGCCCGGTGAGGCGTTGCAGGCGCATGTCCAATATGGCCCGGGCTTGGATCTCGCTCAAGCCGAACTGGCCCATCAGGCCGTCCCTTGCGTCGTCAGGAGTGCGGCTGGCGCGGATCAAGGCGATCACCTCGTCCAGGTGGTCCAAGGCGATCAGCAGGCCCTCCAAGATGTGCGCCCTTTCCTCGGCCTTGCGCAAGTCGAACTGCGTGCGGCGGATCACCACGTCCATGCGGTGCTCCACGAAGTGCTGGATCATGGCTTTCAGCCCCAACAGCACCGGGCGGCCTTTCACCAGGGCAATGTTGTTGACGCTGAAGCTGGTTTGCAGGGCGCTGAATTTGTACAACTGGTTGAGCACCACGGTGCCCATGGCCTCCCGCTTCACGTCGTAGGCCAAGCGAATGCCGGTGCGGTCGCTGTAGTCGTTCACCTCGCTGATGCCCTCGATGCGGCCTTCGCTGGCCAGGTCGGCCACGCCCTTGTACAGCTGTACGGCTTTGTTGACCTGGAAGGGGATTTCGGTAACGATGATGGTTTCCCGGCCGCTCTTGGGGTCTTCTTCGATATGGCTCTTGCCGCGCAGCACCACCCGCCCGCGGCCTGTCTCATAGGCATCGCGGATGCCGTCGGTGCCGTAGATCACGCCGCCCGTGGGGAAATCGGGGCCCTTGATGTGCTCCATCAGGCCCGCCGTGTCGATGTCCTTATTGTCGATATAGGCCACAATGCCGTTGCAGACCTCGGTGAGGTTGTGCGGAGGCATGTTGGTGGCCATGCCCACGGCAATGCCTGCGGCGCCGTTCACCAGCAGGTTCGGGATGCGGGTGGGCATCACGGTGGGCTCTTCCAACGTATCATCGAAGTTGGGCCGCATGTCCACCGTTTCCTTGTCCAGGTCGGCCATTACCTCTTCGGCCAGCCTGCGCATGCGCACCTCGGTGTAGCGCATGGCCGCCGGGCTGTCACCGTCGATGCTGCCAAAATTGCCTTGACCGTCCACCAACGGGTAGCGCATGCTCCACTCCTGGGCCATGCGCACCATGGCATCGTACACGCTCTGGTCACCGTGGGGGTGGAATTTGCCCAGCACCTCCCCTACCACCCTGGCGCTTTTCTTGTACGGCCGGGTACTGCTCATGCCCAGCCCTTCCATGCCGAAGAGCACGCGCCGATGCACGGGTTTCAGGCCGTCGCGCACATCGGGCAGGGCCCGGCTCACGATCACCGACATCGAATAATCGATGTAGGCGGTCTTCATCTCGTTCTCGATGTTGATCGGGATGATCTTTTCTCCTCCTTCTGCCATTCTGTTCTGTTCAGGATTCTCGCACGGGATCTGCTATGCCCCGGGAAAGCGGCCCCGAAAGTACCCTGAAAGGTGGTTGCGGGACTGGGGATTTTTACACAACCCCACAGCCGTATGTGAATAAAACCGAACAAAGTTGGAAGCCTTGCAGTTGAACGCATCGATAGCTTGGCCCCGGATCGAAGCACGTAACTTGCACCGGGTCTTCACAGGCCCGGCCAGTTTGCCAAAACCGGCGCCAACGCTTGAATACACAGATCATGGACGCTAAATTCTCACCCCGGGTCAGGGAAGTCATCGGCTTCAGCCGCGAAGAGGCCCTGCGCCTGGGGCATGACCATATCGGCATCGAGCATATCCTGCTGGGCCTGATCCGCGAAGGCGAAGGCAACGCGGTGAAGATCCTCCATCACCTGGGGGTAAACCTGGAAGACCTCCGCAAATTGGTGGAGGCCGGCATGGAACCCGCCAGCACCATCCGCCCGCCCGACAAGGACAAGATCATGCTCGTGAAGCAGGCCGAAAAGATGCTGAAGATCACCTTCCTCGAGGCCAAGCTTTTCAAAAGCCCCCACATCGACACCGAGCACCTGCTGCTGAGCATGTTGAAGGACCAGGATAACTTGGCCACCCGGGCGCTCCATAAGTTCAAAGTAGACTATGAGCAGGTGAAGCATGAGGTGGAAACCATCCTCGCGGGAGATACCCCGCCCAGCATGGGCACCCGGCCCGCACCCAAAGCACAGGGGCCGCAGAGCACCGATGATGACGATGACGACAGCGGCAGTGCCAGCTATGGCCAGGGCGCCAAAAAATCCGGCGACAGCAAAAGCAAAACACCCGTGTTGGACAACTTCGGCCGGGACCTCACCAAAATGGCCGAGGATGGCAAGCTGGACCCCATCGTGGGCCGTGAAAAAGAGATCGAGCGCGTAAGCCAGGTGCTGAGCCGCCGCAAGAAGAACAACCCTGTGCTGATCGGCGAACCCGGCGTGGGCAAAAGCGCCATTGCCGAAGGCTTGGCCTTGCGCATCATCCAGCGCAAAGTGAGCCGGGTGCTTTTTGGCAAGCGCATCGTGGCCTTGGACATCGCCAGCCTGGTGGCCGGCACCAAATACCGCGGCCAGTTCGAGGAGCGTATGAAGGCCGTGATGCACGAGCTGGAGAACAGCCCCGACGTGATCCTGTTCATCGACGAGATCCACACCATCGTGGGTGCCGGCGGCGCTTCGGGATCGCTGGACGCCAGCAACATGTTCAAACCGGCCTTGGCCCGGGGCGAGATCCAATGCATCGGCGCCACCACCCTGGACGAATACCGCCAGTACATTGAAAAGGACGGGGCCTTGGAGCGCCGCTTCCAGAAAGTGATCGTGGAGCCCACCAGTGTGGAGGAAACCATCCAGATCCTCAACAACATCAAGGAAAAGTACGAGGAGCACCACAATGTGGACTTCACCGATGAGGCGGTCGAAGCCTGCGTGAAACTGACCGCCCGCTACATCACCGACCGGCACCTGCCCGACAAGGCCATTGATGCGCTGGACGAAGCCGGCAGCCGCGTGCACATCAGCAACATCGTGGTACCCCAATCCATCCTCGACGTGGAGAAGAAGATCGAGGAGGTGAAAGAGGAGAAAAACAAGGTGGTGCGCAGCCAGCGCTACGAGGAGGCAGCCAAGCTCCGCGACCGCGAACGCACCCTGCTGGAAGAGCTGGAGGCGGCCAAGAAGAAGTGGGAAGAAGAAAGCCGCACGCACCGCACGGTGGTCACCGAGGACAATGTGGCCGAGGTGGTGGCCATGATGAGCGGCATCCCCGTGCAGCGCATTGCCGAGAAGGAAAGCGGCAAGCTGCGCCGCATGAAGGAAGAAATGGAGGGCAAAGTGATCGGCCAGGAAGAGGCCGTGACCAAGGTGGTAAAGGCCATCCGCCGCAACCGCGCCGGCCTAAAGGCCCCCGACCGCCCCATTGGCAGCTTCATCTTCCTGGGGCCCACCGGTGTGGGTAAAACCCAACTGGCCAAGGAACTCGCCCGATACATGTTCGACACGGAAGATGCCCTGATCCGCATCGACATGAGCGAATACATGGAGAAGTTCTCCGTAAGCCGCCTGATCGGCGCCCCTCCGGGCTATGTCGGCTATGAAGAAGGCGGACAGCTCACCGAGAAGGTCCGTCGCAGACCGTATGCCATTGTGCTGCTCGACGAGATCGAGAAGGCGCACCCCGATGTGTTCAACCTGCTGCTGCAAGCGCTGGACGACGGGCAAATGACCGATAGCCTGGGCCGGAAGATCGACTTCCGCAACAGCATCATCATCATGACCTCCAACATCGGCGCCCGCGACCTGCAGGAGTACGGCAGCGGAGTGGGCTTCGGCACCAAGGCCAAGACCGAAGGCACCGCCGATGCCAACCGGGGCATCGTGGAGAAAGCCCTCAAAAAGGCCTTCGCTCCCGAGTTCCTCAACCGCATCGATGACATCATCATGTTCAATACGCTCAAGCGCGAGGACATCCACAAGATCATCGACATTGAACTGAACTACGTGTACAAGCGGATCAACGAACTGGGTTACGAGATCAAGCTTACCGACGAGGCCAAGGATTTCCTGGGTGAAAAGGGCTACGACGAGAAGTTCGGCGCACGACCGCTCAAGCGGGCCATCCAGAAGTACATCGAAGATCCCATGGCCGAGGAGATCATCAACCAGAACGTGGAGGAAGGTGACAAGATCACCATCGGCCTCAACAAGGAAAAAACCGATGTGACCATCAAGGTGACCAAGGCCAAGAAGAAACTGGCCAAGGGCGGCGAAGATGGTTCCGAAGATGGTGGAACGGACGTAGGAGCCTGACCACCGTGCTCCACAGCTTTTGTTCACGCGGCCCCGCATCCCCGGGGCCGCGCGGCGTTCCGCACCTGCGGATGCCTCACCAAACCCCTTCCTGCGTACTTCTGAAACCCGTGCTGAAGAGCAGGCCCACCGTGAAGAACCGGTAGCGTGCGCCCATATCCGTGCGCCCCGGGAATTGCTCCAGACCTATCACCCGGGGCCCGAACTCCGCGGCATCCTCCTGGTAGCCCACAGTAAGCCCGAACGAGAGGTTTTCCGAGGTATGGACAAAATAGGCGGCGTTCACCGCCCAGTGCGTGCTTGCCTGCCGTTCATTTTCCGTGCACGTGCGGCAATTCCAGTTCCACGTGCCTTGGCCCAGTTTGGCGTTCACTTCGTAAAAAGTACGCGGCCCCGTGTAGTGCGCCCACCACAGTTTGCCATGGAAGAGCACCCTGTTCAAGGTGCCTTCGGTAAGCAGCGGGGCCAGCGCATTGCCGTTGAGCTCATACCAGGTGGCATTTCCGCCCACCCCCACGCCCAGCCCCTTGTACACGGGCAGGTTGAAGGTGCCGTCCACTTGCCCCATGGTCGAGGTCAGGTTGTTGAAAACGGTGTTGTCCAGTGCCAAAGGCAACACGAAGGCGCCCTGCACGGTGGGCATGAAAGCGGGCACCGATTGGCACGGGGCAGCCAATGTTACCAGGCAGCACCACGCACCGATGGCATGTCTCATCCTCATGCCGGCCGTACCATGAACCGCCGCTCGGTGCGCTGCGTGCCCGTGGCAAACTCGAATACATAGGAACCGTTCAAGCCCGGCAGCAGCCCAAGTTCCAGCACGTGGTCGCCTTGTTCCAGCTGAACGGCGGGCCAGGCATGCAGGCGCTCGTGTTCGGCGCTGAGCAGTACCGGGTACATTTCCACCGGTGCCGGAACCGCCACCGCAATACGCAACAGGGTTGGATGATAGACCACTTCCAGCGACAACAATTCCAGATGCCTGGGCACCGGCATGTGGTTCTGCCGCCATTGTTTTTTGATGCGCCGGAACAGGATCACCACCACCAGCAAGCTCAAGGTGATCAACAACGCGGTTCGGAAGGTTTCCAACATCGGCCAGGTCACAGGACGATCACGCCCGAAACGTTGGAGGTTTGATCATAGCGGCGCACCACCTCCTCGGCGCTCAGCATCACTTCGCGCACCGTCAGGCTCAGGTATTTGCCTCCGGTGCTGTACTTGCGCAGCACTTCAGCCTCCGCCGGGAAATGGGCGAGGAGTGCATCGATCTTCTCCTGTTCGGGCTCCAAAATGAATTTGAACATGTACACCGCAGGCCACTTGTGCACCTGGTCCAGCGCTTTGCGCATCCGGTCGCGCGCCTCATCATGTTCCATACGGCAAAGGTACGGGCAGCCCCGTGCTGCCGCGATGGTGCATCAGGGCAAACGCATCGAATAATTCTTCCTCATGGGCCATTGCGGGTCCATGGATCGTTTTGTTGATCCTTGGATCCGTCTTTGCAAATTGCGCTGGATGGCAAGGCCAATGACCTGCCTGGTGGGGCTGCTCCGCGGGCATCACTTCAAATGACCAAAGGCCCGCAACATACAAGTCCATGGCGGTGCCATGGGCTTGTAGCACGGGTTCGGGCGGGGCTGAAGGCCGCGTACATAGGCCAAGTAGACCGCTGCAACGAAGAAAAGGCCCATGATGTCTCGGGCCTGCAGCCTTCTGCCCCATTCACGCACATTCCAGCACGGCATCGGGCATGGTACAGAGCGGGATCGGCCCGGAACCAGGCCACTAAGGCACGCTCATTCAGTTCCAGGCCAAGACATAATTGAGCAAACCTGAATTGTGGCAAGCCCGAAGCCTGGGTGCGTTTGCCCTGGAAGGTGCCTGCACTGCGTGATCGAACTTTGTGCCATCTTGCGTGTACGGTACGCCAGCCCCCTGTCCATGGACCGCGTTATCATCCTGCTAGCCGCGCTGCTGTTTCCCGTGCTCTGCCTGCCCCAAGGCATCCCGGAAACGGTGGCACCCCCGCCCCCGCCGGCCAATGCCCTGCAAGGCGGCTGGGACCGGCAATTGAACCAGGCCAATGCCGCGCAATGGCAACTGGCCAACACCCATGCACCCGGCGATGCTGCCGCCCAATGGAACTGGTTCCAGAGCGCCTACCTGGCTTCCAATAGCCGCAACAACGGCACACTGCCCCAGCAGGACCGCCAGGCGCTCATTTCCATAGCCGACAATATCCGCACCCTGGCGCCCAACAGCTTCGAGCACCACATGGCGGAATACTACCTGCAGTTCCCTGCGCCGTCCGCCTTTGACCAGTTGGAGGCGGCATACCGCTTGGCACCGGGGCGTGCGGAACTGCTCTCCCCTATGCTCACCAAGGCATTGATGGAAGGGGATCGGCCCGCCATGGTGACCTGGAGCCGGGAACTGGCACAAAGCGGGAAGGTGGCGCCCGGCCTTGCCCGGGCCGCGCAAGACCTGTTCTTCTGCCTGCCCCCGCAGGCGGTAGTCTTCACCAACGGGGAGATGGACATGCAACCGGCGCTGGTGCGGCAACTGCAATACCAAGACAAGCCCGGCGTGCTCCTGGTGGACCGGCGCCTGCTCACCCATCCGCCCTATCGCGCCCGTGTATGGCAACTTGCGGGCGCCACCGGTCCGGTCCCCGGTGCGGGTCCTGCCTTTGCTGCGGCGCTGCTCTCGGCCGGCACCCGCCCGGTGTATTTCGCGCTGGGCATGGAGCGCAGCTGGTTGGAACACTTCCCCGGGCAGCTTCACGCTGTGGGTGCCGCGTTCCGTGTTGGCATGGCTTCTCCGCAAGATGCCACCGAACTCTCCAACAACTGGCACGCCATGCACAAGCCCATGGACGCCGGGCCCCTCAGTCGCAACTACCTCTTGCCCGGCGCCATGCTACTGGAGCAAGCCCGGGCTGCGGGCCAGCAGGCCCGGGCCCGGCAGCTCGAACAGGAGCTCCGCCGCATGGCCTCAGCTACCGGCGCCCTGAGCCAGCTTCAACAACTGGGCATCATCACCCGCTGAGCACCATGGCCCTGTTCCGTACCGACCACGCGGCCTTGGGCGACGAGCGCCTGATGGAGCTGGTGCTGCGCGGCAACGAGCGTGCCTTCGCCACCCTCTACGACCGGTACCAGCGCAGGCTACTCTCCTACTTCCGCCGCATGCTGTGGAACAACGGCGAACTGGCGCAGGACCTCCTCCAGGACCTCTTCACCAAGCTGGCGCACCACCCGGCCAGCTTCGACCCGCAGCGCCCGTTCAGCACCTGGTTGTACAGCGTGGCCAACAACATGTGCAAGAATGAATACCGGCGGCAGGCCGTGCGTAACGCTGCGGCACCGTTGCTGAAGGCATCTGCGAACCACACCGCCCAGGCCGTGGAAGGCACTGCTTTGGACCATGAACTCTTCAACCGGCGCTTGGAAGAAGAGCTCGACAAACTGGAGCCCGACCAGAAGGCCACCTTCGTGATGCGCCATTACGAGGACATGGCCATCAAGGAGATCGCCGCCGTGTTCGGCATTTCCGAAGGCACGGTGAAAAGCCGCTTGTTCTACACCGTGAAGAAGCTCGCCGCCAGCTTGCCCGAATTCAACCCCGCTCCCGCCGATGCCCCGCGCGCCGCGCGTAACCGATGAACCCCGCCATGGAACGCCCCGAACGATACGATCCCGAAGACCTCGAGCACCTGATGCTTGAACGCTCCTTCGATGAACTGCTGGCCGAGGAACAGGCTTTCGCCCTGCGCCACCTGCGGGACCGTGCCGAATACGAGCGCATGCGGGCACTGCTCCACCAGGTCCAGCAACAGCGCCAGGTGCCGCAAAACCGGGATGCCGACCCGGCCGTGCGCGAGCGGGTGTTGGCCGCTTTCCGCGCCAAGCAGCAGCCCCATTGGCGCATTTGGCTGAACAGCGTGGGCGCCTTTCTATTTCCCGAGCGGCCCGCCGCATACTGGCGCCCAGTATTGGCCATGGGCCTGGTGGCCGTGGTGGCCATTGCCGTGCTGCGCCTTTCCACCCGGCCCGATCAGGCCAAGGTACTCGCGGAAGCCAAGTCTGCCGCCACGAACCAACACCAGGAAACCCCGGGACCGGCAGTAGGATCGCCGGAAAGCGTCGCTCCTCCCGTAGAAACACCTGCCGCCGGCACCAATGCCCCTTCGCAACACCCGACCACCGCACAAGAAGAAGCGGTCGATAGCAATGTGCCCATGAACGGCGCCGATGCAACTGAACTTCCCGGCTCCCCGGTGCAGACCAGCTTGGCCGAAGCCTCGACGATCCCGGATACCTTTAGGGCCATGGATGGGATCGACGCCGATCGTGCACATGAGGACCTGGCCGTCGCCAAGCAGGCCGCTGCCAAACGGGCGGAAGTCGCGGTAGGAGCCGTAACGATATCGGAAACTGCTGCAGCCCCGACCAATGCTAAGCTCGACAGAGCGCACGCCCAAGAGCATGCCAGCTACACCGAAGACGACTTGTTGGGCTTGCTTCAGGCCGTGTGGTAGCCTAACATCCGGCGCGCTGCAGAGAATGTTGCAGGGAAAGAGGACTTGGGCCGGTTGAAAAATTACTCTTCATTTACCCAGGCCCCCGCGAAGCAAAGCCCCCCATAATGCTTGGAGGGCTTGATGCTCGATGAGAGCCTCCTGTCAGAATTGAACTGACGACCTGCTCATTACGAATGAGCTGCTCTACCGCTGAGCTAAGGAGGCAAGAAATAGAGATCACCCACAGGTGAACGGGCGGCAAATGTAACCGCCTGTGCGATATGGCGGATGCCGTTTCACCACCTGAGCTCAGAGTTTCACCAACAAGCCGGCCTGGAGAACCGCGCCCGATGTTCGCAAGGAGGCGGAATAATTCACCCGGTCCAGCGCCGGGTCTTCGGGGTCGCGGCTGGTCCAGTTCAAGCTGTGGGCGGCGTAACTGAGGCCGACGCCCAAACCGATGGTCTCGCCCAAGTACCATTGCACCGTTGCACCAGGGCGCAGAAAGCCTCCGGAATAGCGGTCTTCAAACAGTCTGTTACCGCTGCGCACCTCTGCTATCCGCAGGGTGTTGACACCCAGGTCAATTTCAAAAAGCAGTGTGAAGCGGTCATAGTTGATCGCATGGAAGCGGGGAGAAACAGCAAACAAGACCAAGCTATTGGGTTGTGTGCCGGCCGAATCGAGATAGCGGCCTGGCTCCACGCAAAGCCCCAGGCTCAGGCGGTCGCTGAGGCCATAGTGCACCTCCAGGGGATAAGTGGTCGTCACGGCCGCATCGCGGTCGGAATACTTCACCGAAAAGCTGCCCGCATTCACTTCGCTGCGGTAGTGCGTGGCATGTACGCCGAAGGCTGCACCTAAGGCGAACTGGATGGTGCCGGCCTGGTTCACCTGAGCGGAGGTGTGCGCCACGTAGCCTGCCATGGCCAGCAGCGCGAAGATGAATTTCATGCAATGGTTATCCAAGGCCGCAAAAGTACCATGGCCCCCCAGCTATCTTGGCGCCATGGATGGATATGACCTGTTGCCGGTGGAACTCGGGCCGGAACAGCTGAACCCCGTGGCAACCCTGCTGCAAACAGCGTTTCCCGATGCCCTGCATTTCACGCAACGAGTGCTGCAGTGGCAGTACACGGAGAATCCGGCAGGTTTCGCAGTGGGCACCAATGCATGGAGTGCCGGTGAACTGGCAGGGCACTACGTAGCCTTGCCCATGCGGGCACGTGTGCACGGCATCCCCGAGCGGGGTTTGCTATCGCTGAACACCGCCACGCATTCCGCCCATCAAGGCAAGGGGCTGTTCACCCGGTTGGCCATGGCCACGTTTGAGCGCGCCGCCAACGAAGGCTATGGCTTTGTAGTGGGCGTGGCCAATGCCAACAGCACGCCGGGTTTCCTGAAAAAACTCGGATTCAGCCTGGTGTCGCCCCTGAAGGCCATGATCGGTGGTGGCCCCGTGCCCGCAAGGACAGGCACCGGGCCTGTACATTTTGAACAGGCATGGGAAGCGGATACCTTGGCGTGGCGCTTGCACCACCCGGCCTTCACCTATTCGGCGAAGCACGTGCGCAGGGGCACGCTGATCCTCTCCAACCGTACCCAGTTCGGTGCGCGGTACATCTTGAGCATGCGCAACATGGCAGAGATCCCTGCGGGGTTGCCTACCGAAACGCGTGCCGTATGGCGGAAAGTGTGGATCGGCCTGGATCCCGCCTTGCAATGGCGCGGCCACGCATACATCAACATTCCCATGCGCCTCCGGCCGGCGCCGCTCAACCTCATCTTCAAGGACCTCACCGGAGCCAACAGGAGCTTGGATCCCGCCACGGTACGGTTTGATTGCATGGACTTCGACATCCTCTGAGCATCCAACGATCCACACCATGCTGGTTGCAGTTCGCGCCAGCGAAACCTCGATGCGCTCCAGTTCAACCATAACTTTGGTGCTCTTCCTGCAAGAAGAAGGTGTGGAACATGGAACCGAACGAATTGGCCGGGGTGGAACGGTCTTATGCGGAATACAAGGAAGTGGAACACCTTTCCTTTGATCCGCTCATTGCCCTGAACCTGCCGGCCACGTATGAAGAAGTGGTGCAGCGCTACAAAAGGCTGCGCGGGGAATCCCGGCCGCCCAGCCTGAACTGAGCAGCCTGGTACACCGGTAATTGCCATGCCCGGCTTTGCGCCGGCGTGCTGTGCCGTGGTAGCGAAGCGCGGCCTTTCGGGCCCTCTTTCCTGTTCCTTTCCCCGTTGAAGCCCATGAGGGCTGAGGCTCTCGCGGCATACCGGGCAGGCAGGGCAAGCTTATCTTAGTTCAACCATCAATGGAAGCTGCTGATATTACTGAGGTTTGGAATGGCCCTTCAGCTCCGCTCCGGGCAGCTTAGGCCATATCAACGAGAACTGCCCTAAGCGGAGCCGAAGGGCTTACATTGGACAACATCGGCGGTGGCTCTGCATGTTGCACATTTCCATCAAGCCAGCTCAGTTGCGGTCATCATTGATGCATTTGCCCTGACCGGGCAGGGTTCCACCCCGGGAAAATAACTTACCTTCCAGCCTGCATTGGGCGGCACGCACTCCCCCAGTTGCGCTCCGTTCTTTTCCCTGTTCCCACCCAAAACCTTGACACATGAAGAGCTATGATGAGAAACACATCAAGAATATCGTGCTGCTGGGATCGCATGGAAGCGGCAAGACCACCTTGGCCGAGACCATGCTGTATGAGGCGGGCCTGCTCACGCGCAGAGGCCGTGTTGAAGATGGGACCACGGTAAGCGACCACAGTGCACAGGAACGCGAACGGGGCTACAGCACGCAATGTGCATGCTTGCACACCGAGTGGCGCAACTACAAGATCAACATCATCGATACACCGGGGCTGGATGAGTTCTCTGCGGAAACCGTGCCGGCCATCCAGGTTGCGGACACCTGTATTCTGGTGCTGAATGCACGCCAAGGAGTGGAAGTGGGCACTGAGCTGGTATGGGAACATGTCCAGCCCGCAGAAAAGCCCGTGATCCTGGCCATCAACCAACTGGACCATCCCGGGGCGGATTTTGACGCCACCCTCGCCCAGGCCCGCGACCTGTTGGGCCCGGCGGTGACCGTGATGCAGTACCCTCTGGAGCAGGGTGAAGGATTCCACCGGATCATCGACCTGCTGCGCATGACCATGTATGTCTTCAAGGATGAAGGGAGCAAGCCCGAAAAGCAGCCCATACCGGAAGCGGAACGGGAACGCGCCGATCGGCTGCACAAGGAGCTGGTGGAAAAGGCCGCCGAGAATGATGAGCGGCTCATGGAACACTACTTTGACAAGGGCGAGCTGGATGAGGATGAAATGAGCCAGGGCCTGCGTGCGGGCATGATGCAGCGCAGCTGCTACCCGGTGTTCTGCCTCAGTGCCCTGCGCAACATGGGCAGCGGGCGCCTGATGGGATTCATCGACAATGTGGCCCCCAGCGCGATGGACATGCCTCCTGCTTGTTCCGATGCCGGCGGGGAGGTGCTTTGCGCCAGCAGCGGCCCGGCGGTGGTTTACGTTTTCAAAACCGCCACTGAAGCCCATACCGGCAGGGTGAACTACTTCAAGGTGATGCGGGGGGAGCTGCGCGAGGGCCAGGAGCTGGTGAACGCAGAAACGGGCACGGTGGAGCGCATCGGCCAGTTGTTCATTCCCGAAGGCAAGGAGCGCAAGCCCGTGGACCGGTTGGTGGCGGGTGACATCGGCACGGTGATCAAACTGAAGGACGCGGCCACCGGCAGCACCTTGCATGCCAAAGGCAGCGGGGTACGTTTGCCTGCCATCGCTTTTCCCGCACCGCGCCTCCAACGTACCATGCGTGCAGCCGACACCAAGGAGGAGGAAAAACTGCACAGTGCCCTGCTGGAGATCCAGCAGGAAGATCCTTCCATCCAATTGCGCTACAACCGGGAAACCGGCGAACGGGTCATCGGCATCATGGGCGAGATCCACTTGGGCATGGTGGAATGGAAGCTGGCCAACCGGTACAAGCTGGAGGTGGAAACGGGAAGCCCCAAGGTGGCCTACCGCGAAACGATCCGCAAGCCTGCGGCGGCCATGCACCGGCACAAGAAACAGACCGGGGGCAGCGGCCAATTCGCCGAGGTTCACCTGCGTATCGAACCATGGCACGAGGGCATGCCTGCACCTGCGGGGCTTCCGGTGCGCCACACCGAACAGGTGGACCTGCCCACCGGGGGCAAACTGGTGTTCCTCAACTGCATCACCGGGGGGGTCATCGATAACCGCTTCATGCCCAGCATCCTCAAAGGAGTGATGGAAAAAATGGAGCAAGGCCCGTTGACGGGATCGCCTGCACGTGATATCCGGGTGGCGGTGCACGACGGCAAGATGCACACGGTGGACAGCAATGACATCAGCTTCCGCATCGCCGGGCTCATGGCGTTCCGCGAGGCGTTCAACCAGGCGGACCCGTTGCTGATGGAACCGATACACGAGGTGGTGGTGCGGGTGCCGGAAGACCTGCTGGGCGATGTGATGACCGACCTTCAGGGGCGCCGCAGCATTATCCTGGGCATCGATGGCACCGGGCGCGTGCAAACGATCAAGGCCCAGGTGCCTGCCGCAGAACTCGACCGCTACAGCACCCGGCTGCGGAGCCTTACACAAGGCCGGGGCACCCACACTGAAGTTTTCCTGGAATACCGGCCCGTCCCTGCCGAACTTCAACAACGGTTGGTGCAGGACCACCAGCGGCAAGAGGTGCCGGCTTGAGCTTTAGTGGTCCATGTCCTCCCGGGGGTCTGGTGATGCCACTTGAAGGTCGTTATCGCGATCGGCATCGCCCGATCTGCCGTAGGGATCCAATTCCACGTGCACGGGCAACCCGCCAGGCGTGTAAATACGGAAGGTATAGAACGGGTGGGTCCAGGGCCAAGGGGGCAAGGTGCTCCAAAGCGACCCTTCCGGTTGCTCGGTTCGCGCGCCCAGCATCAGTGACAGCGGTATGTTGAAGCAGCTGGTGGAGCCGTCGCGCTCTTTTACCGCCACGTCCACGGGCATCAGCATCGATCCTTTGCGCTCCAGTGTGATCATCGTGGTGTCACCCCGGCTTTCAACCGCGTGAACCGCATAGTCCAGCGTGCGCGTGGTGTTGATCCACTCGTTGAAGTACCAGCCCAATTCCAGGCCGCTTTCCTTTTCCATGGCGCGTTGCACATCGATGGGCTCCGGGTGTTTGAAGGCGCAAGCCTTGAAATAGCGGCGCAGGCCCCGGTGCAAGGTGCTGTCACCGATCACCGCGCCCAACTGGTCCAGAAAAAACTCACCCTTGCTGTAGGCCGTGCCACTATACCCGCGGTTGGTGGCGAAATGGTCGGCTTCCACCGACATGGGCTCGTGGAACTCCGAGGAGGCCAGGTCAAGATAGGCTTTCACGGCGTCCGCATGGGCGCGGTCCTTGGCCAGCTGCGGAAACAGCGTGCGCATGACCTCGGTGCCGGCATACTCGGTGAAGCCTTCGTCCATCCAAGGGTAGCTGAGCTCATCGCTGGCCAAAGCGCCGTAGTACCAGCTGTGCACCAGCTCATGCACACTCACGCCCACCAAGCTGCCCAGCCGGCGCTGACCGGTGATCAGGGTAAGCAGGAGGTACTCCATGCCGCCATCGCCGCCCTGCACAAAACTGTACTCGGGCCATGGGTATTGGCCGAAGTGTTGGTTCATATGCTCCACGGCACGCACCATGTAGCCGGGCAGCTGGCTCCAAGCTTCCGCCGTGGAGGGGTCGTCCTTGCGGAAAAAACGGAGCAACGGGCCAATGGGCACTTGGGCCGTGGTCTGCACGTACGCAGGATCTGCGGCCCAGGCGAAGTCGTGCACTTTCGGCGCCTTGAAATGCCAGGTCAGCTTGCCGTCGTTGCGCTTTTGCTGCCGGGTTTTCCGGGCATAGCCGTGGCCCACTTCCCGGGCATTGGCCAGTACGCCGGTGGCCGCCACCGTAAAGGTGCTGTCGAGGGTGATGCGCACATCATAGTCGCCCCATTCCCCATAGAATTCACGGCCTACATAGGGGTCGGCGTGCCATCCGCGGCGATCGTAGGCTGCTACTTTGGGGTACCATTGCGTCATGCTGTAGGCCACGCCTTCGGCGTTGTTCCGTCCGCTGCGGCGGATCTGCAGCGGCACTTGGCCTTGAAAGGCCAGGTCCAAGACAGTGGATCTGCCCGGTGGGAGGGGCTGGCCCAGCCATACCCGCAACACGGTGCCCAGCGGTTCCATTTTCAGGCTTCTCCCCTGTTGGCGGACGGACGTGCAGCTCAGGTCGCCCATTTCTTCGGGGCTGAGCTTTGCTATTCGATCCATCACCCGTGGATCGGGATCGTCGATGGTGCGCGACCGCACATCCATCTCGCTGCCCGGTTTGAAGGCGTTGAAATACAGGTGGAAGAACATTTCCCTCAGCGTATCCGGGCTGTTGTTCCAATAGTGAAGCCGTTCCGTGCCCGTGATCCGGTGCGTGCGCACGTCCAGCTCTACATCGAGATCGCAGCGGATCCGTTGCTGCCATCCATCACATTGGGCCGATATCAAGCTTGCTGCAAGAGCCGCAGGCAAGGTGAGCAGGGTTCGCATGGAGCCAAAGATGATCGCTGTGCAACCGGTGCGAAATTGCCTGCTTGTTAAGAGATCCAATTCGGGCAGGCAGGGGTGGCCTCCCAGGAATTGTTCGAAATGGATCCACTGTGGAAGACCCCTTAAAAAGGACCTTCAGCAGCGGGGCCCGGAACCAGGGGAAAGACGATGTCCACACCTACCCTGCGGGCAACGTAGATAACCTGTTGGGACAGTGTGGAAAAGCTGTTCACGGAGGTAAGTCGGCTGTTCATGACCTGTGCATTGCTGGTGTAAATAACCAACAATGGCACGCGTAGTGATCAGCGGTCCTAGATGGGCCCAGCTCACCGGCACGGTGAAAAGAGTGTTGGCAACCGGAGGAAGACCTGTTCAGATGCTGTGTAAAACGTGCTGAAAGATGGTGGATGGGACCTATCGACGCAGGACGGAGATCAACAGGATGCCAACATGGCCATCCACCGCAGTTGTGGACGAGACAGGATTGTTTGGAATGCTGGAGCCATGCCATTCGGTGCGATCGCAGCACAAGGCATTGCATGCAACTTGGCCCTCAGGAAGGGCTTGGAGAACACCGCCTAGGAGAGCAAGCTCTGGCGTAGTGCAAACTCCAGCTGCCGGTTCGATTCGAGCAGCTTTTCCGTAAACGCCTTACGTTCCATTTCCGCTTGGTGCCGGGCCCATGCCTGGGCTACGGCACGGCGCACATCATCCACCTCCCAAGGTTTCTGGATATAGTGGCACACGCCACCTTCATTCAGGGCATCAACAAGCGCCTGCAGGTCTGCATGGGCGGTTATCAACATGCGGTGAACCTGTGGATAACGCTCCCGGATCCGGCGCAAGGCCTCACTGCCGGCCACTCCGGGCATGCGCTGGTCGCAGATCACCACATGCACCCGGGCAACTTCGAGCACTTTCCAGGCTTCGTTCAGATCGGCGGCCAACACTACGTTGAAATCCTTGCGGAACGTGGCCTTGAACGTGATGCGGTTCTCCTCTTCATCATCGATGTAGAGCACGGTGGGCACCGTTGGGCAGTGTTGCGGCATGGCGATCATCGGAGGGAGGTTGTTCGGGGCGCTGTACGCAGCCCGCGCAAAAAGGTTATGAACAAATCCTCCGTCCGTTGTTAATAACTTATTCAAGGTTACATTCGGCGCCGAACCGTGTTTCGCTCACTTTCGCAATGATGGCCTTGGATCCCGTCCTGCATCGGTTATTGGCAAGGGAACAACCTGTTGCTCAGGCATACCGCCCAAGTTTCTTCAAGTTGCCCGCAGATCAGCAGGCGCTGCGCCAGCTGTTGGAACAGGAGCCCGCGATACACGTGCACGATCGCATGCACGCCCAGTTGCAGGAGTTGCTGAAATCACTCCATCCCAGCGTAAAATTCACTTCTGAAGAACTTGAACTCGCGATTGCTGACCACCTGAGCGGCAAAACGATGACGGAATATGGCCAGTGGGTGTTTTACCCTTGGTCGAAAACACTGGTGCACCTGTTGGAAGCCGAAGAATTTGCACAGGTGCGCACCGATCGCAACCGGAACAAGATCACCCGCGAGGAGCAGTTGGTGTTGGCCGGAAAGAAGATCGGCGTAATCGGATTGTCGGTGGGCCAGTCCGTTAGCCTCACCATGGCCTTGGAGCGTTGCTTCGGCGAGATCCGTTTGGCCGACTTTGACACCTTGGACCTGAGCAACCTGAACCGCATCCGCACCGGGGTGGCCAACTTGGGCGTCAACAAGGCCGTAGTGACCGCGCGGGAAATTGCCGAGATCGATCCCTATCTGAACGTGGTCTGCTTCACGGACGGCCTGACCCGGGCAAACTTGGACGACTACTTCACCAGTGGTGGCAAGTTGGACATCCTGGTGGAAGAATGCGACAGTGTGGACATCAAGATCCTAGCCCGCCAAAAGGCCAAGGAGCTGGGCATACCCGTGGTGATGGACATGAGCGACCGCGGCTGCTTGGACGTGGAGCGTTTCGACCTAGAGCCGGAGCGGCCCATCCTGCATGGCTGGATCGACCATTTGGACTTGGAGGCGGCCAAGCGGCCCATGAGCGCTGAAGAAAAGGTGCCTTACATGCTGCCCATCACCGGGGTGGAAACGCTGAGCCCGCGGATGAAAGCCTCGGTGATCGAACTGGGGCAAACCATCAGCACATGGCCGCAATTGGCCACTTCGGTGGTGCTCGGCGGCGCCTTGGCCGGTGATGCGGTGCGGCGGATCGCCTTGGACCAGTTCCGAAGCTCGGGCCGTTGGCATGTGGACCTTGAGCAACAGATAGCCGATATACCGGAGGTGGTACCACCTGTCCCCCTGCCTGGTGATCATTCCGCTCTCGGGCTATTGCCGGATGTGCTGGAGCCGTTGTTGGGGGCCGTCCCCGGGGAAGCCTTGGCCTTGGATGCCCCAGCCATGAACGCCTTGGAGCAAGCGGCAACCTTGGCTCCGAGCGAAGGCAACCTGCGGCCATGGAAGTTGCATTGGCACGGTCGGCGGTTGCTGCTCCTGCACGACAGTGAGCGGTCGCGCAGCGTGTGGGACCCGGACCATCGCCTGGCGCAACTGGCCTTGGGCGCCTGTTTGGAGAACATTGTGCTCAAAGCACATGAACTCGGACTGGAAGCAATTCCGGGCCCGGAGGTTCTTGAGCTGCCGCAGCTTGCGGCCAGCCTGGTCTTTGCTGCATCCGGCACGCCAGGGGGCGCAGCGGGCGACTGGGACCATTTGGCCGATGCCATTGCCCAGCACCACACCTATCGGGGGCCTGGCACCAAACAGGAGTTGCCCGTTGCGGACAGGCAACGGCTCGAACATGCCGCAGGCTCGTTTCATGCCCGCGTGCATTGGCTGGAGGGGGAGCAACACATGCAGCTTCTTGCCGGCCTGCTGGCCCAAACGGAGCGCATCCGCATGATGCATCCCGAGGGGCACCGGGAATTCTTCACGCAATGGCTGAGTTGGAATGATCCGGATCATGTTGCGGAAAACAGCGGGGTGCCGCTCCGCGATCTGGCCTTGCCCCCCATGGCCGAAGCGGCCTTGAAGGTGATGGCAGACCCCAAGGCCATGGACCTGTTGCGGCAGTGGGATGGCGGCAAAACCATCGGCATGCTGCCCATCCTGCACCTGGGCTCCTCCTCGGCCGTCGCCTTGATCACCCTTGCCCCCGGTGTTGAACAGCCCGGCAGTTTGGCCGCAGGCAGGGCCGTGCAGCGGCTATGGCTCAGTGCCCGGCAGTTGGGCTGGGGGGTTCAACCCATTGTATCGCCGATCTTGCTGCCGGTTGCCGTGGCGGCGTCGCCCGGCCGGTTCAGCAGGCAAGTGCATGAAACCGCAGCCTTGGTGCAGACGGGCCTCCAGGATCTTTTCGGAACCGGCCCAGGTACCCCGCTGTGCCTGCTGCGGATCAGCAAACCCGTGGGCCGCGCCGCGCACGCGCAACCTGCGATCAGACAACTTCTTCAGCAACCCGCCCAAACCTTGCATGCATGAAGGCAATCTACCCAACCCCGCAGCCGGAAGGAAAATTGGACCGCATTACGCTCAGGGCTTTTCGGGCCCCCGATGATCCGGGCCTTTGCCAAGAGTTCATCGAGGAACACCAAAAGGTGCTTACGGACATCGGCGTGAACCAACTGATAGCCCGGGATCATGCATGGGTGAACGACCCGAATTGCTGCGTGATCGTGGCGCGCCATGCCGAACATGGCATGGTCGGGGGCATTCGCCTGCAACTTGCGGAACCCGGTGTGAATTTGCCCATGGTGGATTCCATTGAGAAGAGCGACCCCCGCGTGCACCTGGCCATGGAGGAGCTGCTGCCCTGGGGCAATGGCGAGGTATGCGGCCTGTGGGCAGCGCACCGCTATTTGGGGAAAGGCGTGCCCGGGCTGCTCAGCAAGGCGGTCACCACCATTTCGGTAGCAGCTGGTGCCGGCCGCATGGTGTGCTTTGTGGCACACTACACGCAGAAATACCCTGCAAAGAACGGATTCATTGTGCTGGACAGCGTTGGCGAGAACGGATTCTTCCCTTCCTATCCCATTCCGCGCATCACCACCATTGCCATGGTGAACCCGGACACGCGCCTGCTGGAGCATGCCAGCCTGGAGCACCGGCTGTCCATCTACAGCCTGCGGCTCCGGCCGGAGCAAACACGCATCGAGACCTTCGGTGATACCTCCTTGGAGGTGAAGTACGAACTGTGCATCAATGCCCAGGTGAAGGACCTGCACGCCTACCGGCAGATCGAGGAACAATGGCGGGCCGCATGTGCCTGATACCGCAACCCGGGGCCTTGGCATACGTATAACGCGGCCGTGGCACGCTTCCTCCTCCTCCTCGCGCTATTGATTCCCGCCTGGGCATCCGGCTCTTCGGACCGGCAGCACTGGGTTGTTTTCGGCAAGGACCCATCGGCCCGGCCGGTAGGAACCAAACTGGAACTGTTCAGTGACCCTACGGCCGCCTTGGGCATGCAGGAGGTGGCCGCCAGTGGCGGCTTCAAGACCAGCCAAGAACTGGTGCCCAACTTGGGGGTGAGCAGTGCGGCCCAGTGGGCCATGTTCACCGTGTTGAACGTGAATGTGGACGAAGTTCCCTATGTATTGGTGGATTACCCGGAGATCGAGGAGTTGGACCTGTACCTGGTGGACCCGCAAGGCATTCGCCACTTGATCTCCGCCGGTCAGGCCAGGCCTTTTTCAGATGGCGCTCAAAGCTCGCCTTCCTTCAGCACCCGGCTTGACATTCCTTTCGGCGGAACGGCCCAGGTGTTTATACGGGCCAAAGGCGATAAGCAGCTGCAGTTGCCCGTCTATGTGATCTCCAGATCCGAGGAATCCACCATTGCCATGAACAGGAGCCTGTTCATCGGCGGGTACATCGGCCTGATGCTGGTGATGATCTTGTACAATTTGTTCGTGTTCACCTCCACCAAGGATTCCAGCTACATCTACTATGTGGTGGCACTGATCTTTTCACTCTTCACCCAGTTGTCCTTCACCGGATATTTGGGCTACTACCTGTTCAGCGATGTTCCCTGGATCAAGCAACACGCCTCGCTGATCCTCACAGCCTTCACCGCGGTCAGTTCCAATTTGTTCATGGACCGGTTCATCCACGCCCGCAAACATGTACGCCATTTCACGCGGGTCTTGTACACCTTCTTTGCGTTGATGGGCGTGGGCGTGTTGCTGGACCTGGTGGGCATGCGGGTGCAAGCCTATGGCCTGATGCAGCTCCTGTCCATGGCCTTGGCCTTGTACACCTTGGCCGTGGCGATCATCAGCTACAGGCAGGGGGAGCGCTCTGCCAAATTCTTTTTGATCGCTTGGTGCATATTCCTCACCGGCATCGTGGTATTTGTGGCCAAGGACTGGGGTTTGGTGCCCTACAACGACTTCACCAAGTACATGATGACCATCGGCTCATCCGTGGAAGTGGTACTGCTGTCGCTGGGTTTGGCTGACCGGATCAATGTGCTGCGCAGGGAGAAGGACCGCTCGCAAGCCGAGGCGTTGCGCACGGCGCAGGAAAAAGCCACCTTGATCCGGGAGCAGAATGCCGTGCTGGAGATGAAGGTGGCCGAGCGCACCCACGCGCTTCAGGAAAGCAACGACCACCTTAAGCAAACCCAGAGCCAGCTGGTGAGCGCGGAGAAGATGGCCTCTCTGGGCCAGCTTACCGCCGGTATCGCCCACGAGATCAACAACCCGATCAACTACATCAGCAGCAGCATACCTCCGTTGAAGCGCGACCTGGGCGAACTGAAAGAGGTGCTGGAGGCCTATCGGGAAGCATCAAAAGGGCAAGCGGCCTTGGCTCCCGTGCACGCCTTGGAGCAGCGGATCGGCGTGGAGGATACGGTGCGGGAAGTGGAGGAGATCCTGCTGGCCCTGGAGCATGGTGCCGCCCGCACCTCGGAGATCGTTCGCGGCCTGCGCACCTTCAGCCGCCTGGATGAAGATGACCTGAAGGAAGCCGACATCAACGAGTGCCTGCGCAGCACGGTCGTTGTGCTCGGTCCGCAGTTCCGCGATGGCGTCCGCGTGGTATATGACCTGCAGGACTTGCCCCAAGTGGAATGCTACCCGGGCAAGCTGAACCAGTTGTTCATGAACCTGCTGAACAATGCGGCGCACGCCGTAAAAAAGAGGCACGGATCCACTGGCGGTGAGGTACGCATCGCCACCCGCCTGCACAACGGTGCCGTGCAGGTGGCCGTGGGCGATAACGGCACGGGCATGGATGACCAGGTGATGTCCCACCTTTTTGAACCCTTTTACACTACCAAGGAAGTGGGTGAAGGCACGGGCCTGGGGCTGTCCATTGCCAAAGGCATCATTGACAAGCATCATGGCCAGGTGGAAGTTCATAGCGAACTTGGCACCGGCACCACCTTTACCATCAACCTGCCCTTGGCCCAACCCCGGCAGCTGGCCAAAAGTGCCTGAACCCCCATGGACCGACCCGCCGAGAAGATCAACGTGCTCTATGTGGACGACGAGGAAGGCAACTTGTTGGCCTTTCGCGCCAGTTTCCGCCGTGATTTCGACGTGCATGTCTGCACCAGTGGAGCAGACGCTCTGGCTTGGCTGGAACAGCACACGGCCCATGTGGTGATCAGTGACCAGCGCATGCCGGGCATGACCGGCGCGGAATTCCTGGCTGCTGTGCGCCATCGGTGGCCCAACAGCGTGCGGCTGCTGCTGACGGGCTATTCAGACATCAAGGCCGTGGTGGAAGCCATCAACCTCGGCGGCATCCATGCCTACATCACCAAGCCTTGGGACCCCACGGACCTCAAGTTGCGGATCGAACAAGCCTACGAGGTGCACTTCCTGCGGGCCCAGCGCGACCGGTTGTTTGAGCGGTACCGCCAAGTATTTGATGCCTCGGGCGATCCCATTGCCATTCTGGACGACAAGGGCGTGTTCCGCGAACTGAACCCTGCCGCGGAACAACTGTTCCAACTGGAACACGTCCCTTCAGGTTCCGTGCCGTACAGCGACTTTATCGTGGACCTGCCCGCCGTGCTGCGCCGGTTCCTGGCCAAGCGCCAAGGAACCACCTTCAAGAACGTGGACCTGACCTTGGCGATCCCCGGGGGAGCAATGGTGGATTGTTTGGTGACCGTCTCCTTCATTGGCCGGGACAATGACGGCACCCGCCTGTACCAGGCCATGATCAAGGACATCACCGACCGCAAGCAGGAGGAGGACCAATTGCGCCGGCTGAACAGGGATTTGGACCGCAGGGTGGCCGTGCGCACCAAACAATTGATGGAGGCACTGGACGATCTGGGGGCTTTTTCCTATTCCGTTGCGCATGATCTCCGTTCCCCATTGAAAAACATCAAGGTGATGAGCGACCACCTGGGGAACTTGGCGGGGATGCGCGGGGATGAAGAGGAACGGGACCTGAGCGAACGGATCCACAAGGGAGCCGCCCGCCTGCTGAACCTGGTGGATGACCTGCTCCGTTTTTCGCGCACCGATGCAAAACAGGCGGAACTGGCACCGCTCGATGCAGCGGAGCTGATGCAGGAATGCATCCGGGAGATCTGCGTGCCCGTGGACCATGTCCGCTTTATCCTGCCCGAACACGGCATGGCCATGATCCACGCCGATCGGGCCATGGTAAAGGTGGCGCTGAACAACCTGCTGGCCAACGCGGTGAAGTTCACCCGGATGAAGGCGGAGGCCATCATTGAACTGGGCCATGCCCACGGGGAGGATGGTGACCTGCTCTGGGTGAAGGACAACGGGGTAGGTTTCGACAGCCAGAAAAAGGACCAGGTATTCGGCGTGTTCAAGCGGCTGCATTCTGCCACCCAGTTCGAGGGCACCGGCATCGGGCTGGCATTGGTGGACCGGATCATGAAGAAGCACCAGGGCAGTTGCTGGGCCGAAGGGGCGCAAGACCAGGGTGCCACCATTTACTTGCGGTTCCCGGCCGGGGGATCGGCCATGCGCCAAGCGGGCTGATCGTAACCTGCACAGCCTTGGTGTGCGTATGAGGTGCATGGGCATACATGCCTGATAAGCACCATGAACCTCAAAGCCATTTCCATTTTCGCGGCACTTTCCTATCTACCCCTCTTGGTCCATGCCCAAAAGTTGGTGGACAGCCGGGACCAGGCCACCGGATGGTATGTACCGGTGAAAGTGATGGTGACCGCGCAAGGCAGCCCGGCAGAGCAGGTGGATGTGCAGGTGTACAAGGAGAACACCTTGATCCATGAGATCCCGGGCTCCAAGCACAAGTTCACCGTGAACATGGACCTGGAGAACACCTACACGCTGGTGCTGCGCAAGGAAGGCTACCGCACCAAGTCGGTCATGATCAACACCCACGTGCCCAACGACCAAGTGGAATACCCGGAGTACGCCTGCAACCTGGACATGGAACCGGAAGAATGGTTCGCCCATGCCGACCCATTTTACCTGGATTTTCCGGGTGCGGTGGTGCACTGGGATGACAAGACGGAATCCTTTATGCCGCAGATGAACTACTTGGCCGACATACAATCCAAGGTGGCCATGTTGCGCGCGCAAATGGATACGCATTGAACACGGATCCCACCCGCCTGCCAAGCACCAATGCACCTTGGCAGGGGCTTCGATCAACGCCTGGCCATGCCGGGCGTTTTTCGTTGTGCCTCAGTGCTGGTCGTAGTCCACCACCACACGGGCGGTCAGCGGGTGGCTTTGGCAGGTGAGCACATAACCGTCCGCCACTTCTTCATCGGTGAGGGCGTAGTTCATGTCCATGGAGACCTTGCCTTCCACAATGCGGGCTTTGCACGTGCAGCATACTGCTCCTTTGCACGCGTAGGGCACGTCGAGCCCGGCTTTTTCGGCGGTATCCAATATGCTGTCGCCTTTGCCGGGCACTTCGATCTCGGTTTCCCGGCCGTCCAGGATGACCTTCACCCGGGCCTTGCCGGTAAAAGGCGCATCGGTGCTTGCCGGTGCTCCAGTGTCGGTATCCTGTTTGAACTCAGTTGTTACCGGTGTGGTGAACAGTTCAATGTGCACCCGTTTTTTATCCACCCCCAGCTTGTCCAGTGATTCGCTCACATTCACCATCATCGGCTCGGGGCCGCAAATGAAGTACTCCGTATCGGCATTGTCCTGCACAAAGCGGCGGGTCAATGCCGTGGCCTTTTCCACGGTGATCAGGCCGTTGAACAGGACGTCCTCATCCATGCCGAAAGTGAGGATGTGGTGCACATGGATGCGCTCGCCGTACTTGGCCTTGATCTCTTCCAACTTGGAGCGGAAGATGATCCGGTTCTCATCGGTATTGCCGTAGAACAGGGTAAGCCTGCTTTGAGGTTCCGATCGAAGCACCGTTTTAATGATGCTGAGTATGGGCGTGATGCCGCTACCACCGGCAAAGCAGACGTAGTGCTTGCGGTTGGCCGCATCCAACAACGTGTAGAAACTGCCCATGGGTGTCATCACCTCCAACTGCATGCCCGCCTGCAGCTTGCCCACCAGTTCGCCGGAGGCCCGGCCCCCTTCCACGCGCTTTACGGCAATGCGCACCTCCCCGGGATCCAACGGGCTGCTGCAAATGCTGTAGCTGCGCCGTAGCTCCTGCCCGCCGACCTTCACCTTGAGCGTGAGGTATTGGCCTTGGATGAAGCTGTAATCGGCCCGGAGCTCCGGCGGGATGTTGAAGCCGATCACTATGCTGTCCTCTGTTTCTCGGTGCACACTGGTTACAACAAGCGTATGGAATCGGGCCATGCGTGGTGGGGTAATGGACATGATCGAACGGTTGCGCCGCATGGGGGCCGGCGGCGGTCGGCAAAAGTAGGCTGTGCCGCCATCACTGGTGCGTTCGGCCGGTTCGGTGGCACATCACTACCTTAGCCACCTTCAACCCGATACTCGAAACCAGATGCCCGAAAGCCAACAAGCAGCGCAGTTCCAGGCAAAAGTGGATGCTGAGCAGAAGATCGAGCCGCGCGATTGGATGCCTGCGGAATACCGGCAGAACCTGGTGCGGCAGATCAGCCAGCACGCCCACAGCGAGATCGTGGGCATGTTGCCCGAAGGCAACTGGATCGGCCGGGCACCCAGCCTGCGGCGCAAAGCCATCCTGCTGGCCAAGGTGCAGGATGAGGCCGGCCATGGCCTCTACTTGTACAGCGCGGCGGAAACCTTGGGCGTGGGGCGCGATGAAATGGTCTCCCAGCTGCTCAGCGGCAAAGCCAAATACAGCAGCATCTTCAACTACCCCACCCTCACTTGGGCCGATATCGGCGCCATCGGCTGGTTGGTGGACGGGGCCGCCATCATGAACCAGGTGATGCTCTGCCGCACGAGCTACGGCCCGTATGCACGCGCCATGGTACGCATCTGCAAGGAGGAAAGCTTCCATCAGCGGCAGGGCTACGACATCCTGGTGACCCTGAGCAAGGGCACCCCGGAGCAGAAAGCCATGGCACAGGATGCCTTAAACCGCTGGTGGTGGCCCAGCCTGATGATGTTCGGGCCCAGCGACAAGGACAGCCCGCACAGTGCCCAAAGCATGAAATGGAAGATCAAGCGCCAGAGCAACGACGAACTGCGCCAAACCTTCATCGACCGTACCGTGCCACAGGCTGAATTCATCGGCCTGCAAGTGCCCGACCCGAAGTTGAAGTGGAACGAGACCATCCAGCACTACGACTGGGGCGAGATCGATTGGGAGGAGTTCAACCAGGTGATCCGCGGCAACGGGCCATGCAACGCCGAGCGCATGGCAGCCCGGCGGAAAGCCCACGCCGATGGGGCGTGGGTGCGGGAGGCGGCGTTGGCCCATGCAGGGAAGAAAGCGAAGCGGAGCGCAGCTTAGTGCATAGTTCAAAGGGCGTAGAGCGTAGTTGTCAGTTGTCAGAAAAAGAAGAACAAGCACATTTGGAACCACCAGAAAACCATGAGCACCACCAACGAAAAAGATTGGCCCCTGTGGGAGATCTTCATCCAAAGCAAGCGCGGCCTGGACCACAAGCATGTGGGCAGCCTGCATGCCGCCGATGCCCGGATGGCCATTGAGAACGCCCGTGACGTGTATACCCGCCGGGGCGAGGGCAACAGCATATGGGCGGTGCAAGCGGCGGACATCCACGCCAGCAAGCCGGAAGATCAAGGGGCTTTCTTCGACCCCGCCGACGACAAGGTGTACCGCCATCCCACCTTCTACCCCATGCCCGAAGGCGTGAAGTACATGTGAGCATGAACCAGCAAGAAGCATTGTTCCGCTTCGCCCTGCGCATGGGCGACAACAGCGTGGTGCTGGGCCACCGCACCAGTGAATGGTGCGGGCATGGCCCCGTGCTGGAGGAAGACATCGCCCTGGCCAATATCGCGCTGGACCTCATTGGCCAAGCCCGCAACTACCTCACGTATGCCGGTGAAGTGGAAGCGAAGTTCCGTGCTTCGGCTCCGCTCAGGACGGAAGATGATCTGGCCTATTTGCGCGGCGAACGTGAATACCTCAACGTACACTTGGTGGAGCTGCCCAAGGGCGACTATGCCCACACCATCGTGCGCAGCTTCCTTTTCGATGCCTTTCACCTGCCATTGCAACAGGCGCTCACTACCAGCAAAGACGACCGATTGAAGGGAATTGCCGAAAAAGCCGTGAAGGAAGTGGCCTACCACCTGCGCCACAGCAGCGAATGGCTGGTGCGCTTCGGGGATGGTACGCAGGAGAGCCACCAGCGCGCGCAAAACGCGTTGGAGGACCTCTGGCGCTACACCGGTGAACTGTTCGCCGCGGATGAAGCCGAGGAGTTGCTGGCCAAGGCGGGCATCGCACCCAAGCTGGCCGATGTGAAGCAGGAATGGAGTGCCACCGTGGACCGCGTGCTGAAGGAAGCCACCCTGAAGCGCCCTGCGGACGGCTGGATGGCCAGCGGCGGAAAGAAGGGCATCCACACCGAGCACCTTGGCCCCATGCTGGCCGAGATGCAAACGTTGCAGCGGAGTTATCCCGGAGTGGAGTGGTAATTTGGTGCCGCGGGATTCGTTGTTAGTTGTCAGTTGTTAGTTGTTAGTAGCTGAGGATCCCGAGCAACTGACAACGAACAACCGACAACACTGGACCAAGGAACCATGAAGGCATCCGCTCCATCAGAGCATTCCGTGGGCAGCGTTAACGCAGCGGAGATCGAGCGTCTGCTGGAGTCCGTGAAAGACCCGGAGATCCCGGTGATCAGCATCCGGGAACTCGGGGTACTGCGCGACGTGAAGGTGGAGAACGGCGCGGTGGAAGTGACCATCACGCCCACGTACAGCGGTTGCCCGGCCATGGACTTCATGCACCTGGAAGTGGAGAAAACGTTGAAGCAGGCTGGCATCAGCAATTTCAGGGTGAAGCAAGTGCTCTCCCCGGCCTGGACCACGGATTGGATCAGCGAAAGCGGGAGGAAAAAGCTGCTTGAATTCGGCATTGCCCCGCCGCCGCACTCGGCGGACATCCGGGCATTGAAGGGCCGATCACCCGCCGTGGCCTGCCCGCTCTGCGGCAGCACGGACACTGAGTTGCTCAGCCAGTTCGGCTCCACGGCCTGCAAAGCGCTCTACCGCTGCAAGGCGTGCAAGGAGCCGTTCGACCTGTTCAAGTGCCATTGAGGACCCATCAACGGACGACCATTAAACCCTTTGAATTCCTCCCTCACTTATTCACTTATGAAGAGCTGGAGGCAATCAACTATTGCAGTCGCATGCATTGCATGCATGACTACTTTGAAACCTGATGCGGTACGAGCACAAGCCGATACAAGCAACTTGAATGGAAATCGATTTCCTTCAATCATGCTTAGGCGGAGTAACTATCCAGACAAGGCCGTCGACGCACAAATTGAAGGCGTCGTCATCGTCGGATTCACCGTGGACACCCTTTGTCAGATCAGTAACAAGCACGTTATAAAAGGTATTGGATACGGTTGCGATGAAGAAGCTATAAAGGTCATTGATCGGAAATTCGAAGAAATTCTGATGAAGGAGAATCATTTTCATTGCCACCCAGGTGAAATGTCATTTCCAGTCACCTTCAAGCTGAATTGACCAAGCCCTCCAACGTAGGGTTCGACACACAAGACCTTGCGGAGGGCCATCTGGTAAAATGCAATTGAATAAATCCGCTCCTACAGCGGTTTCCAGAAGAGGATCCTGAGGTAAAGCGATGGGTTGTCCGTTGTTGGACTGCCATCACGGCCAAGGCTAACAACCAACAACGAACAACCCGTTTCCGATCCGCAGCGCCATCCAGCGGTTTCCGAAAGCCCCTTCCCCCCTACTTTCGCCGCGCATGGACATTTCCGTGGTCATCCCCCTGCTGAACGAGCGGGAATCGCTGCCCGAATTGGCGGCCAAGCTGCACCAAGTGCTTGGCGGCATGGGAAAGCGCTATGAAGTACTGTTTGTTGACGATGGCAGCCGCGATGGTTCGTGGGAGGAGATCGTGCGGCTGCACCAGGCGGATGGCCGTGTGAAGGGCATCAAGCTGGGCCGCAATTATGGCAAAAGCCCTGCGCTGAACGAGGGTTTTCTTGCGGCACAAGGCCAGGTGGTGATCACCATGGACGCCGACCTGCAGGACGACCCGGAGGAGATCCCCGGACTGTACCGCATGATCACCGCGGAAGGCTACGACCTGGTGAGCGGCTGGAAAAAAAAGCGGCATGATCCCCTGAGCAAGACCTTGCCCACCAAGCTGTTCAATGCCACCACGCGCTGGGCAAGCGGGGTGCAGCTGCACGACTTCAACTGCGGGCTGAAAGCCTACGACGGCAAGGTGGTGAAGGCCATTGAGGTGTACGGCGAGATGCACCGCTACATCCCCTTCATCGCAAAGAAGGAGGGCTTCCACAAGATCGGCGAGAAGGTGGTGCAGCACCACGCGCGCAAGTACGGCAAGACCAAGTTCGGGCTGGACCGCTTCATCAACGGCTTCCTGGACCTGCTCACCATCACCTTCGTGTTCCGCTTCGGCAAGAAGCCGATGCACTTCTTCGGCGCCATGGGCACGTTGGTGTTCTTCCTCGGCTTTTTGGCCACGCTTTGGGTGCTGGGCAGCAAGTTGTTCAGCCTGCTCACCCATGTCCGTGCACCGTTGGTAACGGACCAACCCCTGTTCTACATTGCGCTCACGAGCATGATCATCGGGGCGCAACTGTTCCTGGCCGGCTTCGTGGCCGAGCTCGTGGCGCGCAACTCCAGCGAACGGAACAACTACCGGGTGGGCGAACGGCTCGGCCTGTAAACAGGGCATGCCGCCCCATCGTGCACCCATGGGCAACCGCAGGCTTTGGCGCTCCTTCTGCCTGCTGCTGGTGGCCAGCGTGACGAGCTACCTGTGGCTGGGCGGCTATGCCCATCCAGTTGCGGATGACTACTGCTATGCGGCCAAATCGCGCGGCATGGGGCTGTGGGAATGGAGCTTTTCGGAATGGTTGACCTGGAATGGGCGCTACGCCAGCAACCTGCTGATGATCCATGGTCCGCTTACCTGGTGGAGCGACCCGTTGATCGGCTACCGGCTGATGCCGCCGTTGTTGCTGGGGCTCACCTTCCTGAGCATGTGGTTCCTGCTTCGCCGCGCGTCGCGCCGAGCGCTTTCCACTGCCCAGGAGCTGCTGGGGGCCTTGGTCTTCCTGCTGCTCTACCTCGTGTTGATGCCCGACCTGGGCGAGGGGTTTTATTGGTACACCGGGGCGGTTACTTACCAACTGGGCAGCATCCTGTTGCTGGTCCATTTGGGGTTGTTGGCCCACGGCCAGGGAAGGCCCCTGCCGCGCATGGCCGCCATGTTGCTCAACCTGCTATTGGCCTTCGTGATCACGGGCATGAACGAGATCCACATGGTGTTGATGTTGTGCCTGCACACGGTGCTTACGGTTTGGCAGCTGGGCAAAAAGAAGCCCGTGGCGCCCGCTTTGTTGTTCCTGTCGGCGAGCTTGGCTGGGGCATTGCTGATGTACTTGGCGCCGGGCAATGCCGTGCGTGCTTCCATGTTTGCCGATACCCACCGGCTGGGATATTCTTTGGGCATGAGCTTGTTGCAGGCCGTGCGCTTCACGGGCACCTGGCTGCTCTCCCCTGCCCTGCTGGCCTTCGGGGTGCTGTACATCCCGATCCACAAAACCTTGCGTGAGCGGATCCCCGGGTACGTGGCGCTGCTTCAGTTGCCACCATGGGCCGCAGTCCTCTTGCCGTTCCTGCTGGTGGGGGCCACCACCTTTCCGGCCTACTGGAACACGGGGTTGCTGGGCCAGCACCGCACGGTGAACGTGGCCTGCCTGTTCTTCATACCCTTGTTCTTCTTGAACGTGGCCATTTGGCTGGAGCGCGGTGTGCTTCAGCCTACGGCCGCATGGGATCCAACCAGGACACAACTGGGCTTGGCAATGGCCTTGGCCTTGACGGCGCTGCACCTCACAGGCAATGGGATCGCCGTGCATGCCGACCTGTTGGGCGGGCGCGCAGGTGCATATGACCGGGTGATGACCCAACGGGAGAACCAGCTGCGCGCGTCTGCGGCAAACCCGGAGGCCATGGTTCTGTTTACCCCGCAAACGCAGCCTCCGCGCAGCTTGCCCAGTTATGAAGGCCAGTACTTGCTGCGCGAGTGGATGATGCACTGCCAGGCACGCTTCTTCGGCGCAGCGGAGCACCAGGTACGGCTGAAGGGCCAGACCCCCTGAACGTTCAAAGGGAAACGGCGAAATCCACCAGGCCGGCTGCGAAACGCTTCCACGAGCGCGCATCGCGCAGGGCTGCAATGTTCTCCCGGAACGGGCCGGTCCCTTGGTCGAAGAGTTGCCGGATGCCCGTGGCAATGGCATGCGCCCCCGGCACGGGTACCAGCACCCCTGTGCGCCCATCGCCCAGTGCTTCCCTGAGCCCGCCCACATCCGTAGCCACTACAGGTACTCCGAAATGGTGGGCAATGGCCGTGATGCCGCTTTGTGTGGCACTGCGGTAGGGCAGCACCACGGCATCGGCCGCGCTGAAGAAACAGGGTACTTCGGCATCGGCGATGAACCGGGCATTTACATGGATGTTGTCCTTGAGCGGGCTCGCCTCGATCAGCCTTTGGTAGCGGCTGAAATCACCGTAAGGTTCCCCGGCGATCAACAGGTGGTAACGCGGGTCCAGGCGGCCGAAGGCCTCGATCAGCAAGTCCAACCCCTTGTAGTTGCGGATAAGGCCGAAGAAGAGCAGCACCCGTGCCTCTTGGGGCAAGTGCAATTTGTGCCTGGCCTCCGCTTGTGCCACAACTGTACCGAAGTGGTCATAAAGCGGATGTGGCATCAGCTTCACCCGTGCTGCGGGATGCAGGCGGAGGATATCTTGCCGTACCGCTTCCGTCATGGCCACTGATCCCCCTTGCTGCCGCAAGAACCACCGGGTGAGCGGCTTGTCGTAGAAGTGCCGCTCATGCGGCAAGGCATTGTCCACGATGGAAATGACTTTGATCCCCCGCCTGCGGAGCTTTGCCGCCACCGTGCCCATGGCCGGTGCGAAGAAGGGCATCCAGTAGCGCAGCACGGCTACATCCGGCATGGTGCTTTGCATGCGGCTGGCGGTGCGGCCCCAACTTAGCGGGTTGATGCTGTCCAACACCCTAACGGCCCCGATGTCGTCAGCCACATCGCGGTCGAACTGGCTGGTGCCGGGAAAAAGGAGATCAGGGTATTGCCGGGTGAAGGTGAACGGGTGCACTTGGTGCGCCATGCGCAATTCGCGCACCAGGGCGGTACTGAACTGGGCAATGCCGCCACGGTATGGCGGCAAGGCGGAAAGCAGGGCGATGCGCATGCGATATCGGGGCGAAGATGGGCACGCTCCTCGAACCGTGGGCCAAATGGCCTGGTCGGAGATGAACGGCCATGAGCTCAAATCCGGGATGCGTTCCGCCACGATCGTTCCATTCACAGTTGGTTGGTGGCATTTCCCTGCTGCCCCGTGTGTGATCCAAGCGGGCCAGTGGGTTATTTTGCAGCAAATCGATCCAAGACATGAGCTTTTTTCGAACGCAGTTCGCGGCCCTTCTATTTGGCCTGACCATGGCCAGTGGCACGGAGGCGGTGGCCGGTGGACCGCCGACCAATGACCTGTGCAGTGCAGTTGCACCCGAGGCGTTGGCCGTGGGCAGCACCCTCACCTTCACCGGCGACAACACCAACGCCACCTACGCCGGCGATGCCGAACCGGGCACCCTGCTGGACCAATACCCCTCCCCCAACACTTGGCATGCCTTCACCACCACCGCCTGTGCCGATGTGACCGTGAGCTACTGCGGCACCGCCAGCGGCTGGAGCAACGTGTGGAAGCTGCTCACCACGGACTGCCCGGCACAAACACTGGTGAACCCGACCACCTCGGAGACCACCACGTGCGGCAACGGGAACTGGACCTTCAGCTTCAGCAGCCTGCCCGCAGGCACTTACTACCTGCCGGTTCCCAATGTGGGCTTCGGCCAAGGCGGCGGGCCCTACAGCGTGGACGTGTCGGCAGCGACCTGCGCAAACGCCGCCCCGGAGAATGACCTGTGCTCGGCTGTCACGCCGGAAGCACTGGCCGTGGGCCAAACCCTCACCTTCACCGGCGACAACACCAACGCCACCTACGCCGGCGATGCTGAACCGGGCACCCTGCTGGACCAATACCCCTCGCCCAACACTTGGCATGCCTTCACCACCAGCACATGCGCCGATGTAACGGTGAGCTACTGCAGCACCGCGAGCGGTTGGAGCAACGTATGGAAATTGCTCACCACGGACTGCCCGGCGCAAACCTTGGTGAACCCGAGCACCTCGGAGACCACCACGTGCGGCAACGGGAACTGGACCTTCAGCTTCAGCAGCCTGCCCGCAGGCACCTACTACCTGCCGGTGCCCAATGTGGGCTTCGGCCAAGGCGGCGGGCCGTACAGCGTGGACGTGTCGGCAGCGACCTGCGCAAACGCCGCCCCGGAGAATGACCTGTGCTCGGCGATCACGCCGGAAGCACTGGCCGTGGGCCAAACCCTCACCTTCACCGGCGACAATACCAACGCCACCTACACCGGCGATGCCGAACCGGGCACCCTGCTGGACCAATACCCCTCCCCCAACACCTGGCATGCCTTCACCACCACCGCCTGTGCCGATGTAACGGTAAGCTACTGCGCCACGGACAGCGGCTGGAGCAACGTGTGGAAGCTGCTCACCACGGACTGCCCGGCGCAAACCCTGGTGAACCCGAGCACCATGGACACCACCACGTGCAGCAACGGGAACTGGACCTTCAGCTTCGGCAACCTGCCGGCGGGCACCTACTACCTGCCGGTGCCCAATGTGGGCTTCGGCCAAGGTGGGGGAGCGTATTCCGTGAACGTGGACGCGGTAGCCTGCTTGCCCACCGGGGAACAGGAAAGTACAAGCCGCATCTCATGGACGGTATTCCCCAATCCGTCCTCCGGGCGGGTGCAGCTGTCTTTTGGAAATATGTCGGGCCCAGGTACGTTGGAACTGCTGGACATGGCTGGGCGGGTGATCCGATCAGAGGCGCTTCAAATGATCAACGGAGGCCATGTGCAACTTGATCTCGGGCGTGAGCTGCCGGTGGGACAGTACATCCTGAGGCTGAGCTCCGCAAGCGGCCGCCAAGCACGCTACGTGAGTTTCCATTGAAAGCGTGCCGTGGAGGGGTCCCGTACGATGCCGGTGATCGGCTCGTACGGGACCTTTCGCATTGAAATATCCGGAGGGTGGTAGTGAAGTGGGTGTGGCGGACCGAAATCAGCCGAACACCAGCTACCTTTAACTGCCTCAACGCCCTCCACATGTACACCATCCTCTGCCCCACTGACCTTTCGGAAACCTCCGAGACCGGATTAGCCTATGCGGAGCTCGTGGCGGGGCGCATGGGCTGCACGGTGAAGCTGCTGCATGCCATGAGCAAGCAGGAGAAAAGCATGGACGGCGGTGAACTGGCAGGGGAAGAATTGGCGGCGCAAGGCCGGTCGGTACGGACCGTGCAAGTGGACACGCAAATGCGCGAAGGGGAATTTATGAAGGTGATCGCGGAGGCAAGCAGCCAAGGACCGGCCATGATGATCTGCGCCACGCACGGACTTCGCGGCTTGCGGCAGTCGCTCTTTGGCACGGACATCCTCAAGCTGGTGAGAATGGTGGGGATACCGAGCTTGGTGGTGCAGAAGCACAGTCCGGCCGTGAACGATTTCGGCACCATTGTGATGCCCGTGGCCGGCCACGCTGACATCAGCCGGTTGCTGGATGCCGTGTGCCTATTGGCGGGGAAATTCGGAAGTACCGTGCATATCTACCAGTGGGTGCGGCCCGGGGAAGAGCCCAGCGAAGCATTGGAACGGAACAAACAACTAATGGTGGAACGGCTTGATGCTGCGGGGATCCCCCATCAGCTCGTGCAGGAGCCCAGCCACGGGTTTTCCGTAGGCTTTTCCCGGCCAACCATCGACTATGCACAGCGGGTCGGCGCGGGCTGCATGGCCATCATGTCGGTGGCATCCGAAGAATACCGCTATATCGCCGACGCCGAAAAGGAGCGCATACTGACCAACGAACCCGGGATCCCGGTGCTGTGTGCGCATTGATGCGAACTTTGCCGCCATGATGCTCGATGCTGCATTTTGGACCGGGCGGTATGCTGCGGGCGAGACGGGGTGGGACATTGGCGCCGTGAGCACACCGATGAAGGCGTATGTCGATCAGTTGGCGGACAAACAACTCGAGATCTTGATCCCCGGGGGCGGCCGCAGCTACGAGGCAGAATACCTGCACCGCCTGGGTTTCGGTAAAGTGCATGTGGTGGACCTCAGCGGGGAGCCGTTTGCCGACCTGTTGCAGCGCTGCCCCGATTTCCCACGCCACCACCTGCATGTGGCGGATTTCTTCAACCACGCGGGGCGCTATGACCGCATCCTGGAGCAGACCTTCTTCTGTGCCCTTGATCCGAAGCTGAGGCCGAACTATGTGGCGCACATGCACGATCTGCTTGCGCCCGGCGGCAAACTCGTGGGCGTGCTGTTCGATGACCCCTTGTTCACCGACCACCCGCCGTTCGGTGGCAATGCGGAGACCTACCACCAGCTGTTCACTCCGCGGTTCAGCAAGCTGAAGCTGGAACCGTGCCACAACTCCATTGCGCCGCGGGCAGGCCGGGAGCTCTGGCTTTCAGCCGCCCATTGATGATGCCCTACCGGCTGGTGAGGTACAGGTGGTCCGCCAGCAAGGTGCGCAGGAACTGTTCGGGCGGCATTTGCCCGTTGGCGTTGAAGCGCGGTTGATAACGGCCTGCCAACTTTTCCATGGCCGCAGCGCGCGCGCTGCTGGTATTGGCCAATACCTCTTTGATCAATGCTGCTTCCCTGTCGGGGATCATTTCCGCGCCGGGAAAGGTGACCTGGTGGCCCTGCGCATGCTGCGCGGCCATGATATCGGACAGGCTGTTGCGCCGCCTGAGGGAGATCACCGTGGTGCCTGCGGCGATGTCGCCGATGCGCTGGCCCTTGCCGTTGAACAAGATCACCACGCCACCGACCAGGAACAGAGAATCCACCATGCGCAGCAACCAACGCAGCAGGTAGTGGCCCAAGCCCGGTTGCCCGCCGTCCAACCGTGCCACCTTGATGTTGCGCATGCGCTTGCCGACGCTTTGGCCGTCCATGAGCAGTTCGCACACCAAGTGGTAGAAAGTCCATGGCACACCGAACAGCGAAATGAGCAGCCACTCCGGCGGGCGTGCCCCGGTCTGCCCCAGCAGCATCGACAGGCCAAAGCTGTATCCGACCAGCACCAACCAATCCAACACCACCGCCACGCCGCGGTCCACAATGGTGGCCACCTCGTACTGCAGGGCCACGTTCTGTGCAGTTTCAATGCGGACGGTTTCCATGGCGGGCCGCAAAATAACGGATCAACTCTTCGTTATGTTTGCTCAGCATGCCCATGCGCGAAGCAGCCTTCGTAAAATGCAACAGCACCAAGTGGCAACGTTTGGAGCAGCTTGCCGCACAGGGCAGCGAAGGCACCATCACCGCGGACGAGGCCAGCGCGCTGTACATTGAACTGAACGACGACCTGAGCTATGCCCGCACCTTCTACCCCGGCGCACAGGTTACCAGTTACCTGAACACCTTGGCGGCAAGCCTGCACCGGCGCATCTACCGCAACCAGCGCACAGGCCTGGGGCGCTTCATCACCTTCTGGAAAACCGAACTGCCGCTGCTGCTGGCCGGCACGCGCCGCCAACTCGTCCTCTCCGCCACCATCTTCCTCACCGCCGTGCTCATCGGCGGGCTCAGCGCCCACTACGACACCACCTTCACCCGGCTGATCCTCGGCGACGGCTACGTGGACATGACCCTGGAGAACATCAAGGAAGGCAAGCCCATGGCCGTGTACGGCAGCTCCGGGATGATGGACATGTTCTTCGGCATCACGCTCAACAACATCATGGTGAGCTTCTACGCATTCGCATTGGGCGTGCTGCTGAGCTACGGCACCTGGCTGATCTTGGTGCAGAACGGGATCATGCTGGGGGCCTTCCAGTACTTCATGTACCAGCAGGGCGTGCTGCGCGAAAGCCTGCTGGCGATCTGGCTGCACGGCACGGTGGAGATCAGCTGCATTGTGATCGCCGGCTCCGCCGGGCTGGTGATGGGCAACAGCATCCTTTTCCCCGGCACGTACACGCGCTTGGCCAGCTTCCGGCGCGGGGCGCTGCAAGGCATGAAGATCGTGGTAGGCCTGGTACCCTGCTTCATCCTGGCGGGCTTCATCGAGTCGTTCATCACGCGGCGCAGCGCCGACATGCACCCGGCGGTGAACCTCACCATCATCTTCGGCAGCTTGGCCTTCATCATCGGTTACTTCATCCTCTACCCCTACCATGTCCAACGCACCCATGGAAACCATCGAATTGCGCAAGCAGCGTGACTTCAGCGCGGTGATCAGCACCGGCTTCCAGTTCGTAAGGCAGAACTGGAAAACACTGTACCGCCCGCTGATCTTCATCTGCCTGCCGCCGTACTTGGTGGCCTCTTTCTTCTTCGGAAGCTTCTTCCGCACGGTGATGGTGGATGCCCAAGCCGGGCATGTCGGATCGTTCGGCACCAGCTTCGGGAGCATGGGCCTCGGTTATTTGCTGATGATCTTCTCCGCCTTGCTGATGTATGCCATGATCTACGAATACATGCGCCATTACATGCAAAATCACGGGCTGCCCCCCTCCACCGGCGAACTGTGGAAGGCCACGTCGCGGCAGCTTCCGGCCTACTTCGCCATTGCCGTGCTGGCCGGCATCCTCATTTTCGCCGGGGTGTTCCTGCTGATCGTGGGGGCGCTGTGGCTGGCCATCGTTTTCACCATGGCCTTCCCGCTGCGTTCCTTTGAGGGTGCGGGGATCACGGATTGCATCGGCCGGTCGTTCAAGCTGATCAAGGGGCACTGGTGGGAAACCTTCGGGTTGGTGCTGGTACTGGCCATGTTGATCGGTTTCCTCGGCTATTTCATCTACCTGCCGTTCATGATGCTCACCGGCTTCGGTGCCATGAGCGGCATGGAAAACCCTGCGGACATGGGCGAGCGCATGGGTTGGGTGATGACGGTCTTCATGATGCTGTCCGGCGTGGTGACCGTGCTGTTGCAACCGCTGATCCTCGTGCCCATAGGCCTGCAGGCACTCTCGCTGATGGAGGAGAAGGAAGGGCGCGGCCTGCTGGAGCGCGTGGAACAAGCCACCATGCCGCCCACGGCCTGAAACAGCAGCACCTTGCCCGTGTTCCGCGCGTTCGCCCTGCTGTTCTTCGCCCTGGTTGCCCTGGGCATGGCCCCGGCCCGTGCCCAAGCGGACACGGCTGCTGCGGCCACGGTGGCGGCCATGGACAGCACGGCACCGGTCAACGTGCGTGAAGTGCGCTTCAATCCGCAGGAAATTGCGCAACTGCAAACCAACCCCGACTTCGACTACGACCGCAGCCTGCACACGGACATGCTGTGGTGGGACCGGCTGAAGCGCTGGATCGGCCAGCAACTTGAAAAACTCTTCGGCACCAAGGCCGGCCATTGGATCTTCGGCCACTTGGACTGGGCCTTCCTGCTTGCCGCCGTGGTGCTGGTGGCGATCTATTTGCGGAAACGCCTGTTCCACGGCGGCTTCTCCACCGATGCCGCGCGGCCCAGGCAAGTGCTCGAGATCGGCGAAGACCTGCCCCGCGAAGACCTGGACCGCCTGCTGGCGGAAGCCGAACGCAAGGGCCAGTGGCCGCTCGCCATCCGTTTCCACTACCTGAAGGCCCTGCGGCTGCTGATCGATGAAGGGCAGCTGCGTTTCCAGCCGGACAGCACCGACCGCGACTACTTGCGGCAACTGAAGGACCCCGCACGGCGCAGCGCCTTCGCCGAGCTCAGCTTCCTCTTCAAATGGGCCTGGTTCGGCGATGCCCCCTTGGATGAAGCGCGTTACCGCAGCCTCGCGCCGGCGTTCATCCGCTTCCACACACCCGCCGTGAACCCATGACCAGGGCCGAGAAGATCATCCTCGGGGCCACCTTGGCCATCGTGCTGCTCTTGGTGGTGCTGGAGGCCATCACGCCGAAGGAACCCAACTGGACGCCCACTTACACCGAGTACCGCAACGACCCTTATGCATGCAGCTTGGTGCGCCAGCGCTTGGGCGACCTCTTTCCGCAGGGCGTTACCACGGTGCGCGAACCGATCTACGCCACCGCCCAACGGCAATTGTCGCCGGACAGCGCCGCCCCGCGCGTCAACCACGTATTCATCGAGCGCTGGCTCAACCTGGACCCGCTGGACCTGCAGCACCTGCTGAAGATGGTGGAGGCCGGCGACAACGCGTTCATCGCCGCAGAAGGTTTTGGCGGCATGATCGAGGACACCCTGGGGCTTTCCACGGCCTACCGGTACGAGCCGTTGGACAGCCTGAGCGCAAAGGGCATGAAGGAGATCCTGCTTGGGGATACGGCGGTGCTGCACTACACCGTGGAGCCTTTGCGCAAGACCGGGGAATTCCGTTTCGGGCGCGGTGACATGCGGAACTACTTCAGCAAATATTCCAAGGACAGCGCCCAAGTGCTCGCGGAAACCTGGCGGAACGATCCCGTGCTGTTGCGCGTGCCCGTCGGCAAAGGCACGCTGTACCTGTGCAGCACACCGCTGGCCTTCACCAACTACTACCTGCTGAAGGATGGCAGCCGCGGGTTCATGGAAATGGCCTTCGGGCTGCTGCCCGACCGGCCCGTGCTGTGGGATGAATACTACAAGGCCGGCCGCGTGGGCAGCACCAGTCCGCTGCGCTACATCCTCGCCCAGCCCGCGCTGCGCTGGGCCTATTGGACGGTGATCGCCCTGCTGCTGCTCACCGTGCTGGTGTACGCGCGCCGCCGCCAGCGGGCCATTCCCGTGGTGGCCCCGCCGCGCAACAGCAGCCGCGACTTTGCCGACACCATGGGCCGCCTCTACTACTTCCGCGGCGACCATGCCGACCTGGCCCGCAAGCTCTCCGCGCAGTTCCGCGAAGAGGTGCGCCGGAAATTGCGCCTGCCGCA
>JADZAC010000039.1 GCA_020852835.1 Flavobacteriales bacterium
CATGTGGGAACTTGCACCGGCCTGGGGAGCGAGGGTTAATGCATCATCTATTCCGCTGAAACCGGTTCCTCATGGCCCCGCGCACCCCGGATCCATGGTCCCGGCGTATTCCGGGGGTGGTTGGCGAAAGTCCGTAACGGCAGTCGCAGCAACAGGTCGGGTTCTCGGCGGACTTGGGCCCTGTCGCGCTCATGGGCCATTCGGACGGATGACGGTACGTCACCGCTTTACTGCTTCACGAACCGCGCGGTAAGGATCTTGCCGCTCGTGCGGATCCTGGCGGTGTACGCGCCGGCGGCGAGGCCATCGATGGCGATGGTGTTGCCGTTGACGGCCGGATGCGTGGTGGCGCCGTGCATGTCGATCACCTCCACATACAGTGGACTTTCACTGGTGGGCAAGTGGAAGGCGATGCGGTCGTGTGCGGGATTGGGAAGGGCGTGGATGGTCGTTGTACTTGCTGTTTCGCCCAGGCCTACCGTACCAGTGGCCACGCCCGTGCGCAGGATCCGCCCGGCGTAAAGGGAGCCAACGTTCTGATCTCCGGATCGCCAGAAGCTCACCACGCCGCCATCCCCATCGGGCATTTCGATGCGCTCAGCATAGAAGGGTTTGAAGGCAGGTGTGCAGAATGTGCCGAGGCTGGGCCACGCCGCCGTGCCATCCGCGCGTACACGTATGGCCACATACCCGTCCACATTCCCGTCGGTCATGGCGATCACCGCACCACTGTCCGATGCGACCAGTCCCGGCGTGGTGTAGTAGGTGCTGATCTGGATCCCGGGGATACCGTCCACGGTCCAGAGCGGCGCACCGTCCGTATCGAACTTCTGGAGGTACACATCGCCGTTGGCGGCAGGCGGCCTGTTGTCCGCCCAGGCGGCGAACAAGGCACCATCGCTCATGGTGAGCTTCGGCAGGTCGTGGTAGCTGGCGAACATGCACACAGGCATTGGGCTGGCGGGGAAGGTGAGCGTACCGCTGGCGTCCAGGCGGGCCATGACGATATTGCCCGGCACATCGCGCCAGGCGGTGATCTGCGCACCCAAGCCCGTCCCCACGGTGTGGAAACCGTAGTTGAGGCCTGGACTGTTGGCGCTCACCTGCACGTTCAAGGGCCAGGCGTTCGCCCCGTTCATTCCTACGCGCATGGCATACAAGGCGGCTCCGGTGCCATTGCCGGTGCGCCATTGCACCATCATACCGTTGGCATCGTCATCGTGCAACTCGAAGGGGCCGTAGTAGGCCAGATCGATCGTGTTGCCCCCGGTGCCCCACGGAAGACTTCCGTCATTGTCGATGCGCGAAACGTTCACCAGGTTGCTGCCGCCGAAGTAGTTGTCGTACCAGCCCACGTAAGCGCCTCCCGCAGTGGGGATCGCCGTTACCTGATCGAAACCCAGCATGGTGGTGCCAGCCTCATCGAGCACTGTGGGCTGTGCCCAAACCGGGTCGCCGACCGGATCGAAGACCATAGCGTGCAGCGAGAAATTGAACGCGGTCGGTCCGAAGATGTAGTTGATGAGCACGTTGCCATCATCCAGCACTACGGCTGCCAGTTCCCTGATGTTGCTGTCCGGCATGCTGATGAGCAATTTGCCGTTCGGGGTCCACTGGGCGTAGCCATCGGCATCCACGTGTTGGCCGAAGACCTCCCCGTTCACGCCGTCGGTGCGCCTGTCGATCCAGAAGGCGTACCAGCCGCCATTCCCGTCGGGCATCGCTTGCATGCGCACGGGAAGGCCGGTATCGTCGCAGATCTGAAGCGGGTTGGCGGGATCGGTGCTCCATTGGGCAGCGGCGCGGTAGGAAGTGACCATCAACAGGGTCATGAGCAATGCCACGCCCAGGCAAGCCCAGATGGCGACCTGCATGAGACGGTCGATGAGTTTTTCGCGGTTCATGTTGGCGGGGGTAGGTGAGTTGATCCTGACGATCGGTAGTGGGGTCGAAGCAAGTGCGGCCCTTGCCCATTGACAAGGACCACTGAGGGAGCGGTCGTGGCGTTGAGGGAGCGGTGGTTTGCCCGGCCCGACCTTCAACTATGGCCTTCGCAGGAAGAGCAGGCCGGCGCTGCCGCACACCCGTGCCAGGATGCGGAGGACGGCCGGGGAAAGAGGCGTGCCGGGCTTGGGCCACGGTTCAATGCTGGTGCCCGCTGCTGGTGTTCATCATGGCCAGCAAGTAGTAGGCGCCGCCGGTGGCCACATGGGCATGGTCGGCAACGGGCTGCAGGAAGGTGACGGCGGTATAGGCCCCGTCCGTGGTGCCGCGTTTCACCTCGAAGCGTTGGAAGGAGAGGCTGCCAGTGCCGGTCTGCGCCGCTGCTTCCTGAGCGTGTTCATGGGCTGCATCAGGGCCGTGCGCATGATCGTGCTCCTGCCCGTGGGCATGGTCGTGCACCGGAGCCGTTTCTGCCGCGTGATCATGTGCTTCAGCCTCGCTGTGCCCATGGGCATCCGATCCTTCGGTCTTCATAAAAACGTAGTCCTTGCCTTCCATGTTCACGATGGCCTCGGTGCGCACGGCGGTGGTGAGCGCCTTTCCGATGCTCAGGCGTGCGGATACGCCCATGCCGTCGATCAGCCCCTGCTTGTTGCCGGTGATCTCCGCGTGCACGGGAATGGTCTTGGTTTCGCTTTCAAAGGCGCTGCCGATGGCAAATACCACGGCCGTGTAGTTCTTGCCGGGCAGGTTGGTGAGGCTGAGGTCGATCTGCTGGCCGGTCTTCACCTTGGCGATGTCCTGCTCGTAGAGGAACAGGTCCACGTGCAGCTGGTTGTTGTTCACCACGCTGAACAGGGGCGCGTCGCCGCTGACCCTGCTGCCGACGATCACGTGGATGCGGGCGACATTGCCGTCGATGGGGCTGGTGATCTCGGTGGTGGTGCGCAGTGTGCTCGCGGTGAGCTGGTCGGGATTGATGTGGACCAGGCGCAATTGTGCGGCGGTGGCCATCACCCGGGCCTGCAAGGCGGCATGCTCCGCCGTGGCTTGCTGCAGGGTTTTCTGCGCGCTGATGTGCTCGGCGGCCAGCGCGGTCTGCCGCTCCAGTTCCGCCTCGGCAAAGGCCAGTTGCGCCTTGGCGCCGAGGTGGTCCTGCTGCAGTTGGATGATGGCGGGATCGGCAATGGTGGCGAGCACTTCGCCCTTGCTCACCTGGTCGCCTTCCTGCACCAGCACTTCGCGCACGGTGCCGCCCATGATCGCGGTGACATCGGCCTTGTTCTGCGGGGGCACCTTCAGGAAGCCGCTGGCCTGCAAGGTGCTGGTGAGGTCCTTTTGTTCCACGTGGCCCAAGGCGCCGTCGATGGCGGCGAACTGTGCGGCAGTGAGCGTCACGGTGTTTCCGTTGTTGGCAGCGGTCTCCGCGCCGTGGTCGTGCTGGTCGGCTTCCGCCGTGCCGCTGCCGCCGCATGCCGTGAACAGGGTGATCAACAGGAGGAAGGGAGCCGTGCGCAGTAGGGCAACGGTAGGAAGGGGTTGCATAGCCATGAGGTGCTGGTGTGGGTGCGCGGGGCTGAGTGCCCGCAAGGACTATTGGCCGTTGAGGATGCGGAGGTGGAGGATGGTGGTTGCGAGCTCGAGGCGTGCGCGGATGTGGGCGGAGCTCACCTGAAAGGCCTGCTCCATGCCTTGGGCATACTGGAAGTAGTCGGCTTCGCCGGTGCGGTAGGCACGCTCGGCATCGGAGCGCAAGGTGGTGGCCAGGGCGTCGCCAGTGGTTTCGAAGTAGGCCAGGCTGGCGCGCAGTTGCGCCAGTTGGGCCTCGGTGCGGGTGCGCTCGCTGGCGCGTTGGCGCCGGGCGGCTTCGAGCTCATCCAGGGCGGCCTGGTGGCGCAGGCGGGCGGCTTTGGTCCGCGCGCCCTGGCCGCTGCCGGGCAGGGGCACGGAGGCACCGAGGAGGTATCCGGTATAGGGTGCATCGCCGTTGAAGGTGTGGTAGAAGCCACCGCCTTGCAAGGAGGGCGCCCATTGGCTGCGCTCCAGCTTCCAGGCGGCGCCGGCCACCTGGGCCTGTTGCTCCAGCGGGAGCAGCGCGGGGTCGTTGCCCGCAGAGGGCTCGGGGGCATGGGCCAGCAGCAGCAGCTCCGCAGGCAACGGCACGGCACCGGGCAAGGGGCCGGCCCAGCGCTCCACCTCGGCCTGCGCGGCCTGCAGGTCGGCACGGGCCTGCCCAAGCCTGAGCCGCACCTCTTGGGCGCGGCTCTGTGCGCTGGTCATTTCAAGGCGGCCCGTGGCGCCCAGCGCGAAGCGTTGCTGTGCGAAGGCGGCCATGGAGGAGAAGGCACTGTCGAGCTGAAGCAGGAGCTGCACCTGCTGCAGGCCTGCGGCCCATTGCAGGTAGGCTCCGGCGGCGCTCTCCTTCACCAGGGCGGCGGTGCTGAGCTGCGCGCTTTCGGCCAGTTCCAGGCTCGCCTTCAGGTGCTGCGCGCGCCGCGCGATGGTGGTCGGGAAGGCAAGGCCCGTGGTGGCCTGCAGGTTGATGTCCGTGCGGTACGGCCCTTGCAGTTGGCCCTGCATGAACTGCACGTTCAGCGGGGAGAGGCTGAGCGCGGTGTTGCGCAGGGCCTCCTGTTCCTGCACGGCGGCGGCGGCCGCGGTCAGGGTGGGGTGCGTGCGCAGGGCCCGGCCGACCACCGTGTCCAACGGTACCGGCTGCTGGGCGTGTGCGCTGCCGCCGGCGAGCAGGAGCAACAGCAGGGCGGCGGCCACGGGGATCTTCGGGGCGCCGCCCCCGGCGGAAGGTTTCTTTGTACCGCCCATGAAGAGCAGGTAGAGCACGGGCAGCACCAGCAAGGTGAGGGCCGTGGCGGTGATCAAGCCGCCGATCACCACCGTGGCCAGGGGCCGCTGCACTTCGGCGCCGGCGCTGCCGCTCAGGGCCATGGGGAGGAAGCCGAGCGAGGCCACGGCGGCCGTCATCAGCACTGGGCGCAGGCGGATGCGGGTGCCTTTGAGCACGCGCTCCTTCAGGTCGGTGATGCCTTCCTTCTCCAATTGGTCGAAGGTGGCGATAAGCACGATGCCGTTGAGCACCGCTACGCCGAAGAGCGCGATGAAGCCCACGCCCGCGCTGATGCTGAAGGGCATGCCGCGCAACAAGAGCGCAAGCACGCCGCCGATGGCGCTCATGGGGATGGCGGTGTAGATGAGCAGGGCGCGCCTGGCGCTGTGGAAGGTGAGGAAGAGCAGCAGGAAGATCAAGCCCAGGGCCACGGGCACGGCGATCATCAGGCGCTTGCTTGCGGCCTGCAGGTGCTCGAAGGTGCCGCCGAAGGTGTAGTGGTAGCCCGGGGGCAGGTGCAGTCCGGTATCCAGGCGGCCCCGGAGGTCCTCCACGAAACTGGCCACGTCGCGGTCGCGGATGTTCACGCCCACGGCAATGCGGCGCTTGGCATCATCGCGGCTGATCTGCGTGGGCCCGGGAATGAGCTCCACGCGGGCCACTTGCTGCAGCTGCACCTGGCCGCCGCCGGGCAAGGCCACGAACAGCGTGCGCACGTCATCGATGGTCTGGCGCTGCTGCTTGGCCAGCCTTACCACCAGGTCGAAGCGGCGCTCATCCTCGTATACGGCCCCGGCAGCCTCACCGGCGAAGGCGGTGCGCACCGTGCGGTTCAGCTCGCGGATGTTCAGCCCGTACTGGGCCACGCGCGCACGATCATAGGTGATGGTGATCTGCGGCAGGCCGGCCACCTTTTCCACTTGGGGTTCACCTGCACCGGGCACCTCGCCCACGATGGCCGCCACCTGCTGCCCGATCGCCGCCAGGGTGTCCATGTTCTCACCGTACACCTTCACGGCCACGTCCTGCCGTATGCCGGTCATCAGCTCGTTGAAGCGCATTTGGATCGGCTGCGTAGCCTCGAAGAACACGCCGGGCACCACGCGCAATGCCTCCAGCATGGTGTCCTGCAGGGCTTCGCGGGTCTTGGCGGTGGTCCACGCTTCCTTCTCCTTGAGGATGACCATCAGGTCCGTGCCTTCCAGCGGCATGGGGTCGGTGGGGATCTCGGCGCTGCCGGTGCGGCCCACCACCTGCTCCACTTCAGGGAACTGCAGCAGGATCTTCTCCACCTTGGCGTTGTTGGCGATGCTCTGGCTGAGCGAGGCGCCCGGGGGCAGGAAGCTGTGGAAGGCGAAGTCGCCCTCTTCCAAGGTGGGGATGAACTCGCCGCCCATGCGCACAAAGAGGAACACCGCCCCGATGAAGAGGGCCACGGAGGTGGCCACCACCTTGAGCTGGTGCCGCAGCGCGAAGCCGATCAACGGGTTGTACCAGCGCTGGAACCGGTCCATCATGCGGTCGCTGAAGTTGCGGCGGTGGGCGGTGTTGCGCGGCAGGAAGAGCGCGCTCATCATGGGCACGTAGGTGAGCGAGAGGAGCAGTGCGCCGATGATGGCGAAGCTCACCGTGAGGGCCATGGGGCGGAACATTTTTCCTTCGATGCCCACCAGGGTGAGGATGGGGATGTACACGATGAGGATGATGATCTCGCCGAAGGCCGCGCTGCGGCGGATCTTGGTGGCGCTGGCGAAGACCTCCCTGTCCATTTCGCCGCGGGTGAGGATGCGCCCCTGGAAGCGCGCGTGCAGGTGGTGCAGCGTGGCTTCCACGATGATCACTGCTCCGTCCACGATCAGGCCGAAGTCGATGGCGCCGAGGCTCATCAGGTTGCCGCTCACCCCGAAGGCGTTCATGAGGATGATGGCGAAGAGCATGCACAGCGGGATCACGGAGGCCACGATGAGGCCCGCGCGCCAGTTGCCCAGGAAGAGCACCAGGACGAAGATCACGATCAGTGCGCCTTCGATCAGGTTGGTCTTCACCGTGCCGATGGCGCGGTCCACCAACTTGCTGCGCACCAGGAAGGGCTCGATCACCAGGCCTTCGGGCAGGGCCTTTTGGATCGCGGGCATCCGCGCCTCGATGGCCTCCACCACCTTGGCGCTGTTGGCTCCCTTGAGCATCATCACCGATCCGCCCACTACTTCGCCCTCGCCGTTGCGGGTGAGCGAACCATAGCGGGGAGCCGTGCCATAGCCCACCTCGGCCACATCGCCCACCAGCAGGGGCACGCCGCCCTCGGGCGTTTTCACCACCACCCGCCGGATGTCGGCCAGGGTGCGCAGCATGCCCTCCCCGCGGATGCTGTAGGTGTTGGGCCGCTTCTCGATGTACGCCCCGCCGGTGTTTTCGTTGTTGGCCTCCAGCGCGCTGAACACCTCGCCGATGCTCACGCCCATGCTCTGCAGGCGCCTGGGGTCCACGCTCACCTCGTACTGCTTCACCTCGCCGCCATAGCTGTTCACCTCGGCCACGCCGGGTGTTCCCAACAGCTGCCGCACTACGATCCAGTCCTGCACCGTGCGCAGTTCGCTGGGGCTGTATTTGCCCTCATGGCCCGGCAGGGTGTGCAGCACGTATTGGTACACCTCGCCGAGGCCCGTGCTCACCGGCGCCAGCATGGGTTTGCCCGCGCCAGGCGGGATCAGGGCGGCAGCGTCGTCCAAGCGCTGGTCCACCAAGGTGCGCGCGAAGTAGATGTCCACCTCCTCGTCGAACACAATGGTGATGAGGCTGAGGCCGAAGCGGCTGATGGATCGGATCTCCACCAGGTCCGGCAGGCTGGCCATGGCCCGCTCGATGGGCGCGGTGACGAACTGCTCCACTTCCTGTGCGGCCAAGGTGGGCGTGTTGGTGATCACCTGCACCTGGTTGTTGGTGATGTCGGGCACGGCGTCGATGGGCAACTGCGTGAGCGAATACCCGCCGTACAGCACCAGCAACAGCGTGAGCAGGCCGATGATGGCCTTGTTCTGTATGGAGAACCGGATGATGCGGTCGATCATGCCCGGGGTGCGGCGTTGCCGCGGATCATTAAAAGTTCGGGAAGAGGGGGACCAAGGGATGCGGCGCGTTCAGCACGGCATCGGGGTGCGTGGCACCGGCCTCAGGCCCGCGGAGGCTGCCAAATGCCGTCGGGTCCTTCACGCGGCGCGATCCGGTCCTCGGTGGCGATCAACTGCACGTCGATGGGCGCGGGCAGCATCAAGACAGTACCGCAGGCACCGTCCAGCTGAGCTTGCAGCGTTTGTGCGCCACAGTGGTGGTCGCACTGGAAGGGCAATCCCTGATGGCTTTCGCCACGCTCGTGGTGGTGCCTGTCGTGCGGGTAGTGCTCCTCCAGGAACTGCATCCAGCCCATCGGCTGCTCCGCCTGGTGCTCGGCGTAGTGCGCGAACAGCATGGGCACTTTGAGCAACTGGTGCAGCTCCGTGCCCGTGAAGGCAAAGAGGCCCAGGAGAAGGATGGCAAAACGCCGCCGCATGCGCGGCAAAGGTAGTTGCGCGGCGTGAGCGTGGAACAGCCAGGCACGTCCAAGTCAAACAGGGCCGGTCGGGCAGGGAGGCCAAGCCGGCGAATCTCCGCGCAAGCCCCGCGCATTTACCGGGAAATGGGTATGGTACAAGCCTGGGCATGCGGCTACCTTGGAGGACCGGGCGATCAGCCCCCGGGCATCCGGAAAAGCCTGGTGGTCCCCAACAAGTGATGCACCCTTCCCCTATCGAAAATGCCTGCTGCCATGCCCCTCTTCGACCTCCACGCACACTTCAGCTTCAAGCCCGCCAATTCGCGCAGCTTTGCCACCAATGTGTTCCCCGATCCCGACCACTGGAACGAACGTTTCAAGCGGCGCGCCGACTACAGCAAGTTGGCCGGGATCGACAACGATGTGGTGAAGAGCAGCCAATTGCACGGCAACAGTGCCATGGCCGGCGGCTTCCGCGTGATCTGCAACGCGCTCTACCCCCTGGAGCAGGGCTTCACCAGCGCCTTGCTGAACAAGCCCCTGGCCACGCTCACCGGCTTTTCGCCCGAGGTGCTCCAGGACATCTACTCGCGCAAACAGTCCTATTTCCAGCACTTGGAGCGTGAGTACACCAACCTCATCGCCAACCAGGGCAGCACCCGCCACGCCCCTGCGGGCTACCGCTACCGCGTGGTGGACTCCTTCGCCGAGATCGAGCGGACCCTCGCCCAGGCGCCAGATACCGTCTGCATCATCAACAGCATCGAGGGGGCCCATGCCTTCGCCGACAACCTGTTCGACCGGCGCGGCCAACCGGTGAGCATCAACGAGCAAGAAGCCAAGTTCCTGCGGCGTGTGGGCGAGCGCAAGCGCAACAGCTGGTTCGAACTGTACATCGAGGCCATGATCGCCAACATCGACAAGGTCACCACCAACTGGGAGCACACGCCGCTGTTCGTCACCCTGGCCCACCATTACTACAATCACTTGTGCGGGCACAGCCCCAGCCTCACGGACATGGTGCAGATCTTCCTGCCCCAGAGCGGCGGTGCGCCCAACCCCCAAGGGTACGATACCAACTACTTCCACTTGGGCCTGCGGCCGTGGACAAAACGCATCATTGCCCACTTGCTGCGCCGGCGCAACAGCCGCGGGGAACCGGTGCGCCGCGTGCTCATCGACACCAAGCACATGAGCCCCCAGGCCCGGCTGGACTACTACGAGATCGTGGACATGCGCCGGGCCGACAACGACCCCATCCCCATCGTGGTGAGCCACACCGCGGTAAGCGGCCGCCGCGACATGCGGGCCAGCATCGCCAACGACCATGGCCTGCTACCGGGTGAAAAGCAGCGCTCGCGCTATTTCTACAACGGCATCATCAACCTGTTCGATGATGAGATCGTGCGTGTGGTGAAAAGCGACGGGCTGATGGGCTTGATGATCGATGAACGCCGCATCATGGGTGAGAGCATCCCGCCCGAGGCGGCCATCACCATGCCCACCTTCAAGGACAGGGCCCAGGCGAACCGCCGGCTGATGCGCCGTTGGACCCAGGCCAAGCAGGAGCACGCCTGGGGCGATCTGGACGATGCCGCATTGGCGCGGACCCTGAGCACGATCGAAACGGACCGGGCCCCCTTGCTGTCCGAACTGCGGCCGGCCTACCTGAGCGTGATCTTCCGCCAGATCTTCCACGTGCTGGACCTGGCGGCCACGCCGGAAGATCCCGCAAAAGGGTGGAACCACCTCTGCCTGGGCACCGACTACGACGGGGTGATCAACCCCATCGACATTTACCCGCAAAGCGCGGACATGAAAAGCATCAAGCGCGACCTGGTGGATTTTTGGAACCGGACCTGCCAGCACGCCGATCCGGCCATCGCCCAACTCTACACCGGCCACCGCTATGGCCAAAGCACCAATGCCCTGGTGGAGAAGCTGCTCTGGGGCAACGGCATGGATTTCCTGCGCAAGTATTACCACGACGGCTACCTGCTCCAAGGTGTTGTGGCGTGAAGCGGTCCGGCGGGCTACAACTTCCGCTTGTCCCCCAGCCCGATCAGCAAGTTCAGCGCCGCGATCAAGTTGCCGTCCTTGGTGAGGGTGCCGTCGAAGTTCAAGGTGCAGATGATGCTATACTACCGGACTCAGGTACGGTTTGTACAACGCTCAATGTTCCATGGTCTTGGCCAACGCTTTGCGCTTCTTATCCAAGGATCGCTCCAATTTTTTTAGGCGCTTTGGCCCCCCCATGCTTGCTGCACGTTCTTTGGCAACTTTTTCTTCCTGTTTCATGACATCCTTCGCCAATTCACCGACCTGCCGTTGTTTGAGCGCAAGCGGAATGAAAGGAATGTCCACTGTCAGGAAGAATCCGAAGCGCAGGGCGTCATGCGGGTTCAGGTTTACGGCCCCTGCTACTGCACCGCGAAGCTGCGGTGCGTATTGCACGCCGATTCCGTAGGAAATGGGATGTTCCTGAATGCCGTGGATGGCGTATAGACCTGGTGCAAGCACATTGGCAATGCTTACCTCCGGATTGGCGCTCACGGTGTCTTCGCTGTTGAACCGGTAGGTAAGGAGCGCACCGATATCGATGAAGCTCAGAAAGAGCGAATTGCTGGCACGCAGCTGGCGTTCACTTCCCCGTGACTTGGATAGCGCGATACCGATGGGACCCGCAACCCCTCCGAAAGCTTTGGTGCTTCTGCTGTCCTGTAGTTGTTCCCATCCGCCGGTCATCCCGGGGTAGGCATTGATGGATGCGCTGAAATGCGTGGCTTGTTTTACCCGGTAGCTGCCGACTGGCATAATGGCCGATTCAAAGATGGCCTTCACCTCACCACTGCCGGCCTGGGCAATATCGGCAGCAAGGGTCACCAGTTTCACCAAGTCACGGTCCAGGATGCTGTCCTTCGGCAAGGCAGCCTCAATGACGCGCAACACCTGGAGGGATGCCTTGCCATAGTCTTTATTGGCAACGGCGGAAGTCAGTTCGGCAGCCGCGCTCCACCCTTCCCTGAACTTCTTGGAGGAGATGATTTCGGCGGGGGCATCTTTGATCTGAAGGGTTTGGATCATGTGGGCCACTGCGGATTCGCCATGTGTGATAAAGTTGAATAGCTCGTTCGTGTACTCCAGCAAGTATGTACCCTTGTCCAACCTGTCCGGATTTTGGGCCATTGCAATTAGCCGATCTATCGCGCGTGCCAATTCGACCACTTCGTAGAACATGCTGCGCATCTGCTCGACATTGGCACCGGCTCCAACAGCTACCTTGAGCGTATTCAAGTCTTGGTGGACGCGGCCGTTGGCCAGGAGCATACCCAAGTATGCCTTGAGCTCGGCATCGTTCAAGTCCGTTGCGTTCCCTATAAGCAGATCGCCATTGGGGTCTTTCATGCTATCGAGCAATCGGAGTGAGAGGTCGACAAGCGCACCACGGGTCCTCCATGCAGGCGATTCAACATTTTGGTGGATGAGTTCTTCAAGAATTGTATTCCAAGGCCGCCCGTGCGCGACACCATCCACCATGCGGGATGCCAGAAGTATGGAAAAGTCCTCGTCGGTGAGTTCCCCCTTGCAGTTGGATCCTTCCACGCGCAGGAGCGCCATGCCGTACGCGGAAGTGAAGTGTGCCGGGAATTTTTCCAGATCATCCATGAACGCCGCCTTCAGCGTGGCACCGGCTTGGGGAGAGATGTGGTCTCGGCTTTCGCGGAAAATCAATTGCGTCGCGGGCAAGAGCTCTGCAAGTGTGCACAAGGTAAGGGGTTTCTTGCCGGAGCCACAGGCATGCTGCAATACCCTCACGGATTCCATTTTCGAGGCCATCTTGTCGAAATAGGCCAAGGCCAGTTCCTCTTTGATGCGATCCACCAGTACTTCTGAGAGGGCATGAAGAACCTCCGATTGGTTAAGGATCTTGATGGAACTCCCGGTTTGTTCTGCACCACTACCCGGGATCCGATTGAAGTTATTTGCACGATCCAGAAGCATGTCCACACTGTCTAGCAGCGCGTCTATCTGCTCTTGATCAAAGGATACTGAGTTGGCTGTTGGCGAACCAGAGGCGATTCTCATATTGTGGACATCCGCGCCTGTGGAGATACTATCGACGAAGGAACCAAGATCTATGTTGTATTGCGAGCCATTGGCCAGCATGGTGGCCTGTTGGTCAGCGAACGCCTGGCGGTGCTTCACCAGAAGCTTGGAGTAGTGCGCTTCATGCTGCGCAACTAAAGTGCTGGGAAGCATAAGCATCCATGCGATCAAAGTGGATGATAGGGTCTTCATGTTGAACGGGTTTAGAGCAGTATGAGCTTCACTTCGCCCAAGCAATCACGGATGGGGTGGAAAGAGTGGTCCTGTGGTTCAAAAAGCTCAACCACGCCATTCTTGTTCATATACCAGTTTGCGGCGTGTTCGCCGGATGCCCAGGTGAACTTGCCGAAGATGATTCCAACGCACCAGGAGGCGGGAATTCTAGCCCTATTGAGGTTCCACAAGCCGATGCAACCCTTCACGGCGTACGCATAGTCGTCGCAATCGAAGCCTATGCCCAGATCGGGGGGGGCGAGGTTAATGTTGTGTTGGAGGAAGAGATCGATCTCCTTGTGCTCGGGCAGGTAGTATTGGGGGTCCGCACCCCAGAATGCTTGAAGGTCGCGGTGCAGTTTACCGGGCGGAAGTAGAACGCTGAAATGATCGCGGATCGAGCTGGGTGATGCATATGTGGGCATTTGCCGTTCGGTTTGGTTCAGGCAGGTTGTGGATCTACCGGGTCACTGCAAAATGGCAGCTGGATTTCCTGTTTGTTCAGATCATTCATAGGTGGCTTAGGATCCGAGGTACCTCGCCGTATTGCCCACGGCGATCTTCTCAAAAGCGGGTTTGCCGATGCCGTTGATGCAGCGTTGCCACAGATCGGCCTCGGGGTCTTCGCGCAGGGTCATGAAAAAATCGGTGCCGAAGAGGATCCGGTCGCCCAGCGGGCCGTTGATCAAGGCCGGCAGCAGCGTGTAGATGCACTTGTTGAAGAGGATGTAGGAGAGGTCGGTGTACAGGTTGGGGTACAGGAGGGTGCCGTCGGGCTGTTGCAGGCCCATGATGCGTTTCACCTCGTTGTGCCAGTTGTCGGGGTCAATGCCCCTTTTGCGCAGGGGCTGTTCGTACTTGTCCGGCAGCATCTCATCATCGCCGCCGAAGTGGGCGAAGCAGAGCTTGAGCGCGGGGTACTTGCGCAGCACGGGCTCGTAGTTCTGCGGATGCAGGAAGATGTTGCAGCCGTATTTGCTGTCCTTCCACGTGAAGTCGTGCGCTTTGAAGGTGGCGATGCGCCGGTGGATGGCCTGCATTTCCGGGGCGCCGGGGTTGAGCCCGGAGGGCGCGGGGTCGGTGAGCACGTCGTCCATGCGGCCGGTGTAGTAGGTGCCGGTGCGGGTGCAGTGGGTCATCACCGGCACGCCGTTGGCGGCGGCCCACTGGTAGAGTGCATCGAGCCGTGCATCGAAGGGGAAGAAGCCGATGGAGGGATAGAGCTTGATGCCGAAGAAGGCGTGGCGGTCGATCTTTTCCTTCACCCAGTCGCGCAGGGCCGTGCCCCCGAGATGGCGCGGGTCCACGCCCACGAAAGGGAAGAATTCGTTGGGGTAGTGGGCGCGCACGCGCTCCACCTCGGCCAGCTGGTCTTCGATGCGGGCGTGGCGGCTGGGCTTGGTGTCCATGTGGTCCATGTTCAGCGTCAGCGCCACAAAGCGCACATCGGCGCCCATGGAGTTGTAGGCCTGTTTCATGGCCAGGAAGATCTCCTCCTGGCTGTTCTGGGTGCCTACTTCGATGAACTGCAGGTAGCGCAGCAGCTGGCTGTGGCCGCGGCGATGGGCCAGCGCCTTGATGATGCGCCGCATCCAGCGCTTCTCCAGGAAGTACTTGATCTCCTCGGCCCAGCGGTCCGCCCAGGAGGGCAGCACCATCTTGAAGAAGTAGTCCGGGGCGCACCCGCCGGTGAAGACGTGGCTGTGTACGTTGGTGATGCGTGCCATGGCGGGATCAGGTGTTGCGGGCCGTGGTGGACTGCGGCTTGGGCCCGGCGCGGCGCATGTTGATGAGCTTGACCAGCAGTTCGAACCAGAAAGGTGCGCCCATGCTCAGCGAAATGGTGGTGACCCCGATGCCGGCGAGCCACATCAGCAGGTTCATCCACGACCAGCGGTTCCGTTTCTGGAAGTGATTGAGCACGGCGCGCTGCGAAGGCTTGAACTCCTTGGGCACTTCCTTCAGGCGGTCGCCGCTGAACCAGCTCCACGGCGCTTCCCCGGGGTTCCAGCCCAGGGGCAGCTGCCAGCGCCGCACCAGGTCCAGCACCTGTTCGGCCTGCCGCTGGTATTGGGTGTACTGGGTGTCGGCCAGTTGTTGCACCAGCTCGGCTTTTCGCGCTGCAGGCAAGGCCGTGGCCGAAGCTGGCGCCCCCACCGCCCGAAGCATTTGGTCAATGGGGAGCGTATCGGCGGCCGCCATCCGCTTTTGTTCCTCGTATTGGTCGCTCACCCGTTCGGCCTCTGCCACCATGCTGTTGCGCAGGTCCTGGTCCAGCAGGAACACCTTGGTGAGGTGCAGCGAATCCACGTTGAGTGCGAGGGCCACCACCAGCCCGATGATGCGCAGCTTGCGGCGCTGGTCGTCCTTGTATTCGCCCGATGCCCGGTCCATGTAGTCGTCGAACCAGCGGCCCAGTTCCTGTTTCAGGCGGTCCATGTCCAACCGCAGGTCCCCTGGGGCATTTCCGGCGTCGGGCGGCCCGTGCCGTTTGTTGCGGTCAATGAAGTTCACCATCAACCGTTTGAACTCGCTGTCGGCCAGGTTCCGCACGCCCAGTTGCAGGCGTTGGTCCAAGCCGGGGTCCCCGGCCAAGGGTCCGGCGGTGCCGTACACTTCCGGGGTCATGGTATATCGCCCGTCCTCGTCCTTCACATACTGGAATTTCACCGCTTGGTCCGCCAGGGTGTCTATCAAGGCATTGGCAAAACCTTCGGACGGTATGTAGTAGGGATAGCTGTTGCCGTCCCGCCGCATCTTGTTGATGATGGGATGCTGGTAGATGAGGTATCCGAAGTTGCGGTTCAGCGGATCATCGAGCAGCCGGTACACGGCGCGCTGCAGGAACACGCCGCGCTCCTTGATGCACTTGTTCCACGCCTCCAGCAGGATGCTCACCAGAATGCTGAGCAGCGCGTACACCAGCACCAGGGCGATGATGGTGTCCACGTACGGGCTGTTGAAGATGCCTTGGGTGACCGGGTCCATGTCGATCGGTGTTGGGTTCAATCCTTTTTCTTGGTGCGCACGGTGCGCCCGGCGATGGCCTGCACCAGGTCCTCCAGGCGGGTGGGGTCGTAGCCCAAAGCGAAGGAGAGCGTGCTGAGCAGGCCGGCCAAGCGGGTGAACTGTTCGGCCGTGGGTGCGGAAAAGGGCTCGCTGGTGATCAGCAGCATCCCGCTCACCGAAGTGATGTACACCAGGAAGCCGCGCAGCATGCTGTGCAAGGGCTGTTCATGGAGGTAGTCCGCGCGTAGCTCGAAGCGCTCCGCTTTTTCGCTATCGCCTTCTTCCTGTGCTTTCGCAATGCGCCGGGCCAGGCCCTTGAGCGTTTGCACCCGGCTGCTGCAGCCGCCGATCAGCGCGGCCAGCACGCACAGCATGGCCACATTGGTGGGGGTATAGGTGAACGTGGCCTGCACCAGGTTGGTCCAGCTGGCGGAGCCGCTGGTGATGGCCGTGCGGTAGGGGTTGGGATCAATAAGCAGCCCCAGGGAGAAGAGCGCCACCCATGCCAGCAAGGCGATGAACCCCAGCAAGGCGTACGCATTGCGGGTGGCCGTGCTGTCGGGGCTGCGGCCAAGCACTGTGTATCCGTGGTTTTGGGCGGCCATGCGCGGAGTGCTTCATGCGTGCCAACGGTGGTCGATCAGGTCGGCCGATGGGTAGTTGCCGATGCACACGCGGTTGCCCTGGTTGCCGCCCAGCACATGGATCCGGTTGCCGATCTGTTCCAGGAAGAAGGCCACATGCCCAGCGGCGGGGTTGCCCGGCACCTGCCGCCGGAACACGGTGATGCAGCCCAGGCGCGGCTGTGGCAAATGCACGCCCCAACGGGCCCAACTGCGTGCCAATGCACTTCCGGTGCCCGGCACGGTTGCCTGCAGCATGCACCAGTTCACAAAGCTGCTGCACCAGGGCGTTTCATCATCGGAGGCGTGCAGGCTGGTGGCCTGGTGGTATTGCACGATGCGCGGGTTGTGCCGCGATCCCGTGTACTCGTGCACGCCCATCTCGGCGCGGGCAACGGCCAGCCATGGTGGTTCCACAAGCACTTGCACCGGGTCCAGTGGTTCCACATGGTCCGCGCTCACCCAGCCGGTGAGCTCCCCGTCGAGCAGATCGGCATTTACGCGCAGCCACCCGCCCGTGGGGCCTTGAAGCGCCTGCAGCAAGGTGCCACGGGGCAAGCGGCCGATGATGCGGTGGTCCGTGCCGGGGCCGCTGCGCAGGCGCAGCACGGAGGCAGTGGTGCGGTAGGCGGGCATGGGAGCAATTGTTCAGCACCTCAAAGGTGCCTGCGCAACTTGGCCGCAACAATCCCCATTTGCAGGTATTTTTCCGGGTGACGGCACCGGGGCGCAGGTTGCCCGAAGGAACTGCGCGATGCCCGGGCCGGGAGCAGCCTGCTACAGCGCACAGGCAGCAGGAGATGGCCGCTATCGCTTGATGAACGGCCGGGTTTCCACCCGGTCGGCATAGCGCAGCTGCACCATGTAGGCGCCTGCAGGCAACATGCCCACCTCCAAGGTGATCTGGCCCGTAGCATCGGGCAGGCCCGGCAGGCCGGCTTCCACTGCTTGGCCTGCCGCGGTCAGCACGCGCAATTCCCCAACACCGGTAAGTCCGGTGAGCTTCACCTCTTCGGTGGCGGGGTTGGGGAAGAGGGAGATGGCGTTCCCGCTGGTCCCAAGGTCGGGGATCACGGTGGTGGTGCCGGTGTCGCCGGCGTTGATCGCCGTGCCCGGGAGGCTTTCGTAGGCATAGGCCTTCACCAAGGTGGTGTTGGTTTCCATCTTCAGCTCGATCCAGCCGTAATAGGTGTTGCCATCGTCCTGGAAGCGCACGCCCAAAAAGCCGCTGGGATTGCCGAAGGCCCATTGACCGTAGGAATAGAAGCTCACCAACCAACCTTGGGCGTCATTGCGCCAATCGGGATCGCCGGGTGCAATGGGGTCCCCGTTTTCCAAGCGGTCGGGGAACATGTTGTTGCTGTAATACAACCCCAGCACGCTTACGCCAGGGGCTTGGTCCGTGATGCCCACGTAGTGCATGGAGCCGAACTCGGTGCGCGTGATCTCCAGCTCCACCGTTCCGTCGTTATTGATGTCCACGCCGTAGGTGGAGAAGGATACCTCCACGTCGGGGTCCAAGTCGGTGTGGATGATCTGGGCGTCGGCTTCCGGGGCCGTTGCCAGAAAGGCCAGCGCCATGCCGGGGTAGGCGAGCTTGTCGGGGATGGCGGTTTTTCTGCAGGGTACATGTGCACGCATGTTATTGCAGGTTTTGGGGTTGAACGGATCGCCAACGAGAACGAAGGTAATGCCATCACGGCGGTAGGGTGATCTTCTTCTTGTCGGCTGGACTTCGTCCGGTGTGCTTTGTGGAAGGGCTTGTAGCACACCGCTGGGGCCAGGGTGCCTATTAATTCATGTGCCCGAACGTTCGCGGTAGAGCGCCGGGTCCACCGCTTGGGCCATGGCAGCCACGTCCAAGGTGGTGCCGAGGAATGCGTTGACCCGCTTCATCGCGGTGAGCGGGTCGGTGATCACTTCGCCATAGGGCACGCGGATCATGTCCACGTTGGGGCATTGCTCCCGCCAGCGCTCCACCCTGCGCAGCTGCTCATGGAAGGCATGGTGCAGGCCCAGCGGATAGGTTTTGGCTTTTGCCTCCTTTCCGAGGCGCGCCAGCATGCGCCGCTGGGAGCCGATCACTTCTTCGATCCCGCGTTCCATGAAGACCACCTTGTAGTGGTAGCGTGGTTGCAGGTAGGGCAGCAACGGGGCTACCACCTTCACCACTTTACCTACGGCCTGTTCCAGGAAGCTGGCGTCGCGGGCCAAGCCCTTCACGGCGGCGTGCTCCAAGTAGCCTTTCGGGTTGTTGGCGTCCGCCGGGCGCCGGTCATCGGTGAAGGGCGTGAGCCCTGCGGCCACCAGGGCCTGCATCATCATGGAGGTGCCCGAGCGCGGAAGGCCGGACACCACGGTGATGACGTGGGGCGCCGTCCTTTCACCCACTTCCCTGCGCAGGGCCTCGGCCTTGGCCGGTTCACCCAAGTGATCTTGGTAGAGGCTGGCCAGTTGCAGGCGCGCCCGGTTGGTCCCCGGGGCCATCTTCAGGCAAACGGCATAGGCCTGCGCGGCATCGGCATAGCGGCCCAATTGCGTAAACGCCTCGCCCAGGTGGTAATGGGCAAAGGGCCGGTGGAAGTTCAGCCCGATGCCGTGCAGGATCTCCTGTGCGGCGCGTTCCGCATCGCCGTTGCGCAGGTGCGCGAGGCCCAGCCCGTAGTACGCTTGTTCCGCCTGGGGGTCGTAAGTGATCGCCCGTTCGAACGCCGTGATCGCACGCGGCCATTGTTTGGCCTTCAGCAAGGCGTAGCCGCATCGCAACTGCACCTTATCGCCGTATGCGGGGTCCAGGGCCATGCGTTCCAGCAGGGCGATCGCTTCTTTGGTGCGTTGCTCGCCTTGCAGCACGGCGGTCTCCAACAGGCGCAGCGCAGGTTCCTCCCGGTAAGGGCCCGGGTCCTTGGGCGGTGGGGCGTCCGGCCGGTCCTTCGGCGGCATAGCGGCCAGCTGCTTTTGGCGCGCTTCCTCATGGGCCCTCGCCCGGGCCGTGCGCATCTTCTCCAACGTGGCGCGTGCTTCGGGCGCTTTGCCCAGCCGCAGTTGGCATTGGGCCAATTGCTGGCCGTAGCGCAACTGGTCCGGTGCGGCGGCAAAGAGCTCCTCGAACAGCGCCAAGGCTTCCGGATGGCGGCCGCCGTCCACGTAAGCGCGTGCCAGGAAGTAGCGGTTCTCCTGCACCGTGCGCACGCTGGCCTGTTCGGGGTCTTCGCCGGGGTCTTCCACATAGCCCAGGTCCACCAGTTGTTGCAGGGATCCGCGGTCCATGTCCGAAACCGCGTCGGCGGCTTTGTTGCGGGGGTGCATGCCGCAATCACCGGCCACCTCTTCCCAGGAGGGGATCACCTCGATCTTGGGCGGCTGTTCGAAGATGTCCAGCAGCGGCCGCCCGTCCATGTCGCTCGCTATGGGCAGGCCGAAGAGGGTGAGCAGGGTGGGGGTGATGTCCAGCAGGCTTGCGCCGTGCACCAGTTCATCTTGTTTGATGCCCGGCCCCTTGATGCAGAAGATGCCGTAAGGGCTGTGCTCGTAAGCCGGCCCGGCGGGCTCGCGGGGCAAGGCGCTGGGCCGCAGGTGGTCCGGGTGGAAGCCATGGTCGGAAAGCAGCAGCACGGTGGCCTCGGGGCCGGCCAGGTCCAACAGTCGCCCCAGCATCAGGTCGTGGAAACGGTAGGCCGCGGTGACCACGCCCTTGTACAGATTGAACTCGCGCTCCGGGATGTAGGGCCGCCGGGGCGGGTGGAATTTCATGAAGCCGTGCTTGAAGTGGTCGATGGCGTCGTAGTACACGCCCATAAAATCCCATTCCTCCCGCTCCAGCAGGTAGGTGGCGGCGGCATGCACCGTGGAACAATCGGCCAGTACGCGGGCTATGGAGTTGAGCCCCCGTTCCTTGTCCTGGTCCACCTGCGCGAAGTCCGGTACAAAGGGTGCGATGTGGGCGGCGGTGAGCTCCGCCGGGTGGATCCGCAGCCGCGCGAATTCCGCGCCGCGTTCTGCCGGATGCACGGTGCCTTCCCGCAGGGGCCAGGGTTCATTGATCGGCTGGTGTGCGCGCTGGTAGAAATTGCTCACCATCACCCCGTTGATGGGCTCGGCCGGATGGCTCGGCCACCAGCCCAGCACATGGGTGCGTTTCTTTTCCTGCGTCAGGATGTTCCAGATGGCTTTTACGCGGCGGTGCACGTTGGTGACCGGGCGCACGGTCTTGCCGTCGGGGCCGGTTTCAGTGAAGCCCAGGATGCCGTGCTTATAGGGCCGCTTCCCCGTGGCAATGGAGGTCCACAGCATGGGGGACAGGGGCGGGTCCAAGGTGGCCAGGCGCCCGCGCACGCCGCCGCTCACCAGCTTTTCCAAGTTCGGCATCAGGCCCGCGTCCATCAGCGGGTCGATCGCTTTCCAGTCGGCGGCGTCCCAACCGATCACCAGCACCTTACGCTTGGCCATGGGTGCCGTGCTTGGGTGCTTCCTGTTCCTCCATGGCGCTGGCCCGTTTGGCGCGCCAGGCCATCAACCCCCGGTAGCCCAAGGCCAGCAGCGAGAGCGATCCTTCTTTGGTCACCTCGAAGGGCGAGCCGTCCTTGGCAGTGATCTGCTGCTGCGGCGGGCCGTCTTGGGGTTGGTCTCCCCTGTTGCTGTTTGGCATGTTGAGCGATGAATTAGTATCGGCAAGATCAGGTCTTTGCAGCTGGGGCGGAAGGCCCGTGCCCGTGGGCGGTGCTCCGAGAGCGGTAGCTTCAAAATTAGATTGCATCCCGGAAAAGCTTTGGAAAGGCAGGCTGGCAGTGCGGCGAACTTGCTTGTGGCCCGGCCTGGTCCGGGGCATGTGGACAGGTGACCTTGCCACGGCTTGCGGGGTTACGATCGGCCTTTCGCGGTTGTACCTGCTGCGGCCTCTGCAACCGCTTTCCGGTGCCCCGCCCCGGTGTTCAACTTCAGTATTGATTACCTTGTGTGCTCAAACCATTCAACCGCAATGAAAACCAATACTGCGCTGAAGGAGGATGGAGTGGCCAAATGGTTGGGCTACTCCGGCATGGCCACCGCGTTCCTGGCAATGGCACCGGGCGCAAAAGGGCAGGTGGTGTACGTGGACATTGACCCCGATGTGGTCCTGTACCATGCGAACTACAACGTGGATTTTGATGCCGATGGCACGGTTGACCTCACCATGACGCATTTTCATGTATTTACGGACCCGTATGGTACCTCGGGGTCAACGTCAACAGCCTCCAGTCAACGTGCCGGGGTCCAATTTCCGTCGGGAAATGCAGTAGTGGGCACAGTCACTCCAGCCCTCTTGGGTTCGGGTGATCCGATCACTACCGGTTCCAATTTCATTACCGATGGTTTTGCCGTGCTGGCGAATGGGGAAAACCCCAACGCTTACGATTGGTATCAGCAAACCGGGTTTATCGGTTGCCGCTTCGTGGGCGGCGACGGCATGGACCACTACGGTTGGGTGGAGCTCAGCGTTCCTACCATGTACCAATTGGTCGTGCGGGCATATGGCTACGAGACGGAGCCGGGCAAGGGAACCGCGGCGGGTGCCACGGGGAGCGTGGGCTTTGCCGGCAATGGCGTACTGCCTGCGTGGGGGCTGTTGGCCAACCCGGTGAACGACCGGGCCATTGTCAAGCTGCCGCCCGCCACCAACGGGCCCGTGGCGCTGAGTCTGCTCAGCCCTGCCGGCGAAGTGCTGTTCACCGATGCGTTGCACGGCCAGCACATGTACGACCTGCCCATGGCCCGATACGCCCCCGGCGTGTACTTCCTGCGTTTGCAACAGGGTGACCGCTGCAGTGTGCACAAGGTGGTGAAGCAGTAAGCACGGCTGCCCGGCATCGGAGCAAGTACGGCCTGCGGGTCCTATCGGCAACGGGTGCCCATGGCGCTGTTTGGCGCGCGGCATCAACGGATGGTCGAGCTATGTCCACGCTGTGGTACCAGGATGATCCATGCCGACCTGGTCGGCGCCGCCCTTCGTTCATGCCCTTGATCGATCGCGGCGCCTGGCGCATGAAAATGATCCGATGGCCCGGGTACATCGCAACGGCCGCATTCCGGGAACAAAGGCTCAACCGGCCAGGGCGATCAGCCGATCGCACCTTCCGCGTTCCCTTCCCGCTGCCGCATTGCTGCGGCCCTACGCAAAGGCCAGCTCAGGATATTCAAACGGGTCGCTGGCGCGCTCCGGCTCCGCCGCCTTGCCCGTCAGCGGGCGCACGGTCCAGGCTTCCATGCCCTCCTGCGGGTAGGGCAGCACCAACTGGTTGATCCGCTCCGCATCGCGTGCATCCTCCAAGGGCTGCAGCCAGGCGTCCTCCAGTTCCTGCGGCAGGATCAAGGGCATGCGCGGGCCTTCCAACTTGGGGTTGTTGTGGATCTTGGCCATGAGCGGGTTGGCTGCCGTGGTGACGATGGTGAAGGTGCGCAGCACCGCTCCGTTGGCCGGGTTGCGCCATTCGTCCCAAAGGCCCGCCAAGGCAAAGGCCTCGCGCCCCTTCACGTGGATGTACCACGGATAGGTGCGCTTCATGAAGTGCTGGTGCTCGTAAAATCCGTTCACGAAGATCAGGCAGCGCCGTTCCATGGCGGACCTGCGGAAGGCGGGTTTTTCGAAGATGGACTCCCCGCGCGCATTCAACGTCTGCACGCGCAGCTTATGTGCCTGTGCTTCATCCTTGGCCCATGATGGGACCAAGCCCCAGGTAAGCAGCTGCGGCCGGTACGGTTCCGCATCGGTGAAGCCCGCCAGCGGTGGGTGCTCGAAGGCATTGGTGAACACGCGGTCCACCAGGCCGGGCAGCGCCTCCAGCTCCTCGCGCAATTGGTCCGCGATGGCCATGTCGCCGTCATGCACGGCCCGCTTCAGTGCGGCGGTCTTCAGGCTCTTGGCGCTGTAGCACATGGTGCGATGCGATCCCCGAAGGTACCTCCAACACCTTTTTGCCTGGTGCCTGCCGCAGGCGCACCCCGGTTTTACTTGGATCTTTTTGGCACCCGGGCCAAGAACAGTTCTCCGGTCTGCCTGTTTTGCTTGTGAACGACCAAACCAACAACCACATGGCACTGATGAAATTCCGTGGACCGGTGGACGAAGCGTTCCCGGTTGACCGCCTGGCCAGCGACACCTTCGGCTCCAACATCGCACGCCTGCTGGGCAGCGACACGCTTTCACACCATGCACCCCGCGTCAACATCACCGAACGCGCCAAGGATTTCCGCCTGGAAATGGAAGTCCCGGGCTTCGATAAGAAAGACCTGAAGGTGGACCTGCAGGAGGATACGATCACCATTCGCGGCGAACATGCCGCCATGGAACGCCAAGCGGAGGAGCGCTACACGCGAAGGGAGTTCAACCGCTCCTCCTTTGAACGGAGCTTCGTGCTGCCCGCCACGGCCGATGCCGCCAATGTGGCTGCCGACTACACCAATGGGGTGCTCACGCTCATCATCCCCAAGCATGAAGAAAGTCGGCCCAGCACGCGCCGCATCAGCATCAAATGAAGCAGGGAAGCAGCGAACGGGGAGCTCCTGTCAAGCGGCCCCCGGCCACCGCCGCTCCATAATGTCCCAACAGATGAAAGCCCGATCAGCCGCCCAATGGATCGCCTTGGTCGCAGTGGTCACCTTCGGTTCCGTTGCTTGCAGTGCGCAAAGTAAAAAACTGAAGCCGGGCACCGCCGGCCTGCTCGCGGATACGCTCGCCGCAGAGAGACCCAAAGTGAACATGCGCGTGAACAAGGTGTATGACGCCAACGGCAACCTGCTCCAATACGACTCTACCTTCACCAGCATCTGCACCGGCAGTGACAGTCTGCGCATGGACAGCCTGATGTTCCGGTTCATGGAACCGTTCAGCAGCCCCGGCACCATGGGCATGTTCGGCCCCGGCTTGAACGAACGCTTCTTCAACGACAGCCTGCCGGGCTATGATTTTTTCCACGACGATTTCTTCCGCAAGCGCATTGATCTGATGCAGGACATGATGCAGCGAATGGATTCGTTGAAGAACCAATTCTTCCAGGAGCTGTCTTCACCGCCACAGCAGGACAACGCCGGAACGCTTTAGCTTCCATCACCAGCGTGTTCAGCACGCACGTGCCCCGTGCCCGCCCTCTCGCCAGGGCAAACGCATCTGATCTCCTCAACCCACTGGGCCATGGATTCCCATGGATCGTTATGATCCCCGGACGATTTGCCTTTGGCGCGGTGCGCAAGGCAGGCAAGACCATATACCCGGCTTGGTGCTGTTACCCCGCGGACTCATCTAAGAAGGGCCAAAGGCCCGTGACCTTCCAGCCCATGGCATCGCCTTGGGCTGGAAGGTCACACGGGTTCTGGCGGGGCTGAAGGCCACGCACATAGGTTGGACCATACGGCGGAAGGACGAGCAAGGTTCATGATGTTCCGGGCCTGCAGCCCTCCACCGTAGCTACGCACATTCCAGCCCGTAGCACCGGCCACGGGCTGGAATGTGCCGTGCCTTCAGCACGGCAACGGGAGCAGTACTGTACGGGATAGGCCTCCTGGGCAGTGGCCTCCAAACGGCTGCGACGCACCTGCTCAACTCTGGTACGCTTGGGCCGAACTTGGATGGAAAACGGCCGGAAGATTTGATGCGTTTGCCCTGACCCACTCACCCTCCCAACCTCCCCCTCCTCCCATCTTTGCCCCATGCGCGTGATCGTCATCGGGGGAGGCGCTGCGGGCTTCTTCGCGGCATGCACCGCAAAGCGCCACCATCCGGCTGCGGAAGTGGTGCTCTTGGAGAAGAGCGACAAGCTGCTTGCCAAGGTGCGCATCAGCGGGGGCGGGCGCTGCAATGTCACCCACCACCAGCCGCACCTCCGCAAGCTGGCCGCCAACTACCCGCGTGGCGAACGCTTCCTGCGCAAGGCGTTTGAGCACTTCAGCGTGAAGGACACCCTCTCCTGGTTCGCGCAACGCGGCGTGCAACTGAAGGCCGAGGAGGACGGCCGTATGTTTCCGGTAACCGACAGTTCGGAAACGATCATCCATTGCCTGATGGAGGAGGCGGAGCGATGTGGCGTCCGCATCAGCGTGCAGTCGGGCGTGACGGTATTGGAGTTGCTTCCGGCCGGCAATTTCCGCCTGCGGTCGGAGCGCGGCGGGAAAATGGAAGCGGGCCGCGTGATCGTCACCACCGGAGGGCACCCCAAGCTGCAAGGTTATGCCTGGTTGCAGGCACTGGGCCACACCATCGTGCCGCCCGTGCCTTCGCTCTTCACCTTCAACATGCCTGCCGAACCCGTGCGGCAACTGATGGGCGTGGTGGCGGAAACCGTGCGGGTGCGCATCATCGGCACCGGCCTGGAAAGTTCCGGCCCGCTGTTGGTCACGCACTGGGGCATGAGCGGCCCGGCCGTGCTCAAGCTCAGCGCCTGGGGTGCGCGCCAAGTGCACGACCTGGGCTACCGGTTCACCTTGCAGGTGCACTGGCTTGCCGGCCGGGGCGAGCAGGAGGTGCACCTGGCCATGGCCGCCGAAGGCCTGCGGCGCAAGTTGGCGCGCAACGCGGATCCGTTCGCACTGCCGCAACGCCTCTGGGAATTTCTGCTGGCCAAAGCGCAGATCGCGCCGGAGGCACCTTGGGGCAATGTGGGCAAGAAAGACCGCAACCGCTTGGTGGACGTGCTCTGCAACGATCGTTATGCCGTGGCCGGCAAAACCTCCTTCAGGGAAGAGTTTGTAACGGCCGGCGGCGTAGCGCTCGACGAAGTGGACCCGCTGACCATGGAGAGCCGCACGGTACCGGGACTGTTTTTCGCGGGGGAGGTGCTGGACATCGACGGCATCACCGGCGGGTTCAACTTCCAGGCGGCATGGACCACGGGTTTCCTGGCGGGCCGTTCGGCCGGAGCCCATTGAAAACGGAAAACGCCCCGACGTAAGCTCGCAGGGGCGATTTCGGACACGTGCGATCAGAATACCACCTTCTGCCGGCGGATCCGCGTGCGGAACTTCTTGCCGCTCGTTTTGTACTTGAACAACTTGTAGTGCAGCTGTGCCTTCAGAAAGAGGTAGCCGTCATTGTGCTCGCTGTAGCCCCGTTGCTGGCCGGTGGCCGTCTGGCCGGGCACGGCCCCCAAGCTCGGGTCGGAGAGGTAGGCCGAAAGCAGGCCGAAGTTTTCCGCCAATGCGGTTTTATCGTAGTACACCCCGCTCACGTCGTCGATGTAGTCGGTGAAGGTCTTGGTGTATTGCAGCTCCAAACCGATGGTCATCGTTTTGTTCAACGGCCGGCGTACCCCGATGCCCATGGGGATGCACAGCTGCATCAGCGCGTATTCCTCGGGGCCGTTGGGCAGGCCCTGGCCTTCGGTGTGCAGGGGCTGCAGTTCCACCCAGGCCCCGTCGATCTGCGCCATGGGGTTGAAATAGAAGCCGCCCACGCCGGCGAACACGTACAAGCCGGTGCGGCTCGGCGCCATGCCCTTTACTCCGCGCAGGTCGTACAAATGGCCCGGCGCCTCCTGGAAAGGGTGCCATTCAAAGCACACCTGGCCCTCAATGATGTTCGACCGGAAGCTCAGGTTGCGGTTCTGCCGGAACACTTCCTTGGTGAGGTTGTCATGGCCGGCCAGAACGCCGTAGGTGCCCGCGGCGCGCACGGCCAACGACTTCGCCACGTAATACCGGTAGCCCAAGCTGAAGGTGGGCTTGGTCTGGCTCATTTCCAGGTCCCACACAAAGGGTGAACCGATCTGGTTGCGCCCGCCGAGCTCGCCCAGGAAGTTGGAGATGCCGATGCCCGCGCTGATCTCCCGGCGGTGCGTCTTCCAATAGTTGGAGTCGCGGAAGTATTGGGCGCCGGCCGGGGCGGAGGCCGCCAGGCTGGCCAGCAGCAGCAAAGCGGAGAGAGCGTTGGAGAAGCGCACTGCGGTATCGATATGTGCCAAATATAGAAGAAGCAGGCTACCTGCTGCGGGGTGCCGGAACCCACCTTTCAACGGGTGGGCCGGGGATCGGTTGCGAGGGGGGGTGCGGCCGCGCCGAAGGCAGCCCAGGCCGCCACGATGCCCGCGCACACCGAAACGTTCAACGAATGCTTGGTGCCGCCCTGCGGGATCACCAACGCCCCGGTGCAGGCGGCCACCACCGCCTCATCCACCCCGGCCAGTTCGTTGCCCAGCACCAACGCCACGCCTTGCCCCGGGTCCGGCACCCAGGCCGTGATCGGCACGGCCCGCACCGTTTGCTCCACCGCCCATACCGCCCACCCCTGGGCCTTCAGGCGCTGCACCACTTCCAGCGTTACGGGGTGGTGCTGCCAGGGCACCGTGAGCGTGGCGCCCAGCGCCGTCTTCTCGATCTCGCGGTGCGGGGGCAGGGGCGTGAACCCGCACAGGTCGATGCCCTCCAGGGCGAAGGCATCGGCCGTGCGAAAGATCGAACCCACGTTGTGGCGGCTGCGCACATCATCCAAAATGAACCGCAAGCGCCGTTTGGCCATGGCCCGGTAGGCGTCCGGGTGCGGGCGGTCCAGTTCGTCCATGGTCAATTTGCGGTCGGTGGCGGGCATGGGGCAAGGTGTTGAAAAACGAGCGGGCGGATGGCTGCAAAGGACGGAAAATGAAAGGTACATTTCGGGCTGCCCGCCGCGATGGGCGATCTTCGCGCCGATGACCAAGGCTTCCCCGGCAGAAACTCCCTTGATGAAGCAGTACATGCGCATCAAGGCCCAGCACCCCGATGCGCTGCTGCTGTTCCGCGTGGGCGATTTCTACGAGACCTTCCTTCAGGATGCCGTTACCACGGCGGCCGTGCTGGGCATCACCCTCACCCGGCGCAACAACGGTTCCAGCGATATGGAACTGGCCGGTTTCCCCTACCACGCCCTGGACAACTACCTGCCCAAGCTGGTGCGCGCCGGCCACCGCGTGGCCGTGTGCGACCAACTGGAGGACCCCAAACTGGCCAAGACCATCGTCAAGCGCGGCGTTACCGAGGTGGCCACCCCGGGCGTGTCCTTCTCCGACGGCGTGGTGGACGGCCGCAGCAACAACTGGCTGGCGGCCCTCTGCGGCGAGGGCGACCGTTACGGCACCGCCTTTCTGGACATCACCACCGGGGAGTTCCTGGCCGGTGAAGGCGATGCCGGCACCGTGGCCAAAGCCTTGGAGCGCCATGGCCCCAGCGAACTGCTGCACCCCAAGGGCGCCCGGCAGGAGCTGGTGCTGGAGGCGGCCTCGCGTTGGCGCGGCTATGCCCTGGAGCCATGGGCCTTCACCGACGACTTCGCCCAGGATCGCCTGCTGCGCCAGTTCGGCACCAACAGCATGAAGGGCTTCGGCCTGGACGGCCTGCGCCTGGCGCATCGCGCGGCCGGCGCCATCCTGCACTACCTGGGCGAAACCCGCCATGACCGCCTGGGCCACATTAGCGGTATTGCCAAATGGGCCGATGAAGGCCAGGTCTGGCTGGACCGCTTCACCGTGCGCAACCTCGAACTGGTGGCCCCCGTGAACGATGGAGGCCGCACGCTGCTGGCCGCCATGGACCGCTGCGAAACGCCCATGGGCGCCCGCTTGCTCAAGCGCTGGCTGCTGGCGCCGCTCGTGGACCTGGCCGCCATCGGCCAACGCCTGGACCAGGTGCAGGCCATGCACGAACAGGGCGATCTGCGCGGTGCGCTGGGCCCTGACCTGGCCACCGTGGGCGACCTCGAACGCTTGGTGGCGAAGGCTGCCGTGGGCCGCATCAACCCGCGCGAACTGCTGCAACTGGCCCGCTCCCTGCACGCCGCCGAACGCCTGCAAGCAGCCTTGGCCACGGCCGGGGGCACGCTGGCCGCCACCGCCGCCAGCTGGCAGGTGCCCGTGGCCATCGCCGCGCACATCGTGCAACGCATCGAGCCCGAAAGCCCGGTCATCCTCCAGAAAGGCGGGGTGGTGCGCAGCGGCGTGGATGCCGACCTCGATGAGCTGCGCCACATCACCACCCATGCCAAGGAGCTGCTCATGGGCGTGCAGCAGCGCGAAGCGGCAAACACCGGCATCAGCTCCCTGAAGGTGGGCTACAACAACGTCTTCGGCTATTACCTCGAGGTGCGCCACACCCACCGCGACAAGGTGCCGGCGGAGTGGGTGCGCAAACAAACGCTCACCGGCGCGGAGCGATACATCACCGACGAGCTCAAGGCCTTGGAGGAACGTATCCTCAGCGCCGAGGAACGTATCCTGGTACTGGAAGAGCAGCTTTACGGCCGCGTGGTGGAGCACGTATGCCAAGGCATGGAGGCCCTGCAACGCCTGGCGGCCGCCGTGGCCCGCGTCGATGTGCTGCGCGGCTTCGCCATGCAAGCGGCCCAATGGAACTATGCCCGCCCGGTGATCCATGCGGGAAACACCTTGCGCATCCGCGACGGCCGCCACCCCGTGATCGAGCAGCAACTGCCGCCCGGCGAAACCTACGTGGCCAACGACCTCACCCTCGATCCGGATCAGGCCCAACTGCTGGTGATCACCGGGCCCAACATGAGCGGCAAGTCGGCCCTGCTGCGCCAAACCGCCCTCATCGTGCTTATGGCCCAGTGCGGCAGCTTCGTTCCCGCCCGCGAGGCCGATATCGGCCTGGTGGACCGCGTGTTCACCCGCGTGGGCGCCAGCGACAACCTCAGCACCGGCGAGAGCACCTTCATGGTGGAGATGAACGAGACCGCCGGCATCCTCAACAACCTCAGCGCCCGCAGCCTGTTGCTCATGGACGAGATCGGCCGCGGCACCAGCACCTACGACGGCATCTCCATCGCCTGGTCCATCGCCGAGTACTTGCATGAGCATCCGCTACGGCCCAAAACGCTCTTCGCCACGCACTACCATGAACTGAACGACATGGCGGAGACCTACCCGCGCATCCGCAACGCCAACGTGGCCGTGCGCGAGGCCGATGGCAAGGTGCATTTCCTGCGCAAGCTGGTGCCCGGCGGCAGCGACCGCAGCTTCGGCATCCACGTTGCGCGCATGGCCGGCATGCCCCGCCAGGTGGTGGAGCGCGCCGAGCGGGTGCTGCACCACCTGGAACAAGCACACGCGGGCAACCTCGGTGAAGAGGCTTCCAACGAAACCAACGGTCCCCAAGCGGCACGTGCTCCCGTGGCCGGCCTGGGCCGCGAGCCGCAACTAAGCTTTTTCCAGCTGGACGACCCCGCTTTGGAGGCTATCCGCGAGGAGCTCGCCGAGGTGGACATCAACAACCTCACCCCGGTGGAGGCGCTGATGAAGCTCAGCGAGATCAAGCGCAAGGCCGGCGCCGGCAAGGCCAAGCTGCGCAAGGCATGAGCGGGGTACTTCCGGTGCCGGCCGTTGCGGATGACCGGTGGGCACGGCGCTGGGGCTGGGCGCTGATCACCTTGGCCGTGCTGGTGGTGTACTGGCCCCTGAGCACGGTTTCCTACGGCCTTACCTACGGCGATACGCTGGACTGCTGGTTGCCGTGGCGCTGGTTCATCGCCCAGGCCTTCCAAGACGGGCATTTCCCCCTCTGGAACCCCTACGCGCAATCCGGCTATCCCATCCATGCCGATCTGCAAGGTCCGGCCTGGTATCCCCCGGCGATCGCCCTGGCGGGCACCGTGGGGCATTCGCTGTACACGCTGCAGGTGCTTTTCCTAGCGTATTTGGTCATCGGTGGCACCGGGATGATGCGCCTGGTGCAGCGGCTGCACGGCGATGCCTGCATCGCCCTGGTGATCGGAACGGCCTATGCGCTCAGCGGCTTTTTCACCGCCCACCAGATGCACTTCTATGCGGTGATCAGCGCGGCCTGGCTGCCGTGGTTGCTTGCCGCACAGTTCCGCCTCATCGGGCAGCCGTCCGCGCGCCACGCCGCGGAGGCCGCGATCTTCCAAGCGTTGCTCCTCACCGGGGGCAACCACACCTTCACGCTCATCGGCACCTGGTTGCTGCTGGCGCTGATCGCCCTGCAGGTGGTACGCCACTGGCGCCAGGGGCACCGCACCCGGGCGGTGCGCGTGGTCGGTTTCCAGGCGCTTTTCGCCCTGCTCACCGTGGCCATGGCCTGTGGCACCTTCCAGGCCTGGTGGGAGGTGTCCCCGTTCCTGGCCCGCACCGAAGGCATGGCCTACGCCGATGCCGCCATCAATCCCTTCACCCTGCGGGCCATGGGGTCCTTGTTTTTTCCCTTTGCCGTGGGCACCGATGCGGCGTGGCTGGGCACCGATCCCACCATGGCCAACGGGTATTTCGGGGTGATCATTCTCGTGTTGGCCGCACTCGCGATCCTGCGCCGGCGCAGCGCAACGGACCATGCCATCGCCGTTTTCGGCCTCGTCTGTTTCCTGGCATCGTTCGGTGGCACACTGCCGGTGCACCAAGGGCTCTGGGCCGCGGTGCCCGGGCTGGACCTCTTCCGCTTCCCCAGCTACTACCAGTGGTTCGCGATGCTTGCTGCATTGGTGCTGGCCGCAGGCACCCTGCACCAGTGGCCTGAATTGATGAATGAGCGGCCGCGCCTGGTAAAGGGCCTGATCGCCGCCGCCGGGATGGCCGCAACAGCGGCCCTCGTATGGGCATGGGTGCGCCACGGGCATGAACCGCCCTTCGGTGCAGGTGCCACCACCTACGAACGTATTACGGGCCTTTGGCGCTGGCACCGCGTGCTCTTGGTGGCGCCCGCCACGCTGCTGGCCTTGGGCGGCCTTTGGTGGTGGGCCATTGCGCCCAAGCGCCGCTGGTGGGCGCTGCTGGCCTTGGTGGTGCTGGAGATGGGTTGGGCCACCACCTGGGCCCAGTGGAACACCGCCTTGGGCGACTACGCGCCTGCCGCCCTGCAAGCCCGCTTGGAACGCATGCCCGAAGGCCCCGTGTGGCCCCTGCTGCACCCCATGGCCCTGAACGCCAGCAATTCCTCCGCCCTCAAGTACCTCTGGCGCAACACCCAGGTGTTCGAGGGCCGGCCCTCCCACGACGGGTTCAATTCCTTCCGCCTGAAGAATACCGACCGCCTGGCCGCCGATCATGCCGACCTGTTCGCGGCCATGAAACGCCAGCCGTTGGTGTACCTCTCGGACAGCCTGGTGGCCATGGAACACGATGATCCGCAGGCCGTGGATCCCGCCCGCGACAGCGCCCTGGTGGTGGTGGAAGGCATTCCGCCGCCGGACCGGCTGAAGCGGTCAACTGAGGACCGCATCACCATGGCCGGTTTCGACCACGATGGCATCACCTTGCAAACCCGCACCGCCCACGCCACCTTCGCCGTGCTGCAGCAGGCGTGGTACCCCGGCTGGACCGCCACTGTGGACGGACGACCCGCGCCCATCATCCGCGCCAACATCGCCTGCATGGGCACCGTGCTGCCCGCCGGAAACCACGTGCTGGCTTTCCGTTACCAAAAGCCGATCGCCCCGTGGCTCCTCGCCATCTCCCTGCTCACCTTCCTGGGTGCCTGTTGGTGGTTGGTGTGCTCAGGCCCACCTTCCACCTTGGGTTTGAAGGCGGCCTTGCTGCTAGTTACCATGGCCATCGGCTGGTCGCTTTTCGCCCACCGCCCCAAAGCCCAACACCTGCCGCAAGCGGTGCGGTCGCTGCTGCTCCGGATGGAGGAGAGGGATCGTGGATCCCCCATCGTGGTGCATACCGATCGGTTCCCGGCGCTGAAGGAAGAATTCGGCGATCGGCAACCGCAGCCCCTGCGCACCGACGGCCCCGACGGCTTGGACCGGTTGCTGGCCGTGGCCACGCCGTTGCACAACCAGGCTTTTTGGTGGATGGAAGCGGGCCTGCCCACCAACCCGGCGGTGCGGGCCTGGCTGCTGCGCCATCACCGGGTGGATACGGTGCTGATTGACGGCGCGGCGGCGGCCGTGCTGCTGGTACCGGCCCAAGGGGCGTTGAGGGAGAACCTGCTGTATGCCGGCCGGGAACCCACTTGGCTCAGCAGTGACCAGCCTTGGACCCAGGCGTACCGGGTGCCGGTGGCGGTGCCATTGGAACAGGACCAAGGGGCGGTGCTGGTCCATGTGGACTACCTCGCTACCGGCCGCTCCGCGCCGCAGGTGGTGGTGGAATGCCGCAATGCCGCCGGGGACCTCATCGACTACGAAAGTCTGCCCTTGCCGCACATGCCCGGTGATACCCTTCGGGCCGTGGCCGTGAAAGCATTGGGCGAGCTGCGCCGGGGCGATGCGGAGCTGGGCGTTTATGTTTGGAACAACGGCCCCGACAGTGTGCACGTGGTCAATTGGCGCATCGCCACCACGCCGCTCGATCTGGAAAAGTGGTGAATCAGCCGCGCTTGTTGCATCGATCAAAACCACGGCTATATTTGCACCCCGTTACGCGAGAGTAGCTCAGTTGGTAGAGCACGACCTTGCCAAGGTCGGGGTCGCGGGTTCGAGTCCCGTTTCTCGCTCAGTACGAAAGCAGCCCTTGGGCTGCTTTCGTCGTTACGGCTTGCCGATGTTCGATGTTTCCACAGGGTCACCGCCGCGGGACCCTATGGAAACTGAGGTACTCCCCATTCAATGTTTCCACCGGGTCACCGCTTCGGGACCCTGTGGAAACACCGTTCTTCATGGCAGTACGATCAGTTTGCCCGCGTGCAGCGTTCCTTGTTCCTCTTGTACGCGCAGCAGGTAGGTGCCCGGCGCCAGCAGGCCAGCCTTTAGCGTGTGCGTAACCGTGCCCGCAGGCCACGGTTCTTGCCGCACCACTCGCCCGCTGGCATCGTGGATGGTGAGCGTGGCCCGCTTGGGCACCTCGCCTACGGATAGCTGCACCGCCCCGCCATGGCAGGGGTTAGGCGCTATGTGCAACGCCTGCACCTGCATGACCCCGTGTTCCTCCACGCCCACATTAAGCCCGTGCAAGCGGCTGATCAGGCGCTGGTCGGGGTCGTTGGTGGTACCATCATCGTAGCCGTAGTAGGCGCCGGAGATGTAGTAACTGCCATCGTAAGCAGGGGTGAGGTTGATGACATGGTTCATCCATTGGAACGGGCTGGGCGGGTCCAACCAGGTCCAGATGTACCCCCCACACCCGGACCCGGTGAACAGGTCGTCCAGCAGGTAGCCTGCCGTATCGATCAGCGCAATGCCTCCGCGCGGCTCACCGTCGATCTCGGTGAAGGCACCTGTGAGGATGTATTTGTCCGTGCCCAGCGGGGTGATGCTGTTGACGCCTTCCATGAGGTAACCGCCGAGGATGGGATTGTAGTTGTGCACCAGCGGCAAATGGAACGTGGGGTCCATACTGCCATCGGGCAGCAGGCGCATCAGGCAGAGCGTATCGCCATTGGCGAGGTAGGAAGGATTACCGCCGATGAGCATCTTGCCACTGGCAAGTACATGGCTGGTCGTGACGGTAACATAGCCCTCCGGTGCTTGGAAAGTGGTGTCCAAAGCGCCGTCCGGCATCACCCGGAACGTGGAGCTGGGCAAGGGGTGCCCATCGAACAAGGTGGCGTAGCCCGAACAGAGGAATTTGCCGTCCGGCAGGGCGTGCAGGTAGTAGATGTCCGAATTGGTACGGCGGTGAATGCGGGTGGTGTCCAGATAGCCTTGGTTGGTGAACCAGATTAGACCATAGAGCCCTACAAATCCGCGAATACTGTCTTCCAACAAATGCCCACCCGCCACCAATACCCGCCCATCGGGGAACACATGGTAGTCACCACCTTGGAGAAAGCCGCAATAGGGCGCTTGAGCGATGGAGATGTAGCTCGAATCGATTCGGCCATCCATGAAGAAACGGCGTACTACTTGCCCCACCTCGCAATAGAACTGGTCCTGCCATGGTGTGCTCTTTCCGCCCATGGATGGGTATGTCCTGAAATCAGGATCAATGCTGCCATCCGGGTTCAGTCTGGCGCCAAGCCTTTCAATGGGCCACTCGCCAGGCACGGCGATCACGCCGGAGATGATCACATCCCCGTCCGGCAGGGGGTAGGTGCTGTTGATGTACCAGGAGTCGGCGTTGAACCGGAAGGAGGGGTCCAGGTCGAAGGGCTGTTGCGGCCATGCCGCACCGGCCGCCAAGGTGGCGGCCAGTGCGATCAGGGTCTTCATGGCATAGGGGCGTTTCAGGGCCGTACGATCAGCTTTTGTGCATCTACGAGCCTTCCGTCATTCACCAGTTCCACGGTGTAGCTGCCCGGGGCAAGGCGGCGGGTGTCGTATACCGCTTGGCTTTCAGTGTGTTCAACGGGGATCTGCTCCAGCCGGCGGCCGGTGGCATCGCGCAGCAACAGGTAGGCACGGTTGACGGGGGGCTCCAAGCGGTAGTCCATGGCTACCCAAGCGTTGGCCGGGTTGGGTGCCAGCTTCAGCATAGGGGTTGGCGCAGTTGCTCGGTCCACGGGTACTTGCCGGCCTTGGGGCGCCGCATCCTCTCCGCCCGAAAGCGGGGCACGGCAGATGCCGTAACCGAAGCACAACAGGTTCTGTGCCCACTCGGCAGGCCGGTCGTACCAGCCTTCCACCAGCGCTTGCAAGGCGGCGATCTCGTCCGCGGTCAGTTCGGCATCGGTACGGCCGGCATTGCGCCAGCCTTGCACCAGCCCGATGTACTGCTTGGCACGGTCCTTCTCACTGATCTCCCCATCGTTCAGCCGGAACTCATCCGGCAGCCGGTCCATCACCGCGTTGGCGCTGTCAAAGCGGTCTTGCTCCAGGTAGGAGAGGATCTCCATGTATCGGGCCTCCGTGGTGCGTAGCACCTGCAGTGCGGCGCGGATGCTGTCAACGGGCACGGCAGTGGTATCCGTATGGTAGCTGGCCACTACTCCATAAATGGCCTGGCTTAGTTCGCTGCGGCTGAACGCCAGGTCGGCTTCCAGCGAAGTGCGATAGGTCTTCTGGTCCCAGCTGGCCACTATGTTGTCCAAGAGGTACTGCGGCATGTTGCAGGGCGAATCGTATTGAAGCCAGTTCAGGAAGCCTTCCTTTTGGGTGCCATCGGGATTGGCAATGCAGATCTCGGCCACCATGGCCGGGGGCATGATGTTCTTCAGCACCACCTCCTTCAACACCACCACGGAGAGGTACGGGGATTTTTCCAGCAAGGCCGTGCGCAATTCCCACGCCTCGTTCGGCCAGGTGCTTTGGATCTCCTGCACCGTTTCGTCCGTGCTGCCGCCATCGATCAGTTGGTCGTACAGGTAGCGTGTATCGCCATACTCCTGTTTGCGGGCCTGGGCAACGCCCATCAGGTACGCTCGGTAGGCCACCGGCTCCGCAAGCGAAGACACAGGTTCCATGTGCTCAATGGAAGCAACTAGCTCGTCCTCGCAATAGTTGGCATTTTCGGTGTGCGCCAAGGCAACGATTCCTTCCGTGAGAGTGGGCTCGTAGGGGAAGGGTTGCGGATGGTACCACCAGTAGCGGATGCCGGTGATCGGGTTGTCATTGTCGATGTCCAACGTATTGCCGATGAACTCGTTGCCCGCCGCGCCATCCACGGAACCATGGATGGGCCGGAAGACCTCATAGGGTAGGATGTTCGGATCGCTTGTTACGACCCGGATCTTGATCCCTGTGCCGTTTGCATTGGTGACGTTGCATTTGTACAGCAGGCCGTGGACCTGGTCGGTGGTGGAGCAGACCCCTTCGGAAACAAAGCCAATGTGCATGTCGTAGGTATCGTTCCAGCGCACCACGTCGTCGCTGCCTTGTGTCCAGCCCGTAACAAAGCCCTCCGGCTTTACGCCCGTTGGCGTGGTGGCCGAACGCTGTGCCGTGTTGTGCTCCAGCACGAAGCCCTGGCTCTGGTAGCTGTACGTGCCGCGGTTGGCATTTAACCACGACCATTCTTCCGGGTTATCCAATGTAGTCGCATGGCTGCCCCCCACGCTAAATGAGCTGTGTTGCACCTGGAAGGCGGGCACGCCCTGTACATACACACCGGCCACATTGTTGGTGAATTCGCTTTCCTCCACGGTAAAGGAGAACAGGTTGGTGGCCTTGTAGGCATGGATGCCGTGGTCCAGGTTGATGAACTTGGAGGGGAGCACGTTATGGCAGAAGCCGGGCGGTGGCGGCGGCCCCAGGTCGGCGCAGCGGCTGCTTACATGGATCTCCGCATCCAAGCTGCGGATGCCCTGCCCGCGTTTGGAACTTTGGTTCTCGGTGGTGCGCAGGTTCTGGAAGGTGCACCCCAGGTACCGGATGCCCTTCACCTTCCACATTTGGGCATGGACAGCAAAGTCATAGCCGCTCACTGCGTGGTTGTTGTAACCGGCATCCGCCGTGAACGTGGAGCTCGAAAAGCGGCTGTTGCTGGGGAGTTCAAAGCCACCGGGGGTAAGGTTCTTGTACGGGTAGAAGTTCACGCCCACGCGGCAGTTCAGAAACGTGCTCCCGGTGGATTGCAGGATGCCGCCCGCGAATTGCACGATCCCGAACATGTTCTTCTTGCCCAGGGTAACGCCCACCTCGGCATCTTGCACGGTGCTGTTATTGAACACCATTTTACCATGGTTTGGCGGAAAGGCAGGGTTGCTGCCCTGGGGCATGTTGGTGATGGCGCGCACTTCCACGCCGGGCCAACGCTCGGGCCCGCATGCTCCTCCTCGCAGCAGGCAGTCCTTGAACTGCACGAAGGCCCCAGGCTCCACGATAAGGCGGGCGGTGGGGGCGAAGCGCCATTCCATGCCCTGAACATACAGGCGTGCACCGGCCTGGATCACGAAGTCCTGGTTGAAGTAGGCGTGGCCGATGGGCTGCCCGTTGCCATCCAGCGGCCAGGTGCACAGCATAGGACCTGTCAGGCCGTTCTGCGTGGTGGTCCACGGAGTGGTCGGTGTGTTGGTACCGGAATAGGTGAACGGGTGGCTCCACTCTGGCACTTGCTCATTGGACAAGCAGCACTTGCCTTGCTGCAGGCTGGGCACCTGCTGGTCGCGGTAGTTCTGCATGTCCATCAGATACCGCGTGTACGTGTTGTATGGAGAGGACGATTGCAGGACCCCGGATACCGGTGGTGGGCCGATCTGCAGTGTGCCTGGTACAAGGGGGTGCCATACGTGCAGTGCCGGATTTCCTGCTCCCGCCAGGTAGCCTATCCCTGAAGCGTACGGAAAATGGATGGCATGACCGACACCGGAAGGATCGCGGTTCAGGCGGATGTGGCCGTTGCCATACGCAGCTAACTGGCCTGGTGGCAAGCTCAATTCCGCAGCCAGGTCATGCACGGTCAAGGCGGGGTCGTACAGATCGATGTAGCCGATGTACGGCTCGGCGCTTTGGGCGAAATACAGGTATCGCCCCGTAGCGTCGAAAGCAACGCCCTGTACTCTGCCGTGCACGCCGGGAGCGATGGGGGTCCTCGTGTTCACATCGGTCCTGTTGATCAGTGAGACACCGCCAACAAGCTGGATTTTCAGTATGGCCAGGGTGCGATCCGAACTGCCGATGAACCCATCGCGCCAATTGTTGGTGCAGACCAAGCGCACCACTCCATCGCCACCTTGGGCAATGGCAAGGCCCCCGTTCATGTACAACCAAGCCTCCGAGGACCAGCTTGTGAAGTTGTCGGCATTGGCGAGGTGTTGCATATTGGGGATGCCAAAGGGCGTGATGGTGGAGTGGAGATACTCCATGCCGTTCCGTGCGAACAGATACTTCTGGGCCCCGGGTGTGGTGCCCTCATACACCACGTGGTAGATGTTGTTGAGCCGGCTGCTGTGATGGGAACTCCCATACAAGCTGTAATTGCCGGAAGCAATCTTAAAAACGGCCGGATCGCCGGAGATCGGCATGCACGAAGTTGTGTACACCTGGTTGGCCATGTGCTGGAATGCCTGGATATTGGCAGTTACGAGCGGGTGCACGCTCCAATCCTCCAAGTAATGCCATACGCGGCCCTTCCGACCAATTGCCCCATAGTACCTGCTGGGCAACGCAAGGTCCAGAATACTATACCCCAGGAAGGACTTTTCACTCGGGTCCGGCCAATAACATGCCGGGTCGGCACCGGGTGAGTTGTAGTTCCTTGCCCTCCCTGAAATGATGTAGTACTTGTCACAGGTGCCCGGCATCAGTACGATGCTCACCTCCTGCATGCCCGCAGGCAGGCAATCGGTGCAGTTGGGGTCCAGGTCATTGTCGGCCATTTTATAGCCGGCATGGTCGTAGATGTTGCCGTCCTGTGTGAAGAACAGCAGGTTGCCGTTCTCGTCGTACTGCGCATTCTGCGCGTACTGTGCGGCTGTGCCGGTGTAATCCTGGCCGGTGGGCAGCGCACAGACCTCCACCGCGTTGTTCAGGTCGTTGTAGTCCAGCAGTTGGCCGCCGTTCATCCACAAGTTATCCTGCGCCATCAGCAAACCCGCGCCCACCAAGGGGTTCAGCGGGGGGGGCTACGAAAGCTGCCACCAGTAAGGGTTTCAGGAGGTCTGTCGTTTTCTTTTATATGGATTTTGGTGTGTAGGTCTGCTCCGAACTTAATGGTAATTTTCGTACTTGCAAGCTGCCAGCGAGGCGAAGCCGGGCGCGGATATACAGGTCAAAGGGCGATCAGGGTCCATCCGTGCCAGGGCGATCCCATCTGCCATCAAAGCGGAATTCCGTTGTCGGCAACTGTAGGTTGGCGGTGGATCAATTACCACAGGATCCAGGCCCGTGCATGTCCGCGCCTTCAGCGCTGCGGAACCGGTGCATGGCACCGCCATGCGCCGGTTGCACACCTGCCTTCAGCGCGGCACCGTGCATCGGGATGACCACAGCGGGCTGAAGGCCCGCCAGCAAGCCAGCCCGGAGCGAGGCTCCGGGCTGGCTTGCGCCCCCATGCACCGAGCGCTGAAGGCGCGGCACATGCACCTCACGTCCCAGCTTCCAACAGGGCCGGTGTTGGACCGGTTTAGATGCGCTTGCCCTTGCTCTCCGTGCCAAGCCAAGGGCTACATTATGGACCGGGGAGCGGCACACGGCGCGGGTCCATTCCTTGCGGCCCTGCTTCCGGCCGCACCGGAACTGTTGCTCCGCGCCATCTTTGCGGCCCCGCCCGGGTGGTGAAATGGTAGACACGAGGGACTTAAAATCCCTTGGTCCGTAAGGGCTGTGCGGGTTCGAGTCCCGCCCCGGGCACCGTTTTCATGAAGACCCGCATAGCACCTACGCCCAGTGGCTACCTGCATGCGGGCAACGGTGCGGCCTTTGTGCTGGCCTGGCAATTGGCGCAAGAGGCGGGCGGCAAGGTGCTGCTGCGCATCGACGACCTGGATGCCGAACGGGCGCGTACGGAATACGTGCAGGACATCTTCGATACGCTGGCATGGCTGGGCATCGGTTGGGAGGAAGGCCCGCACAGCCCGCAAGAATTGACGGAACGCTGGTCGCAGTACCATCGCTTGGCACATTATCACCGCCTGCTGGCGGAGCTGCGTGCAGCAGGGCACCTCTACGCCTGCGATTGTTCGCGCCGCCTGATCGCCAAGCGGGGCGCCACGGCGGAATATGACGGCCATTGCCGCCGCCGTGGCTTGGACTTGGACGGGCCGGAGATGGCCTGGCGGATGCGCTTGCCGGAGGCGGGCACCGTAGCGCTGCGGGAATGGCCCACAGGCACGGTTCGGCAACATGCGTTGGACCTGCCCGATCCCGTGGTGCGCCAGCGCAACGGCCGTCCCGCGTACCAGGTGGCCTCCCTATCGGACGACCTCCGGTTCGGGGTGGATACCATTGTGCGCGGCATGGACCTGCTGCCTTCCACATTGATACAACTGTACATGGCCGAGGTGCTGGAACATGCGGCATTCTCCAAAGTGGTCTTCCTGCACCATGGCCTGATCGCAGGTGCCGATGGGGGGAAGCTCTCCAAATCGGCCGGTGCGGGATCCTTGAAGCATTGGCGGGAAACCGGCCGGGGGCCGGAGGATGTGCTCGCCTTGGCCGAACGGCTTAGAGCCTCAGCCCGGGCATGAAAGGGCGGGCTGGGTAGGGCAGGGGTTGCACATCCCGGCCCCGGCGCTGCACCAGGCGCAACTGGCCAAGCCGCTCCAGGTCGCGTTGCAGGGTCTTGGGCGAGAGCCGCGCATAGAGCAAGGCCAATTCAGGGTCGAGCCGCAACACCTGGGCCGTGCGCACGGACTTGCCGTGCGCCAGCAGCGCCTTGGCCAAAAGCTGCTGCCGTCGACCGGCTTCGGTGCGGTCCGGGTCCACCAGGCGGGCCAGCCCGCTGTACTCAAGGTCGGTGGCCTGTGCCTGCTGGAGTTCCTCCCAAAGGCTGCGCAATTGTTCGGCAAAGCCCCGGGCCATGTAGGCGATGTACGGGGTGTTGTCGCCACCGGGCCTTGCCGCATGTACCCGTTGCCGCTCGTGCTCGCTGCGGGTGGCCGCCGTGTGCATGGCCAGACGGTGCGCGGCGGCATGGGGCACCCCGGCATGGACCAACAGTTGGTGCCCCAACAAGCGGGCGGTGCGGCCGTTGCCCTCCGCAAAGGGACTGATCCATAGCAGGTAGAGCTGTGCCAGAAAGGCGCGGACCAGGGCAAACGGCAAGCGCTCTTCCTCGTGCTCGGTATCAAAGGCCGGTCCGCTGAGCCAGGTGGCGGCATGGTCCAGCAGGAAGGGGATGTCTTCCGCAGGCACTGCACCAGCGGGACTTTGGCGCACGTTGCGGTAAGCACCTGCTGCGCTGTTCGTAGGCAGGCCGTGCAGCACGTGGGCGTTCATCACCTGCAACGACCAGGCGCCGAGGTCACGGTCTTGGGCTTGGGCCCGGGCTTCGGTCCAGCGCACGGCTTTCACCAGGTTCAGCAGTTCTTGGCCCATGGCTTCTTGGGAAGGGGGCAGGAGCAAGCTGCCTTCCAGCAGGCGGTCCAACTGGTCTTCGCTCAGGGTGTTGCCCTCCATGGAAGCGCTGGCCACCACGCCTTGCAGCAAGGAGATGTAGCTGATCAATTCCGCCTCCTTGGCCGAAAGTGCTGCCTGGCCCAAGCAGTGGCAGCGCGTGGCGGCTTCACCCAGCAGCAACCAGACCGCACGGGGCAGTTGTTTCGGCTCCCAACGAAAGGCAAGCCAGGGATGCGACAGCTCGTAGGACCGCATGGATGTCGCAAAACTGCTCAATGAAAAGATGCTGATAGTGAGGATGAAGGATCAAAGATCAACAGTGCAATGTCCATTTACATGTCCATTTGAATGTCCGGTTCTCAAAAAGGTGAAAAACACCTTGGTATTGCCAAGAAGCGAAGCTATTAACCGTTGGGGCAACGCCTGCTAGGCTGCCATCAGCAAGCCCACCAAGGCCAAAAACAGCGCTGCTGCCCCCAGGATCATTCCCCCGATGGCCAAGCCCTTTCCGCGTTCATCGCGGTCGCGGCACTGGCGGCTGGCGATCAGGCCCAGGGCGAATGCAAGGGCGCCGCCTGCCAATAGAAGCAGGGTGCTTTGGGCCAGAAGGGCTGTTCCTACAGCGGCCACCGCCACCGGCAGTGCGGCCACGGCCTTGGCGTTCCACCGCTTGGGCTGCTGGGAGAAATAGTCCGTGCTGTCGGAGGCCAGGGTGTTGCCATGGGCCACCAAGGCGGACATGGAAATCGCACGATGCACCACCGCAGGCCGTGGGGGCGGGAGCAGCGGAGCGTTGGGGCACGAGGCGGTCACTTCATCCGCCTGATCGTCCGGTCGGCCTTGCTCCACCCGCCGGGTCCCGTCCGCAGGGGGATGTTCCGTGAGCGCCGGGAAACAGGGCGCGCCCTTGGGGCTTGCCGCCCGGTGGGGATCGGCCGGTCGCCGCCCTTGTTTCTGAAGCCAAGGATAGTGTGCGGCAGATTGCCGGTACCCGCCGGCGCAACCTGCCACCAGGCCCAGCAGCAAGAGGCAGGGGAGGAGCGGTTGGCGCATGGCGCAAGCTAGGTTGAAGCAGGGGCCGGTGCAGATATTTCCTTCCGAACCTGCGCCAAAGGCGATCTTTGGCCCATGCACCTGCGCTTGGCCGTTATCTTGTGCATGTCCCTCTCGGGCATGCCGGTAGGCTGGGCGCAGTTGGGCGTCACCACCTTCGGCCTGCAGGTGAAGCCGGTGATCCCCTTCGGCTTTTTCGATGCGGACAAGGTCTACCAGCAGGAACACTTGCACGCCACTTTGGCCTTGGACGGGGGCTTGGCCTTCGGCATGGTGGTGCGCACCGGGATCAGCAAGTCCATTTCACTGGAAGTGGGCTTGGACCAGATCACCCGGCGCTACGATTTTACCATGGCCAACGATACGGCCGGGTATGACGATGCCACCACCGTGCGCTACGTGGGCTACGAGCTGCCCGTTACCTGCCTGGTGTACATCCGGCTGGGGGAGCGCACCTGGATGAACAACGCCTTGGGCGCCAGCGTGGACTTCTACCCCAGCGATGCCAAGCGCGAATTGGCCAATGCCCAAGCTTACCTCTTCCGTCGCAATTGGGCACAGGTGGGCATTGTGGGCAACATCGGGGTGGAGTACCGCACCGAGCGCTCCGGTTTCATCTACCTGGGGGCCACCTTTCACCGGCCCTTTGGGGATATGGCCCAAGCAGATGCCACTTGGCTGGACCGCTATGCCAGCTACCGGCCATACCGCATGTCCACGGGCCTGAGCGGCAGTTACCTCACGCTGGACCTGCGCTACTACTTTCATGAAGACCCGGACAAGGCGCGCCTGCGCAAGGCCAGGGGGCGCTGACGATGCAGACCAAGCGCTCTTTGACCACCTTTGCACCCATGGCAACCCTTAGAAGTGAACGAACCTTGGCCTGGGCCGCCGCCATCCTGCTGGTGGCCGTCGCCTTGGGGGCCTTTGGCGCCCATGGCATCCAAGGCCGCGTGGACGATCGGGCATTTCACAATTGGGGCACAGCGGCGCAGTACCAGTTCATACACGGGTTGGCCCTCTTGGGCTTGGCCGCACTGGAACCACGGCTGCCCTCGCGCGTGGTGGGCTTTGTGCGCATCCTCTTCCTGCTCGGGATCCTCTGCTTTTGCGGCTCGCTATATCTGCTGGCCGTGCGCGACCTGGCGGGGATCCAGGCCTGGGCACGGGCCCTGGGGCCCATCACCCCGCTGGGCGGCCTGATGTTCATGGCCGGTTGGGCCGCGCTGCTGGTAGGCGCCTTCCGCAAGGGCTGACGCCCGTCAACTGGCGCGACCGGGGGGCTTGCCGTACATTTGCGCCTCCAAAATCGAATCCTACTGCCATGAACGAATTCGGATTGAAGCCGAAGAACGCCGACCTGTCGAAGATCGGCTTGGTAAACCTGGGCGACATCTATTGGAACCTGGAGCCGGCGGAACTGGTGGAGCACACCATCGTGAACGGACAAGGCGTGCTGGCGGACAGCGGAGCGCTGGCCGTGGATACCGGTGAATTCACGGGCCGCAGCCCCAAGGACAAGTTTTGTGTTAAGGACAACACCACCGAAGGCACGGTGTGGTGGGGCGATGTGAACATCCCCATGGACCCGGCGGCCTTTGAACGGCTTCGTGAGCGCATGGCGGCCTACATGATGGGGCGCGAGGCCTATGTGCACGATGCCCATGCCTGCGCCGACCTGGCCTTCAAGCTGAACATCCGCCTGGTGGCCGAGCTGCCCTGGGGCGCGCTCTTCGGCAGCAACATGTTCCTGCGGCCCAAGCGCTCCGAGCTGGAGGGCTTTGCGCCCGACTGGCATATCCTGTGCGCCCCCGGTTTCATGGCCGACCCGAAGATCGACGGCACCCGCCAGCACAATTTCGCGGCATTGGACTTCAGCCGCAAAATGATCTTGATCGGCGGCACCGCCTACACCGGCGAGATCAAGAAGGGCATCTTCAGCGTGCTCAACTACATCCTGCCGCAAAACCACGATGTGCTCAGCATGCACTGCTCGGCCAACATCGGCAAGGGCGGTGATACGGCCGTGTTCTTCGGCCTCAGCGGCACGGGCAAAACCACCCTCAGCGCCGACCCCGACCGCCAGCTCATCGGCGATGATGAGCACGGCTGGAGCAATAACGGCGTCTTCAACTTCGAGGGCGGATGCTATGCCAAGTGCATCGACCTCTCCGCCGAGAAGGAGCCCGACATCTGGGCCGCGGTGAAGTTCGGCGCCCTGCTGGAAAACGTGGGTTTCGGCGAAGGCAGCGAAAGCAAGGTGGACTTCAGCGACAAGAGCAAGACCGAGAACACCCGGGTGAGCTACCCCATTGAGCACATCGCCAACCATGCGGTGCCCAGCATGGGCGGCCACCCCAGGAACATCTTCTTCCTTACCTGCGACGCCTATGGCGTGCTGCCCCCCATCAGCAAGCTGGACGCGGGCCAGGCCATGTACTGGTTCCTCAGCGGCTACACCGCCAAGGTGGCCGGTACCGAAGCGGGCATCACCGAGCCAAAGACCGTGTTCAGCGCGTGCTTCGGCGCGCCGTTCCTGCCCCTGCACCCCACCAAGTATGCCGACATGCTGGGTGAGCGCATGAAGAAGCACAACGTGCACGTATGGCTGGTGAACACCGGCTGGAGCGGCGGGGCCTATGGCACCGGCGAGCGCATGAAGCTCAAGTTCACCCGTGCCATGATCACCGCCGCCCTCAATGGCGAGCTGGACAAAGTGGCCTATGCCCACCATCCGGTGTTCGGCGTGAACATGCCCGCCAGCTGCCCCAACGTGCCCGCAGAGATCCTCGATCCGCGCAATACGTGGAAGGACAAGGCGGCCTATGATGCCCAGGCCGACAAGTTGGCCGCGGCCTTCCAGGCCAACTTCAACAAGTACCGCGACAGCGCCAGCGCGGAGATCATCCAGGCCGAACCCAAGGCAAGGGTGAGCGCTTGATCCTTTCGGGCCCGGAAGTTGCAGCGCCCGTATCACGTGCCCGATACACCGTGGACGGCTTGACCGAACGTGCATGCGTACCCGAAACTACCGGTTGTTGGCAGCCAGCACCGTGCTCGTGTCCTCTTGGGCCACGGCACAGCTGGACCCGCTGACCACCATGGTCAACCCGGAGCAGCTGCGCGAAGACCTGGAAGTGGTGCGCCGATCGGTGGAGCAGGTGCATCCGGACCCCTACCGCTACCAGCCCGTGGAGCAGTTGGGCATGCGCTTCGACAGCGTGGCTGCATCGATCCGCGAGCCCATGACCGCCGAGGACTTTATGCGGGCCGTGCGGCCGTTGTTCCACGCCATCGGCTCGGCCGAAACCCGGCTGCTGCCTTCAGCAGCCTTGCAGCAGGCCTATGCGCACCAGGTAAAGCTCATCCCCTTCACCGTGGCGGTGATCAACGGCCGCTTGTACGTGGATGAGGAGCTTAAGGGCTTCCGCTCGCTGCCAACGGCCGCCGAACTGCTGAAGGTGAACGGACGAAGCGGGGCCGAGATCCTCGCCCTGCTGCGCAAGGCTCAAGTGCCCGAAGGCGCCGACACCACCTTGCTGGACCGCCGGATCGAACAGGACTTTCCCTTGATGTACCGCCGATCCGTGGAGGCCGCCGACCGGTTCGTAGTGGAGTACCGCGACCTTTCCGGTGCCACGGGACAGCGGGAGATCTTTGCCTTGACCAAGGACGAAATGCGGCAATCCCGCCGCCCAAAGGGCCTGCAGGTGCAGCCCTGGCGACTGGAAGCGATCCCGGCGACGCGCACGGCATGGCTCACCCTTTCCACCTTCAACGCCGCGGCGTTGCTCGAACAGCGCATAAACCCCGAGCGCTTCCTCAGCGATGTGCTCGGTGCCTTGCGCAAGTCCGAAGCCGCCACCCTGGTGATCGATGTGCGCGGTGCCGGCGGCGAAGATCCCGGCATGGCCGAGGCGGTCTTCAGCTTGATCGCGCAGCAACCGTTCCGCGTGCTCAAGTCCATGTATGTGCGAAGCGGGCGCGTACCCGATTCCTATCGTTATGCGGAGCCGGCACCGGAGTTTTTCGCCTCGGCCGAAGGCGCCTACATGCCTGAGCACAACGGTCGCCGGGTGCTCAAGGCCGATGACCCGCGCCTGGAGAAACTGGAGCCGGCTGCAACGGCGTTCCAAGGCAAGGTGTACGTGGTGTGTAACGGATCGACCACCGGTGCCGCCGCCGCCTTTGTAATGATGGCCAAGCGCACCGGCCGTGCACGCACCGTGGGCGAGGAAACCGGGAGCAATGCCGCCAGCTTCTGCGGGGGGCGCAAGATGCATTTTACGCTGCCCAACACGGGATGCGTGCTGCATGTGCCCATGACCTGCTTCGTGCCGGAAGGCACGCCGAGCGGCCCCTTGGACCGCGGGGAAATGCCCACCTATGGCGTGCCTCCCCGGGTGCAGGACCTGGCCCAAGGGCGGGATACCGTGCGTGAGGCGTTGCTCAACCTGGTGGCCGAGATGCAATGATCAAACAGGCCCAAGGCATCGGCGGGTTGTTCATCCTGGGGGGCGCGGTGCTGTTCATGCAAGCCTGCTCCAGCCCGGTGCAACACACTGGCTGGGACGGTTGGCAGCGCGAACCGTTGCACGCTGCGGAATACTTCCAACTGTGGCGGCGGGGCGAGGACCGGCTGCTGCTCACCTTCGGGCCTGGCGGAACGGTGGATACCACGGGCATCATTGTTCTGGCACCACACGGGGCAAAGGAAGATCTGCCCGGCGGAGCCACCCTGCTGCGCCAGCCGCCCCGGCGCGTGGCATTGTTCAGCACCACCCACGCCTCGTTCCTATCGGCATTGGGCCGTGCGGATGCCGTGGTGGGCTGTGCTTGGACTGACCGCCTGCGCGACCCGCAGGTGGCCGGCATGGCACGGGCAGGCAAGATCACGGAGATCGCCACTGCCGAGGGGTTGGACCGGGAGCGCATGCTGTTGCTGGCACCGGAAGTCTTGTTCACCTATCCGTACGGCAACCCCAAAAACGTCTCCGTAGGCGTGGGGATGTCCACCGTGCCGGTGGCGGAATACCTCGAATGCCACCCGTTGGGCCGTGCGGAATGGATCCGGGCCTTCGGCATGCTGTTGGGGCAGGAGGAACAGGCCGCGGAGCGCTTTCGGGCCATCGTACAGCGGTATCAGGCGGCCATGGCCTCCGTACCGAAGGATTCCCTCGCACCGGCGGTATTCTTCGGCAGCTCGTGGAAGGGGGCATGGTCCGTGCCGGCGGGCAACAGTTACATGGCGCAACTGATCAACGATGCCGGGGGGCGCTACCTCTTCGCCGATCGGCAGTCCACCGGCAACTTGGACCTGGACCTGGAAACGGTGCTGACCATCGGTGCCCAGGCCCATCGGTGGGGGCGAATTCTGGAATTGGACCACCCCGTGGCGGCAACGGATGTCGGCGGCAATGACGGCCGCATCATGGCCTTGCCGGCCTTCACCGGGCATGGGGCGTTCTACGGCAACAGTGCAGAGAGCGACCTCTTCGGCCAGGCCGGCCTGGAACCCGACGTGGTGCTGCTCGACCTGATCGGCATCCTTCGGCCCGAATTGGCCCGTGGGCGCGAGCCGGTCTACTTCAAGCCCGTTCAATAACCTATGCCCAGCCTGCGGTAGAGCTTGGCCATCAGCCACGCCGGGCCGATCAGCAGGAACTGGAGGTCCTTGAGAAAGCTGGGCTTCTTGCCCTCCACGCCGTGGCCGATGAACTGGGCGATCCAGGCCAGCGCGAAGACCGCCAGGCAGATCGCCCATAGCGGCCATGCCGCATGTTGGTCCAGCCATCGGCCTGCCAGCACGCACAGCATGCTGAACACGGCCATGCCCACGGCAATGGAGAAGCTGCGCTGCATGTAAAAGATCCATACCGCCCCCATGGCGAGCAAGGCCCACAGGTAGCGGTCCACATAGGGGTATGCCGGAGCCGGGATGGCCATCAGAAAGCCGGTGATGCTGAAATAGATCAGCGGCACCGCGACCCAGTGCACGGCCACGTTCACCCCGTTGCGGTGGCTCTCGCCATATTCATCGAACCACTGCTGGATGGAGCGTTTGCCCATGCCTGAAGTTTCAGGCAAGATAACGTTCGCGTATGATCCGCAGGTGGTGCTCGGAATGCCCGGCAATGATCCATCCCAGGGCCGGCACGGTGATGTGCTTGCCATTGGCGGTGCCGCTGCAGGCCAAGGCCTCGGCATCGAAACTGTGGAACAGTTCAACGGTGGACCTGCGCACGGCCGCCAATTCACGCAGGATGTCCTCAATGTTGCGGGCTGCGGTGCGCGCCTTGGCCTGGTAGGCATCCTCGTCCATGCTGGGCAGGTTGGCTTGTTCGCCCCGGGCGATGCACAGCGCCCTGTAGCTGAACACGCGCTCAGTGTCGATGATGTGCTGGAACACCTCCTTGGTGGTCCACTTGCCCGGAGCATAGCGGAACTCCCATCGGTCTTCGGGTACCAGGTCGCGGGTGCGGAGCTCCTCCGCGCTGGCATGGTGGAAGGCTGTGGAAAGGTCCTCACCATGGGCTGCCAGCAGGTAAGCACCGTGGTAGGCGGGGAAATCACCCGGTTTAGGCCTTCTGATCGTTTCCATGCCCGAAAGTTACGCTTGGGCGCCGGGTGGCGTTCATTTCGGTGGAAGCACCGAATGCTTGATGCGCACGGCCTGCTTTTCCGGTGTGCCGAACACTTCCTTGAGCACGGTGAGCCAGCCCCGTGAACTGCGCCACCAGTTGGCATGTGTGCAATACGGGTCGGTGAGGGCCACCACGCCCACGCGAACGCCGGGGCCGCAAGCGGCCTGGAACAGGTTGCGCGAACGGCGGGCATGCACGCCCACGGTGGCCACATCAAAGGCGGTAAGACCGTCATTACGGGCCTGGATGCCGAAGGCATGGGCATTGCCCCAGGTACGGCTGCGCGGCAGGCCGTAGGCCGGTACGGCGGTGATCGTGCCGGATGGCACGCCCAGGCGTATCAGCCCATCCCTTGCCTTTTGGGCGTAGGTGGGCCAAGCCGGGGCGTTGACATCTTCAGGGCGGGTGAACCAGGACCGCTCCTGGAGCAAATTGATGTTCACACCGCCTACGGCGGCATCCGCAACGAAGATGGACGGGGCATCCCCGGCAACCCCGGTGGACCATGCCGTAAGTTGGATGCCTGCAGTGCGGCGGGGCAACGGCGCAGTGTACACCTGCGGCTCCGGCCCCACGGACCGGTTCAGCAAGGTGTCGCCGTCCGCGACCAGCGTGAAGCCCGCCCCGGGCAGGCCGCTGATATCCACTTCCAGCGTGGCTTGTGCTGCTTCACGCAACACCACGGAAAGGCCATGGCCGGGCCTGAGGTAGTAGGAGAAGGGGCGTACGGTGCCGGTGGTGTATACCCGGGTGTAGCCACTGTCAAGGACCAGCTGGGCGGCTTGCTGCAAGGCGGCTTCTTCCATCCACCCTTCCACCACCAGCACGTGGCTGCCGGTGCGCCCCGTGATGGCCAAATACGGCCAAGCCTGCCAGGTGATGGCGGCCAGCACCACCAACGGCCCGGCGACCACCCACCAAAAGGTCCTGCGTGTGCGCTTCATTCCCCTGCTTCCTCCAGGCTGTTGCGCAGGGCCAGGAGCTCGCCGCGTGCCTTGGCATCACCGGTGATCAGGCATTGCAGGGCTCCGGCCTTGCACGCTTCCATGGCCGCGGCAGTATGCCCCAGGTCCGCTAGGATCACGGCAAATTGGTAGTAGCAGGCAACGTATTTCGGGTCTTCCTCCACCAACGTGCGAAGGTCCGCTGCGGCAGCCTCCATTTCCCCGTCGCGCTTTTTCTCCATGGCTATGGCGTAGCGTAGGAATTGATCGCCCGGCTCTTCGGCGAGCATGGCGTGCAGTTGGGCGAGGCGGGGGGAGGACATGGGTATGGTCGCACCGCAAATTACTGCGCAAGGACTGAGCTTAGGTAAAAAGCTACCACTTCCGGCCCAACCTGTCCATCACTTGCGCGGTGGTAGGGCCTCCCGGGCGCAGCAGGTGGAAGGTTTCGCCTGCGATGTTCAAAGTTTCGAAGGCGGGTCGGGCATCGTGCAAGCGGTTCCACAAGGCATCATCGCCGCCAACGAAAAGGATGGCTTTGTGCTGCGCTCCCTTTTCTTCCTGTCTGCGCCACCAGCGGCGGTCCAAGCCCACATAGAGCGTGGGCGGCAGGTTGGGCGACACGATGTTGCCGCCGTAGCACAAGGCCAGATGGAGCGACCCGTCCGGACCGTCCAGCCCGACCACCAGATCAGCCTGGTGCCGTGCGGCCACGGTGGAAACGGTATCCGCGTAAGCCACAAAGTCTGAATAGGGCCAGCTCTCCACCGGCACCCCGGTTCCCGGTTGCATGGCTGCATGGGCAATCCCGGCCACGTGCGTGGCTTTATACCAGGTAGTTCCTGCCGCCGCCACGATCAAACAAATGGCCGCTGCCGCGTGCATGCGCCATTTCAGGTGCGACAATGCCCATGCCAGCAGTATTGGAACGGCCAAGTACATGCGGTTGTAAGGGTAGAGCACGTGCCTGAACCCGTCCTGGACTTTCGCGAAGGAAAAGGAGAACAAGATCAGTGGGAAGACCGCCGCAATGGCCCAAGCCAAGTTCTTGTGCCCTTGCCAGGCCGCGAGCAGCGCCACCACGGCCAATGCGGCCAGCACCCATGCCCCATGGTTCCATGCCGCGGGCATCAGCCACTGGAAATGGTCCCCAAGCTGCTGCAACCCTTCAGGCACCAGGTCGATGGGGTGGAACTCCATGCGCCAATCGTCGATGCGGTGTACCATGCGCCACGGCTGCCGGGCGTAGAACTGCATGGACAGGAAGTGTGCCGACAGGGGTGCAATGCTGCCTGCGGCCATGGAAAGCAGAGCGCGGAACCGCTGTTGCGAACCCAGCAGGAACCACATGCTGAAGGGCAGCCCGAAGATGGCCGCGTTGGGGTTGAGGTAAAGAGCGGTACCAAGGATGAAGCCGATGGCAGCGGCTTTTCGCATTTCGGACTTGATCCGAAACGCCCAAGGAAGAGCTCCCAACGCGGCGATACCGGTAACGAAGCCGCGCGACATGGTGGTGATCAGGTCCCACTGCACGGGGAGCAGCAGGGGAATGGCGAGAAAGGCCATGGCGGGCAACCACTCCTTGCTGCGTTTGTGCCAAAGGGAGAAGGAAATGAACGGCAGCAGGGCCAACAGCGAAGTGGAAACGGGCATGGCCGTGTGCATGGGCACGTGGCACCAAAGCAGGGGTACGGCCAGCAGCGATTCCAGGGCGGGATTGTAGTTCTGCCCGTACACGTAGGGTTCCCGGAAGATGCCGTGTGCAAAGTCGTTGGCCACGTTCCAGAAGAGCACATCGTCCGAACCGGCATAGCGCATTCCGAATTCGACCATGGTGGCGGTGCGCACAACGAGCACGCAGATCAGCACGAACCACCAGGCCACGGCCATGCGCCGATCATGGGCGGGGGCGGTTTCAGCCATTATCGGCCAAGTTCACGGATCTTTTCCGGCGTGGCGATTTCGGGATGAAGAAAGCGCCAGCTTTTTTCCCGCCGCAGCCAGGTCAACTGCCGCTTGGCGTAGTTGCGCGTATGCTGTTTGATCTGTTCAATGGCCTCTTCGCGGCCGGTCTTCCCGTCGAAGTGCTCGAAGAATTCGCGGTAGCCCACGGTGCGCAAGGCGTTCAGTTCGCGGTAGGGCAGGAGGGAACGCGCTTCTTCCTCCAGGCCGTCGGCGATCATGCGGTCCACGCGGGCATCGATGCGGGCGTAGAGTTCCTCGCGCGGCAGGTCCAGGGCGATGCGCACGATGCGCAGGTCTTCGCGCTGGCGCGGGCCAATGCGCTGGGCGCTATAGGGCCGTCCGCTGGCAATGCACACCTCTAAGGCGCGGATCACGCGCTGGGGGTTTTGCCGGTCGATGACGCGGGAGATCTCCGGGTCCAAACGGTCCAACTCTTTCAAAAGGTCTTGCAGGCCGTGTTGCTGAAAGCGGTGTTGCAGCCGTTCGCGCACGGCGTGGTCCACCAAGGGCATGGGGTCCAGTCCGTTGGTGAGCGCATCCAGGTAGAGGCCGCTGCCGCCCACCAGCACCGCGATGCCGTGTTGCTTCAAGAGCTCTTGCAGCACGGGTTCCGCCTGCCGCGCGAATTCACCGGCGCTCCACGTTTCCTTCAGTTCCAAGTGGCCCAGGAAGTGGTGCTTCACGCCCAACAATTCTTCTTCCGCTGGCCGGGCGGTGCCGATGCGCATGGCGCGGTAGAACTGGCGGGAATCCCCGCTGATGACCTCCGTGCCGAAGTGCTTGGCCAAGGTGGCGGCCACCCGGGTTTTACCACTGGCAGTGGGACCGCCGATCACCACCAGCAAGCCCTGTGCGTCCATCAGTACTTGTCGCCCAGGTCGTCCACACTGCCGCCGTAGTGCTCGTCGTCCCCATCGTCGTCACCGTACGGGTCATCGCCGTTGTAGGGGTCGTCGAAGGCTTCGTCATCTTCCACGGCCAGCAGTTCCTGTCGGGAATCTTCGCGCGGGGCCTTGCCCACGCTCATGGCCACACGCGGGTAGGTGAGCGCGGGGTCCGGGTCGTCCGTGCCGATGCGCTCCACCAGGAACATCCACATGTGCAGGAAGTCATAGGCATACACAAAGCGCTGGTCGGCATCGCGCACGTGATCGCCCACTTCCACCTCGTGCATCAGCAGGGGCACCTTGCCTTCCTCCCCGAAGCCCAGGTCGGCCAAGGGAATTTCAGTGCCTTTGCCCCATTCGGCGTCGCTTACGTAGAAGCAAGCCATTTCATCACCCGTGAAGCCGAAGGCCTCCTTGATGGCCTGGTGGAACTCGCGGAAGCTTTGTCCTGAACCGATCTCAATGTCGCGGAACGCCTCGCTGGCGTCGTCGATCAGCACGCGGAAACGGTAGATGAGCATGGGTGTGGATGAAGCGCGAAAGTAGCCTGAGATAGGGGTGAATCCGAGTTGTCCGTTGTTAGGGCGTAGTTCGTGGTTGGTGGTGTGAGCGCTCCGAACGCCGAACTACGAACTACGCCCCGGCTCCTCCATCCCCTCCACCACCGTCAGCCCGAGTTTCTTCCCTTCCTCCAACATTAATGGCCAGGCAGCCGCACGGTCGTTGTGTATCCTGCCGTCCAAGATCGCATCCTTGATCACCGTCTTGATGTCGCCGATGGCCTTGCAGGGCGCGATGTTGAACGCGGCCATGATGTCCTCGCCGGTGATGGGCGGCTGGAAGTTGCGCACGCGGTCCTTTTCCTCCACCTCCTTCAGCTTTTCCAGCACCAGTTCGTAGTTGGCCAAGTAGCGCTTCTTGCGGGCCTCGTTCTTGCTGGTGATGTCCGCCTTGCAGAGGATCATCAGCGCGTCGATGTCGTCGCCGGCATCGAAGAGCAGGCGGCGCACGGCGCTGTCGGTGACTTCCTCCTTGGTGAGGGCGATGGGCCGCAGGTGCAGGGCCACCAGTTTTTTCACGAAGCGCATCTGCTCGTCCAAGGGCAGCTTCATGCGGCGGAAGATGCCGGGCACCATGCGGGCGCCCTTGTCCTCGTGGCCATGGAAGGTCCAGCCGCGGCCCTGCTCGAAGCGTTTGGTGCGCGGCTTGGCGATGTCGTGCAGCACGGCGGCCCAGCGCAGCCAGAGGTCGTCGCTGTGCTTGGCCACGTTGTCCAGCACTTGGATGGTATGGTAAAAGTTGTCCTTGTGGCCGATGCCGAATTTTTCCTCCGCGCCCAGCAGCTCCACCATTTCGGGGAAGAAACGCACCAGCAGTCCGCTGTCCAGGAGGAGTTTGAAGCCGATGCTGGGCACCGGTGCCAGGATGATCTTGTTCAGTTCGGTGTGGATGCGCTCGGCACTGATGATGTCCAAGCGCTCGGCGTTGCGCCGGATGGCCTCGAAGGTGGGCGCGTCAATGAAATAGCCCAATTGCGTGGCGAAGCGGATGGCCCGCATCATGCGCAGCGGGTCGTCGCTGAAGGTGATGTCGGGATCAAGCGGGGTGCGGATGATGCCGCGCTCCAGGTCGTGAACGCCGTTGAAGGGGTCCACCAGCGCGCCCCGGTCGGTTTCGTTCAGGGAAATGGCGAGCGCGTTGATGGTGAAATCGCGCCGCTCCTGGTCGTCGCGCAGGGTGCCGGGCGCCACCTCGGGCTTGCGGCTGTTGCGCTGGTAGCTCTCCTTGCGGGCGCCCACGAACTCCACCTGCAGTTCATCCAGCATGAACATGGCGGTGCCGAAATTCTTGAACACATGCACCTTGCCCGCGTTGAGCTCCTTGGCCACGGCTTCGGCATAAGCGATGCCGTCCCCCTCGCACACGATGTCGATGTCTTTGCAGGGCCGGCCCAGCAGCAGGTCGCGCACATAGCCGCCAATGGCGAAGGCGCGTACGCCCATGCGCTCCGCCACCCGCGAGGCGGCCTGGAACAAGGGTTGTTCCGCAACGCCCTCCAAGCGTGTGGTGTCAACGGTAAATGCGGTGGTGCGCTCGGACACGGGTGCGGGATTTTCCGAATGGGGCCGCGAAAATAGGACCGATGGTTCAGTGGGAGGCGCCACAGGCAAAAGCAAGTTCCTATCTTTGGCTACATGAAGATCCCCCTGCAATATGTGAACGATGCGGATGGCAATCTGCAAGCCGTTCAAGTGTCGGTGGAAGAGTGGAACAAGCTTGCCGAACGCATTCGCCACTATGAACAGTTGCTGAAATTGCGGGATGATCTGACGACAGCGTTTTCCCAAGTAGAGCGGATGCGCAAGGGAAAATTGCGGAAGCCCACCTTGACGGAGGTGCTGAATGCCGTATAGGGTCATACCGACGCCGGTCTTTCGAAAGAAGGTGAAGGCCCTTTTGAAGAGGTACCGTTCACTGCGTGATGAACTTATGGCGATCGAGGCGGATCTGAAACGTGATCCACATCTGGGCACCAGCTTGGGCCACGGTGTTTTCAAGGTGCGCGTGGCGATCAAGAGCAAAGGGAAGGGGAAGAGCGGTGGTGCCCGATTGATCACGTACGTGATCACCGAGGACAAGGAGGTCTATCTCTTGAGCATCTATGACAAATCCGAAATGGACAGTTTGGATACCAAGGCGATCAAGGAACTGGTCGCTCAAGTTTCGCATTGAACGAAACGAGTCAGGTTTACCCGAGGATCCAAGATCATTCCCATGGACCAATTCATGCTAGCGGCCATCGACGAGGCGCGCAGGGGCCTTGCGGAAGGCGGCATCCCCATTGGCTCCGCGCTGGTGCGGGACGGTAAGCTCATCGCCACCGGCCGCAACAAGCGGGTGCAGGAGCGCAACCCCATTTTGCACGGCGAGATGGACTGCTTGAACAATGCGGGCCGCATCGGCAGCTACCGCAACACGGTGATCTACTCCACCTTGATGCCGTGCTACATGTGCGCGGGCACCATCGTGCAGTTCAAGATCCCCAAGGTGGTCGTGGGGGAGAGCCGCACCTTCCCCGGTGCACGCAAGTTCATGGAGGAGCACGGTGTGGAGGTGATCGACCTGGACCTGCCGGAATGCGTGCGCATGATGGAGGAGTTCATCGCCGCCAAGCCTGAACTGTGGAACGAGGATATTGGGGGGTAGGGCACAGGGCGTAGTTCGCAGGGAATAGTGCCACGCACCAATCCCTTGCCCTACGCCCTGTGCACTACGCCCTACGAACTGCGAACTAGCTCAGTGCTTCTCCGGGATCGGGATCGTCACCATGTTGTTCGGCTCCTCATGCCCGTTGTGGCAGGTATTGCAGGAAACCTTGTACTGCGATTGCAGGTAGTTGGTCTTGAAATCGCCGTCCACCCCGAAGTACTGCTTGTTCAGCTCCTGCACCATCTTCATCATCTCGATGGTGGTCTGCTTGTGCTTGGTGTCCGCAGCCCAATCCATCTTGTTGGGGTCGGTAGCGCTGTGGGTATGGCAATCGCCGCAGTTCATGTTCAAGGCCACCTCAAAGCTGTGCATCACCTGCATGAGCTCTTCATCCGAGATGTCCTTGGGAAGGATCTTCAGGTTGTTTTCATGGTTGCCGGGCCGGGGTGCCGGGCTGAAGGCATAGCTGCCCACTACCACTGCACCGGCGATCAGGGAAAGGACGATGGTTTTTTGGGGGGAGCGATAGGTCATGATGGAATGGATCGGGTTGGTCTGGATCAGGAGGGCAAGGTACTTAATGTCACGGAATTGTCAGTAGTGTGGATCGGGGTCAGTGCGCAACTGCGTGACCGACACCGATTTCCAGCGCGCACTTGAAATGTCCTTCGGGGCAAGCCTTGTGCCCGTGCAGGCCGCAGGGTCTGCAATACAACGGCTCGGCGCGCTGCACCACGCGACCGTTGGCGTGCAACGGCCCGAATCCGAAGGCTGGCATCGTGCTGCAGAACACAGCGGTCACAGGGGCACGCATGGCGCCGGCGATATGCAGCGGTGCACTGTCATTCACGTAGTTCATCGCGGCGCCTTCCATCAATGCCGCAGTGCCCAGTAGGGAAAGTTTGCCGGCCAGCACCTCGCCGCGCCCGGCTTCCTTGGTGATGCGACCACACAGTGCCACATCACCCGGCGCACCGATCAGCAGCACACGCTGTCCCTTCGGGATGAGCTTGATCAACTTCACCCATTGTTCCGCTGGCCATTGCTTGGTGAACCATACCGACGCCGGCGCGATGGTGATGTATTGCCCCCTCAGGTTCTCCGCCTCAGGACCCTGAGGCCCCAACAGTCCGGCCACCTGTGCGCGTTCTGCTTCCGATGGATACAACCTTGGCAGCGGTCTTGCCCCATCGGTGAGGTGTGCGATCAATGCATTCAAGCGGTCCATCTCGTGCACGCCGCTGTCCGCGACTTTCCCGCGCAACTCGCGCCAATCCGGGATTTGGTGCGGCACCTTGCGCGTGAAGAGGAAGCTCAGCGGGTTTTTGCTGAATCCGATCGTCTCCCTCCCGCCGGAAAGCGCCGTCATCAGCCCGGTGCTGAAGTAGCGCTGCGCATTGATCACGTGGTCGTACCGGCGCTTGCGCAGCTCGCCGATCAGCTGGAACAGTGCGCGGTTCTTGCCCTGCCCCTTATCCCATACGTGGAGCTTGCGCAGGTAGGGATGCCCGTTGAACAGTCCGTCATTGCCCTTGCGCACCACCATGTCGATCGCGGCGTCCGGGTACCACGCATGCAGCTTCTCCGCCAGGCCGGTGGCCAGCACGGCATCGCCCAGGAAGGCGGTCTGTATGATCAGGAACTGCTTGGCCATGCGGGTGTGCCGTTTCCCTTTCTTGCAGTTGTCAGTGGTTCGTTGTTGGTTGTCCGTGGGCCGCGCACCTAATGGCTGACAACTGACAACAGAAAACTACGAACCACGAACTCACCCCCTTACACCGCCACATGGTGCTCCCGTAGAACATCGTTCAAGCTCGTCTTGCGGTCCGTGCTCTCCTTGCGCTGCCCGATGATGAGCGCACACGGCACGCCGTACTCCCCGGCGGGGAAGCGCTTGGGCACCGTGCCCGGGATCACCACGCTGCGCGGCGGCACATGGCCCTTCATCTCCACCGGCTCCGGACCGGTAATGTCGATGATGCGGGTGCTGGCCGTGAGCACCACGTTGGCGCCCAGCACGGCCTCGCGGCCCACATGCACGCCTTCCACCACAATGGCGCGGCTACCTATGAAGGCGCCGTCCTCAATGATCACAGGCGCGGCCTGCACGGGCTCCAGCACCCCGCCGATGCCCACGCCGCCGCTCAAGTGTACGTGCTTGCCGATCTGTGCGCAGCTGCCTACGGTGGCCCAGGTGTCCACCATGCTGCCTTCGTCCACGTAAGCACCGATGTTCACGTAGCCGGGCATCAGGATCACCCCGGGGGCGATGTAGCTGCCGTGCCGCGCGATGGCATGCGGCACCACGCGTACCCCCAGCCGCGCGTAGTTGCGCTTCAACGGGATCTTGTCGTGGAATTCCAGCGGCCCGCACTCCATCGTCACCATCTTGCGGATGGGGAAGTACAACAGCACGGCCTTCTTCACCCATTCGTTCACTTTCCATCCATTGGTGGCTGTCGGCCCGAGCGAAGTCGAGGGCTCCGCCACGCGCAATTCTCCCCGGTCCAGTTGCTCCACCACGCCCTCAATGGCCTGCACCACTTCAGGGTCGGCCAGCAGGCTGCGGTCCTCCCATGCTTTTTCGATCAGTTCGTGCATGGGCCAAAGATCGCCCGATTCCGGTCCGCGGCACTGATGGCTGAAACATGGGATTGCTCCCTCCGGATCTCCGCTCAGGGACCTTGGAGCTATGCGAAGCACGGAGTTGATCCGCCCAACCCCACTTTTGCCCCATGCGCATCCTCGCCATCGACTTCGGCCTCAAGCGCACCGGCCTGGCAGTGACCGATCCGGCGGGCATCATTGCCACGGCCTTGGCCACGGTGGATTCCATGGAACTGATGGACTACTTGAAGCGCTACACCGCCAAGGAGGCGGTGGAGGGCTTTGTGGTGGGCCTGCCGGTGAATTTGGACGGTACGCCTACGGACATCACGGCCAATACCCGGCTCTTCATTGCCGAGCTCAAGCGCCAGTTCCCTAAGCACTGGGTGGAAACCGCCGATGAGCGCTTCACCAGCGTGCTCGCCCAGCGCGCCATGGTGCAAAGCGGCATCGGTAAAAAGGCCCGGCGTGATAAAGGTGCGGTGGACCGCATCAGCGCAGTGATCTTGCTGCAGGGGTGGATGGAGCGGAGGAGGACATAGTTCGTGGTTCGTAGGGAAGAGTGTCTGCACACGTGGTACTGCCTGCATCCAACGAACTACGAACTACCCCCAATACCTTTGCGCCCCTCAACCATGATCCTCCCCATCCGCGCCTACGGCGACCCCGTGCTGAAGAAAGTCGCCGCCGACATCGCCCCCGGCCATCCCGGCCTGAAGCAGTTGATCGCCGACATGTACGAAACCATGTACGCCGCCAGCGGTGTAGGCTTGGCGGCCCCGCAAATTGGCGAGAGCATCCGCCTTTTTGTGGTGGACTGCTCGCCGTTTGCCGAGGATGAGGACGGCAACCCCACGGAGGATGCGCACCTGAAGGACTTCAAGAAGGTCTTCATCAATCCGTACATCGTGGAGGAGGAAGGGGAGGAGTGGGCCTTTGAGGAGGGCTGCCTCAGCATACCCGGCATCCGCGAGGAGGTGGGGCGCAAACCGAAGATCGTGATGCAGTACATGGACGAGGACTTCAAGCAGCACGAAGAAACCTTCGAGGGCTACGCGGCACGGGTGCTGCAGCACGAGCACGATCACCTGGACGGCATCCTCTTCACCGAGCTGCTGGCACCGCTGCGCAAGCGCATGTTGCAGGGCAAGCTGCGCGACATCAGCCGCGGCAAGACCGATGCGAAGTACAAGATGCGATTCACCACCTTGAAATGAAGAAGGTATTTTTTTGTGCCCATAAGGTTGTGGCCATGCTGCTGGTGCTGTCGTCGTGCGGCAGTGGTGCGGAAACTGAAGCAGGGGGCAATGTGGCCGCCGACCGCATCCGGGCCATGGAGGATACGCTCTATGCCACACCGGGAGTGGATCGCAAGGGAGCCCAAGCCTTGCTTGACGTATATCTGTTGTATGCCAAACAGCATCCGCTGGATTCCCTCACGCCGGAGTACATCTTCCGAGGGGCCAGCCTGCGCAGTACGTTGGGCGACCCACAAGGTGCCATTGAATTGTACGAACGGATCATGCGTGATTTTCCCGGGTGGAGGAAGATCCCCGACACGTATTACCTGAAAGCCTTCGCCATAGACAATGGCCTGCACCAAAAGGGTGAGGCGGAAAAGGCGTACCAAACAGTGATCGACAAGTTCCCGGACCACCGCTTTGCCAAGGATGCCGCACAGATGATCGTGAACTTGGGCTATACCGATGAGGAGCTGATCCAGCGGTTTGAGGCCTTGAACGCGGACAGCTTACAGGCCGCAACCCAACCATAGCCCATGGAGATGAGCACAACTAAAGCCGCCCCCTCCAGCGACCTGTTGGCCGGAATGGCGGAGGCGCTGGGCGCCGATGCCTACCGCACCCTGTTCGACCGCTTGGTGGCGGAGCACCGTACCACGGGCCCCGACCAAAGTGAGGAGATGCTGGCCTACACCAAGCTGAACCTGGCCCGCACCGTGCGCAACGAGAAAACCGTGAAGCTGTTGCCGGAGGTGGTGGAAGCCCTCAAGCTCGCTCCGGCCATGAACTGGCTGGTGCTCACGGAGCCTTGGTGCGGAGACAGCTCGCAGGTGGCACCAGTGCTGCACTTGATGGCGGACGCGGCTCCCAACGTGCGCTATGGCCTACTGCTGCGTGACGGGCACCTTGGGCTGATGGACCACTACCTCACCAACGGAACGCGGAGCATTCCCAAGCTGATCGCCTTCGACCTCCACGGCAAGGAACTGTTCACCTGGGGGCCGAGGCCGCAAGAGGCGCAATCCATCGTGCTGGCGAACAAGGCCTTGCCAGCCGATAAGCAATTGCCCAAGGAGGAGCTTTATGCCAAGGTCCACGCGTGGTACGCTGCAGACAAGGGCCGGCACATTCAACAAGAGATGTTGGCGCTGCTTGGGGCACTGGCGTAGGCCGCCGGTCCACCCCTGCGGAAACCGGGCTTAGGTACTTGCGCGGTGCGCGCCCGCTCAGATCCGCACCAAGGCCTGCAGCATGCCAACCAAGTTGGGCATGGGCACTTCGGGAAGCAGGCACGCGGAACGCTCGTCCTGTTCCTTGGCCGTATTCCTGGAAGCATGCTTCACCTGCTTCTTCACCGCAATGGAGGATACCGTGTACTGGCCGTCGGCCAGTGCTTGTACGGCGCGGACGAGCTGGCCGTCATCCACCTTGGCGGGGTCGTAGGTCACCTTGGCATGGCCCGTTTCCGAGCCGTCGGTATACTCCACCTCCGCTTGTGTAACGCCCGGCACTTTGGCCAATGCGCCCTTGATCATGTTGCCGCACATCATCGAACAGCTCATGCCCCCGATGGTCAGGTCGGCCGTGGCCATGGGTTCCCCGGTGCTGATCACCACCTCCACCTCCGTACGGTCTGCCACTGCTCCGCCGTTATCCGATGAAGGGCCATGGCTGCAGGCGAAGAGCAGCAGCACGGAAAGAAGGGGCAACTTGTTCATGATCAGTCGGACTTGGTACAAATGTAGTGATCGGTCCGCCATATGCCGCAGCTAACTCAGGGCCAACGCATCGTAATTCAACTGTCAATGGAAACCGCTGGTAGTCCTAAGGTTGTGAATGGCCCTTCGGCTCCGCCCAAGGCAGTACTCGTAGATCTATCCTAAACACTGCCCTGTGCGGAGCCGAAGGGCCAACACCAGCTAACATCGGTGGTGGCTCTGCATGTTGCACAGCTCCAACAAGCCGGTTCAACTGCGGTCATTTTAATGCGGTTGCCCTTGCAGCTACCTTCGCCCGCGCATCGCAGGATGGACAATGGCAGCGGAAACGGGCGGTTGAAGTGGCTGCTGCTGGCGGTGCTCTCGCTGGTCTGGGGCAGTTCCTTCATCCTGATGAAGCGCGGGCTGTTCCAGGGCGGCGCCCCGGCGCTTTCGCCCATGCAGCTGGCCAGCGCGCGCCTGTTCATCGCCTGGTTGGTGCTGCTGCCGCTGCTCTTCCGCCACGCACACTGGTTCATCGGCCATTGGAAACCCCTGCTGGGCACGGCACTGCTGGGCAACGGCATCCCCGCGTTCCTGTTCGCCCTGGCGCAAAGCCGTATCGACAGCTCCCTGGCGGGCATGCTCAACAGCCTCTCGCCGCTGTTCACCCTGCTGGTGGGCGTGCTGCTGTTCGGGGTGCGCTTCCGCGCGGCCAACTTCCTCGGCGTGCTGCTGGGCCTGGCGGGGGCCTTGGGCACCATCGCCTTCCGGCAGGGCGGCGGGGCTGCGGCCTGGAGCGTGTACGCCATCCTGCCCATCGTGGGCGCGGTGTGCTACGGGTTCAGCGGCAACATTGTGAAGCACGGCCTTTACATGGTGCCCGCCACGGCCATCTCCGTGCTGGCCATCAGCATCGTGGGGCCGTTGGGCCTCGTGGGCATTTTCGCATCGGACCTGCCGCACACCTTGGCCACGGTGCCGCATGCTTGGAGGGCCTTGGGCTTTGTGGCCATCCTGGCGGCGTTCGGCACGGGCATGTCGCTCATCCTCTGGAACCAGTTGATCAAGCTCACCTCGGCCGTGTGGGCGGCCTCCGTCACCTACCTCATGCCCGTGGTGGCCATCGGCTGGGGCCTGTTCGATGGCGAAAGCGTGGCCCCGATGCAATTGGCCATGGTGGGCCTGATCCTGCTGGGCGTGTACTTGGTGAACAAGGGCACCTCGGCAGCGGGCTGAAGGCGCGCGAAGCATACGAGGTGGCGGGGGAAGGTCACGCGAAGGCGCGAAGCCGCGAAGGTTCCATCCAGGGAAAGTGGGGTAATTCACGCGAATCAAGGAGTACTCCTTCGCGGCTTCGCGAGATGCATCGTAACCTCGCGTGATCTGTTCATCCCATCTTTGCCCTCCCATGTACCAAGGCAAAAAGGTCGTTGTGGTGCTCCCCGCCTACAAGGCCCAGCACACCCTGAAGCAGACCTACGACGAGATCCCCCTCGACATCGTGGATGAGGTGGTGCTCGTGGACGACAAAAGCCCCGACAACACCGTGGAAGAGGCCAAGCGCATCGGCATCCGCCACATCGTGGTGCATGAGGTGAACAAGGGTTACGGCGGCAACCAGAAAAGCTGCTACGACAAGGCCCTGGAGCTGGGCGCCGACATCGTGGTGATGCTGCACCCCGACTACCAGTACACCCCCAAGCTCATCACGGCCATGGTGGCGGTGATCGGTGATGGCGTATACCCCGTGGTCTTCGGCTCGCGCATCCTGGGCGGCGGTGCCCTCAAGGGCGGCATGCCCCTGTACAAGTACGTGGCCAACCGCCTGCTCACCCTTACCCAGAACCTGCTGATGGGTGAGAAGCTAAGTGAGTACCACACCGGCTACCGCGCGTACAGCGCCGAGGTGCTGCGCAAGTGCGAATACCACCGCTGCTCGGATGATTTCGTCTTCGATAACCAGATGATCGGCCAGATCTTCTGGAACCGCTTCGCCATTGCGGAGGTCACTTGCCCCACCAAGTATTTCGATGAGGCCAGCAGCATCAATTTCAGCCGTAGCATGAAGTACGGCTTCGGCGTGCTGCACGTGAGCTGGAGGTACTTCCTGGCGCGTACGGGACTGATGGGGTGGGAGCTGCTGGGCAAACGCTGAGCGGGCCGCCGAGCGGCTTACCGGGAAGGAGACTATCAACCATTTCAAAAAACCGGGCGACATTAAAAAGCAAAATCAGTAGGACTAACAAAAAACTAACAAAAATGAAATTCACAACAATTTATTTAGGGGAAAATAAAATAGAATTGTTCAACTCTCTGCTTGGGAAAGAAACTGTTAAAGTAAATGATGAAATGGTATCTTCCAAGTTTTCTATAACGGGAACCGAGCACTTGTTTAGTATAAAAGAACAGGGCAACGAATAAAATGTAAATTAGTTACGGGATTTGGACTTAATGGAGTGGTTTTCGACTTATATAAGAACAATGAGCCAGTTATAGAATCGCCAAAGAATGGATGCTTAACTATATTTCTAATAATTTTCGTAATAGCATTTTTAATTGGTGTGATTGAAATAATATTTTAATGATTTAAAAAGTAAAAGAACTGGCCGTCAAAGAACCTGCTCATAACAAACGAAACGGCAACAGAGCGGTTGTAGTACTTCTATTGAACCGACTCTCGCCCAACTCTCGCTCGCGTTTGTAACGCGGGCGTTTAATTCCGGTCGTTTGCAACGACCATCCCTGAACCACTTCCGCTGGCCACCTGCGCCTGTTGAATATGCGCTGCAAGCACGCCTGGACCTTCCCCCGCGTTGCAAATGCGGGGGAAGAAGGTGCGAAGGATCCTCGGCAACAAAAGATCAGTGCGTGCTGTCCATCACCCTCTCCACCTGCTCCCTCCCGAACCCCTTCCCCACAAAATACCGGATCACCTTTTCGCGACGGATGTAGCCATCGGTCTCCTGGGTGCGCTCCCAGCGCCTGGCCACGGCGTTGCGCAGTTGTGCTGTTTCCTCTTCGGCATCTATGGCCTTCAAGCCTGAGGCGATGCAGCTTGCCGAAACGCCTTTGACCTTCAACGCCAGCTCGATCTTCCTGCGGCCCCAGCCTTTCTGGCGGCTCTTGCTTACGGCGAAGTGCTCCGCGAAGCGCGCCTCGTTGAGGAAGCCTTCACCGATGAGCTGCGCGATGGTCTGCTCCACCTCTTCCTTGTGCCCGCCCGAGGCGTAGAGCTTTTCACGCACTTCCTGCTGGCAGCGCTCCTGGCGGGCGCACCAGGCTCGGGCTTTGTGAAGGACGGTGTTCGCGGAACACATGGAAAGCCGCGAACCTACAACAGCCAACTTCATCCCCTACCTTTGCAATATGGCCATTGAGGAGCGCACCTTGGAACAGCTTCGCAGCTACTTCGCGGCGCAGCCGGTGAAGCAAGCCTTCCTGTTCGGCTCCTTCGCCCGTGGCGTTGCCGATGCGCAAAGTGATGTGGACATCCTGGTGGAACTGGACCACTCCAAGCCCATCGGCTTGCATTTCGTTCAAATGGGACTGGACTTGGAAGCACTGCTAGGTCGGCGCGTGGACCTCGTTACCATGAAGGGGCTAAGTCCGTACGTAAAAGCCTTTGTGGACGGGGACAAGCGACTGATCTATGCGCGCGCCTGAGGCAGACCGGGTACGGCTGCTCCATATTCTGGATGCCATCCGGGAGCTGGAAGAACATGCCTCCATGGTAACGGAAGATGCCCTGGATCAAGACGCCATGCTTCGCTATGCCGTGGTGAAGCTTATTGAGGTGATCGGTTAAGCAGCCAACTTATTGACCAAGGAACTCCGACAAGCCCATCCGGCAGTACCTTGGAACTTGGTCATCGGCATGCGGAACCGATTGGTGCATGACTACTTCCGGATTGATACCACTGTGGTAGCTGAAGTGGTGCGGATCCATATCCCTAAGCTCAAACCCCAGGTGGAGGCAATTCTTCAAGGAATACCGGGACAACCGAAGGTTCCCGGCGGGCACAGCAAGCACGGGCTTGGCGAAGCAGCGCGGTCAACATGGTTGGAGGCATGGCCACGGTTGATCACAAATAGCGGAGGCAAAGGTTAGAAATGTCCGATGTCTCATGTCCTATGCGGTACGTAGCCGCGCATAGGACATGAGACATCGGACAAAGGCAGTATCTCTGAAGTTCCACTACACCGCTACCTCCTTGCCCGCGCTATCGAAGACGTGGAACTCCAGGTATCGGCTGCTGCCTTGCGGCACCACCTTCACCCATTTCTTCCAGCGCCACCACCATTTGTGCTGGATGCTGGGCAGGCCTTTGGTGAAGTAGGCCGCCACGAAGGGATGCACGTGCAGACAAAGCCCGCTCATGTTCTTTTCGCCGTGCAGGTAGTTGAGTCCGTTCTCGATCTCGTCCACGATGAGCACGGGGGCACTAACCTCGCCGGTGCCACCGCAGGTGGGGCAAGCCTCGCTGGTGTCGATCTCCGTTTCGGGCCGCACACGTTGGCGGGTGAGCTCGATCACGCCGAACTTGCTGGGCGGGAGCACGTTGTGCTTGGCCTTGTCATCCTCCATGGCGTCCTTGAGCGCCTTGTGGAGGGTGCGCCGGTTCTCCGGCTCATACAGGTCGATGAAGTCCACGCAGATGATGCCGCCCATGTCGCGCAGGCGTAGCAGGCGGGCCACCTCTTTGGCGGCCTCCACGTTGATGGCCAGTGCGTTGGTCTCCTGGTCGTTGCGCCCGCCCTTGCGGCTGCCGCTGTTCACGTCGATGACGTGCATGGCCTCCGTTTTCTCGATGATGAGGTAGGCGCCACTGGGCAGCAGTACCTGCCGGCCGAAGGCCTGCTTGATCTGCTTGTTGATGCCGAAGTTGTCGAAGATGTCCAGCTTGCCCTTGTAGAGCTTCACGATGCCCACGCGGTCCGGCGCCGTGCGTTCCAGGGTCTGGCGCACTTCCTCGTACACCAGGTCATCGTCCACGATAATGCTGGTGAACTCCTTGTTGAGCACGTCGCGCAGCACGGCGCTGGTACGGTCCACTTCGCCGAGCACCTGCTTGGGCGGCATGGCACTGCGCAGGTTGTGGAACATCTGGTCCCAGCGGTGCAGCAGATGCTTCAGATCGGCCTCCAGGTCCTCGCTCCGCCGGCCTTCGGCATTGGTGCGGATGATGATGCCGAAGTTCTTCGGCCGGATCTCGTGCATAAGCGCCTTCAGGCGCTTGCGCTCGGTCTCGTCGGTAAGGCGGCTGCTGATGTGCACCCGGTTGGTGAAGGGCACCAGCACCATGTAGCGCCCCGGCAGGGTGACCTCGGCGGTGAGGCGCGGGCCCTTGGTGCTGATGGGCTCCTTGGCGATCTGCACCAGGATGCTCTGGCTGGCGCTGAGCACATCGGGCAGCTTGCCCTCCTTCTCAATGTCCGGTTCCAGCTTCCAGTCGGCCAACAAGGAGGACTTCACCGTGCCGGCTACGGCTCCTTTGGCGAACTTGAAACTGTTGCGGTACTGCGGCCCCAGGTCGTAGTAGTGCAGGAAGGCATCCTTCTCATGGCCCACGTCCACGAAGGCGGCATTGAGGCCGGGGGCCACCTTGCGCACTTTGGCCAGGTAGATGTCGCCCACGGCAAAGCCCCGCTCGGTGCGTTCGCGGTGCAGCTCCATGAGGAGCTTGTCGCGCACGACGGCGATGGCCACTTCGCTCCCTTGGGAGCGGATGATCAGATCTACGCTCACGGGAAAAAGGGTAAGGTTGCGCGCCTCGCGACGCAAAATGCCCGAACGGCGCCCCGCGTCCCGCCAGGGGCGGAACGGGGGCAGACCGGGCGATCAACGCCTACCGGTTCTTCTTCTTGTGGCGGTTCTTGCGCAAACGTTTCTTGCGCTTGTGGGTGGCCATTTTATGGCGCTTCCGCTTCTTTCCGCAGGGCATGGTTCAATGGTTAGGCTTGTTCTTGATGTCTTGGATGTACCGGTCCGCCCCGTTGATCAGGGCTGTGTCGGTCACCAATGTCTTGTATTTTTCCAGCACTGCCACGGCCTTCTCCAGGCTGTCCAGTGTTCCGTAGGCCTGGCCCAGGTAGGCATAGGCATCGGGGTAGTTCTTGGGGTCCAAGGCAATGACCTGCTTGAGGCGCACCATCGCCTTGTCGTACTGGCCGCTCTGCCAGCTCAACAGGGCCATGTGGTATTGCGCCTCCACGTTCTCCGGGCGGCTGTCGGCCAGGTCCCTCAGTTTGGTGATGGCCGCCATGGGGGCTTGGCCGTGCGCCATGGCTTCGTGAAGCTCGGCAAGAATGGCGTTCACTTCCGGGTCTTTGCTGGTGGGCGCGTCGCCATGCTCGTGGCCGGCCCCTTGGGCCTGAGGCGTGGAGCCGCTGTTGGGGTCTTCACTGACCCTTGCCGAGGCCGCGTTCTTTTCCACCTGCCCCGAAGGTGTGCGGGGCGCCAGCCACAGGAGCACCACCACCAGTATGGCGGCGGCGATCATGATCCAATGCTGGCGCTTCAGATCCATCAGGCCGGTTTCTTGCTGGCGTTCTTCACCTTGTCCACGAAGACATCCGCCGGCTTGAAGAAGGGGATGTTGTGCGCGGGAATGATGATGGTGGTGTTGTTCTTCAGGATACGCCCCGTTTTTTGTGCGCGGTGCTTCACCAGGAAGCTGCCGAACCCGCGCAGGTGCACGTCCTCGCCGGCTTCCAAACTGTCTTTTACCTGCACCATGAACGCTTCAACGGTGTTCAACACCACCTCACGCTCGATGCCCGTTTTGCTGCTGATGGCAACCACCAGTTCCGCCTTGGTCATGTCCCGATCTTCGTTTTTTGGGGGTGCGAAGATAGTGTTTTCCTTGATCTGCCGACCCGATCATTGCGCATCTTTGTCCCTGTATGTCAAGTCCTTCATGGTTCAGCCAGCAACTACGGCCTTGGTACGCGGCGCATCGGCGCCCGTTGCCTTGGCGGGAAACCTTGGACCCCTACCGCATTTGGCTCAGTGAGGTGATCCTGCAACAAACCCGTGTGGGCCAAGGCTTGGCGTATTACCTGCGCTTTACCGGCCGCTGGCCTTCGGTGGCCGCATTGGCGGCCGCCAGCGAGGATGAAGTATTGAAAATGTGGCAGGGCTTGGGCTACTACAGCCGGGCGCGGAACCTGCTGGTGGCCGCGCGGCAGGTCATGAAGGACCACGGTGGACGATTCCCGGCCACCCATGCAGAACTGGTGCAATTGAAAGGCGTGGGCGACTACACCGCCTCGGCCATTGCCTCCATTTGCTTCGGCAGGCCCGAAGCCGTTGTGGACGGCAACGTGTACCGCGTGCTGGCGCGCTGCTTCGGCATTGCAACGCCCATTGACAGCGCGCAAGGGCGCAAACAATTCAAGGCGCTGGCCACCGAACTGCTCGATGCCCGGCACCCCGGCGACCACAACCAGGCAGTGATGGAACTCGGCGCCACCGTGTGCACACCGCGCAACCCCCAGTGCGGAACATGCCCATTGCGATCCAGGTGCACGGCTTATTCCACCGGCACCACAAGCGAACTGCCCGTGAAGGCGGGCCGGACCAAGACGCGCAACCGCTACTTCAACTACCTGCACATACCGGCCGGAAAGGGACTGTACCTGCAACAACGCGGCGCAGGTGATATCTGGCAGGGCCTCTTTGAACTGCCACTGATCGAAAGCGCACGGCCACTGGACCGAAGAACGCTGGCGGGCGTGCTGGAGAAAACCTTCGGGAATGGCTGGAGCGTGAAGGAAATGGAGACCCGACCGCGCCACGTGCTGAGCCATCAGCAGGTGCACGCCTGTTTTTGGACTGTGATCCCGCCGCGCTCATTCAGGGTACCGGCGGAATGGAAAAAGGTGCCTGCGCGGAATTTGGATCAATATGCCGTGCCACGCCTGGTGGAACGCTGGCTGGCCGGCAAGCCGGGGCTGCTGCCCTCTGGTTGAATTGGCCATGCTATCGCCCTTCCGCTCCTACCTTGGTCCGCATGATCCGCGCTTGCCTCCTGGCCATGTTATCCGTCCCGGCCTTGCTCCACGGCCAAACTCCTCCGCTGATGCCTTGGCCATCATCGGTGGAAATGCATTCGGGGCGCATCGCCTTTGCCGCGCCGCTGCGGCCGGTGGTGGACGGCCCTTCCAGCGCGCGCGTGGAAAGCGCCGTAGCCCGCTGGTCGGCGCGGCTGGCCGATCAGGCAGGACCTGAGGCAACTGCGGAAAGCCGCGGTGGAACGCCGTTGAAGATCCAATTTTCCGCCGTGGGCAACCTGCAAGACCCGGCGGTGGACGGCAGCTATACGTTGCGCATCGACCGCAGCGGCATTGCGGTCCAGGCCCCCACGGACATTGGCGTGCTGCACGCCATGGCCACGCTGTACCAATGTTTGCGCCGCGATGAAGCGGGGTGGGGATTTCCCGCACTGCACATCACCGATGCCCCCCGCTTCACCTGGCGCGGGCTGCTGATCGATCCCTGCCGCCACTACATGCCCCGCCACGTGATCCTGCGCCAGCTGGACGGCATGGAGCTGGTGAAGATGAACGTGCTGCATCTGCACCTTACCGAGGACCAGGGCTTCCGCATTGAAAGCAAACTGCTGCCGGAGCTCCATGAAAAAGGCAGCAATGGCCAATACCTCAGCCAGGAAGACATCCGGGCGATCATCCGCGAAGCGGACCTGCGCGGCATCCGCGTGGTGCCCGAGTTCGACCTGCCGGGCCACGCCACCAGCTGGTTTGCCAGCCACCCCGAACTGGCCAGTGCGCCCGGCCCTTACCAGCCGGATGACCGCTATGGCGTGCTGGATGCCGTGTTCGATCCCACCAATGAGGCCACCTACACACTGCTGGACCGCTTCCTGGGTGAGATGGCCGCGCTCTTCCCCGACCCGTACATGCACATCGGCGGGGATGAGAACAACGGTAAGCAGTGGGATGCCAACCCCGCCATCCAGGCCTTCATGAAACAGCACAACTTGCCGGACAACCATGCCCTGCAGGCCTATTTCAACCAGCGGCTCTACGCGATCCTGAAAAAGCACGGCAAGCGCATGATGGGCTGGGACGAGATCGGCGATGTGCCGGCGGGAAGCGCCCATGCCCTGCCTCAAGATGTCACCATCCAAAGCTGGCGCGGCAAGGAAGGGCTGGTGGGCGCGGCGCGTGCCGGCCGCGATGCCATCCTGAGCAATGGATGGTATATCGATCTTTGCCAGAGCGCGGAATTCCACTACCTCAACGACCCGCTCCCCCCGGACAGCCCGCTGAACGCGGAGGAACGGAAGCACGTGCTGGGCGGCGAGGCCACCATGTGGGCCGAACTGGTGGATGCCCGCAACATGGATACGCGCATTTGGCCGCGCAACGCCGTAGTGGCGGAACGCCTGTGGAGCCCGGCCCATGTGCGGGATGTGCCGGACATGTACCGGCGCATGGATGCCGTTTCCAAACAGCTCGACGCCATCGGCCTGCGGCACAAAAGCGCCCAATTGGAACTGCTGCGCCTGTTGGCAGGCAGCGATGACGTGGCCGGCCTGAAAGGGTTGGTGGACGTGATGGCGCCGGTGCAGGGCTACAAGCGCCACCAACTGGCGGCACATTCCACGCACACGCCGCTCACCGGCCTGGCCGATGCCGCCGTGCCCGACCCGGCCGGCGCCCGCCGCTCCACCGCGTTGATCGATGCATTCCTTGCCAAACGTGATGCCGCTTCGGCCGCCGCGCTCCGCTCCGTGCTGGAAGCCGGCACGAACACCCTGGCCCTGCCCTGCTGCCGCGCCGCCGCAGATGCCCGGAACCACTTGGTAAAAGCGGCATTGGTGATCATTGATGAGCTGCTCAAGGGCCCAGCACCGGATGCCGGAGCGTGCAAGGCTTTCCAAGTGGCATTGGACCGGGCGCAAGGCCCCGTCCAGGAAGCGGAATTCGCCGACCTGCCCGCCTTCCAGCGGCTCTTCACGGCGGCTTGCACGCCCAAGAAATGAACGGGGCGCCCGGCCGTTCGTTATCTTCGCTCGCTCAATTCCCTTGCCCATGAGCGGTGTGAACAAAGTGATCCTGGTCGGCAACCTCGGTGCGGACCCCGAGGTGCGGCATCTTGAAAACGGGGTCACCGTGGCCAACTTCAACCTGGCCACCAGCGAAACCTTCAAGGACCGCCAGACCGGCGAAAAACGCGAACAGACCGAGTGGCACCGCGTGGTGGTGTGGCGCGGTTTGGCCGAGGTGGTGGAGAAATACGTGCGCAAGGGCAGCAAGGTGTACGTGGAAGGCAAGCTGCGCACACGCAAATGGGAGAAGGACGGCATTGACCGCTACACCACCGAGATCTATGCGGAGGAACTGACCATGCTGGACCGCCCGGCCGGGGCCGGCCCTTCCGCCCAAGGCGCTGCCAACCAAGCCAGCCAACCGACCCCCAAACAGGATCGGGCCCAAGTGCCGGATGCGCCGCCCGACAACGAGGACGACCTGCCCTTCTGAGCTTTGGACCGAAGTAGCCGACATCCCCAGCCGTGGGCGCCTGCCATGCAGGACCCGCAACAGCCCACGGCATTCCCTGAACGGGCCGCACATTGATGGACACCCTGGATCCAACGGTCGTGGCCGCTTGGGCAGGCATCGTACTGCTGCTCATGCTCTCGGCGCTCTCCTCCGCCAGTGAAGTGGCGCTGTTCTCCTTGAACGCCACGCACCTGCGCGACCTCAAGGAACGTGGCGGGGCCAGCGGCCAGCGCGTGCTGGACCTGTTGGCCATGCCCAGGCGGCTGTTGGCCACCATTCTGGTGACCAACAACTTCGCCAACGTGGGCATCACCATTCTTTCCACCATGGTGGTGGCCAGCATGATCGACCTGGCCGAGCTCAGTGCCCAGTGGCTCTTCCTGGTGCAGGTCGTGGCCGTCACCGGCATCATCCTCCTGCTGGGCGAGGTACTTCCCAAGGTGTATGCCACCAGCCATCCGCTGCGCGTTGCCCAGATGATCAGTACGCCGGTGGTGGTGCTGCGCTACTTCTGGTCACCCGTGACCCAGCTGCTGATCGGCTCCACCTCTTTCATCGACCGCCGGTACAAGAAGCGCTCCGCCACCGTGGATGCCGACACCTTGGGGCATGCCTTGGAGCTCACCCGCGATGCCAGCACCACGGCCGAAGAACAGCGCATCCTCAAAGGCATCGTGAAGTTCGGCAACATCGAGGCGCGGCAGATCATGCGGGCCCGCACTGAAATGACCGCCTTCAGCAAGGACATCAGCTTCAAGGAACTGCTCGAGGCCATCGTGGCCAGCGGTTTCTCCCGCGTGCCCGTGTACGAGGACACCATGGACCGCGTGGTCGGCGTGCTGTACATCAAGGACGTGCTGCCCCATCTGGAGGAAACCGGTTTTGATTGGAACACCCTGTTGCGGCCCGCCTACTTCGTGCCCGAGAACAAAAAGCTGGACGACCTGCTAAAGGAATTCCAGAACAAGCACGTGCATTTGGCGGTAGTGGTGGACGAATACGGCGGCACCAGCGGCATCGTCACGCTCGAAGACGTGATCGAAGAGATCGTGGGCGACATCACCGACGAATACGACGACGTGGACCTGATCTACAGCAAGTTGGACGACCGTACCTATGTGTTCGAAGGGCGTGCACCGCTCACCGACATGTACAGGATCCTGGGCATCGACGGCAAGTTGCTGGATGAGCACAAGGGCGACAGCGAAACGTTGGGCGGCTTCGTACTGGAGCTTACCGGCCGGATCCCCCAGAAAGGCGAACGTGTTTCCCTGCACAACTTCGACTTCACCGTGGAAAGCGCCGACAATAAACGCGTGCGCCGGGTGAAGGTGCATTTCCGCAATGAAGAAGCACCTTGAAGGCAGGAAGGGGGAAGCCGCATAGGATAGCAAGCGCAGCAGATGGCAACCAGCGACAAGAGGAATGGAAGACCGCCAGGCGTGATCCGCGTGCTGGTGCCGGGCCTGTTGGGCGCGGCGCTGCTTTGGGGGTGCGGTGATGCCCCCCTGCCAAAGCCACGTGGATATTTCCGCATCGACCTGCCGGCAGACAGCACCCATGAAGCTGTGGCCCCTTGCCCCTTCAGCGCCCAAGTTCCGCTGTACTCCATTCTGGTGCCCGGCCCCGGCACCGGTGAACCCAACAGCAGCACCTGCTGGACCAACTTGGCATTCCCTGGCCAACGCGCTGCAGTGCACATGACCTGGCGGCGCGTTCAGGGCGACCTGCCCGAACTGGTGCGCGATGCCCACGCCTTCAAGGAAAAGCACCAGGCCATGGCCACACGGATCCGCACCGTGGACATCCTGCGCGACAGTGCACGCGTGTTCGGCACCCTGTTCCAAGTGGAGGGCAACGTGGCCAGCCCCTTCGTGTTCTACCTTACGGACAGCACCACGAATTTCCTTTACGGCGCCTTGTACTTCGATGTGCACCCCAATGCCGACTCCCTGGCGCCGGTCACCGACCGCATTCGGGGGGACATGGAGCGGTTTGCCCGAAGCCTACGCTGGGAGCCGCCGACCGGTGCGGTGCAGCACGTTCAGCACGGCCATTAGCAGCAGCAGCGCACCCAACTGGTGCAATACCCCCAGGGAGATCCACACTTGGGTGACCAGCGCCAGCACGCCCAAGGTGATCTGCACGAACACCGCCCCGAACAGCAACCGGTCGCCGCCCTTGAGCGCTGCATTCCGCCGGTTGGCATAACCGAACCAGGTGACGGCCGCGGCCACCACCCAGGCGAAGTTGCGGTGGATGAACTGCACCCCGTCCTTATGGTGCGTGAAGTTCTCCCACTGGCTCTCGAAGGCCATCACATTGTCCGGCATGAACTGCCCGTTCATCAGTGGCCAAGTGGGATAGATCCGTCCGGCATCCAGCCCTGCAACGAAGGCACCGTAAATGATCTGCACCACCACAAGCACCAGCAGCCAGCGCGCCCATTTGCCCGCAGCTGTGCCATCGCTGATGTAACTGCGACGCCCCCGGTCAATGTCAAAGATGGTCCACAGCACCAGGCTGAACACCGCGAAAGCCGCGCACAGGTGGATGGCCAGGCGGTAGTGGCTCACATCAGGGTTGTCCTCCAGGCCGCTGGCCACCATGAACCAGCCCAAGGCGCCCACCAGTCCGCCACCGGCCAGTATGGTCCAGCCCCGCCGCATCAGCCAGCCTTGCAACAGGCCCTTGCGCCAGAACCAGATGAAGGGCACGATGAAGACGATGCCCATCAGCCGCCCCCAATTGCGGTGCAGGAATTCCCAGAAGAAAATACCCTTGAATTCGGACAAGGTCATGTGGCGGTTCACCAGCGTGTACTCCGGGACCTGTTTGTACTTGTCGAAGGCCTCCTGCCATTGGGCGTCGTTCAGCGGCGGGATGGCCCCGATGATGGGCTGCCACTCGGTGATGCTCAGGCCGCTTCCCGTAAGCCGTGTAATGCCGCCGATGGACACCATGCAGGCGATCAGGATACATCCCGTGATCAGCCAGTTCACCACCGGTTTCAACCGTTGCTCGCTCGTCTCGGACATGGGGCGCGAAAGTACGGGCGGCTGTTGTCTGATGCCCGTTTTAGGTTGTCCATGCATCCGCTGGCAACGGACCACCGAACTAATTACGGCTGTTCCACCGCACTTGGCCGTTGGCTACCATGCCCATGGGCTTGCCGGTAAGGCGGTAGCCGATAAAGGGCGTGTTGTGAGAGCGGCCCGCGATGTCGCTGGCCGCGAACATCCACTGGTGGCCCGGCGCGAAGAAGGTGGCCTCGGCCATCTCCCCCACCACCAGGTGCGGCACGTCCAACCCCAGCACCGCACGCGGCCCGTGGCAGAAGCGCTCCACGATACGGCGGACCGTCATGCGGCCTTGCAGGGCGGTGTTGGCCACGGCGAAGGCCGTTTCCAGCCCGATGATGCCGAAGGCGGCCTGGCCGAACTCCAGCTTCTTGTGCTCCACATCCTCCGGGCGGTGGTCGCTCACGATGCAGTCTATGGTGCCGTCCTTCACCCCTTCGCGCAGGGCCTCTATGTGCTCGGGACTGCGCAGGGGTGGCATCACCTTGTAATGGCTGTCGAAGCCCCGCAGCACGCCGTCGTCCAGCAGCAGGTGGTGTGCGCAGACACTCGCGGTAACCCTAAGTTTTTTCGCCTTGGCCTGCCGCACGAGCGCCACTCCTTCCGCGGTGCTCACCGCTTCCACATGCAGGCGCGAGCCGCTGTATTCCAGCAGCTGCAGGTCGCGTGCCAAGCGGATCGGCTCGGCCATTGCCGGAATGCCGCGCAAGCCCAACCGGGTACTGGTGACCCCTTCATGCATCTGGCCCTCCACGATCACATCCGGGTCTTGCGGCATGGCCATCACCAGGCCGCCGAAGTTCCGTGCATACTGCAAGGCCAGGAGCATCAGGCGGGAGTTGTGCACCGGCGAAAGGTCATCGGTGAAGCCAACTGCCCCGGCCTGCTGCATGTCGTACAGTTCGGCCAGTTGTTGCCCTTTGCCGCCCTTGGTCAGGGCACCCAGCGGCAGTACGCGCACCGCGTGGCCCTGGCCCTTGCGCAGCAAGTACTCCACTGTGGCACGCTGGTCCACCGGCGGCTTGGTTCCGGGCAACACGGCAACCCCCGTGAACCCGCCGGCTGCTGCCGCATCCAAGCCACTGAGCAAGTCTTCCTTGTACTCCTCACCGGGGTCGCGGAAGTGCGCGCGCAGGTCCACCCAGCCGGGTGAAGCGTGCAACCCTTCCATGTCCACCACCGTGGCATCCCCCTTGGGCAGTTTTGCTCCGACTTCCGCCAGCCTGCCCGCTACAACGTGGAGGTCCATAACGGCGTTGTGCAGGGGGCCTCCGGGATCCGTGATGGTGACTTGGCGAAGGAGCAGATTTTTCATCGGATGGTGCGGATCAACAAGACTTCCAGCAAGAGAAGGAGCAAGGCGGCGGCAATGAACCATTTCCACAGCTTAGCACCATGGTCCAGGCCGCGCAGGTCGGCGCCCAGTTCATTGCCCGACTTTTCCAGCACGCTGATGGTGGAAAGCCCGCGTTTTTCCAGCATCAACTTCAGCTCTGGGGCCGTGTAGGCTGCAAGGTCGCCTTCCTGGCGTGGCAAGTTCAGTGCCAGCATGGCCACGGTATCCTTCATCGCAAGGGCGTAGGCGCCGGGAACCAGGTCTTCGTCATGCAGCACCAAGGAAACCCCGGCCATGGTTCGCCGCACTTCCGGTATGGCATCGGTGCCCCCGGGCCCCCTGAGGTGCGGCGGCGCTTCCCCTGGGAGGTCCACGCCTTCCACGGGGATGGCCACCTCTTGGCCGATGATGTGGTAGAGTGCACCCATGGGCCGTGCAAGTTCGGCCATGCGCAGCAAGGAAGTGACAAACAACGCATGTTGGCTGAAAGTGCCCCCGGCGGCGGAGAGGGGAGCCGCGCAGAGGTACACCCTTCCTTTGCCCACGGGCTCGGCGCTGAGGAAGGCACCGCCGCTGCGCAGCCGCAGCAGCACCTCCGCAGCAGGTGTTGGAACCATGGCATAACGGGTGCGCACCAGCGGCAGGTCCACGTTGGCCGGCATGGTAGTGAACACCTCGCGGTAGAAGGGCGCCCGCAGGTCGATGCGGTCCACCTTTATACCGGCCGTATCGCGGTTGCCGAAGGAAACCCCGAACTGCGCCAATGCTTCCCGGTAGCTCATGGCATCCACGTCCGCCGCCGGGAACACCGCCGCGCTTCCGCCGCCCGCCACAAAGGCTTTCACTGCACCGATCAATCCGCTGGGCATCTCCGGCAAGGCATTGAGCACCACCAGGTCCTGCCGCCCCAGGCCGGCCAGGTCCAGTTGGCGGTAAGCCTGCGTCGTGAAGGTATAGCTGCTGTCGCCGGAGAATACCGCCCCGATATCCCGGTCGCTGGCCTCGTCCGCACCGCTCACCAGCAGCACCTGCAATTTTTCCGCGGTACGGTAGGCGATGTGGAGGTCGTTGTCGAATGTGATCGGCCGGTCCTCAATGGCCACTACGCCAGCATGGGTACCTGTGGCATCGTTGGTGAAGTTGAGCACGGTGTCCACCTGTGCGCCGGGCCCGATGCTGAATGTGGCCATGGCACGCTGGCGCCCGTCGATGCTGAGCTTCAGCGGCACGTTGTGCAGCACCCGGGAACCGTAGTTGCGGATCCGTACGTTCAGCGCTTCGAGCTGGCCCAAACGACGCACGGGGCTGGCGAACCATGCGGAGTCGATGGCCAAGTTGTCCGCACCGGATGCTTCCAACGGCACGATCACCGTTTGCACCGCGCTATCATTGGACCAAGCGTCCACATCCGTGGCGCCCCGTTGCAGGTCGGTGAAAAGGAAGGCGCGTTTCACCGGTGCCCCGCTGCGGGACAAGGCCTCGCGCTGCCGTTCCATCACGTGCGACAGCAGGCGGGCATGGGGTCCCACCTCCGCCCGGGCGGCGGCATCCAGCGCCTCATCACGTCCGAGCAGCACCTGTTGCCGCCCTTCGAACCCGTTGGTGAGCACTTGGAACCGTTCCGTGGGACCGTACGCCATCACCACGTCCTGTGCATCGGTGCGCGCCTGGTCCAGCAAGCGGCCGGCACCGTTCTGGCCGTCCATGCTCCAGCTGTCATCCAGGTAGAGGCTCACCGCCCCCTGGCCGGCGACCACGGCACCGGTGGTGGAACGCAGGTAGGGTTGCGCAAAGGCCAGTACAATGCACGCCAACGCCAACAGCCGTGCCATCAGCACCAGCCAATGGCGCACCTTCTTGCGGGAGCGCGTCTGCTGCGTTACCTCCTGCAGGAACTGCACGTTGGGGAATTCGATGCGCTTGAAGCGCCGGAGCTGGAAGAGGTGGATGATCACCGGGATGGCCAGCGCGGTGAGCGCCCAGAGGAAACCCGGGTAGAGGAAGGCCATCAGGGGTGCAAAGGTGGGGATAGTTCGTGGTTCTGGGGCGTAGGGCGTAGTTCGTAGTTCGTAGGGAATGATGCAACGGTGAAATCCTGCAAACTGTGCCCCACGAACTGCGCCCTGCGAACTATGCTCTACGAACTAAGCCCTACAAACCCAATCCCAACCTGCTGTTCCTCCGCCCGTAAGCAAAGTACACGGCCAACCCCAGCGCCATCCAACCAAAGAAGACGGCCCAGCTCCTGGCGGGGATCTCGATCATCAGGTAGGCGCAGCTGAGCATGCCGATGCAGGGGATCAGCGAGTAGTTGCGCCGGAAGGCCTGAATGGCCGTGCCCAGCGCGAGGAGGGTGAACGCGGCAAGCAGAATGGCCTGGCGGTCCAGGTGCAGGCTGGTGAAGGCATTGGTGATGCGCACGCGGTCCAGCAGCAGGTAGGCCAGCACGATGGCGGGGATGAAGTACTTTCCGGGGATGAACGGGATGCGGAAGCGCTTGCGCCCGCTGGCATCACGGGCATCCGTGCGCGGCAGCAGCAGCACGCCGGCGCACACCAGGGTGAAGGCGAAGAGCGTGCCGATGGAGGTGAGGTCCGTGATGATGCCGCTGGGCGCCAGCAGCGCGGGGATGCCCACCAGCACACCGGTGACCACCGTGGCGAACGCGGGCGTTCCGTACTTGCGGTGGAGGTGGCCGAAGCGCGGCGGCAGCAGCCCGTCGCGGCTCATGCTCATCCAGATGCGCGGTTGGCCCAGTTGGAAAACGAGCAGCACGCTGGTGGCGGCCAGCACCGCACCGATGCTCACCACAAAACCGAAGCTGCCCAGGCCCACCTTGTTGAACACGTAGGCCAGCGGGTCCATCACGCCCTTGAACTCCGTGTAGGGCACCATGCCGGTGAGCACCAATGCGGTGACGCAGTAGATCACCGTGCAGATCACCAGCGACCACACCATGCTGCGGGGCAAGTCGCGCTGCGGGTCCTTGCACTCTTCCGCCGTGGTGCTGATGGCATCGAAGCCGATGTAGGCGAAGAACACCGCGCTGACGCCTTTCAGCACGCCGCCCATGCCGTTGGGCAGGAAGGGCACGTAGTTGGCGCCGTTGATGTACCACAGTCCCACCAGCGCCACCGCCGCCAGCAGCACCAGCTTCAGCAGCACCATGCCGTTGGCCACGCGCTTGCTCTCCTTGATGCCCACGTACACCACGGCGGTGATCAGCACGGTGATCAGCAAGGCCGGGATGTTCATGATCACCCGCCAACCGCCCACCATCGGCGCGGTGGCCCAAGCCAGTGCTTCCGTGGGCTGCCCCAGTTGCAGGGCATGTTCGTAGGCTTCCTTCGCGCCTAAAGGGTCTGTGGCCAACCACGGCGGCAAGTGCAGCCCGAAGGCTGCGAGGATGTTCGTGAAGTAGCTGCTCCACGAGATGGCCACCACCACGTTGCCGATGGCGTACTCCAGGATCAGCGCCCAGCCGATCACCCACGCCACCACCTCACCAAAGCTGACGTAGCTGTACGTGTAGGCACTGCCGCTCACCGGCACTCGCCCTGCGAATTCCGCATAGCACAATGCCGTGAAACCGCACACCGCCGCCGTGATGATGAACAGCAACACCACGCCCGGACCGCCCTCGTAGGCCGCCGCGCCCACCGTGCTGAAGATCCCAGCGCCGATCACCGCCGCCACGCCCATCAGCGTGAGGTCGCGCACGGACAGCGTGCGCTTCATGGTCGGGTGGCCGTCCGCTTCCCGCGCATGGTGCTCCTGCAGGATGCGATCCACCGATTTCTTCCGGAAGAGGTCGTTGGCCATGGGTGTGTTGCCGGGGCAAAGTAGGAAAGGGAGGGGAGATGGCAGCGTGGCAGGGAGTAGTAGGCAGGGGGCAGTAGGCAGGGGGTCCCGTGCTGCCGACTGCCCACTGCCTTCTTCCACGCCCCGCTTTAAACCCGCGCCAGCGCCTGTTCCAGATCCGCGATCAGCAGTTGCGGCTCTTCCAAGCCCACATAGATCCGCACCAGGTCCCAGGGCAATTCACCTTGCGGGTTGCGGGGATCCATCGTAGCGGCCGTGGGGAACAGCAGTGATTCGTAGCCGCCCCAGCTCACCGCCATCAGGAAGCGCTTCAGCGCATTGCAGAAGCGTTCCACCCCGGCCACATCCGCCGCTTTCACCCGGATGCTCATCAATCCCGCGCAGCGCTTCATCTGCCGCCTGGCCAAAGCCTGTTGCGGAAAGCTGTCCAGAAACGGCCAATTCACCTGCACCACTTTCGGGTGCGCCTCCAGGAACTTGGCCACCTGTTCCGCACTGTCAGCGCTGCGGTGCATACGAATCTCCAGCGTGCGCAGGCCGCGCATCAGCAGCCAGGCATCGTGCGGCGAGGGGATCGCCCCCAGGGTCATGAACTCCTTGGCCATCACCTGGTGGATGTGTTCACGGTTTCCGGCCAGCACCCCGCACACCACGTCGCTGTGGCCGTTCAGGTACTTCGTTCCACTGTGCGCCACCAGGTCGATGCCCAGGTCGATGGGGTTCTGGAACAGCGGACTGCTGTAGCTGTTGTCGCAGAGCGTGAGGATGCCGTGCTCCCTGGCGATGGCCGCAACGGCCTGCAGGTCCTGCAGTTCGAAGGTGATCGAATTCGGACTTTCCAAAATGAAGAGCCGCGTACGCGGGGTGATGGCCCGGCGGAAGTTTTCCGCATCGATGCCGTCCACGAACGTGTGCGAAACGCCGAAGCGGTCCAGCAGCTCGTTGAGCAATTTGGTGGTCCAGCCATAGGGCTTGCGCACGCACACGATGTGGTCGCCGGCCTTCACGAAGCTGAGCACGCCCGCCGCGATGGCCGCACTGCCGCTGCCGAAGAGCAGGGCATCCTCCGCGTGCTCCAACGCGGCCAGCTTCTTGCGCACCATGGCCACCGTGGGGTTCGCGCCGCGCGTGTACAGCGGCACGTCGAACTCGTTGCGCATGGCGTTGCGCAGAGCCTCCACCGTGGGGTAGGTGAAGTTGCCGCTCTGCACCACCGGAGGCACCACGGCCCGGAAGCCCGCTTCGCGGTCTTCACCAAGGTGGTTGAGGATGAAGGAGAGGTCGTCGCTCATGGTGCTGCTGTTGCCGGCCGCCGGAAAAACACGAACCCGTTCTTGCGGTACAGCTCGTGCAGCCCGGGAATGGCCGCCACCTCCTTCGCGCTGGTCACCTTGCACACCACGTACACCGGCCGGTCCACATTGCCGGTGATCAGCCAATTTTCGCTTTGCACGCGGGAGTCGGTGATGGGCGGCATGCGCGTGTAGAACCACTCCGCGTAGCTCTTGTAGTTTTTTGTCATCACGTAGCAACGCTCCCGCTGGCGCTGTTCGAAGAACTCCACGGCCGCACGTTGGGAATAGCCTTCGATGTTGTTGATGAAGTAATACAGCGTGATGCTGACGAACAGCGCCGTGCCGCCGAACACCGCCACGATGCCGCTGCGGTACTCACGCTTCGCGAAGAAGCGGTGGCCAAGGAAGAGCACCACGCACATCCACGCCCCCGCCAAGGCTTCCCAGCCCGTCCACTGCACCTGCGCCTCCAAGTTCCCCTGGGCGAATGCGTCGTTCTTCAACAAGGGCACGATCCATTCCGGGTGCATGCCAATGATCGGCAGCACGAGCGTGACCGCGGCGAAGAGCGTGCCGATGCCGCCCATCAGCAGGCGCGACCACAAGGTGGCCTTTCCGCCGTTCCACAGCCGCTCCAATTGCAGCGCCGCCAGGAAGGTGAGCGGGAAATAGCACAGGCTGCTGTAGTGGACGATCTTCGTTTTAACGATGGTGAACAGGATCAGCACGACCCAAAAGAGGATGAGGAGCCAGCGGCGGTAGTTCCCAGTTGTTAGTTGTTGGTTGTCCGGCTCACCTCCTCCGGCACTCGCCCCCCTCTCCTTGGGGGAGGGGCCGGGGGTGAGGGGCTTGAGCATCTCCTGCAGGGCGAACACCGATGCCGGGAAGCAGCCGATGAGCAGCACCACGAAGTGGTAGCCGAAGAAGCCCCCGTGGCCGGCATCCTCGGTGCTGAGCATGGCCACCTGCCGCCAGAAGAAGGCGGTGATGAACACGGGCCCGTTGCGCAGCAGGTCCGCGCCGAACCACAGGCCGGGCACCAGCAGCAGCACGCCCAGCATCAGCAGCACGCGCGGCACGGAGAAATAAAACCGGAACCGGTTCCACACCCAGTACGCCACGGCGCACAGCCCGGGGATGAGCACGCCCACCGGCCCTTTGGTGAGCACGGCCAGGCCCAGCCAAAGCCCGGCCCACGCAGCCGACCGCGTTTTGGCCTGCGGGGAACGCCCCACCGCCGCCGGGGTGTCGGTGCTGCGGATAAATGCCAGGAAGCCGAGGAAGATGAAGAGGTTGAACCACGGATCGATGATGCCGCTACGGAAGTAGAGGTTGGGCAACACCGAGCTGAGGTAGGCCAGCACCCACAGCAACCCGAAGGTGCGGTTGCGCAATTGAAGGCCCGTGCGGAACAGCACCACCAGCGTGGCCGCACCGCACAAGGCGTTGGGCAGGCGTGCCGCGAATTCACCCACGCCGAGCACCGACATGCTGAGAGCCTGCATCCACATAAAGAGCGGCGGCTTTTCATAGAACGGCACATAGCCTATCTGCGGCTGCAGCCAGTTGTGGGTGGCCAGCATCTCCCGCGCGATCTCCGCGAAGTTGATCTCGTCCCAATCGAACAGGTGTACCGCACCCAGGCCGGGCACAAAGAGCACCAGCGCCATTAAGGCGATCAGCCAGGAAATGCTGCGGTTGGAGAGGGCCTTCATGCGGTGCCGAAGGTAGCGGCCTGTGAACTCCGTGATTTCACTCTCGCCCGCAATTGCAACGCGGGGGAAGGTCCAGGCGTGCTTGCAGCGCATATTCAACAGGTGCAGGTGGCCAGCGGAAGTGGTTCAGGGATGGTCGTTGCAAACGACCGGAATTAAACGCCCGTGTTGCAAAAGCGGCGGGAGTTGGATGTTTTACCACACTCATCCGTGTTTGCCAGCGGGGCGGGAAGAAGCGCGGTTAACCGTTGTCCGTTATCGGGACTGGCAACTGACAACGACCAACGAAAACCGGCCGATCACACCTCAGTACCAGATTCGCACGAACTACACCCCTCCCCTCCGTACCTTCGCGGCCCGAAAACCGGCGACTGGCCCGCACCCATGATCACCATCGAAAAGGTCAATGACCTCCAAGAACGCCTCGAAGCCCTGAAGGGCTACCTGGACATTGAGGAGAAGCGCGGCCGCATCAAGGAAGAGGAAAAGTACACGCTGGACCCCGATTTTTGGAACAACCAGAAAAAGGCCCAGGGTGTGATGCACAAGATCCGCGAGCTGAAACGCTGGGTGGAGCTGTACGAAGCAGTGAAACGCGAAGTGGATGACACGGAGGTGACCTACGAGTTCTTCAAGAGCAAGGACGCGAGCGAGGAAGAACTGGAAGCGCAGTTCAAGAAGGCCGCCACCGCTTTGGAGGAGCTGGAGTTCAAGAACATGCTTAGCGCCGAGGAAGACCCGCTGAGCGCGGTGGTGCAGATCACCAGCGGCGCGGGCGGCACCGAAAGCAACGACTGGGCCCTGATGCTGCTGCGCATGTACCGCATGTGGGCCGAGAAGGAAGGCTATGCGGTGAAGATCCTCGACTACCAGGACGGTGACGCGGCCGGCATCAAGCAGGCCACCATGGAAGTGGGCGGCGAGTTCGCCTTCGGCATGTTGAAGGGCGAGAACGGCGTACACCGGCTGGTGCGCATCAGCCCCTTCGACAGCAACGCGCGCCGCCACACCAGCTTCGTCAGCGTGTACGTGTTCCCGCTGGTGGACGAGAGCATCGAGATCGACATCAACCCGGCGGACATCACTTGGGACACTTTCCGCAGCGGCGGCGCCGGCGGACAGAACGTGAACAAAGTGGAGACCGGCGTGCGCCTGCGCCACGCGCCCACGGGCATCATCATCGAGAACACCGAGACGCGCAGCCAGCTGGACAACAAGAACAAGGCGCTGCAACTGCTCAAGAGCCAGCTGTACGAGGCCGAACTGGAGCGCCGCCGCAGCAAGCGCAGCGAGATCGAGGCCGGCAAGAAGAAGATCGAGTGGGGCAGCCAGATCCGCAACTACGTTCTACAACCCTACAAATTGGTTAAGGACGTGCGCACCGAGCACGAGACCAGCAGCGTGGATGATGTGCTCAATGGCGAGATCGATGAATTCCTCAAGGCTTACTTAATGCAGCACGGGCAGAGCCAGAAAGCGTGATGGCCGATCAGACGATCAGAAGACCAGACGATCAGAAAATTAGAAGATCAGAGAATGAGGGTGGTGGGTCACTTGGGAAAAGGAAGGTTTCGCTCTGTACCGCATACCACGGTACAGGTATTCCATTGTCTGATCTTCTGATCGTCTGATCAACACATTGCGCTAGCCATGCCAACCTACACCATCTACCACAACACCCGCTGCAGCAAGAGCCGTTGCGCCTTGGAACTGCTGAAGGAGAACGGCATTGAGCCCACCGTGGTGAACTACTTGCAGGACGCGCCCTCAGTGGAGGAACTGACCAAGCTGGTGGCCAAGCTGGGCATCCCCGCCGAACAACTGGTGCGCAAGAGCGAAGCACTCTACAAGGAGAAGTACAAGGGCCTGCAACTGAACGAACACGAATGGATCCGTGTTATGCACGAGAATCCGCAGCTGATCGAACGCCCGGTAGTGGTGAAAGGCCACAAGGCCGTGATCGGCAGGCCCATGGAAAACGTACAAGAGCTCATAGATAGATCGTAAGGGCAGGACATGTCCCGCCCCAACTAAGGACCAATGGAATACCGCATCGAGAAAGACACCATGGGCGAGGTGAAAGTGCCCGCCGACAAATACTGGGGCGCACAGACCGAGCGCAGCCGCAACAACTTCAAGATCGGCCCGCCGGCCAGCATGCCCCGGGAGATCATCCACGCCTTCGCCTACCTGAAGAAAGCCGCAGCCTTGGCCAACACCGAGCTGGGCAAGCTGCCACAGGAAAAGTGCGACCTGATCGCCAAGGTGTGCGACGAGATCTTGGCGCACCAGCTGGACGATCAGTTCCCGCTGGTGATCTGGCAGACGGGCAGCGGAACGCAGAGCAACATGAACGTGAACGAGGTGGTGGCGAACCGCGCGCACGTGCTGCAAGGCGGCAAGCTCACCGACAAGGACAAGGTGCTTGGCGCCAACGACGACGTGAACAAGAGCCAGAGCAGCAACGACACCTTCCCCACGGCCATGCACATCGCGGCATACACGGCCGCGGCGAAGATCACGCTGCCCGGCGTGCGCAAGCTGCGCGACACCCTCGCGAAAAAGAGCAAAGACTTCAAGGACATCGTGAAGACCGGCCGCACCCACTTCATGGATGCCACGCCGCTCACGCTGGGGCAGGAGATCAGCGGATACGTGCAGCAGCTGGACAATGGCATCCGTGCCGTGGAGAACGCGCTGGAGATGGTGCGCGAACTGGCGCTGGGCGGCACCGCCGTGGGCACCGGGCTTAACGCTCCCGCTGGCTACAGCGTGCTGGTGGCCAAGAAGATCGCCGAGCTCACGGGCCTGCCGTTCGTTACCGCGCCGAACAAGTTCGAGGCGCTGGCCGCGCATGATGCCATGGTGGAACTAAGCGGCGCCTTCAAGCGCCTGGCGGTTTCACTCAACAAGATCGGCAACGACGTGCGCATGCTCAGCAGCGGCCCGCGCAGCGGCATCGGCGAGATCATCATCCCGGACAATGAGCCCGGAAGCTCCATCATGCCCGGCAAAGTGAACCCCACTCAGCCCGAGGCACTCACCATGGTGTGCGCCCAGGTGATCGGCAACGACGTGGCCGTGAACGTGGGCGGCATGCAGGGCCAGTTCGAGCTCAATGTCTTCAAGCCGGTGATCGCCGCCAACGTGCTGCAGAGCGCACGGCTGCTGGGTGATGCCTGCGTGAGCTTCAACGACCACTGCGCCGAGGGCATCCAGCCCAACAAGCCCGTGCTTAAGCAGCACCTGGAGAACTCGCTCATGCTGGTCACCGCGCTGAACACCCACATCGGCTACTACAAGAGCGCGGAGATCGCCAACAAGGCCCACCGCGAGGGCACCACGCTGAAACAGGCCGCACTGGCCCTGGGTTATGTGAGCGCCGAGGATTTCGACAAGTGGGTGGACCCGGCCAAGATGGTGGGCGGGGGGTAGGGCTGGAAGCCGCGCCCACAGCGGAGGAATTGATGAAACTGAAAACCGCAGACACCGTCTGCGGTTTTCAGTTTCGCGCCGTTATACCAATTAGACATTCAATTCCGGCTAAAGATGCGCAGCTATTTTTTCGTAGGGCGATCCGTGACGGGCGTTGCGTAGCGGTGCCTACGGAACGCATGGCTCGGAGAAGCCATGCGGAAAAAGAGCAAGCAGATTGGCTGATATTGAATGCCTAATTGGTATTATGGGCTTCACCGGCTCTTCTTCTCGATCTGCCGCCGTGCCTTTACCACCACTTCTTCCAGCTTTTTCTCCTTGGGCAAAGCGATGCGATATTCCCGTGCCAGCACGCTGTTCGGCAGGCCTCCCAAGGAATAGCGGGCCACGGCATCGTCACGTTCCGTGCAGAGGATGAGGCCCACCGGAGGGTTCTCCTCCGCATGGGTCCAGTGCGCTGCCGCATAGTTCAGGTAGAGGTTCATCTGGCCGGCATCGGCATGCGTGAAGCGGCCCACCTTCAGGTCGATGATCACCAAGCAGCGCAAGCGGCGATGGAAGAACAGCAGGTCGATGCGGTACCACTCCTTGCCCACGCGCAACCGGCGTTGCCTGCCCACGAAGGCGAAGTCGCTGCCGAGCTCCAGCAGGAAGTGTTCCAGTTGGCCCACCAGTGCCGCCTCAAGGTCGCTTTCGCTGTATTCGTCCTTCAGGTCAAGGAATTCCAGGATGTAGGGTTCCTGCATGGCCTCTTCGATCCGGCCTGCGGCGGGCACCGCGTTTTTGGCTGCCGTGGTGCGCTTCCGGCGCGATGCGCCTGTGCGCTCATAGTAGCGCGTAGCAACCTGGCGATCGAGCTGGCGTACGCTCCACCCGTTCAGCAGTGCCTCCTTTTCATAGAACGAACGGGCGCCATCGTCCTCCACGGTAAGCAGCCGCACGTAGTGTGACCATGGCAACGGGAAAGCTTCCGAGAGTGCCTGCATCAACGGGTTTTCCAGTTCCACGGCCCTGGCCTTTCCTGCCTTTTTGAAAACCGCAGACACTGTCTGCGGAATTGGCCAAGTGAGGAAGAACGCCCGCATTTGCTCGATGTTCCGGCGTGAAAACCCGCGCCCGAAGCGCTCGCCGAGGTCTTTGCTCAAGCGCTCCAACAGTTCATCGCCATACCCTGCACGCCGTTTTCCGCCTTGCTCATGTTCCACGATGCGCCGGCCCATTTCCCAATAGGTGGCGGTCATCACGGTGTTCACGGCGCGCGCCGATTCTTGGCGGGCTTGGTCCACCAGTGCGGCCAAACCCTTGAGCACCGCGGTGTAGCCGGGGCGGCGGGCAGGCTTTCCGGGCCCGCCGTCCGTGCGCTTGACCGAGGTGTGGCGTGCAACCTTCATGGAACGAATATCGGCAGGGACGGGTGATTCAGGTACCGCTGGTGGAAGCCACTGTTGAACCAAACGGTATTTGGCGCTTCCGCCGGACCTTTGCCCCATGGTTAAAAAAGGCACCGCGCTGTACAGCATCGTGCATTTCAAATGTCCGTATTGCCGGGAAGGCGAATTCTTCCTGGCCCACCCGTACAACCTGCGCCGCGCGGGTGACTTGCATGAGCGCTGCCCCAAATGCAATGGCCGTTACACCATCGAGCCGGGCTTCTACTACGGGGCCATGTACGTGTCGTATGCGCTGGGCGTGGCCATTGCAGTCACCATTTGGGTGGCCTTCCTGGTGCTGGCGCCGGATGCTGCGCCCCACTGGATCGTGGGCACGGTGGGTGCGGTGATCCTGCTGGCCAGCCCCTACCTCTATGCGCTCAGCCGGATCATCTGGGCCAACATGTTTTTGGCAGGCAGGGGGCCGGGCGGGCTTCCGCCGAAGGAAGAGGAGTGAACGCGATACGGTATCTTGCCGTGGCGATGTTCCACGATCCCGTGCTTCAGGAGGCCTTCAGCAAAGTGGCGGTGCGGCGCAGCTTGAAAGAGGGCGAGGTGCTGATGTGCCCCGGCGACCGGATCCAGTACATCCCGATCGTGCGGAAGGGCAGCCTGCGCATCCTGGCTCAGGACGATGAAGGGCGCGAACGTTTCCTGTACCACATCATGCCCGGCGAGACCTGCTCGCTCTCGCTCACCTGCTGCGAGGCGGAGCGCACCAGCAGCATCATGGCGGTGGTGGAGGAGGAGGCGGAAGTGCTCCTGGTACCGGCCCGTTATGCGGATGAATGGATGGTGTTCCCGGAATGGCGCCGCTACGTGGGCGCGGCCCAGGCACAGCGCTTCCAGGAACTGCTGGACACCATTGGCACGCTCGCCTTCCACAAGATGGACGGCCAACTGTGGGACTATTTGGTGAAACGCGCGCAGGCCACGGGCGATCCCGCGCTGAAGGTGACCCACCAAGTGATCGCCGATGAGCTGGGTTCGCCCCGGGAAGTGATCACGCGGCTGTTGCAGCAGTTGCAGCGGGAAGGCCGCGTGCGATTGGCGCGCGGAACGATCACCGTGGACCTGAGCACCGGGCGGTAGTGATCAGAGGAACGGCTGCAATGCCTGTTGCAACTGGGCAGCGCTCAGCACCCCGCTTTGCCGCCACACCACGCCACCGTTTTTGAAGATGGCCAGCGTGGGCACGCCCCGCACCTGGTAGGCCTGCGCGGCAGCGGGGTTCTTGTCCACATCGATCTTGATCACCGTGGCCTTGTCGCCCACCTGCTGCTTGAACTCATCCAGGATGGGGGCCATGGTCTTGCACGGCCCGCACCAGGTGGCGAAGAAATCCACCACCACGGGCTTCTCGCCGTTGATCAGTTCCTTGAAGGTCGATTTAGCTTCCATGTTATGCCACTGGGCCTTTCACATTCCACCACAAAGTGATCGTAGCCGCAGGGTCTCCTGCGGAAGACCGCTGCGGAAGCGGTAGGATGGCTTGTCGCCGTTGATCAGCTCCTTGAAGGTCGGTTTAGCTTCCATGCTATGACACTGGGTCTTTCACATTCCACCACCGTACCGATCGTTGTCGCAGGGTCTCCTGCGAAAGACCGCTGCGGAAGCAATAGGATGGTGCGTTGCCGTTGATTAGTTCCTTGAAGGTGGGCTTGCCTTCCATCGGTCAGCGCACTTCTTCGTAGTGTACATCCTCAACAACGGCGTTGCTCTTCCGGTTCGCCGGGGGCGCGGCACAGGCGTTGCCGCAGCAACCCGTGTTGAGCACGGCCTGCAGGCCGAACAGCGCGGCCAAGGCATACGCGATCCATTCGCCGTTGTTCCAGGCCGCGCCCAGAAAGGCCAGTGCAAGCCCCAAACGCAGCAAGCGCGCGAAATTCCAGCCGTGCAGCAGCCGCTCCTTCATCCCTTCAGTACGCGGTCCAGGCTGGCCCAACCGCCGCCGTTGTAAGCTTCATAGCCTTGGCCCTTCAAAAAGGAAACGGCCTGTCCGCTGCGGCCGCCGCTCAGGCAGCAGGCTACCACCTTCTTGCCTTTCGGGACCTTGTTCAGCTTGCCCGGCAGTTGGTCCAAGGGGATGTTCACGGCGCCCTTCACATGGCCCGAAGCGAATTCCTGCGCCGTGCGCACATCCAAGATCATCGCGCCTTCAGCGCAAATTGCCTTCAGGTCCTCCTTGGGACCCATGCCGAAAAGTGAGCGGAACATTGGTTCTGTTGTTAGATGTTTGGGCGTGGTTCGTAGTGCTTATGTCACCGTTCACCTGTCTTTGCCCTGAGCGGAGCCGAAGGGCACTTCTTCTCCTCTTCACTCCCTGAGCGGAGCCGAAGGGCACCTCCTCTTTCTTCCTTCTTGAACATCCCGCCGACCAAGCCGCCCATCAGCGCGCCGTAGAGCGTGCTGTTCACGGGATGGCCGGTGATGGCGCAGCCCTCCGTGCAGCCCCAGTAGTTCCAGTACAGCCATCCGGCCACCGCGCCCAGTGCGATGCCGATGCCAATGAGGAGCCATGTCTTCTTCATCACCTTGCGGGAGTTGTGCAAAGATCATGGCTGCTGATCGAAGCGTTGGTGAGGATCCTCACCAAACGGCGTAGAATGGTGCAGGAGCAGACCTGACCACTTGGATCAGACCACCGGTCAAACAAGCGGTTCTACTTGGCCTGGCATACGAAATCCGTGGTGGGCAGCCCCGTCTTTTTGATCGCGGCGAATCCCCCGGCAACGTCCACCACGTTGTGGAAACCGCGCGCCTTGAGGATGCTCGCGGCCGTCATGCTGCGGTAGCCGCCTGCGCAGTGGATGTAATTGGGCTCGTTCTTGCTGAACTCGGCCAAGTGGTCGTTGATGAATTGCAGTGAGGCATGGTGCGCCTGCTCCAGGTGCTCAGCGGCCCATTCGCCCTGCTTGCGCACGTCGAATACCTTCAACTTGTCCGTTTTCATGCGCACTGAAAATTCCTCCGCAGGGATGCTCTCGACGGCATCGGCCTCGCGACCTGCGGATTTCCATGCAGCGATGCCGCCCTTCAGGAAGCCCAGCACGTTGTCGTAGCCCACGCGCGCCAGGCGCGTCACGGCTTCATCCTCGCTGCCCGCGTCGGTCACGATCACCAAGGGCTGCTTCACGTCGGGGATCATGGCGCCCACCCATGGCGCGAAATCGCCGCGCAGGCCGATGTTGATGCTGCGCGGTACGAAGCCATCCTTGAAAGTTTGTGCGGGGCGTGTGTCCAGCACCAGCGCGCCTTCGCTTTCCACCAGGAGTTCCAACTGGTCCGGCGACAGCGCGCGGAGACCGGTCTTCTTCACGGTTTCCAAGCTGGGAATGGCCCCCCGGTTCATCGCCACGTTCTGCGGGAAGTATGCGGGAGGGGGCAGGATGCCGTCCGTGACCTCCTTGATGAACTGCGCCTTGGTAGCGGCCTTCAGCGCGTAGTTCACCTGCTTCTGGTGGCCCAGCGTGTCCCAAGTCTCCTTGCTCATGTTCTTGCCGCAGGCGCTGCCGGCACCGTGCGCGGGGTACACGATCACGTCATCGGGCAGGGTCATGATCTTGTTGTGCAGCGAGTCGTACAGGTGCCCGGCGAGGTCTTCCATGGTAATGCTGCCGGCTTTCTGCGCCAGGTCGGGGCGGCCCACATCGCCGATAAAGAGCGTGTCCCCGCTGAAGATGCAGTGCGGCTTGCCCTGCTCATCCAGCAGCAGGTAGGTGGCGCTTTCCATGGTGTGGCCGGGCGTGTGCAGCACCTTGATGGTCACTTTGCCGAGCTTGAGTTCCTCGCCGTCGGTGGCGATGTGTGCGGGGAAATCCGTCTTGGCTGTGGGTCCGTACACGATGGTGGCGCCGGTGCGCTTGGCGAGGTCCACGTGGCCGCTCACGAAGTCCGCGTGGAAGTGGGTCTCCAGCACGTACTTGATCTTCGCGCCGCACTTCTCCGCCCGGTCTATGTAGGGTTGGCTTTCGCGCAGCGGATCGATCACGGCGGCTTCGCCGTTGCTCTCGATGTAGTAGGCGCCCTGTGCGAGGCAGCCGGTATAGATCTGTTCGATCTTCATGGTATGTCTTGTTTAGTTCACCACAGAGGCACAGAGGACACGGAGAAATGCGGACCTCGATCGCGCCGACCAGTAATACTCTGTGTCCTCTGTGTCTCTGCGGTGAAGGCAATTGAAATTACCCGTTCAGGGTGTAAAGTTCGCGCAGCAGGATGTATGTGCCCATGGCCAGGATGAACCAGCCGAACGCGGGGCGCAGTTTTTCGCTGCTGATGCGCTTGGACAGGCGTGCGCCAACAACGATGCCGATCGCGGCCAAGGCCAGGAAGGGGAGCAGGATCGTCACGTGGTCGGCCAAATGGACATGCCGATCGCCCAAGAAGCCGATGAAGGAGTTCACGGTGATCAGTAACAGCGAAGTGCCCACAGCCCGTTTCATGTCCACACCGGCCAGTAGCACCAGCGCGGGCACGATGAGGAAACCGCCGCCTGCGCCCAGCACGCCTGTAAGCAGGCCCACAAGAAGGCCGATGAGCAGGAGGGAAGGCAGGTGAAGGCGGCCATCACCAGCGGACATTGGGTGGTTCCGGCGGCGGATCATGCTCCAGGCCGAAAGCAGCATCACCACGGCGAAGAGCGCCAGGATGGCCTCTCCTTTGCCCACGGCCACACTTCCAAGGTGCAGCAAGGGGTCCGGCAGGGCGGGCACCATGAAGCGGCGGGTGATGAACACGCTGAAGATCGACGCCGCGCCGAACACTGCTGCCGTGCGCCATTCGATGTTGCCTTGACGGTGGTGGCTGAAGATGCCCGCACCGCTGGTGGCCCCCACGATGAAGAGCGACAGCCCCGTGGCCGTCACGGGGTCTTGCCCGAAGAGGTACACCAGGATGGGCACGGTGAGGATGGAGCCGCCACCGCCCAGCAGGCCGAGGGAGAAACCCATCAGCACCGCACCGGCATAGCCCAAAAGTTCCCAGCTCATTTCTGTGTTTGTGCCGCAATGTGGTGGCGACGGCAGGGGCAAACGTAGGGCGTGGGCGGTAGGCGGAGCGTGTGGAAAGGCACAGCACGATCCACCGCAACAGATGTATATGGGCTCTGCACCGTGATCTACACAACCTCCAGGAGCGCCACCCCGAATTCCTGCGCTTGGTATGTGCGCAAGCCAGGCACTGCCTGCAAGGCGGCCATGTCGGCGGGCTTGCTGCGGGCAATATCCGTGAGCAACTGGTTGGCAGCGATGATGCCGGGGCGTAATTCATAGCGGGCCGCCAGCTCATCCCGCACCGTCTTCAGGCGCTTGAAGCGCTCGTCGAAGGCCGGGTCGCGGGGCCAGCGTTTGGGGCGCTCCGTCCGCGGCCAAAGCTCCTTGGGCACGGCCAGCCCGCGTTCCACTGCAGCCAGGATGTCGGCCGCGTGCTTTTCCATGATCGAGGGACCGATACCCTTCAGTGCAGCCAATTCGGCCGGTGAGGATACGGGTTGCCGGCTCAAGGCCAGCATCACCTCGTTGCCCAGCACCATGAAGGGGGCGCGGTCGATGCGGGCCGCCACGCTGTCGCGCCAGGCGTGCAGTTCGCGCAGGATGGCCAGCTCCTTCGGGCGCAGGGCTTTGGCACCCTTGATGCGTAAAAAGCCCGGCGTTTGGTCGTCATGGGCTTGGAAGGGGATCTCGGTAAGCAGGGCGAATTCCTCCAAGGCCCAATCCATGCGGCCCAGCTGGTTCAGCTTTGTGGCCAGCACGTCGCGCAGGGCGATCAGGTGGCGGGTGTCCATGGCGGCGTATTCCAGCATGCCGGAGGTAAGGGGCCGCTTGGTCCAATCTGCCTTCTGGTAGCGCTTGTCCAGTTGGATGCCGAAATACCTCTTCATCAGCGAGGCCAAGCCCAGCTCGGGCTCGTTCACCAGCTCGGAGGCAATGAGCGTATCGAAGATGTGGCGCACGCGGAATCCGTACATGCGCTTGAGCAAACGCAGGTCGTAGTCGGCGTCGTGGATCACGGTCTCGTTGCCATCCGTGCCCAGCAGCTTGCCCAGCGCGTCCATGTCGGGCAGGGCCAAGGGGTCCAGCAGCCAGGTATCCTTGCGGTCGCTGAGCTGGATCAGCCCGATGCGCTCGTGGAAGCGGTGGAAGCTGCTGGCTTCAGTGTCCAAGGCTATGCAGACCGTGCCCGAGAGGCGGGTCATCAAGTCTTGGAGCGCACCTGCGTCGGCGATGAGGGGAGCTTCCGTCATGGGGCGTGCAAAGGAAGGACTTTTTGAAGGTGCAAGGCGGAAAAGCTGTTGGTAGCAGGCGATGAACCTATCATGGGCCGGCGGCCCGGTGGCAGGGAAAGTAGCCATCCTCCGGACCATTTCCGGTCGGCCAGGCCACCTGCCCCCTCCCGGATCCCCTTAGATGTACCGTTCTCCGGTATCCTTGGTGATCTCTTGCACGAATTGCTTGATCTTCTGCTCATCGTGCTTGCGGCACACCAGCAAGGCATCGGGGGTGCTCACTACAATAAAATCGTCCAATCCTTGCAGCACCACCAAGCGCTGGTCCTGCACGTGCACCATGTTGTTGGCACCATCATGGATGCGCACGGTTTGGCAGGTACCGGTGTTGCCTTGCGCGTCCTTTTCCAATTGGGTGTACAAGCTGCCCCAAGTGCCCAGGTCGCTCCAGCCGAAATCGGAGGGTACAACGAACACATTGTCAGCCTTTTCCAAAATGCCGTAATCGATGCTGATATTCTGGCATTCCCGGTAGATGCGGTCGATGAACGCCTGCTGGCCGGGGGTGCCGTACGCCTGTTCGCCGGTGGCAAAGAGCGATTCCATGGCTGGCAAATGCTTGCTGAAGGCGTTGCGGATGCTGTGGAGCGACCAGATGAAGATGCCGCTGTTCCAGAGGTATTCGCCGCTTTCCAGAAAGCGCTGGGCCGTGGCGTGATCGGGTTTTTCGGTAAAGGCCGCCACCCGCTTTACTTCGGGCCGTTCGGCGGGGCCGTTGTGGCTGAACCGGATGTATCCGTACCCGGTATCAGGCCGGTCTGGCTTGATGCCCAAGGTGACCAGGCAGTCTTCGGCGGCGGCTTGTTGCAGGGCCAAGGCCAAGCGGGCATGGAATTCGGCCTCGTTCTTCACCAAATGGTCGCTGGGTGCGGTGATGATCAGGGCTTTGGGGTTGCGTTGGGCGATGACGTGGTTGGCAAAGGCGATGCAGGGCGCGGTGTTGCGGCGGTCGGGCTCTTGGAGCACCTGTTCAGGGCTGAGTGCGGGCAGTTGCTCCATTACCAGCGCGGCATATTGCGCGTTGGTCACCACAAAAAAGTTTTCCGCCGGGCAAATGGCCGTGAACCGGTCGAAGGTCTGTTGGATCAGGGTGCGGCCGGTGCCGAGGAAGTCGAGGAATTGCTTGGGCCGGTTGGTGCGGCTCATCGGCCAAAAACGGCTTCCGATGCCGCCGGCCATGATGACGCAGTAGGTGTTCTTGTTCTGCATGGAAGATTGGTGGCCGCGGTTCAGGAGGCTTTGCGTGTGGTGAGGGCCTGCTCCAAGTGAACCTCGGCGGTGGGGTCGATCAGGTAGATGCGGCGGTTGTTGAGGCAGCGGCAGCGGAAACGTTTGCGCAACTGACGGCCTTTGATGAAGACCTTGTCGTTGAAGCGGAATACGGTATTTTCCTCCAGCTCCTCCAGAAAGGGTCTGGGATCACGGTCGTAGCGGCGCAGCACGCGCATCAGCCCATGGTCCGTGCAACTGCTGCTGGGTGCGTCGTTCAGGTGGAGGATGAGCAGGCGCAACACGTCGGCCGGAAAGATCTCGCGGCTGAGAAAGGGGCGCATCAGGCGCTTGTACTCGGCCTTCCATTCGGCACCATGCGGCTCGTGGCGGCGGTACTTCCGGAAGGTGGCGAAGTGGGCGAATTCATGCACCAGCACTACCAGAAAGGCATAGCGGTTCAGGTCCTCGTTCACCGATATGCGATGTGCCTGGGTGCGCGTGGCCGTGCGGTAATCGCCCAATTTGGTGGTGCGTGGCGTGCTGATGCGCACGTGCACCGGATTACGGCGCAACCATTGCTCCACCACAGGCCATGCACGGCGCGGAAGATGGGCTTGCAGACGGAGGATGTCAGTGACGGGACGCATCGCAGTATGCGGAGAGAAGGGTTTGTCCACGTTGTTGGCCAACGTGCAGTTGATGGTTGCGGGCGGGCGGCAGCGCATTCCACTTGGGGCAATCACAGCCGCGCTTTTTCTTATGCTTGGTGACCCCATAAGGCGGCCGCTGGCTGGAACAACCTGAAAGTACCAAGAGGACCCCCGTGAGGGCTAAAAATCTGGAGGCGGAGAATGGGCGCATGGGTTGAACAGCGGCCCGCTGCAAGCGGTGGTTGGCAAATGTAGGCGAGCGGCCAACGGAGCGAAAGGCGCCATGAAAGTTATTGGTCCGGGGCAGGGGCCCTACATTAGCCGGTCTTTTTCAGGGCCATGGCGTTGCTATTCCACATTGGTCGGTATTTTATGCTGCTGGGGGAGGTCTTCTCCAAACCCGAGCGGCGCAGCGTATACTGGAAGCGTACCGTGGAGGAGATGGAGTTGCTGGGAGTCAAGAGCTTAGGTATCGTGTCCCTGCTCTCCTTGTTCATGGGGGCGGTAATCGCGATCCAGACCAAGACCAACATCGATTCCCCCTTGATCCCGTTCTATGTGGTGGGCTTCACGGTACGGCAGAGCACCATTCTGGAGTTCAGCCCCACGATCATTTCGCTGATCCTGGCCGGAAAGGTGGGGTCGACCATTGCGGCGGAGATCGGATCCATGCGGGTACGGGAGCAGATCGACGCCTTGGACATCATGGGGGTAAACTCCGCTGGCTACTTGATCCTGCCGAAGATCCTCGCCACCGCGCTGATCAACCCGTTCTTGATCATCATCAGCATGTTCCTGAGCATCTTCGGCGGGTGGATGGCCGGGGTGTTCACCGGTATCATCAGCTCGGAGAACTACATCGCCGGCGTTCAGTGGGATTTTGACCCTTACATTGTTTCCTATGCCTTGGTGAAGACGGTGGTGTTCGCAGTGATCATCGCCACGGTCTCGGCGTACCAAGGCTACTACACCCGCGGGGGCACGCGGGAAGTGGGCATCAGCAGCACCCGGGCAGTGGTGTACAGCGATGTGGTGATCCTGATCGCCAACTATCTCCTTACCCAATTGCTGCTATTATGATCGAGGTGCGGGGCCTATCCAAGAGTTTCGACCAGGTGGAGGTGCTTCAGGACATCAACGCAACCTTCAAGAAAGGGCGGGTGAACCAGATCATCGGCAAGAGCGGCAGCGGCAAGAGTGTGCTGGCCAAGTGCATCGTGGGGCTGATCCGGCCCACGCAGGGCGAGGTGGTCTACGATGGAGAGTCGTTCCAGGCCATGGACAAAGAACGAAAGAAGCTGCTTCGGCAGGAGATCGGCATGCTGTTCCAAAGCAGTGCCCTGTTCGACTCGCTCACCGTATTGGAGAATGTGCTCTTCCCCTTGCGGATGTTCGCTACCCAGAGTGAACACGAGATGCGCGAGCGGGCTGATTTCTGCCTGAAGCGGGTGAATATCGTAGGCCAGGATGCCAAATACCCGGCGGAGCTCAGCGGCGGCATGCAAAAGCGCGTGGGCATTGCGCGGGCAATTGCCATGCAGCCCAAGTACCTGTTCGTGGACGAGCCGAACAGCGGCCTGGACCCCCAAACAAGCATCGTGATCGACAACTTGATCCGCGAGATCACCGAGGAGTTCGATACCACCACGATCGTGATCACCCATGATATGAATTCGCTTATGGGCATTGCCGATGAGGTGTTCTTCATCCACAACAAGCGCCTGTGGTGGCAAGGCAGCCGGGATGAGCTGGCCCGCAGTGATAACCAAGAGCTGCAGGATTTCATCTTCGCGGGAAGCTTAATGCGCCAAGTACGCAAGGCGTTGCGCGGGGAGTAAGGCGGGAAGCGGCGTTGGAGGTTGGTACGGGCCACGTGGCGATCGTATGCATGGCCATACATGCCATGTGTGGATTTTGTAGCCCCGATCTCCTTATTGTTTCAGGTGGTGACTGCATGTAAGTGTGTTATGATTATGCATGGCCATGCATACGTTGGGCAGAAGTGATAAGCTCGGGTGGTTCTTGCCACCGGGCAAGAGTTACGAGGCCAGAGGCCAGCGACTATCAGATGCATGGCCATGCATCTGATAGTCGCTGGCCGGGCGTACTGAAGGCATGCAAAATGTGTAATTCATTGTGAATCAAGGATTTTGGCTAGCATCGATATATGCATGGCCATGCATACGAAAAACAGGGCTGCTGCTCCCATAGCTGCGCCACTCGCTATTCTCCTCTCCGGTATGGAGGATAGAGATCCACCGCCATAAAAAAAACCGCCCCACGAGTGTGGAGCGGTCTTTTCTACAATGAAGTGCGAGGCCGAGATCAGGCCTCTGCGGGCTGCAAGCTGTACTGCTCGATCGGGGGGCAGCTGCACACCAGGTTGCGGTCCCCATAGGCATTATCAACCCGGCTCACCGTAGGCCAGTACTTGGCATTGCGCAAACCGGGCACCGGGAAGGCAGCTTGTTCGCGGCCATAGGCATGGGTCCATTGGTCGGCGATCACCTCTTCGGCGGAATGCGGTGCCATCTTCAGGGGGTTGTCGGCTTTGTCCAGCTTGCCTTGGGCGATGTCTTCAATTTCCTTGCGGATGGTGATCATGGCTTCCACGAAGCGGTCCAGTTCGGCCTTGCTCTCGCTTTCGGTGGGTTCCACCATCAGCGTGCCGGCCACCGGGAAGCTCACAGTGGGTGCGTGGAATCCGAAGTCCATCAGGCGCTTGGCGATGTCCTCCACTTCCACTCCGGCGCTGCGTTTGAAGTCACGGCAGTCGAGGATCATTTCGTGGGCCACCATGCCCACATCGCCTTTGTAGAGAATAGGGTAGTGCCCTTCAAGCCTGGTCTTCAGGTAATTGGCATTGAGGATCGCATAGCCAGTGGCATCGGTGAGCCCGTTTGCGCCCAGCATTTTAATGTAGGCATAGCTGATCAGGAGGATCAGGGCGCTACCGTAGGGGGCCGAGCTCACTGCGGGAATGGCCTTGTTGCCACCGGTGGCTACCAGCGCATGGCCGGGCAGGAAAGGCTTGAGCTTGTCGTTCACGCAGATGGGGCCCATGCCGGGGCCGCCACCGCCATGGGGAATGGCGAAGGTCTTGTGCAAGTTGAGGTGGCACACGTCGGCACCGACCTCCCCCGGGGAGGTGAGGCCAACTTGCGCGTTCATGTTGGCACCGTCCATATATACCAGGCCGCCGTTGGCGTGCACGGCATCGATCACCTCGCGCACGGCTGCTTCATACACGCCGTGGGTGCTGGGGTAGGTGATCATCAGGCAGGCCAAAGTGTCCCTGTACTGCGCGGCTTTGGCCTGCAGGTCGGCCACGTCCACCTGGCCGCGTTCATCGGCTTTGACCACCACCACTTGCATGCCGGCCATCACTGCGCTGGCCGGGTTGGTGCCATGGGCGCTGCTGGGGATCAGGGCGATGTTGCGATGCTGTTCATTGCGGCTGGCGTGGTAGGCGCGGATGGTGAGCAGTCCGGCATATTCGCCTTGTGCACCGCTGTTGGGCTGCAGGCTGGTGGCGGTCATGCCGGTAATGTCGGCCAAGGCCTGTTCCAGCTCCGTGATCAGCGTTTGATAGCCCCCGGCTTGTTCCTTGGGAACAAACGGATGTAGCCCGGCCCATTCCGGCCACATCAAGGGGATCAGCGTGGTGGCGGCATTGAGCTTCATGGTGCAGGACCCCAGCGGGATCATGCCATGGACCAAGGAGAAATCCTTGTTCTCCAAGCGCTTCAGGTAGCGCATCAATTCCGTCTCGGTGTGGTAGGAGTTGAACACCGGGTGGGCAAGAAAGGGCGAAGTGCGCTGGAGTTCCTTGGGCAGGCCGTCCCCGGTGGTAGCGGTTGCACCAGTGTTTTGTTTGCCAGCAGCCTCGGCCAAGGCGGCGATCAGGTCCTGCACATCACGGGCGCATGTGGTTTCGTCCAGGGCAATGACCACACGGTCAGTGTGGAGGTATACGTTGATCGAACGCGCCTCCATGGCTTTGCGCACCTTGTCCGCAGTTGTTCCTGCGGGTAGGCCGAGGGTGATGGTGTCGAAGTACGTGCTGCTGTGCAGCACGTAGCCCAAGGCTTTGGCACCTTGGGCCAGCTGATGGGTGTAGTGGTGGGTTCGCCGGGCGATCTCGAGCAATCCTTGTGGCCCATGGTATACCGCGTAGGAGGAGGCCATAACGGCCAACAATGCCTGTGCCGTGCAGATGTTGCTCGTGGCCTTTTCGCGGCGGATGTGCTGCTCCCGCGTCTGCAGGGCCATGCGCAGGCCTTGGCGTCCACGGCGGTCCTTGCTTACTCCGATGATGCGGCCGGGGATCAAACGCTTGTACTCCTCGGTGGTACTGAAGAATGCGGCATGCGGCCCACCGTACCCCATGGGCACTCCGAAGCGCTGGCTGTTGCCTACGCAAACGTCGGCGCCCCATTCGCCGGGAGGGGTGAGCAGGGTGAGTGCCAGGAGGTCGGCGCACACCGCCACTTTCACGCCGGCTTCCTTGGCCTTGGCCACAATTGCGCGGTAATTGTGCACGGTGCCGTCCATGGCGGGGTATTGCAGGGCCAGGCCGAAGCAGTTGTCCGGGATGGGGGCGCTCAATGCGTCGCCCACTACCAGACCGATGCCGAGGGCTTCCGCGCGGGTGCGCAGCACATCGATGTTCTGGGGCAGCACGTTGCTGTCCACGAAGAAGTGGTTGCGCTCAGCTTCGTCCTTGCGGGGTTCGTTGTAGAACATCAGCATGGCCTCCGCGATAGCCGTGCCTTCATCCAGCAGGGATGCGTTGGCGATGGGCAGGCCCGTGAGGTCGGCCACCATCGTCTGGTAGTTCAGCAAGGCCTCCAGCCGCCCTTGGCTGATCTCCGCCTGGTACGGCGTGTAGGCCGTGTACCAGCCGGGGTTCTCGAAGATGTTGCGGCGGATGGGAGCCGGGGTGATGGTGCCGCTGTACCCCAGACCGATGTAGCTGCGGAAGAGTTTGTTTTTTGCACCCAGCGTGCGCATGTGTTCCATCTGGGCGTTTTCACCCAGGGGAGCGCCGATGTTGTGGGGTTCAGCAGTGCGGATGCTGTCCGGCAACGTGCGCTCCACCAAGGCATCAAGCGATGGCTGGCCGATAACCTTCAGCATAGCTTCCGTTTCTTGGGCATTGGGGCCGATGTGGCGCGCTTGGTAGGCGTTGGGTGACATGGTATGAGGTTGATGGTGCGAAAAAAGGCAGGCAAAGATACCGGGCGGCGGGGTTGATGGATGTCAGCGTTGAAGCACGTGCGTGGGTGCGTGGGTTAGGCCACGCGGAGCGGCGCTACCAGTGGCCCGAAAAGCGGGGGAAGGGCGGATCCGGGCGCATGTTCGAGTGTGTGCGGCGGTGTTCGGGGCGTCTGCCTGCGACCTTGGTTGTCCTGTGTTCAATACCGGCGCCGTGTCCTTCGTGCCGGCATCCTGCCGGTGGGTGGAGGAGGCCACTTCCCCGCAACCCGGCAGCCGGCCAGCAAAGCACGTGGGCGCCAAGGTTGCCGAGGCTTTCCGAATGATGATCGTGGATGGTGCCGGTGTGCCAAGCATTGCCGCAAGGTCCGTTGATCCCCCAGGCAACGGTGCCATACGTCCGGCATGAGGGCTTGCCGGAATGCGATCCATTTGTTTCCGGTGCTGGCCCGTCTGCCACTTGAACACATCGGCGGTTCTTCCATTCTTCGCCAACTTCGCCCCATGCGCTCCTTCACCGTGTTGGGCCTTCTGCTTGCCCTCTCTGTCCATGCCCAGGACAAGATCAACCTGATGAACGGGCAGGTGCTGGAGGGCAAGGTGGTGGGCCAGAGCAGCCTGGAGATCCGCTATGTGGTGCCTAAGAAGCAACGCCTGGTGGAGCGGTCGGAGCCCACCAGCGGCGTGTTCAGCGTTACCGACAGCTTGGGGCGGGAAAAGGTGTGGTATTTCATGGACAGCGTGTTCGGCAATGAATACAGCGTACCGCAGATGCGCTGGTTCATCAACGGGGAGCGCGACGCGCGCCAAGGCTACAAGCCGTGGGGGCCCGTGCTCGGCGGTTTTGCGCTGGGTGCGGGACTCACCATGGCATTGGACCTGGAAGTGAATTCGTTGATCATCCCCCCGGTGTATGCAGGTTTCATGGCGTGGCCACGGGTGTACGTTACCCGCGGCTCCATCAGCGACCCCAACATGGAGGGTGACCCCATCTATGCCACGGGTTACAGCGCCGTGGGCCGCCCCAAACGCGTGCTCAACAGCCTGCTGGGCACCGCGCTGGGCGTGGCCGTGGGCTTTGGCATGAACCAGCTGGTGATCAACCCGGCAGCCGATCGCTGAACCATGGCCGAGGACATCCGGCATCCGGTATGGCGCTGGCTGATCTTCGGCCATATCTGGGTGGCCTTGGCCGTGGGGGCGCAAACGCTTTGGACCACCTTGTTCCTGCATGGTGGTGGACTGGCCCGGCGCTATGCCTTGGCCGCATCCTTGGGAGCGTTCACGGCCTATGGGATCACCCGCCTTGCCCGTGTGGGCAGCCCGGAGGCTGACGTCTATGTCAACCTGCGGTGGTATGCGGCCAACAGGCGCTTGATGTACCTGCTCGTCGGCGGGGCTGGAACCGTGGCATTGCTGCTTATGTGGCCGTTGTGGCCACGGATCTGGCACATCCTGCTGCCTGCTGCGGCACTCACCTTCTTCTACGTCACTCCGTTCACCTCCGGTAGGGGCCGCGGCATCGGCCTGCGTGAAGTACCCTTCCTGAAGGCCATGCTCATCGCCGTGCTCTGGTCGGTGGTGGTGGTGGCCATACCCTTGCACCTGGACAACGCTGCGTTTTCCACTGGTGCCATCATCGCGTATACCTGCATGCGCGTGCCGCTCATCTTGGCTTTGGCCATACTGTTCGACATCCGAGACCAGCCCACGGACGACCCCGCGCTGCGTACGGTGCCGCTGGTCTTCGGCGTCAGAGGTGCCAAGGCCATCGCGGTATTCCTGCTGCTGTGCTCGGCTGCTTTCGAGGTGCTCTTTCTTCGGGGCCTGGGCTACACTACGGCCGCATGGACCATACTGGCCGGTTATGCGTTCGCCATCGTGCTTGCCTTGTTGGCCAAGCCGGTCCGCGATCCATTCTACTATGCCATCCTGGTGGACGGGGTGATGATCGCCGTGCCGCTTTGCGGTTGGTTGGGCACCCACTGGTAAGCCACAGCTATTTTCGCTGCCCACATGCAACTCCCGGAGAACAACCTTGGATCTGCGCGGCAGTGGGATGCGCAAGACCCGCTGAACGCCTTTCGCGAGCAATTCCTCATCCCCAAGGTGGAGCAAACCCCCATCGTTTATTTCACCGGCAATTCGCTCGGCCTGCAACCTGTGGATGCCGAAGCGGCCATCAAGCGGGAGTTGGAGGACTGGGCCCGCTTCGGCGTGGAGGGCCACTTCCACGCACGGCACCCCTGGTTCAGCTACCATGAACGGTTTGGTGCCGGTGCAGCATCCGTGGTGGGCGCGCGGCTCGAGGAGGTGGTGCTGATGAACCAGCTCACCAGCAACCTGCATTTCTTGCTGATCAGCTTCTACCGCCCCAAGGGCAGGCGCGTGAAGATCCTCATGGAGCACGGGCCTTTCCCCAGCGACCGCTACGCCTTGGCCTCGCAGATCGCCCTGCACGGCCTGGATCCCGGGGAATGCTTGGTGGAGATGCAGCCCCGCGAAGGCGAATACCTGTTGCGTACGGATGACATCCTGGCCAAGATCAACGAGATGGGCGATGAGTTGGCCCTGGTGCTTTTCGGTGGCGTGAACTATTTCACGGGCCAAGCCTTCAACATGGAGGCCATCACCGCCAAGGCGCACGAAATGGGTGCGTTTGCCGGCTTCGACCTGGCCCATGCCGCAGGCAACATCCCTTTGCAGCTGCACGATTGGAACGTGGACTTCGCCTGCTGGTGCACCTACAAATACCTGAACAGCGGCCCGGGCAGCGTGGGCGGGGCCTTCGTGCATGAGCGCCACCTGAATTCCGGCCTGCCGCGGCTGGCGGGCTGGTGGGGGCACGACAAGAAGACGCGCTTCCAAATGGGCCCGGACTTCAGCCCCATGCCCACGGCCGAAGGCTGGCAGGTGAGCAACGCGCCGGTGTTCAACATGGTGGTCCACGGCATCGCCTTGGCGCAGTTCGTGCAAGCCGGCATGGAGCGGTTGAGGGCCAAGAGCCTGCTGCTCACCGGCTACGCTGAGGCCATCATAGACGAGATCAACGACAAGCACCTTGCCGGGCTGCAGATCATTACCCCGCGCGACCCCGCTCAGCGCGGCTGCCAGCTCTCCATTGTGGCGCCCGTGAAGGGAAAGACGATCTACAACCGCCTCACTGAGCGCGCCGTTTCCGTGGATTGGCGTGAACCCAGCGTGATCCGCATGGCACCGGTGCCCATGTACAATAGTTTCGAGGACGTGTTCCGGTTTGGCGAGATCCTGAAGGAATGTTTGGGAGTAAGGGCATAGTACGCAGGGCGTGGTTCGTAGTGGAAGAAACACACCAACTGCACGTTGCCCATTTTGATCCACGCAAAGGCCGCTGTACCCCACGACCTGCACCCTACGAACCGCGAACCTGTCACCCATGAAGAACATCACCATTGTCGGCGGAGGGCTGGTAGGCAGCCTGCTCGCGGTGCTGCTGGCCAAGCGCGGCCACAAAGTGGACGTGTACGAACGCCGCGAAGACCCCCGCACCACCAAGGCATGGGAAGGCCGCTCCATCAACCTGGTGGTGAGCCACCGCGGCTGGCAGGCGCTACGGCTGGCCGGGCTGGAAGAGGAAGTGCGCGGTATCACCGTGCCGGTGTACGCCCGCATGACGCACGACCCCGAAGGCAAGACCAACCGCCAGCCGTACAGCATCGACAACAAGGCCAACTGGTCCGTGAGCCGCGGCCGCCTGAACAACCTGCTGCTGGACCAGGCCGAAAAGGTGCCCGGCGTCACCCTGCACTTCGGCTACCGCTGCGTAGACGTGGACCTGGACAAGGCCACCGGCATCTTCACGCGGAAAGGGGAAGAGGCCAAGACGGTTCCCGCCGACGTGATCCTGGGCTGTGACGGCGCCTTCAGCGCGGTGCGGCTCAAGATGCAGTTCGGCCGCATGAACTACCAGCAGGAATACCTGGAGCACGACTACAAGGAGATCGCCTTTCCAGCCGGCCCGGACGGCGCCTCATTGATGGACCCGCAGTGCCTGCACATCTGGCCGCGCCGGTATTACATGCTCATGGGCCTGGCCAACGGAAACGGCAGCTTCACGGGCACGCTCTTCATGCCGCACAAGGCCCTGCCACAAGCTCCCGATGCCGGTTTCGACAAAGTGCGCACCGAAGCCCAGGCCGATGCCTTCCTCAAACGGCACTTCCCCGATGCCTACGCCATCATCCCGGACATGACGGCCCAATACATGCGAAACCCGGAAGGCATGCTGGTGATGGTGCGCTGCAGCCCCTGGATCCACGGCAGTACCGCCGCCTTGCTGGGCGATGCTGCCCATGCCGTGGTGCCCTTCTACGGCGAAGGCATGAACGCCGGCTACGAGGATTGCCACGTGCTCTGCAAGATGCTCGATGCCCACGGCGACGACAACTGGGGTGCGGTGCTCCACGCCTACAACGAGCAACGCGTGGCCAACGGCCATGCCATCGCCGACCTCAGCGTGCGCAACTACACGGAAATGCGAGACCTGGTGGCCGACCCCCGTTTCCTGCTGCGTAAAAAGATCGAAGGGCACCTGCAGGCCAAGCATCCCGACCAGTGGATGCCCTTGTACAGCTTGGTGAAATTCTCCGACATTCCCTACGTGGAAGCCCTGCGCGAAGGCCAGCGCCACGACCGCGTGATGGAACAGGTACTGGCCATGCCGGAGATCGAAACGAATTGGGGGAGTGCGGAGGTGGAGAAGAAGGCCCTGGAACTGCTGAAGCAGGTGTGAGCGTTCACCCCATTGAGCGGAGCACATGGCAGCCACCGAACCTCCGTTTCGGAACTGAATGGCCCCATGGATGTCCTCGTTCACCTGCGCAGGACCTCACGAACAGCAAATCTTTGGTGAACACTCCTTTTCGATATGACCACCGCCGCGCTGATCACCAAGCTGAAGAAGCAATTGGACAAGGAGACCGACCGTGAGGTGCTTCATTCAATTGAATTTCTCTTATCGGAAGGTACCAAGGCAGAGCGGGCCAAACGGAGATTGATGCTCGTTGCCATGAAAAGTGAGCGCGCCATCGCAGATGGAAGGACCATGACCTTGGAAGAGGCCAAATTGAAACTTGCGGATTCCATGGAAGTGCGCCGCACCATGCGCGGCAAGTAGCCAGGTGCGCCCATGCGGATCGTGATCACGGAGCCGGCTTGGGAAAGCTTTGATCAAGCGGTTGGGTTCCTCCAGGCCCAATGGTCCGACAAGGTGATCGACCGAATTGTGGCCCGGATCTGGGAAAGCATCGGCTTGTTGGCGGTGCATCCGCATGGCGGGCAGGTTGAAGAGGATTTGGCATACTTGTCAAAAGGCCACCGGCGCACGGTTGTGGGCCACTTCGAGATCATCTACTATGTGGAAGGAGATGTTGTCTACGTCACGGACATCTTTGACAGTCGACAGGACCCCGGCAAGATGAAAGGCTAAGTACTGCAACATGGATTGACGCGGAACCCACGTCCATCTACGTCCATTTGGAGGGCCATTCGAGCTGCCCTGCCACCCACAGCCCCCCGTTGACACTTCCGTCCCGGTTCCATCGTTAAAGGTGCATACCCGTCCTTCCTTTGAAACGATGAACCGCTACTTCACCCTTGTCCTTGGCATGCTGCTTGTCGGCAGCCTTTGTGCCCAGGGCATCTATGGCCGAAAGCGCCCGGAGATCTTCCCCACCGACGGCAAAATGCGGCGTGGCGGCTTCTACTTCGCGCCGGGCATTACGTACTCGCTGCCCCGGTTCAAGGATGAGGAGGAAACGGTGTTCCAAAACGCAGACACCACCTACACGGCCTTGTTCGACCCCAATGGCAAGATCGGCCTGTACCTGGAAGCAGGCTGGTTCATCTCCACCCGCGATCCCATCATCTTGGACTACTGGGACTTCGGCCTGGCCTACAAGCAGCTCAAGGGCACCGAGGACTACACCAGCACCTTGGTGCGCGGCGACAGCATCGGGCACATTGCCGGTGGTGGTGCCTTCAACGACCGGCACCTCACCTTGCACGCCAACGCCAACAAGCTCTTCCAGGTGCGCGACTACCAGTTCATCCAATTCAGCCTTGGCGCCAACGTGGACTGGCGTTTCAGCACCGGGCGCGACTACGCCGCCGACCTCACCACGCTGAACCGCTGGGCCTTCCCGCCGGAGATCATCGGTCAAGTTCACGCCAAACTGGGCTACGGCTTCAAGCTCACCCAACAGTTAATGGTGATCCCCGCCATCGAAACGCCGTTCCTCAGCATACAGCCGGGCGACGACGGCAACTTCGGGAAGCTGCAATGGTTCAGCAGCACCTACCGCCCGCTGATCCTCAGTGTACGCTTCCTCTTCCTGCGTTACCCGAAAGGTTGGGCCTGTCCGCCAGTAAAGCAGAACGCCTTTGAGAAGAGCAAGACGGTGAACCCGAGCTACGAACGAAAGTAGCCGATCCTACCCCCGCACAAACGGATTCCCTCTCCGTTCTTCTCCGATGGTGGTTTCCGGCCCGTGGCCGCAGTATACCACCACTTCATCCCCCAAAGCGTATAGTTGTGTACGGATGCTCTCCAGCAGCGTGTCCATATCACCGCCGGGCAGGTCGGTGCGGCCGATGCTGCGCTGAAAGAGCACGTCGCCGCTGAGGATGAAGTGCCGCTTTGGATTGTAGAATGCAATGTGCCCCGGGGCATGGCCCGGCACGAAAAGCACGTCCAGGTGCTCATCACCCAGGGGGATCACCTCGCCCTCCTCAATGAACCGGGCAGGGGCTGGGGGCGAGGCGCAGGCCACACCGAACATGGCGGCACTGGCCGCGGCATGCTCCAACACGGGCAGGTCCTTGGCGTGCAGTTCCGGGGAAAGGCCATAGCGCTTTTTTGCCCAGGCACAGCCCATCACATGGTCCACATGGGCATGGGTGAGCAACACCCGGACGGGCCTGATGCCGTGGTCCCGCAGCCAGTGTTCCAGTTCCCGTTCCTCGTTTTGGTTGCTGCAGCCGGGGTCGATGAGCATACCTTCACCATCCGCGTGCAGCACGTAGGTGTTTTCCTGGAAAGGGTTGAACGTGAATTTTTGGACGTGCATGCCAGCGGAAAAAGCGTGAACTTCGCAACTCTTCCCGCAAAAGTACCCGAGACCGCCGTGTGCCGCCCCATCCGCATCCTGCTGTTGCCGCTGTTGGCCCTGTTGGCGGCGCCCGGCAGTGCGCAGTTCTACAACGGAAGCCAGCAGCGCTTCGGGAAGAACCGGGTGCAATACCGCGAGTTCCTTTGGCAGAGCTACCGCTTCCCGCAGATCGAGACCTATTTCTACAAGGAAGGCCGGGATGTGGCGAAGTACGTCTCCATCAGCGCCATGCGCAACAAGCAGGAGCTGGAGAAGTTCTTCGACCACCCGATCGATGAGCGCCTGCAGTTCGTGGTGTACAACACCCAGAGCGACTTTCGGCAGAGCAACATCGGGCTTACCGACGATGAGCTCTACAACATCGGCGGAGTAACCCGCATTGTGGGCAGCAAGGTGTTCGTGTACAACGAGGGCGACCACGCCCTGTTGGACCGGCAAGTGCGCTCGGGCATCGCCCAGGTGATCTTGGACCAAATGATGTTCGGCGGCAACTGGCGTGAGGTGCTGCGCAACAGCGCCACCATGAACCTGCCCGAATGGTTCACCAAGGGCCTGGTGGGCTATGTGAGCGGACCGTGGGATGCCGCTTCGGAGAGCCGCCTGCGCGATGCGGTGCTGGGCGGGCGGTATGCCAAGTTCAACCGGTTGGAGGGGCGGGATGCCGAACTGGCCGGGCAAGCCCTGTGGAGCTATGTGGCGGATGTGTACGGTACGGCGGTGATCCCCAACATACTCTACATGACCCGTGTAAGCCGCAACCCGGACAGCGGTTTTATGTATGTGCTGGGCGTGCCCCTGAAGGAACTGTTGGAGGAATGCACCAACCATTACCGCACGCGCTTCCTGGAAGAAGAGCGCCAGCGCGATGAGGCGGACCTGGAGGAGTTGGCCGTGAAAACGCGCAAGGCCCGCAGCTATTCCCAGTTCAAGCTCAGTCCGGACGGGCGATATGCCGCCTGGGTGAGCAATGAACTGGGCCAGTACAAGGTATGGCTTTGCGACTTGGGCACGCGCAAGGTGAAGAGGATCGCCAAGGGCGAAAAAAAGATCGACCGCATCATCGACACGAGCTGGCCGGTGCTGGCCTGGCACCCCACTGGCAGTGCACTCACGTGGACCACCGAACGAAAAGGCGAGCTGCTGCTGAACACATGGACGGCGGATGACCGGAAAACGGTGCGCAAGCCCGTGTTCATGTTGGACAAAGTGCTGGACATGGCCTACAGCCCGGACGGCCGAAACATGGTGTTCAGCGGGGTGCGGGAAGGCCGCACGGACCTGTACCTCTACTACGTCATCGGCAACCGGCAGGAGCAGCTCACCAACGACCAATGGGACGACCTGGACCCCGCTTTTGCCGATGGCGGCCGCTCGATCATCTTCAGCAGCAACCGCAGCGACGACACGCTCCGCACCGCCACTGAGCCATTATGGGCTCCTCATGCCAAGGATATATTTCTCTATGACCTGGCCCGTCGGGGCAGCGTGCTCAAGCGGCTTACCGACACGCCAGGTGCCGATGAGCGCCAGCCCGCCATGTTCGACAGCACCCACTACACTTGGTTGAGCAATGCCGCCAGGCTGCAGGACCGCTGGGTGGCGCACTACGACAGTGCGGTAAGCGCCGTGGACACCACCATCCACTACCGCTATTTCACCGTGGCCGCGCGCGGCTCCAACTACAAGCGCGGCATCTTGGAACAGGATGTGGCCGGGCAGGGCCGCATGGCACAATTGCTCTTCAATGGCGGCAAGTACAGGTTTCAGGTAGGCGCAACGGACCGGCTGCAAAGTGCCCTTGGGCAGCCGCCGGCAGAACTGCACGAAGACCAGGCAGTGAAGCCCGGCGGGGCGATCGATCACCTGAGCGCGGTGGTGAAGGTGGCAGTACCGGCAGATAGTGTTGCGGATGCCGTGGACATCCGCAACTACCGCTTCAGCGATGAGGGCGCAGTGCCGCCCAAGGCCCCTCCTGGGGAGCAAAGCCGGCAAGAGGAAGTGCCCGTGGTGGGCCTGGCCGACAGCGGACAGGATTCCGTGCTGGTCACCAAGCTGCAATACCCCGAGCAGCGCAACTACAACGTGAACTTCGCCACGGACGAGGTGCTCACCCAGTTGGACAATAGCTACTCCTCGGAGTTCTACCAGCCGCTCACCGGGGCGGCCGCACTCAACCCCGGCCTAAGCGGACTGATGCGCATGGGGATAAGCGACCTGTTCGAGGACTACAAGATCACCGGCGGCTTCCGTTTGGCGCTGGACCTGAACAACAACACGTACATGCTTCAGTTCACCAACCTGAAGCGCCGCTTGGACAAGGACATCATTTTGCAGCGCCAAGCCACCCAGGGCCTCAGCAACCTGGGCGTGGTGAAGCTGCTCACCCATTCCGCCACCTACCGCGTGTCATGGCCGTTCAACGAACTCACGTCCCTGCGGGCATCGCTCTCCTACCGGCACGACCGCTACGTAACCCAGAGCATCGACCAGCTCTCGCTGCGCGTGCCCAACGCCAGCGACCAAACCGCCAGTGCCAAACTGGAGTATGTGTACGACAGCAGCCGCCCGCGCGGGCTCAACTTGTACAATGGATGGAAGGCCAAGGCCTTCGGCGAGTACTACCAGCAGCCGGACGGCGCAAAGACCGGCATGCAAGTGGTGGGCTTCGACATACGCAACGGTTTGGCCCTGCACCGCGAATTGACCTGGGTGAACCGCTTGGCGGGTTCAGCGTCGTTCGGCAGCCGCAAAGTGCTCTTCTTCATGGGCGGGGTGGACAATTGGCTCTTTGCCAAAACCGATGACAGTGTCCCCATCGACTTCACGCAGAATTATTTCTACCAAAGCTTGGCAGTGCCCATGCGCGGCTTCTACTACAATGCCCGCAACGGCAATGCGTTCGCAATGGCCAACTCCGAACTGCGGCTTCCGGTGTTCAAATACCTGCTCAACAAGCCCCTGCAAAGCGATTTCCTCAGGACGTTCCAAGTGGTGGCTTTCGCCGATGCCGGCACGGCCTGGACCGGAAGCAACCCCTATGCCGAGGACAACTTCTTCAACCGGCAGGTGATCCAGCGCAATCCGCTCACGATCACCGTCCGCAACCAGCGCGAGCCCATCATCTGGGGCTATGGTTTCGGCGCCCGTGCACGTCTGTTGGGCTACTACATGCGGGGCGACTGGGCTTGGGGCGTGGACGATGGCGTGGTCCAAAAGGGCGTGTTCCAATTTTCGCTCAGTTTGGACATCTGAGGAATGGCGGAGCGCATCACGGTGGAGGCGGTGAAGGAATTGGTGAAAGCGGGCCACGCGCATGCCGTGAAGGATCGCAGGCACCTGCACGCCCGGCCGGAGCTCAGCTTCCAAGAGCACGAAACCGCCGCGTATATCGCGGAGCGGTTGCGGGAGCAGGGCATTGAAGTGCGCCCGGGCATTGCGGGCACTGGCGTGATCGGCGTGGTGCAAGGGGCAAAACCGGGCCGCGTGTTCTGCCTGCGCGCAGACATTGATGCACTGCCGATCCAAGAGGCGGAAGGGGCGCCTTACCGTTCCACGAATCCCGGCGTGATGCACGCCTGCGGCCATGATGCGCACACGGCGATGGTACTTTCCGCCGGGCGGATCCTGCATCAACTGCGTGGGGAATGGAACGGCACGGTGCTCCTGCTATTCCAGCCGGGCGAGGAGAAGATCCCCGGCGGTGCTTCGGTCGTGTTGGGCGAAGGAGCCTTGAAGAACCCCGCTCCGGAAGGCATCCTTGGGCAGCATGTCACCCCGGAGCTGGAGGTGGGCAAGGTGGGCTTCCACGCCGGGCCGTTCATGGCCAGCAGTGATGAGGTCTACATCACCGTAAAAGGCAAGGGGGGCCATGCGGCGCAGCCTGAGAAACTGGTGGACCCCATCGTGATCGCGGCACGGCTGCTGCTTGCGCTCAAGGATGAGTTTGACGCGTGGCGCAGGGACAGGCCGCTGGTGCTGGGCTTTGGCCGCGTGATCGCCGATGGCGCGACCAACGTGGTACCTGATGAAGTGCGGATCGCCGGTACGCTGCGCACCTTCGATGAAGGCCTGCGCGCGGAGCTGCACGGGTGGCTGCCGCGCAGGGCCGCCGAGATCTGCGCACAACACGGTGGCTCATGCGAACTTGAAGTAAGGCGCGGTTATCCGGTGCTGGTGAACGACCCGCCGTTGACGGAAAGGATCCGGGGCGCGGCTGCGGAATTTCTGGGAGCGGAGCACGTGGTGGAGATGCCGCGCCGCATGGGTAGCGAAGACTTTGCCTTCTACACCCGGGTGATGCCGGGCTGCTTTTTCCGCTTGGGCACGGGCAATCTGAAGAAAGGCCCCGCGCCGGGCCTGCACACGCCCTCCTTCAACATCGCCGAAGAGGCCATGGCCATCGGGGCGGGCGTGATGGTGTGGGGGGCGTTGGGGGAGCTGGGAAGTGGGTAGTGGGCAGTGAACAGCATCCGCCCCTTACCGCCTTCGAGACGAAGAATGTCCCGGCATCACGCCCAGAGCCAATAGGCCAATAAAGCCCATACGCCGATGAACATTCCGCCCACTGCAATCGTGCCTTTGTGCTTTTTCAGGTCGCGCTTTACCAGCAAGCGATACAGTGCCCAGCCGATAAAAAGGGCCAGCAATCCGATGGCCATCCCGATGCGTGTTCCCATTCCAATTGGATAGATGATCGACGAAAGGGTTAGTTGGCCACTTCGCTCATGAACTTCAACCGCACCAAGCGCAGCTCTTCCTCGCTGAAGTCACTGCCGAACTCCTTGAGGGCATCCTCCAAGCTGTCCGTATCTGCGTCCCGGTAATAGTCCATGATCTCTTCCAAGGCATCCTCGTCCAAGCGGTCCTCCAAGTAGTAGTTGATGTCCAAGCGGGTGCCGCTGCTCACAATGGTCTCCATCTCCTCCAGCAGGTCGGCCATGGAGAGGTTTTTGGCCTTGGCGATGGATTCCAGCGCCAGGCGCTTGTCGATGTTCTGGATGATGTGCACCTTGTTGCTGCTCTTCTTCACCACCGAACGCACCACGGCCTCTTCCTCGGGCCGCTCGATCTCGTTTTCCTCCACGTAAGTGGCGATCAGGTCCACGAAGGGTTTGCCATATTTCTGGGCTTTGCCCGCGCCCACCCCCGTGATCTGGGTGAGCTCATCCACGGTGATCGGATAGCGCACGGTCATTTCCTCCAAGGAGTTTTCCTGGAAGATCACGTAAGGCGCCAGCTTGTTCTTCTTGGCCACGTTGTGGCGCAGGTCCACCAGCATCTTCATCAGGCGCTCGTCGGCGGCGCCACCGCCCTTGCCGTTCACCATCACGTCCTCGTCCGGGGCATCCTCGTCCACGCGCTCGCGTTCCTTGGTGAAGGTGATGGACACGGGCTTCTTCAGGAAGTCCTTTCCCAGGTCGGTGAGGCTCAGGTTGCCGTAGCTCTCAATGTCCTTGTGGAGGAAGCCGCCCACGTTGGCCTGTCGGATCACGGCCATCCAGTGCTGCTCGTTGTGGTCGTTGCCGGCGCCGTAGCTCTTGAGCTTGTCGCCCTTGTAGTTCTTGATCTCGCTGGTTTCAGTGCCGGTGAGCAGGTCGCAGATGAAGCGTGCGCGGTGCCGCTCCTTGCTTTCCTTCACCGCGGCGAGCATCAGCTTGAGGTCGTCCTTGGCCTCGAAATATTCCTTGGGGTTGATGCAGTTGTCGCAGGCTCCGCAGTTGTCGCCGGGCAAGTGTTCGCCGAAGTAGTGCAGCAGGTATTTGCGCCGGCACATGCCCGTTTCGGCATAGCTCACCGTGTCGGCCAGCAGCTGTTTGCCGATCTCCTGTTCGGCCACCGGCTTGCCTTGCAGGAATTTCTCCAGCTTCTCGATGTCCTTGTAACTGTAAAAGGTGACGCACTTGCCTTCGCCCCCGTCGCGGCCTCCGCGGCCGGTTTCCTGGTAGTAGCTCTCCAGGCTCTTGGGGATGTCGTGGTGGATTACGAAGCGCACATCGGGTTTGTCGATGCCCATGCCGAAGGCGATGGTGGCCACGATCACATCCACGTCCTCCATCAGGAAGCGGTCCTGGTGGCTGGCGCGCTGTGCCGCGTCCATGCCCGCATGGTAGGGCAGGGCCTTGATGCCGTTCACCACGAGGGTTTCGGCGATCTCCTCCACTTTCTTGCGGCTGAGGCAGTAGATGATGCCGCTGCGGCCCGCATGCTGTTTCACATACCGGATGATCTCGCGGGCCACGTCCTTCTTGGGGCGCACCTCGTAGTAGAGGTTGGGCCGGTTGAAGGAAGCTTTGAAGACGTTGGCGCCGGGGATGTCGAGGTTCTTGAGGATGTCCTCCTGCACCTTTTCGGTGGCGGTGGCCGTGAGGGCGATCATGGGCACGCGCTTGATCTCGTTGAAGATGGTGCGCAGGCGCCGGTACTCCGGGCGGAAGTCGTGGCCCCATTCACTGATGCAATGGGCCTCATCGATGGCGAAGAAGCTGATCTTGATGTCGGAGAGGAATTCCACGTTCTCCTTTTTGGTGAGGGATTCCGGGGCCACGTACAGCAGTTTGGTGGTGCCTGAGAGGATGTCCTCCTTTACGCGGACGGCTTCGCTGCGGGTAAGCGAGCTGTTGAGGAAGTGGGCCACGCCGTTCTCGCCGCCGAAGCTGCGCAGCAGGTCCACCTGGTTTTTCATCAGGGCGATCAAGGGGCTCACCACGATGGCCGTGCCCTCGCTCATCAGCGCGGGCAACTGGTAACAGAGGCTTTTGCCGCCGCCCGTAGGCATGATCACGAAGGTGTCCTTGCCATCGAGGACGCTTTGCACAATGGCTTCCTGTTCGCCTTTGAATGAAGTGAAGCCGAAGAACTGCCCAAGGGCTTCCTTGGGCGATGAGATGTCGATGCTGGTCATAGCGGGGTCTGTTGGGCAATTGCCCTGGAAAGGATTGATCGCTTAAAAGTAGGGCGATCGGAGGGAAGTACAATGCAATACGTCAAGGAACATTGAAAGCTTAGGAGATCTTGGGCAATCCCTGGATCGCCAGCGGGGGGCAGGGCGCCTGCACAAGGGTCGGCATGGTCGCGCTTCTATATTTGGCGCGGCCTTCATTGGCCCGAGGCGCATGGCTGAACCCAAGAAGGACCTGACGTTCCTGGAGCATTTGGAGGCCCTGCGGTGGACGTTGGTCCGCTCGGCGGTGGCCGTGCTGGTCGGCATGATCGCGGCGTTCGTCTACAAGGATGTCGTGTTCGACGCAATTGTGCTGGCGCCGCAACATCCGGATTTCATCACCTACCGGGTGTTTTGCCAAGTTGCGCTCAAATTGGGGCTCGACCGCTCCTTTTGCATGGACAGCACGGGGTTCACGCTGATGAACACCTCCATGGGCGGCCAGTTCATGGTGCACATCATGGTATCGTTCGTGGCGGGCATCATCCTGGCCTTCCCCTTCATCCTCTGGGAGGCATGGCGTTTTGTGAAGCCTGCATTGGCCAAGACGGAGCGGAAGGCCGTGGGGGGCGTGGTGTTCTTTGCCAGCATGCTGTTTTTCCTGGGCGTGGCCTTCGGGTACTTCGTGCTGGCGCCCATGAGCATCCAGTTCCTGGGCAACTATAGCGTTAGCGGATCCGTGCCCAACCTGGTGGACCTGAACAATTACATCGGCACCATCACGTCGTTGACCTTGTGGACGGGTGTGGTTTTTGAACTGCCCATGGTGGTGTATTTCCTGGCCCGGACGGGGTTGGTGGGCCCGGGTTTTCTGCGCACCTACCGGCGCCACGCCTATGTGGTGATCTTGATCATCGCCGCCGTCATCACCCCTCCCGACGTCACCAGCCAATTGATCGTTTCCTTGCCGTTGTTCGCCCTGTATGAGGGGAGCATCTTCCTGGCGGCCCGCACCGAGCGGCTGTCGGCCCGTCGCACCGCCAATGCCGCCACCGCATGATCCGGCAATTGCTGCGCCTGATCCTTGACAGGCGGTGGGTGGTCCTTGCGCAGGTGGTTGCCGCCTTCCCGTTATTGGCCCAAACCACGCGCATTTCGGGCACGGTAACCGATGCGGCCACCGGCGAGCCGTTGCCGTTCGTCAATGTGGGCTTCGTGGACAGCCGAGTTTCCACCAACAGCGACTTCGACGGCCGATATGTGCTGGATACCTACTACGCCACCGACAGCATTCGGGCAGTAAGCGTGGGCTATGAGCCGTTCACTGCAGCGGTGAAGCGCGACAAGGTGCAACAGATCGACATCCGCCTCAAACCGCAGACGGCCGAACTGGCCGATGTGGTGGTGACCTACAAAGGCAATCCCGCATGGCCCATCCTGCGCCGCTTGGTGGCGAACAAGCCGGTGAACAACCGTGAAAAGCTGGAGGCGTACGAGTACGAGGCCTACAACAAGGTGGAGTTCGACCTGAACAACATCACCGAGGATTTCAAGCAGAAGAAGCTCTTCAAGGATTTCGCCTTCATCTTCGACCATGTGGACTCTTCAGGGGGCAAGCCCTTCCTGCCCATTTTCATGACCGAAACGCTCAGCGAGGTGTACTATAGGCAGAAGCCCAGGACCCGGCGGGAAGTGATCCATGGCACCAAGGTCAGCGGCCTGGAGAACACCAGCATCTCGCAGTTCATGGGCGACATGTACCAGAACGTGAACATCTACGACAATTTCCTGGTGCTCTTCGGCAAGAATTTCGTCAGCCCGATCGCCGATGGCGGGCGGGGCTACTACGACTACTATCTGGTGGACAGCAACTGGGTGGGGCGCAACTGGTGCTACCAGATCACGTTCGCGCCCAAGCGGGTGCAGGAGCTCGCTTTCACAGGCAGCATGTGGGTGAACGACACCAGCTATGCGGTCAAGCGCATCGAGGCCTCCATCGCCCGAGGGGCAAACCTCAACTTTGTGCAGGGCTTCCAGGTGAAACAGGAATACACCGAGGTGCAGCCGGAGGTGTGGATGCTTACCAAGGACCAATTGTTCGTGGACCTCAATGTGGTCAAGGACCGGGGCAAACCCGCGGACAACCCGATCCAAGGGTTCTATGGAAGGCGCACGGCGAGCTACCGTGATTTCACCATCAACGCGCCCAAGCCGCCGGTGTTCTACGAAGGTGCGGACGAGGTGGTGCTGGACATCGACCCGCTGAGCCTCGGGGCGGGTTATTGGGAGGAGCACCGCCACGAGAACCTGACCAAGCAGGAAGTGGCCATCTACCACATGGTGGATACCATGAAGACGATCCCCCGGTTCCGCACCTACGTGGACATCGTCACCACGGTGGTCACGGGCTACTACACCAAAGGCAAAGTGGACCTGGGCCCGTACTTCACCACGTACAGCTTCAACCCCGTGGAGGGGAACCGGTTCCGTATCGGCGGCCGCACCAGCACCAACTTCAGCACCCGGCAGGAGCTCAACGGCTACTTGGCCTATGGCACGCGGGACGAAGCATTCAAGTTCGGCTTGGGCGCCAAGGCGCTCATTGGCCGGGAAACCCGGCAGATCGTGGAGGTGGGCTACAAGCAGGATGTGGAACAACTCGGCGAAAGCGTCAACGCCTTCCGGCAGGACAACATCCTGAGCAGCGTGTTCCGCCGCACGCCCAACACGCGCCTCACCTTGGTGGAAGAGTCCTCGGCGAGCTATCAGCGTGAATGGTTCACCGGTTTGGACAATACGGTAATGCTGCGCTACCGGACGCTGTATCCCTTGGGCGACCTGGAGTACCTGCGGCCCGGGGCGGACGGCGGACAGCCGGAAGTGCTCAACACCATCCACACCGCTGAAGTGGCCCTCAATACCCGCTTTGCCTACCGGGAGAAATACGTCAGCGGCGACTTCACGCGGGTGAGCTTGGGCACCCGCTATCCCACGGTGGAGCTCCACCTGGCCACGGGCCTGCCCAGCATGGCCCGCAGCGAGTATGGCTACACCAAAGCCGTGGCCCACGTGTACCAGCGCTTGCAGCTGGGCACCTTCGGATGGATGCGCCTGAATGCGGAAGCGGGCCGCATCTGGGGCAACTTGCCCTACCCGCTGCTGATCCTGCACAGCGGCAACGAGACTTTCTACTACGACGACCTCGCATTCAACACCATGAACTACTTCGAGTTCATCAGCGACCGCTACGCCCAGTTGTTCGTGGAGCACCACTTCGAAGGCTTGTTCCTGAACCGGATACCGTTGATGCGGCGGCTGAAATGGCGCGAAGTGGTGGTGGGCAAGGTGGTGGCCGGCGCGTTGGACAGGCAGCGGGCCGAGCAGGAACTGCTGCTGCTGCCCGGCATGTATACCTTGGACGGCGGGCCGTTCATGGAGGTCAGCGCCGGCGTGGAGAACATCCTGAAGATACTGCGCGTGGACGGCGTTTGGCGCTTGAGCTACAACGACCATCCGCGCACCAACCCCTTCGCTTTGCGCCTGAAATTAGCCGTGACCTTCTGAATGATCCTGCGTGCCGACCACATAGTGAAACGCTACAAGCGCCGTACCGTGGTGGGCGGGGTGAGCGTAGCGGTGCACCAAGGCGAGATCGTGGGCCTGCTGGGCCCCAATGGTGCGGGGAAGACCACCAGTTTCTACATGATCGTGGGCCTGGTAAAGCCCAACGAAGGCCGTGTATTCCTGGATGCGACGGACATCACGGACCTGGCCATGTACAAGCGCGCGCAGCGGGGCATCGGTTACCTGCCGCAAGAGGCCAGCGTGTTCCGCAAGCTCAGCGTGGAGGACAACATCCGGGCCATCCTGGAGATGACCAAGCTCACCAAGGCGGAGCAGCACCGCAAACTGGAGAGCTTGCTGGATGAATTCAGCCTGCAGCACGTGCGCAAAAACATGGGCGACGTGCTCAGCGGCGGCGAGCGCCGCCGCACGGAGATCGCGCGGGCCTTGGCCACCGAGCCCAAGTTCATCCTGCTGGACGAGCCCTTCGCCGGCGTGGACCCCATTGCCGTGGAGGACATCCAAGGCATTGTGTCCCACCTCAAGGAGCGCAATATCGGCGTGCTCATCACCGACCACAACGTACAGGAAACGCTGAGCATCACCGATCGCGCCTACCTGCTCTTCGAGGGAAAGATCCTCAAACAGGGCACTGCCGAGGAACTGGCTGCGGATGAGCAGGTGCGCAAGGTGTACCTCGGGCAGAATTTCGTGCTGCGCAGAAAGGTGTGACCGTATGATCGCACGGGCCTGTATCGATCAACAAGCTTTGATCCGCCGATCATTCGTGTAAAGGAACCATGGTCACCGGTGAGGAAGCCTTGCTCTTCGCAGAAGCGTCCGCGGTAGTGCTCAACGTGGCCTTCACGCTGTGCATCGCATGGGAGAAGCGCATCGGCTGGGCGTTGGGTTTAGTGGCTGGAGTGATCGGCGTGGGGCTCTACGCATTGGCGCACACATGGGCCATGAGCGTGCTCAACGGCTACTACGTGGTGATGGCCGTGTATGGCTGGTGGAGCTGGGGCCGCGGTGAAGAGAACCAGGTCCGTACGCAGCGATGGACCTTTCACGCCGTGGTGATCCCGGCGGGCCTTGTGCTGGCGTACGCCACGGCAGTGTTGCTGGGCAACTACCTCAACGGCAACTTCCCGCACCTGGATGCCTTCGTTACGGTGTTCAGCTTCATCGCCACCTGGATGATGGCGCGCAAGTACATCTCCACATGGTACTACTTCATCGTGGCGGATGCCGTGTCCATTTGGCTCAACTGGCGCATTGGCTACTTGGGCTTCGCAGCGCTGAACGCCGTGTACCTCGTGCTGTCCGTGATCGGCCTGGTGAAGTGGGGGCGGTTGTTGGCGCAGCAGCGCCGGCAGGGCATCACTGCTTGATGAACGGCAACACGGTCCGTACCCCGTTCACGGTAAGCCGTACCAGGTAGCATCCTTGGGCCAAGACGCCGGCATCCACGCATGCACGGGTGCCGCTCACGGTGGTGGGCACAGCTGCCCGTTGGCCATCCATGGTGAACACGTCTACGCTTGCCGCGGCCGCTGCTTCCGCAGGGAGGGTGATGAACAACTGGTCCTGCACCGGGTTGGGATGGAGCTGTATCCCGGCAATGGTACCGGGAGCCGGCCGCAGGCCGGTGGTCAGGGTGGTATGGGCAATGTGGTCCATGTTGTCCGGCCCGTTCTGGGAAAGCTCACCGGCGGCGATCAGGCCCAGTGCGCTGTTGTGCGCCAAGGACGAAACCGGTGCGTTGAAGTCGGCCCATGGCGAAAATCCATCGGATGTGCCGTTGAAACGGGCCAAATGGGCACCGGTAGTGCTGCCTTCCTCCAGGTGGAAGTCGCCCCCGATGAAGAGGTGGGCCCCGTCATAGTGCAGCGCATGCACCGCGGCATCGGCAGGGTTGCCCACATTGATGTAATCCAGCGCGTTCGGCATGAGTTCCTCCCACGCCGTGCCGTTTTCCGGAAAGCGGGCCAGGCCGAACTGGGCCGATCCGTTTTGCTTGATGTTGCCTGCTGCGTACAGGCTGCCGTCCACGTCAAGCAAGGTGTTCACCGTGCCGGGCAGTCCGGTCCCCAGGGGTCCCCAATCGCCGCCATTGAGCACGGCCACGTGGTTCAGGTTGGTGCCACCGCCGTTCTGCAATGCGGTGAACTCGCCCCCAACGACCAACTGTCCATTGTGCCAGCCCAAGCCATTGATCAGGTTGTTCAGGGTGCTGCCGAGCAGGGTCCAATTTCCATTGTCCAGGCGTTTCACCACGTCGTCAGAGCCTGCGAAGCCGCTTACGATACCACCGGCGTAAAGTGTTCCGTCATGTGCGAACAAGGTGCGCACTTGCGGGAAGTTGCCCGAGAAAATGGTGCTGTAGCTCCACGCCGTGCCGTTCCAGGTGGCCAGGTCGGTGTAGTTGTTGCTCAGCGCAGATCCCCCGATGTAAATGGTATTGCCGATGATCGCGGCACTGGTGATGTTCCCGGAGACCCCGGTGCCGAGCGCCGAGAAGGTGGAGCCGTCCCATAAGGCCACGTTTTGGGCAGGAATACCTCCGGCTTCGGTGAACTGGCCCACTACCACCAAGGTGTCTTCATTGCCCTGCAGCACGGCCAGCACGGGTCCGTTCACCCCGCCGCCCAACTCCGCCCAAGGCACATCGACAGGTTGCGAACGTGCGGCCCATGCAAGGGTGGCAATGAACACGGAGAGTAACGTCTTTTTCATGGATCAGGGATTTAGGTCGTGCGTTGAACGTATCAATGGCGCAGCCCCAAAGGATGCTGAGCGGCAATTAGACGGCACAAGTTGCGGACAAGTATGCCTCGGCCTTGTGGAATGTGATGAGCGGTGTTGGGCGGCGGGCGGTGGAACGTGCGGGTGGATCGGTGCCTTGCGTGCACGGGCCGGGTCAAGAGGCGACGGCACTACCTTGCCTGCCCATGCGCAAGGTCGTTGTTACCGGTCCGGAATGCAGCGGCAAGTCCGTGCTCTCCGCGCAATTGGCGGAGCGCTTCGGGCTGCCGTGGGTGCCGGAAATGGCGCGGCCCTACCTCGATGAGCTGGGCAGGCCGTATGGCGAAGCGGATCTGCGGCGCATCGCCGAGCTGCAGTTGCGCACGGAAGCGGAGTGCACCGCTGATCAACCTGGTGCCCCGTTGTTGATCTGCGACACTGACCTGATCACCATCCGCATCTGGGGCGAAGAGAAGTACGGTCGCAGCGACCCATGGGTGGTGGAACAAACTGAAGGTCGCCCGTACGACCTGTGGCTCTTGTGCACGCCGGACATCCCGTGGGTGTATGATCCCCAACGCGAGAACCCGCACGACCGTGACCGCTTGTTCGAGGTTTACCGGCAGGTGTTGGAGCGGCTGGGCAAGCCCCATGCGGTGATCCACGGGCAAGGAGCACAGCGCTTGGCCTTGGCGGTGGATGCGGTGGGGTTGCTGTTGCGGTAGGTCGCCTTGGTGCGAGGGTGGCGCTGCATGCACAACGCCGTGTGCCTGCGGCTGCAGGCACACGGCGTCGATGGTTACCGCGTTGCGGGCTGTTGGATAGCGCTCAGTGCTTCAGGAAGGTCTTGGTTCCGACCTGGCCGCCATCGATGATCACCACGCTGTACATGCCCGGGGCAAGGTCGGACACATCGAGGTTGCGCGAGGCATCGCTTCCGAAGGCCTCATTGGCCACCACGCGGCCCACGGCATCGCGGATCAGCAGGGTGCCGCCGGTTTCCGCGGCATAGGTGATGTTCAGCACCTCCTCGGCCGGGTTGGGCGCAAGGCTGAAGCTGAGCGTGCCGGCGGCCATGGGGGCCTCCTTCCAATCACCGCCAGGCGACCAAATGGCAATATGGTTGAGCACGCTGGTGTATGGCGGGAAGATGATGTCCGGCACTGTTTGCGAGGTAAAGGCACCACCGAACACCACACGCCCGCCGTAGGTGGAAACATCCAGCACATCCTTGTTGACATTGGCGGACGGCAACAGCACGCCGGGGTTGGCATGGTACACGGCGAAGTTGCGCCCATGGGCCAGTCCGTAGTTGAAACTGAAGCGGCCTCCCACATAGATGGCGGCATTGTCCACGGTATGGAGGGTAAGGATCCTCGTGTAGCCAGGTGAAGGCAGCAACGGGTTGTTGGGGTCCATCAACGGCTCCCAGGCATTGCCGTACAGCGGATGCTTGGCAAAGCCGAACACCAAGTTGCCATTGGCATCGTACACATCGCCGCCTGCATAGAGCTCGGCGTTCATCATCTCCAGGTCGTACACCGGGGCATTGAGGCCGTCCGAAAGTTGCTGCCATCCGCCGTTGACCAACTGGGCCACGTGCTGGATGCTGGAGTCGACCGGTCCGAATTGGGCCGTGCCGGTGAAGCTGCCGCCGATGGTGAGCGTGCCCCGGAAGCTGGCCATGGCATGGATGGGGCCGTTCATTTTTCCGCCTACGGGCACCCAGGCACTTCCTGAAAGCCTCCTCACCTCATGGTCCGTTCCGGCAAAGCCGCTTGAGCTGCCTGCGGCATAGAGCCGCCCATTGTGCACGTGCAGGGCGTTCACCAGTGGGTTCATGCCGGGGAAGGCATTGCCGTATTTCCAGCTTGTGCCGTTCCACATGGCAATGTCCCTAAGGCCACCTTGGAAGGAACCGCCCACAAAGATCTTCCCACTGTACTCCACGGCGCATTCGGCACGGCCGTTCAGACCGTTTCCCAGAGGCTGGTAGATGGCACCGTTCCAGAGGGCCACGCGCCTGCAGTCCACACCGCTTGCGCTGGTGAAGGTGCCCGCCACGAGCAGCTCGCCGCTGTTCAGGGCGAGCAGTGTGGTTACCGGGGCATCGGTGCCATTGCCCAAGTTTACCCACCCCGGGTTGGAGCCATAGGCAGGCTGGATCCAAGCCAGCTCATCCGCGGTGAAACCATGTTCCCGTGCCCAAACGCCCAGTTCCGGAAGGTTGATCTCGCGTACATAGGCCAAGTTCATCTCATGGCTGATGCGTTCCGCCAGCTCGCGATGACCGCTTTCGATGATGAGCTGCCCCACGGCACACGCGGTGCCGTGCGGATCAATAAAGACAGGGTTGCGGTAGGGCAGCACGTAGTTGATGGGAAAGACGCCGCGATCGGCATACGCCTCCAAGTCGTTGAGCAAGCTGTTGCGCTGGGCCAGCTCCTCGGCAGTGAACCCGGCAGGGACATGTGTTTTGAGATATCCTCCTACCAAGTGCAAATGGGTGGCTATCCGTTCCGCATCGGTGGTGAAGTGCGTGAACGGGCCGTCTTCCAGGAGGTCCGGGGCCATTTTCGGCCACTGGGCATTCACTTCCGTCAGGTGGCGGAAAAGCGTTGCCTCGGTCTGTGGTGCCAATTGGGCAACCGCTGCGGAGGCCACAAGAAGGAGCGGGGAGAGGAGTGCTTTACGCATGGTGCAAAAGGTGTTGCGTTTACAGGGTCCGCTTACTGCGGCATTGGCCGCAGCGTAACGAAGGTAGCGCGGGAAATGGTGGTTTCGACCGGGCCTCCCGGCCGTGTGCGCATCCCTCCCGATCCATTGCATGCCGCCAACCCCTACCTTTGCCCCGTCTTCCACTGGGGTGCCCGCCACGCGCGAGCTGAGATCATACCCGATGAACCTGCGCAGGTAATGCTGCGAAGGGAACCGCACCGGCCCGCCGGCGCACCTCCGTGCCAGACGCAACACACGGAGGAACATGCATCGATCTCAACTATCCTTTCAGAATAGGTCCTTGGCGCGAGCGTCCACGCTCGTGCCCTCGAAACTCCCGCAGGGTCTCCGCCTCGGGACCCTGCGGTACCAGGCATCGAAGCTCCCGCAGGGTCTCCGCCCCGGGACCCTGCGGTACAATGCACTGCTTGCCCACACCCTGGCGCGAGCGTCCGCGCTCGTGCCTATACTGCCCGTCATAAAACTCCCGCAGGGTCACCGCCTCGGGACCCTGCGGTACAACGCCCACAACCTGGCGCGAGCGTCCACGCTCGTGCCTGCACTGCTCGCCATCCTCCTCTCCACCACCCTCTCCGCCCAATCCAGGCTGAGCGGCACCGTGCAGGATGCCGAAGGCACGCCCGTGGCCTTCGCCAGCGTGCTGCTCGGTGAACAAGGCCGCCTTGCGCCCACCGATGCACAAGGTGCCTTTCATGCCAAAGGCCTATTTGCAGGAGACCTGCGCATCCGCATCGGCGCGGTCGGCTTTCAGTCCAGGGACACGGTGGTCAACTTGGCCGAAGGAGACAATGCCGTGCAACTAACGCTGGCACGCAGCATCACCGAGCTCGCTGCCGCCGAGGTCACCGCCCTGCGTGCCGGCGACCGCGCACCGTTTGCCAAAAGCACCTTGACCGCCGATCAGATCGCCGAGCGCAACACCGGCGTGGACCTGCCCTATCTGCTGGACCTGATCCCCAGCGTAGTGGCAGGCAGCGATGCGGGCACCGGCATCGGCTACACCAACATGCGCATCCGCGGCAGCGACGCCACGCGCACCAACATCACCCTCAACGGCGTGCCCTTCAATGATGCCGAAAGCCAGGGTGCTTTCCTGGTGAACCTGCCCGACCTCGCCACCAGCGCGGAAGACATCGAGGTGCAACGCGGCGTGGGCACCAGCACCAACGGGCCGGGGGCCTTCGGCGCCAGCGTGAACCTGCGCACCACTGCCGTGAAGCCCGAGCCTTGGGGGTTGATCGAGGCCGGTGGCGGTTCCTACAACACGCAACGCTACTCCGTCAGTGCAGGCACGGGCCTCATGCAGAACCGCTTCAGCGTAGACATGCGCCTCTCCTCCATCACCAGCGACGGCTACATCGACCGAGCCACCGCCGACCTGATGAGCTATTTTCTGCAAGGGGCCTGGGTGGGTAGAACAAACTCGCTCCGCTTCATCACCTTCCGCGGAAAGGAGGTGACCTACCAGGCCTGGGACGGCGTGCCGCGCGAAGTGCTCGACACCAACCGCACCTACAACGGCTTCACCTACAACAACCAGGTGGACCACTACGACCAAACGCATTACCAACTGCTCTTCGACCAAAAGCTGGGCAAGGATGCCGTGCTGAACCTCACGCTCTTCCGCGTGAACGGCGCGGGCTACTACGAGCAGTGGAAGCCGGACGAGGACATGGCCGACTACGGCATCAGCCCGGAGGTGATCAACGGGGATACCGTCACCACCACGGACATCATCCGCCGCAAATGGTTGGACAACAACCTCACGGGCGTGAACGCCAGCGCGGACATCAAGCTGGGCGCTCACAAGCTGGTGCTGGGCGGCAGCTACAGCGATTACCGGGGCGAACATTATGGTGAGGTGATCTGGGCCCGCTATGCAGGCAACACGGACATCCGCCAACGCTACTACGACAACGATGCGCGCAAGACCGACGCCAACGCCTTCGCCAAGCTCACCTACGCATTGAGCCCCAAGCTTGACCTCTACGGCGATCTGCAGGTGCGCAACGTCACGTACAGCTTCCTCGGCTTCAACAACGACCTGGACAACGTGACGCAGGAGCTCGCATGGAGCTTCTTCAACCCCAAGGCCGGCCTGCTTTGGCGCGTGAATCCAGGCGGCAAAGCCTACGCCTCCTTCGCCGTGGCCAACCGGGAGCCCAACCGCGATGACCTGGAGGAGACCACGCCCGCCAGCCGCCCCACCGCTGAACGCCTGTTCGATTATGAAGCAGGCTATGAATACCGCACAGGGCGCTGGAACGCGGGCATCAACGGCTACTACATGAACTATGAAGACCAGTTGGTGCTCACCGGTGAATTGAACGATGTGGGCGCCGCCCTGCGCACAAACGTGCCGCGCAGCTACCGGGCCGGCGTGGAGCTGATGTTCGCTGCGCAGCTCACCAAACGCCTGCAATGGCAGGCCAACGCCACCTTCAGCAACAACAAGGTGCTCGACTTCACCGAGTATGTGGACGATTGGGACAACGGCGGCCAGGTACCGATTCACTACGCCACCAGCGATCTCGCCTTCTCGCCGAACATCATCGCGGCCAGCCAGCTCGGCTTGCGCGTGTGGGGCAAGCCAAAGAAAGGACGTGCCGAGCTCACCTTCATCACCAAGTACGTGGGCAAGCAGTACTTGGACAACAGCAGCAGCGCCGACCGCATGCTGGATGCCTACGTGGTACACGACCTCCGCGCCAACGTTTCCTTGTTCAGTCTGAAGGGGACGAAGAGCGTGGACTTCAACCTCACCGTGCGCAACCTCTTCAGCGAGTTGTACGAGAGCAACGGCTGGAGCTACAGCTACATCAGCGAGGGGAGGAGGCAGGAACAAGTGGGGCTCTTTCCGCAGGCGCCGATCAACGTGCTGGGCGGGGTGAGCGTGCGATTCTGATCACGGATGGGATGAACAGGATTTCTTTTGACAGGATTGCAGGATCAACAGGATGGAGAGAGAGCAGGTAGGCATTGCCTCCCACTTCTCCCTGTTCAAGACAAGCATTCATCCTGCCATCCTGTAAATCCTGCAATCCTGTCCGAAAACACCGCTCCCGTCATTCCTCACAACCGCACCGCGGCAGCCAAGTACTTGTGCACCTTGCCCACGCGCTCCACCTGTCCCTTGGCGGCGAAGCGTTCGTAGAAGCCCTCATCGCGGAAGTCGCGCACCAGTTGGCCCCAGGGGGCTAAGCGCTGCGTCCAGCGACGCTCGCGGCCATCGGGGTCGGGGTCCTTCGCGTTGAGGTCGGCGCACACGCGGATCATCGCCTTCAAGGTCACCGGCTTGGTCACGTTGTACTTCGGGTCACCCCAGGCATCGCCCCAAGCGCTGCGGGCGGCCCTTAGGAACTCCTGCAACACGCGGTAGCGTCGTTCCACGGCGGCATCGGTGATGCGCTCGGGGTCCTTGGTGTTCCAGCTTTTCAGGATCCAGCGGTGTACTTCGTTGAACAGCTCGGCCTGCATGATCCACTTGTCCTGCTTGCTGCGGTTGCCCAAGCGGTTGATGCGGTAGCGCAGCGGGCTGTCGGCCTCGTTGTACAGGCGCTCCAGCACTTTCGCCGCCAGTCGCTTGTCGGGCTTCTCCCAGCTCACCCGCTCGTAGAGGTCGATCAGGTGGCTCTTGTTGATGCGCGTGGGCGTGCTGTTGATGATCACGAACATCTCCGCAGCGAAATCCTCGCTCTGCCCGTCGAAGATGATGCACGGCACGTGGATGCTCTTGGCTTCCTCCGGGTGCGAGCGCAGGTAGAACTCCAGCGCGGCCAGGCGGTGCTGCCCGTCGATGATCAGGTATTTCTCGCGCGGCTCCTTCAGGTCGCCCACGTTCTGCAACTGGCCCATGGGCGAGAAGTCCAGCGTTTCCGAGGTGAACAGCAGCACCGTGCCGGGAATGGGCGGCTGGGTGACGGCCGTTTCGTAGAAGTTGCGGATGGCTTTGATCTTCGCTTGCGACATGGCGCGCTGGAAGGCATCGTCCTTGCGCTCGATCTGCTGGATGAAGCCGGCCACCTCATCCTGCTTGTCGATCGTGGCGGCAGCGATGGGCGCCTCGCCCTCGGCGTAGAAGCGGCTGATGAAGCGGACGCGCCGCAGCACGTCTTCACACGGGTAGCTCACGAAGTAGAAACGGGCGTCCTTTTGGGGAATGCGGGTGGCGATCATGGACCGAAAGTAGTGACGGAATGATCCGTTGAAAAGGGGAGGGCCTCACCCGTGTACCGCCCCGCTCATCGCAAAGTTCCGTTCGGGATCCAGTTTGGCACACGGTGATTCCAACCACTCCGAACCTGACCCTGCCCAATTGGATCAAGGAATGCACAATCTCGCGGATTATTATCTATTGAACTGGACCTTTTCCTATACTTGTTACACCACGGCACGCTCAAACTCTCCTTGACCATGCGGTACTCACTCTCCCTAGTTGCGCTCACAACCACTGCCATCGCGGTATTCGCGCAATCCCCCCCCCGATCCCTTCAATGAACCCATTCCAATGGACATGGGTTATTGGGAAAACTTGGGGCAATTGACCGACCCAGAAGGAAATCAGACGTTCGAGGCTGCATTCTACTCTGAAGGATGCTATCCTGTGGGCTTCCCTGCCAACGGGAGCCGCGTTTCTTATACAGCCTCCCAAAGCAGTAACGATAGCTTGGTTCCGGATACCTTGTTGCGTTGGGATGTGCAGTTCATTGGTGATGGGGTGCAGCAGGTGAACCCGGTGGGTTCGGCGCCGCATGCCGATTACCGGAATTTTTACTTTCCACATTGTGGGGAACAGGGCATCACGAATGTGCGCCGTTTCGAACGCGTGGTGTATTCGGGCATCTATCCGGGCATCGACCTCCACCTTTATCATGGGGCTGGTGGGCAGAAGCTGGCCCTTGTTTGCCAGCCCGGAAGTGACCCGGCCGGTATCCGTATGCTTTTTGAAGGGGCTTCAGGGCTCAGCATCGCCGCTGACGGTGGTTTGCAATTTCCGGTACTGTCGCAGGTGATCACACTGCCGCATCCGTTGGCCTACCAGTATGAAGGATCCAATGTCCTGAACTTGCCCCAGGAGAACTTCGGGTTTGTTTTGGAGGGGAATGAGGTACACTTCAACCTCGGCGCGTTTGACACGGCGCTGCCCTTGGTGTTGTTCATGGGCAATGAGGCAAGCGAGTTCAGTGCGCTGGGCGGAAATAACGGTCTTTGCTGGAGCACCTATTTCGGCGGCAATTTTGGGGAGCGCATTGGAGGAAGCAGCTTGGACCGCAATGACAACCACTATGCAGCTGGTTGGATGAACTCAAGTTGGGCTTCATTCCCACAGACCGCTGGCTCTTATGGTCCGTACAATCAAGCCACACTGAATGGTTTTGTAAGCAGGTTCACCGACCTTGACGAATTGCGTTGGACTACGTTGTTTGGTGGGCTATACCCTACCCGTACCATGGCGTACGATGTGGCGGTGAAGGACTTGGGTGATGGTAACCCGATGTCATACGTGGTTGGCTATACCAATAGTGCCAACTTTCCGGTTCAATCGGCATCACCGGCATATTTTGACGGTATCGGTGTTGCAGGCGTGGACCAGGGGTTCATTTTCAAGGTTAATGGGGTTGGAGAGAGGGTTTGGGCGACGTATTTCGGTGAGCAGAATACTCAAGTGTTGGGAGCTGCAGTTGGCGGCTCCACGGAGGTGATGCTTACTGGATATTCGAGGAATTTACCCAATGAACAGGTTACGCCCCCTACGGGTTCCTCCCATTATGCTTATGCAGGAGGTGGCAAGGATCTATTTGCGGCAATGCTGAATGCATCCGATCAATTGGCATGGAGAACATTCTACGGTGGGCTGAATGAAGATGTCGGGGCGGACATAGTCTGCTCCCCGGTCAATAAAGGAGTGTTCTACATTACGGGATGGACCAAAAGCAGCAATTTCCCCCAAGTGGTCAAGGTTGGTGCGAACAACCATGGTTACTACGGGGGGATGGATCGTATCCTGCTGCGTTTTGATCCGTGGTGCCAATTGAAATGGGCCACTTGTTTTGGAGGGCCGCAGGATGAGTATGTTACCATGGAAAGCTTGGAAGTGGACTGGACGGGGGATGTGTACATGGTGGGGGCGACCGATTCCCCCACTTTCCCGTTGCTTTCAACATCTTATCCTGGTGCGTTTTTCGATGGGACGCACAATGGTGACACGCAAGGCTTTATTAGCAGGTTCAACCGTACAACGCAAGCACTTGAATGGTCCACGTACATTGGAGATGGAGAACATTCATTCACCACTTCCATTTCTTCATCAAAGGGCATGGCTGGCTTGTTTGTCGGGGGTGAAGTGCGAAATGGGTCTATCCCACTTGTTGCCGGATATGGAAGTTGGTACTATCAGCCTTTCGTTTATCCCAACCAGAACGGTCCGACCACATACTATCAAGATCCCTTCATTTGCCGCATTGACAAGAACAACGTGGTACAATGGTGTACTTATTTTGGCGGTGAAGCCGGACAGGGCGAGTATATTCAGTCCTTGTCTTGCCCCAAGCATAGCCAGACAGTATTAGCGTATGGGGATACCGACAAGGGCTTGAACATAAACTCATTCTTCCCTCTTCAACCATCAGTCTGGCCCTTGGCCTACTATGACGCAACCTTCAATTCAGGACCTTCTAGCCTGAGTGATGTCTTCATCACTCGCTTTTGTTCCGGTGCGCAGCCGTTGCAGAAGGAAGGCGCAAGTATTGGTGAGCAAGTAGGCTTTCCGATTGTTTGGATAGGGGGCCATGAGTATCGGATCACTGGAGTGAGCGGGTCTGGAAGGTTGGAGGTCATGAACTTGGTCGGTCAGGTGGTCCACACGAAGTACTCTCCCGGAGGCGATGGCAATACCTTCACCTTCAAATTAGATGGGTTGCCCTCGGGCATATATATCGTACACTTCCCTGGCATTCCCGCACAGCGTATCATCATTTCCCAATGAGGTACAAGCTGATGTTGGTGTGGGCGGCAACCTTGTTTGCCGCCCATGCAAGCGCCCAATGGTGGGAAGGTGTTGGTTTACCTGGCCTCGTGGACGGAGTTCAGGAAATCTACGAGGACACTGCCACCAATACGATGTATTGCTTGGGAGCGCTTCAACTGGGGCTGGGCCAACCGTATGTTTTCCAGATGTACCAGAATGGAAGTTGGACTGCTTCCGAACCGTTTAATTACAATGTAAAAACAGCGAGGCGTTACAATGACACCTTGATCGTGGGGGGGTCCTTCACCTACATTGGAGGTGAACCCTTGGGCCAGACTGGGGGGCAACAGATCCAGTACAGTGCAGCGTATATAGATGGCCAATGGATTCCATACGGGGAATTTAATGGTGTGGTCTTTGCCCTCCGTGTGTTGGGCGGGTCGCTCTATGCCGTAGGCTTTTTTACGGAAGTGGATGGCGCACCCTGCGGCGGCGTGGCAAAGCGTGAAGGCGGCCATTGGGTGCCGGTGGGGAACATGCCTGCCACGCACGATCCTCCATTGTGGACAGACCTCACGCTCTATCAAGGGAATTTGGTTGTAACAGGCACCGCCACCTTCGAGAACTTGCCCTTTAAGCACATCATCCAATATGATGGACAGAATTGGGTGCCGCTTGGGCAGGGCATTCTTACCAGCATGGGCGGTGGTGGCTGCTTGGCGGTGTACCACAATGAACTGTACGTGGGCGGGATCTTCAAGCTCAGTGAAGGCAATGTGGGCCACTGCATCATGCGATGGAACGGGCAAGCATGGCATCCGGTAGGCACCAGCGTACAGGACGAAACCGGCGGATACCAGTATGCCATTGGCGTTAGGGAGTTGTTGGTAAAGGATGATCTCCTGTTTGCGTGCGGCGGGTTCAACTATGCCGGCAATGTGCCTGCGGCCTACACGGCAACCTGGGATGGTGACCGGTGGTGTGGTTTCGGCGGCTCCTTAAATCCCATGCTTGGTGCAGTGGGCATGGGCTTTTTTGGGGATACCCTGTTTGTAGGCTGCGGTATTTCCGCAGATGGCCAGCCGGTGAACCACTTGGTGCGCTACATCGGCGAAGAATGGGGGGATTCATGCAGCGTGCCCATGGGGGATATTGGGATGGGCATGGCCTCGCAGCCCAGCAAGGAGAAACTGGCTTATTTGGCCAACCTTGGCAATGGACAGTACCGTGTGGTTGGTGAAGTGACCGGGCGCGAGCTGCGTGTGTTCGATGCGGCGGGCCGGTTGCAATGCGTGCTGTTGCTGCACCCGGGGCCAACTGGTACGGAGCCCTTCAGCTTGGCCGGTTTGGCCGCAGGAAGCTATGTGCTGGACCTTGGTGGCCAATGGCGGGGCCGCGTGGTGATGGTGCCATAAGTCCGTGAAGCCGATCGGGTTTTTGCGGAGTACACCGGTCTGTTACCCGTGCACCGCCCCGCTCATCGCAAAGATCCGCTCGGGGTCCTCTTCAAAGGCGGTGCCCACCACCAGCACATCGGCACCGGCCTCGCACAGCGCGCGGGCCGTGTCCGCATCGCGGATGCCGCCGCCCACGATGATCGGTAGGGCCACGTTGGCGCGCACGGCGGCGATCATCTCGGGCGAAACCGTGCGCTGTGCGCCGCTGCCGGTGTCCATGTAGATGGTGCGCAGGCCCAGCAAGGCACCGGCCAGCGCCGTGGCGGCTGCAATGCCGGGCTTGTCGTGCGGAATGGGCACGGTTTGGCTCACGTAGCTCACCGTGGTGGGCTTTCCGCCATCCACCAACAGGTAGCCCGTGGGGATGGCTTCCAGGCCCAAGGCCCGCACGGTGGGCGCGGCGTTCACATGGTGGCCAATGAGCAGCTCCGGGTTGCGGCCGCTGATCAGCGAGAGGAAGAGCAGCGCATCGGCGTGTTCGCTAAGCTGGGCGGGGCTACCGGGAAAAAGCACCACGGGGCGGTCGCTCCACTGCTTCACCAATTGCACACATCGGTTGAAGCTGGCCGAGGTGAGCAGGCTTCCGCCCACGAAGATCAGGTCGGCTTTGGCCATGCAGGCGTTCTGCACGGTGCGTTCCAGCACGGCCTCGTCCTGCCCGAAGTCGGGATCGATCAGTACGGCAAGCAGCTTGCGTCCTTCCGCCTTGGCCGCCTCCAACAGTGCCAGCACGCTCATGGGGCGAACTTAATTCCCAGCGGATGGACAAGTCGCCAAAGGGTCAATTTGACAAATTGCCAAAGGAACAATTCGCCGAAGATCCGAACCCGCAACCCTTCAACCCGCAACAGTTCGTAGGGTGTAGTTCGTAGAGCGTAGTTCGTAGGTTGTCGGGGCTGTTCACCAATCACCAACTCCTGTTCACCTCCCCTAAAAGCCCTACCTTTGCCACCCTTTTCAGATCCACAACGACCATGCCCCAGACCGCCGAACAGCTCAAGTACAAAGTGAAGGACATCACCTTGGCCGATTGGGGCCGCAAGGAGATCGAACTGGCCGAGGCCGAGATGCCGGGACTGATGGCGCTGCGGGCGCAGTACGGCAAGGAGAAGCCGCTGAAGGGCGCGCGCATCGCCGGTTGCCTGCACATGACCATCCAAACGGCCGTGCTGATCGAGACCCTCAAGGAACTCGGCGCCGAAGTGAGCTGGAGCAGCTGCAACATCTTCAGCACCCAGGACCATGCCGCCGCCGCCATTGCCAAGGCCGGCATCCCCGTGTTCGCCTGGAAAGGCATGAACGAAAAGGAATTCGACTGGTGCATTGAGCAAACGCTGCACGCCTTCCCCGGCGGCGAGCCGCTGAACATGATCCTGGACGACGGCGGCGACCTCACCAACATGGTCTTCGACCGTTTCCCCGAGCTGGCCAAGAACATCAAGGGCCTCAGCGAGGAGACCACCACCGGCGTGCACCGCCTGAAGGACCGCGAGAAGAACGGCACCCTGGTGATGCCCGCGATCAACGTGAACGACAGCGTGACCAAGAGCAAGTTCGACAACAAGTACGGCTGCAAGGAAAGCGCCGTGGACGCCATCCGCCGCGCCACCGACGTGATGATGGCCGGCAAGGTGGCCGTGGTGGCCGGCTATGGCGACGTGGGCAAGGGCACCGCCGCTTCGCTGAAGGGCGCCGGCGCCCGCGTGATCGTCACCGAGATCGATCCCATCTGCGCGCTGCAGGCCGCCATGGACGGTTTCGAGGTGAAGCCCATGGCCAACGCCGCGCCACGCGCCGACATCATCATCACCACCACGGGCAACTGCGACATCGTGCGCGGCGAGCACTTCGAGGTGCTGAAGGACAAGTGCATCGTGTGCAACATCGGCCACTTCGACAACGAGATCGACATGGCCTGGCTGAACAAGAACCACGGCAAAACCAAGGTGGAGATCAAGCCGCAGGTGGACAAGTACACCATCAACGGCAAGGACATCCTGATCCTTGCGGAAGGCCGCCTGGTGAACCTGGGCTGCGCCACCGGCCACCCCAGCTTCGTGATGAGCAACAGCTTCACCAACCAAACCTTGGCCCAACTGGAACTGTGGAAGCACAGCGACAAGTACGAGAACAAGGTGTACGTGCTGCCCAAGCACCTGGATGAAATGGTGGCCAAGCTGCACCTGGCCAAGATCGGCGTGGAGCTCGAAGAACTCAACGACAAGCAGGCCAAGTACATCGGCGTGCCCAAGAACGGCCCGTTCAAGAGCGACGAGTACCGTTATTGATCAGGGAAAAGTTCGTAGGGCGTAGTTCGTGGAATGCGGCCCGGAGCGCCATGCTCCGTGGCCGCATTTTTACAGGGTATAGGGAGTGGTTCGCAGCGCGAAGTTCGTAGGGCCAAGTGCGCCCTACGCCCAAGGCTCTACACCCTACGAACTCCCCCTCAATTGAAGATCCTCAACACCGTCCCGTTGAACGTGGTGTTGTAGCGCTTCAGGCCGAAGACGGCGGGCCCGTTCACTACGCTGCCGTCCAAGAGCAGAAAGGCGCTGTGGCAGCATGCGGTATCGCGGGCCATCACCTGGCTGTCATCCACCGTCACCCGGCATTGATCGGCCGATTGGTAGGTGCAGTGGCGATCCAAGGCGCTGAATTCATCGGTGCTTTTGCGGTAAACGATTAGCCCCTCGGAACCGCCGATCACATAGGCCCAGCCGCCCACCACCTGCAAGGCGTTGTACTCGGGCAAGTTCAAGTTGATGCTGATGTCCACCGAAACGAGCGGGACCGCCACGGCCTGCTCCTTTTTGCAGGCGGTGGTCAGCAGGGCCGCCAATGCCATCAGTGCTGCAAAGTGTGGGAATGCCTTCATCAACAACGGATCGTGGGTGCTTGTTGGAGCATGGCAAAAGTACGGCGTATAAAACGGCTTGATCTTGGCAGCCGCTTGGTAAATGGCGCGCTGGCTCAAACGTATCTGTTTGTCGCTGCTTCCGCTGATGGTGGCGGCCACGGCGTTGCATGCGCAGGCGGGCATCGGCCAACGGGACCAGGAACGGATCCAGGCGGAAAAGAAAAAGACCGACGCCAAGGAGGTGAAGAAAGAGGAGAAGCGCCTTTACAAGAAGCACCTCTCCAACCAGGACAAGGCCACGCGCAAACGCATGAAGCGCAACAAACGGCGTGCGGACAGGCAAGGCAACAGCGGCCACCGGGAACCCTTCTTCCGGAGGCTCTTCGGCACCCGGCACTAGGGGTCGGACGTGTATACATCGGCTTGGATCGGGCAACGGGGATCTTGGCGGCGGGCAACTTGGGGTGATACCTTGGCCCTGCATCAACGCCGGAGCGCACCCCCATGACCCCCCCGAGAACAACAGGGCACTTTTGCGGAAAATCGGCTTTCCCGCGTCCATCAAGGGATTGCGGCGATTTGCACGATCCGGGACTTTTCTATCTTTACGCCCCCTCGTTGCCTATCATTCAAGAACGTAACAACCCCTCGTTGATGCTGAGAAAACTATGCTCGGCCGCTGTCATCTTCATAAGCAGTGCGCTCGGCCTGAACGCCCAGGTGGGTTCGGGCACCCTTCAAGGCGTGATCAAGGACAAGGGTTCGGCGGAGCCGCTCCCCTTTGTGTCCGTTGTGGTGGAAAACCGCGGAACCCGGGTGGCTGCGGGCCAGTCGGATTTTGACGGCAACTTCCGCATCACGCCCATTGAGCCCGGCACCTATGACGTAACGGCCAGCATGATGGGCTACCAGCCCCTGAAGGTCACCGGGGTGGTGATCAACAGCAACAAGATCACCTTTCAGGACTTCAACCTCAACAGCGGGGTGGAACTGGAGCAGGTGGAGGTGGTGCGTTACAAGGTGCCCCTGATCGACAAGGACGGCGGGGCCTCGGGCCAGACCGTTACGCGCGACCAGATCGCCAAGATGCCCACCCGGTCGGCCTCGGCCATCGCCACCACCGTGGCCGGTGCCAGCACAGCCGGCACCGGAGGCGGAGTGAGCATCCGCGGCAGCCGCTCGGAGAACACCTATTACTACATCGACGGGGTGAAGGTGCCCGCCGGGGCGGGCATCGGCCTGCCCAAGAGCGCCATTGAGGAAGTGCAGGTGATCACCGGCGGGGTGCCGGCCAGCTACGGCGACGTTACCGGCGGTCTGGTGAACATCACCACCCGGGGGCCCAGCCGCAGCTTCTTCGGAGGGGTGGAATACCTCACCTCGGGCTACAAGGTGGGTCCGGATATCACTGACATGGCGGGCTTGGACAAGTATGGCTTCAACCAGTTGGAAGCCAGCCTCTCCGGGCCGCTCTTCTTTAAAAAGGACAGCTTGGGCAACAAGGACAAAGCCCTGCTGGGCTTCTTCTTCAGCGGCCAATTGACCGATGTGGTGGATGGATCCCCCCTGTGGGGCGGCGACCTGCGGGTGAAGCCCGAAGTGCGCGACCAGCTGCTCAGCACCCCTTACCGGGTGGTGGACGTGGCCGGCCAGTCCGTAGTGCGCTACAACTCGGATTATCTGCGCGACAGCGACGTGGAGAGCATCACCACCCGCCAGAATGCCCGCAGCCGCAGTGCCTTGGCCTCCGGCAAGATCGATATTGCCACCACCGAAACGATCAACCTCACCGTGGGCGGCTCCATGGACCTGGGCAAGAACCAGGACTTCAACCGCAACAACAGCCTGCTCAACGCCGAGAACAATACCGAGTTCAAAAACTCCACCTGGCGCACCTTCCTGCGCTTCACCCAGCGCTTCAACAGCCAAGAGGAGGCCGCAGGCAGCGAGGAAAAATCGGGCGGCATCAAGAACGCCTACTACAGCGTGCAGTTGGACTATTCCCGATACACCCAGAAGAGCGCCGCACAGGACCATGGCGACAACCTGTTTGATTACGGCTACCTGGGCAAGTACACCACGGATCGGATCCCGACCTACGATCCCTTCACCGGCAAACAGACCGGCTTTATGGATACGCAGGTGCACTTCACGCCGTCGGACCTCAACCCCGATGCAGCGGCCTTCCCCGCCCAGTATTTCTCCCTCTTCCCCGAAGGCTCGGCCTTCTACCAGAACAACCTGAACATCACCCAGAGCGGCGGCCTGCTCAACGGCCAGCTGCCCGGCAGCGTGTACAGCTTGTGGAACAACGTGGGCGGCCTGAGCAACCGCTGGTCGCAATACCAAAGCGATCAGGCCCGGGTCTCGGCCACCGGTTCCGCCGAGCTCGGCAAGCACAGCGTGAGCGTGGGCGTGGAATATGAGCAGCTTACCCAGCGTTCCTACCTCGTTGCCCCGGTGGGCCTTTGGGGAACCGCCCGCCAGCTCACCAACTTCCACCTGCGCGAATTGGACCGCAGCGACAGCACCTTGGTACAAGGCCCCGGCGGAGTGATCTACACCAACTACGACCGCTTGGTGGGCGACGACCAGACCATTTTCGACTACAACCTGCGCAACGCCTTGGGCCTGAACCCCAACGGCACCGACTTCATCGACGTGGATGCCCTGGATCCTTCCATCTTCTCCTTGGACATGTTCTCCCCGGACGAGCTGATCCAGAACGGACAGGGTAATTTGATCAACAGCTACTACGGGTACGACTATACCGGTGAGAAGCTCACCAGCCGGCCCAGCTTCGCGGACTTCTTCAACGATTACAAGATGATCGGCAACGACACGGCCTACACCCGCCTGCAGGCGCCGTTCCAGCCGATCTACGTGGCGGGCTATGTAATGGACAAGTTCGCCTTTGACGACATCATCTTCAACGTGGGCGTGCGCGTGGACCGCTACGATGCCAACCAGAACGTGCTGAAGGACCCCTACCTGTGGCGGCCGGCCTACAAGGCAGGCGATGCCACGGTCCAGAACCTCTACACGGCCACCAACCCGCGGCCGGGCAACATCGGCGATGACTTCGTGGTGTACGTGAACAACAGCGCAGAGCCCACCGCCATCGTCGGCTACCGGGATGGCGACAATTGGTACAATGCCCAAGGCGAAACCGTGGTGGACCCCACCGTGTTGCGCCAATCCGAGGGCATCCAGCCCTATCTGGTGGACTACCTGAACGATCCCGCAGGCAGCCTGGTGGGTTCCAAGTTGCGCCAGGAGGCTTTTGAGGTGTACAAGCCGGAAGTGAACGTGATGCCCCGCATCGCCTTCTCCTTCCCGATCAGCGATGAGGCCGTGTTCTTTGCCCACTACGACATCCTTACCCAGCGCCCCACCGGCTTCGGCCGCTTGGACCTTCAGGGCTACGCCTACATCGAGAACACCGGCGCCATCCTCAACAACCCCAACCTGAAGCCCACCAAGACCATCGATTACGAACTGGGCTTCCAGCAAGTGCTCAGCAAGGCTTCTTCCTTGAAGCTTTCCGCCTACTACCGTGAACTGCGCGACCAGATCCAGGTGCGCAACGTGGCCCAAGCCTGGCCGGTGAGCTATCGCACTTACGACAATATCGACTTCGGCAACGTCATCGGCTTTACCACCACCTACGACCTGCGCCGCACCAAGAACGTATGGCTGCGCGGCAGCTACACCCTGCAGTTCGCCAAGGGCACCGGCAGCGACCCCAACACCACCCTGGCGCTGATCAATGCCAACCAGCCCAACCTGCGCACCATCTTCCCCCTGAGCTTCGACCAGCGCCACCGCTTCCAAGCCACCGTCGATTTCCGTTACGGCGAAGGTGCCGATTACAACGGACCGATCCTCCTCGGCAAGAAGCTGTTTGAGCGCACCGGCATCAACTTCGTGGCCGACCTGGGCAGCGGAACGCCCTACAGCAGGTCTTCCCGTATCACCAACACGGGCGAAGGCACCGGCACCAACCAGTTGGAAGGTACCCTCAACGGGGCCAACCTGCCCTGGCAGTTCAACACCGACCTGATGCTGGACCGCGACATCCCCCTGACCTTCAACAAGGACGCCGGCGACAAGGCTAAACGCGCCAACCTGAACATTTACCTGTTGGTGAACAACGTGCTCAATACGCAAATGATCACCGGCGTATACCGCGCCACGGGCTCGCCCAGCGACGATGGCTTCCTGGCATCCGCACAGTACAGCACCTACATCGCGGGCAAGAACGATCCGCAGAGCTACCGCGACCTGTACGCCCTGAAAGTTGATTCCCCCTATAACTACGGCGCTCCCCGCACCATTCGTTTGGGTGCCCGCCTCGATTTCTGACCCCATAGAAAGGCCTGAACCATGAACACCCTACGCCTTACTTCCTCCCTCCTGGCCATCACGGCAGCCACGGTGCTTTCCGCCCGTGAGGTGCCCGGGGCCGGGCCACGCTCCGGCGGCCAAGCCGGTGGCGGCCGGGCAGCGGCCTGCGCGCCCTCCACGGCAAAGGCTGAGCTGGACCTCAACAACGTAAGGGCCCGCATTGAGACCGGCGGCAACCTGTGGCAAGACCGCGAAGGCGCCGGTGGCCCAGCCTACGAGGTGCCCAAGACACCCGATAACACCGGCCCCAATGCACTCTTTGCCGGCGCCCTCTGGATGGGCGGCCTTTCACCCGACAACGTGTTGAAATTGGCCGCCGTGCGCTTCCGCCAGGTGGGCAATGACTACTGGCCCGGCCCGCTCACCGCCTACGATACCATCAACCACACCGGTGATGCCTCCATCGACGGATCGGTGTGCACCGAATTCGACCGCACCTGGAAGACCTACCGCATGGACGCCCAGCGGCAGGATGCCTACTTCCGCTGCCTGGCCGATCCGCTGTGCGACCCTGCCGTGGAATTTGCCGGATACACCGTGCCCGGCTACTTCTTCGAATGGCCGGCCCACGGTGACGTGTCCAAGGGGCAGGACTACAATCTGGCGCCTTACTTCGATTCCCCCTATGGCGAACAGGACGTGTACGACCCCGAGAACGGGGATTACCCGGGGTACGACCTCAAAGGGGTGATCGACTGCAAGGCCAAGCGCCGCGAAGATGCCGTGCCCTTGTTCGGCGACCAGAACATCTGGTGGGTGTTCAATGACAAGGGCAACACCCACACCGAGTCCGGCGGCCAGCCCATCGGCATGGAGATCCGCGCACAGGCCTTTGCCTTCAGCACCAACGACGAGATCAACAACATGACGTTCTACAACTACGTGTTGATCAACCAAGGCACACAAACCCTTACCCAGACCTACTTCGGCCAATGGGTGGACGTGGACCTCGGCGGTGCCAACGATGACTATGTGGGTTGCGACGTGGAGCGCGGCCTGGGCTATGGCTACAACGGTGATGCCGTGGACGAGAATGCCAACGGCCACCCCGGCTATGGCGGCCCCAACCCCCCGCCTCCGGCCATTGGCGTGGACTTCTTCGAAGGGCCGTACCAAGATTATGACGGCATGGACAACCCGCTGACCAACAACTGCCAGGATGCAGTGGATTCTCTCGGTATTGTCTACGGTGGCATCGGCATCGGCTACGGGGATGATGTGACCGACAACGAGCGGTACGGCATGCGTGCCTTCGTGTACCACAACAATGCCTCCGGTGCCATCGGCGACCCCAACAACGCAGGCCAATACTACGGATACCTGAAAGGGATCTGGGGGGACAACACGCCCATGACCTACGGCGGCAACGGCTACAACCCCGGTGGAGGCGGTGTACGTTCGTACTACATGTTCCCGGGCTCCTCCGACGACTTGGGCTGGGGCACCAGCTGCGTGCCGCAACCGGTGTGGGACGAGGTGACCGCCGGCAACGCACCCGAAGACCGCCGCTTTATCCAGAGCGCCGGCCCCTTCACCTTGGAACCGGGCGCCTACAACAACATCACCGTGGGCGTAGTGTACGCCAGGGCCGGTGGTGGCGGAGTGGACGCCAGCATCAACCTGATGCGCCAAGCGGACGACAAGGCGCAGTCCCTGTTCGACAACTGTTTCCGCATCCTCAATGGCCCGGACGCACCGGACATGGCCATCCAGGAGCTGGACCGTGAGCTGATCCTCTACCTCACCAACCCGCAGGGCAGCAACAACTACAACGAGGCCTATGTGGAACTCGATGCCACCATTCCCGCAGTGAGCTTGGTGACCACCTACGAAACCCAAACGCTGTATGATACCGCGGGCAACGTAGTGGGCCAGTTCGAGGTTCCCACCGGCACGGCGGAGGTGAACAACGATCGCAACTACCGGTTCCAAGGCTATCAGATCTTCCAAGTGGTGGACGCCACCGTATCACCCGATGAATTGACCAATACGAACAAGGCGCGATTGGTGGCGCAGGTGGACATCCAGGACGGCATCAGCCAGCTGATCAACTGGGAAGCCAATGCCGACCTGAACATGCCGGTTCCCGTGGAAAAGGTGAACGGACGCGATACGGGTGTGGTGCACTCCTTCCGCATCCTCGAAGATGCGTTCGCCACGGGCGATCCGCGCTTGACCAACTTCAAGACGTACCACTTCATGGCCTTGGCCTACGGGTACAACAACTACCAGGAATACGACCCCAACACCTTGACCGGCCAGCCTTATCCGTATCTGGCGGGCCGCAAGTCCACCACCGGATCGATCCGTTCCTATGCCGGCATTCCGCACAAGCCAAGCGTGGAGAATGGAGGCACGGTGCTGAACGCACAATACGGTGACGGCTTCGAAATCACGCGCCTGGAGGGCCAGGGCAACGGTGGCAACCGGATCGCCATCTCCAAGGCCAGTTTGGACGCCATCGTGGCCTCACCGGACGGCCGCATCAACGAGGTGAAATACCAGAAAGGCCTGGGCCCGGTGAACATCAAGGTAGTGGACCCGCTGAAGGTGCCCGCCGGTGATTTTGAACTGTGGTTCACCGACACCACCACCATTCCCACGCCCACGGCCCCGGTGACCTACACGCGCTTGCAGGATGCCAGTTGGATGCTGGTGCGCTTGTCCAGTGCGCCCACCAGCGCAGACACGGTGCGTTCCACCCGTACCATCCAGTTGCAGAACGAACAGCTGATCCCCCAGTGGGGCCTCTCGGTATCGATCATGCAAACGTTGTACGGCGGCATCGGCGACAAGTACACCAAGTTCCTCGGGTCCGACCCGCTGGGGGTGCCTGCCGATTGGTACGCGGGCATTCCGGACCAGGAAGGCGAGCAGGTGCAGAACTGGATCCGTTCGGGCTCGGCCGTGGATGAAACCTTGGAGTACCCCGACAATGAGGGTGCCGATCCGCAACAGGCCTATGAAAAGGTGATGGGCGGTACCTGGGCACCTTGGGCCGTGATCGGCCGGGCCAAGTTCCAGCCCGGCAGTGAGGCCTTCAAGACCACCCAGGTCAACTCCATGATCAAGGACAGCCCGAGCATCCAGGTGGTGTTCACCCCGGACAAGAACAAATGGAGCCGCTGCGTGGTGGTGGAAACCTGCGATACCGCAGCCTTCACCACTCCGGCCAACGTGAAGAAGCTCTACATGCGGCCGGTGCCCAGCGTGGACAAGAACGGCATCCCCACCGGCTCTCCGGGCTGCAATGAAGGGGAGGCCACCTTGGTGGCCTCCACCGGAATGAGCTGGTTCCCGGGCTACGCCGTGGATGCCGAAACCGGTGAGCGTCTCAACATCTTCTTCGGGGAGAACAGCTTTGCCGGCGGCGGCATTGGCCGCGACATGCTCTGGAACCCGAGCGACCAGATGTACAACGACATGGGCGAGCCGGTGTTCGGTGGCGGCCACTGGATCTACGTTACGGCCAACCGCAAGCGCTACACCACCGAGTCCTTGGCGGCCAACCGGATGCCCCAGTACGACCAGTGCACGTACATCCGGAACAAAATGGGCGACAACAACGCCACCTCGGTGGCCGCCGTGTATGACGGCGTATCCTGGGTGGGCTCCGCCCTGCTGGCCACGGGCCGGCAGATGCTGAGCGCCCAGCAAGGCCTGGTGCCCTCCGAGCTCTCCATCCGGCTGAACGTGAACAAGCCGTACTACATCTATGCGCCGCCCTTTGCCAACTACACCCCGGCGATCACCAACACCAACCGCAACCAAGGGTTGCCGCTGTACACCTTCAACACGGGCAGCAGTGTGGCGGAAACTAATGTGACCAGCGTGGGAGAGGATGGGCTGGACCTGATCGGCGTAGTGCCCAACCCGTACTATGGCTACAGCGGTTATGAAACCACGCGATTGGACAACCGCGTGAAGTTCATCAACCTGCCCCGGTCCTGCACCATCAGCATCTACACCGTGAGCGGCACCTTGGTGCGCAAGTACAAGAAGGACAATGAACTGACCTACTTGGACTGGGACCTGAAGAACAACTACAACGTACCCATCTCGGGCGGCACCTACATCTGCCACATCGAAGCTCCGGGCCTGGGTGAACGGGTGATCAAATGGTTCGGGGTCATGCGTCCTGTTGACCTTCAGAACTTCTAAGCCCTCACCACTATGGCAACAATGTTGAAAAGCATGAGGATGATGAATGCAGGAGCGCGTATGATGGCGGGCATCGGCTTGGCGTTGGCCGCAGGCAACGCCATGGCCGGCAACCCGGACCGTGCCGGTTCGGCAGGGGCCACCCAATTGCTCATGAACCCCTGGGCCCGCAGCAACGGTTGGTCGTTGGCCAACAGCGCCTCGTTGACCGGGGCGGAAGGCATGTTCGGCAACGTGGCCGGCCTGGCCCACGTGCGCAAGACCGAGATCCTGTTCACCAGTACGCGCTGGCTGGAAGGCAGCGGGGTGAAGATGAATGCCGTGGGCTTCGGGCAGAAACTGGGGGAAAGCGGGGTGATCGGCATCAGCGCCACCACCTTGTCCTTCGGCGATCTGCCTGTGACCACGATCGATCAGCCCGAGGGAGGGTTGGGCACCTTCAGCCCCACCCAGGCCAACATCGGGCTGGCCTACTCCAAGGCTTTCTCCAACAGCATCTACGGCGGTTTGTTGGTGCGCGTGGTATCCGAGTCGGTATCCAACGCACGCACCTCGGGCGTGTGCTTTGATGCGGGCATCCAGTACGTCACCGGCCCTTCGGACAACATCCACTTCGGCATTGCGCTCAAGAACGTGGGGCCGGCCATGGAGTTCAGCGGCGACGGCATGGCGGTGCAAGGGCTGCTGGTGGGCGGCGACCACACCCTCACCTTGGAGCAGCGTTCCGCCCAGTTTGAACTGCCCTCCATGATGAACATCGGCGCAGCCTACGATTTCAACTTCACCGAATTGCACCGCCTTACCGTAGCAGGTACGTTCATTTCCAATTCCTTCACCAAGGACCAATTCTCCCTGGGCGCCGAGTATGCGTTCAAGCAGATGATCCATGTGCGTGCCGGGTATCTCTACGAGAAGGATGTGGCCGATGCGGAGCTGCGCGAAACCGTCTTCACGGGCCCCAGTGCCGGAATTAGCGTGGACCTGCCCTTCGGCGAGGAGAAGAAGAGCGCCATTGCCATTGATTACGGGTACCGCGCCACCAATCCGTTCAACGGCGTGCACAGCATCGGTGTGCGGCTTAGCCTTTGAACGCGCCTCGTTTCTTACCCCATTGAGAAGGGCCCGGAAGGGCCCTTCTTCATGTTTCCACACGTTGGCCACCGGCTTGTTCGTGCGGCAAGCCTTCCGTAGGCCCGGCCTGGAAAGCCGGAATGGATCACGGGATCCAGGGTGCCGAGCACTGTTCGCGTGCAGCCGGCGAGAGGGGCCCTGCGAACCGGCCGGCGGCCTGTTGGATACGGCCCGCGAGGCAGGGACAGTATCTGGTTCTTTGGTATAGTTCTGTTGTTACCTGACCGTACTGCAATGAAAACCACAAGGAGCGATTTTGCAGCCTTGGCCGCAATGGGGTTGCTTGCCGGGTGTGCCAAGGCCTCGGGGGATGTTCCCGCAAGGCGGCAGGAACGGTTACCTTTGCATATCAGGGCATTTTTCGGACGTGGGGCCGGGTCATGTTTCCATGGGAAATGTTGCCTGCCCCATTGCCTTGAAGGAACGAAGGAAGCGAACCAAATACGAGCAGCCGTTGCACGGCAGAGACCCCGATGAGCACCCCGGCCTATTACACCGAGGAAGGCCTGCGCAAGTTGCAGGAGGAATTGCACCGCATGAGAACGGTGGACCGCCCCCACATCAGCCAGCAGATCGCCGAGGCCCGCGACAAAGGCGACCTGAGCGAGAACGCCGAATACCATGCCGCCAAGGAGGAACAAGGCCTGTTGGAGGCCCGCATCGCCAAACTGGAGGAAACCATGGCCAATGCCCGGGTGATCGACCCTGCCCAAGTGGAGGAAGGCAAGGTGTTCATCCACTGCACCGTGAAGGTGAAGCAGCAGGGAAGCGGGGCCGAGCGCGCCTTCACGCTGGTGGCCGAGAGCGAGGCGGACATCAAGACAGGCAAGCTGAGCGTAACCTCGCCGATCGGGCAGGGCCTGCTGGGCAAGCAGGTGGGGGAGGTGGCCGAGGTGCAGGCCCCCAACGGCACCATGCGCTTCGAGGTGCTGGAGATCAGCAGGCAATGAGCAGCATCTTTGCACGGATCATCCGCGGCGAGATCCCATGCCACAAAGTGGGTGAGGATGACCGCTACCTCGCGTTCTTGGACATCAACCCGGTGCGCATGGGCCATACGTTGGTGATCCCCAAAGTGGAGGTGGACAAATTCTTCGATCTGCCGGCCGATGTGCTTGCGGGCATCATGCCCTTCGCCCAAGGGGTGGCCCGGCGCATGGCCGCTGTGCTGCCGTGCGACCGCATCGGGCTAAGCGTGATCGGGCTGGAAGTACCGCACGCCCATGTTCACCTGATCCCCATCGATTCCATTTACGACATGGACTTCTCGCGGCCGAAGGTGAAGATGTCCAACGAGGCGTTCGCCGCTTTGGCCGAGCGTATCCGGCAAGCCTGATCCGTTATTCCTTCACGCGCCCGGGATTGTTGCGGACAAAGCTGCCCCAGTCCGCCTTGCCGCGGCGCGCAGGGGCGGGTGCGGGCATGCTGCCGGTGCCTTGTGCGAAACAGTGGCAAACGGCCACGGCCAAGGCATCGGTGGCATCGGTACTTTCGGGCAAGGTGCCGGCAACCAGGATCCTGGGCAACATCGCCGCCACCTGTTCCTTGGTGGCGTTGCCCCTGCCGGTGATGCTCTGCTTCACCCGCTTGGGTGCATACTCCGCAACGGCCAGGCCGTACTGCAGAGCTGCCGCGATGGCCACGCCTTGGGCACGCCCCAGCTTCAGCATGCTCTGCACGTTCTTGCCGAAGAACTGCGCTTCGATCGCCAGTTCCTGCGGGTGGTGCTTGGCGATCACCGCAGCCACGTGCCTATGGATCTCGTGCAGCTTCAGCACCGGGTCTGCCGCAGGTTGGATGTGCACGGCTTCGGCGCGAACCAGCTGCAGCGATCTCCCGTTGGCCCTGATCACGGCAATGCCCATCACCGTGGTGCCCGGGTCGATCCCCAGGATGATCCGTTCGCCCGGCGCCGGGTTCCGGCTACTTTTGGCTGCTTCCCCTTGCTGGCTGAACATTGATGACGCGCCGTACGCTGCTATTGGTCCGCTTGGGGGTGTTCCTGGCAGCAGGGGGCTACCTCTGCTTCTACTTGGCCGGGGCCGAAAGTACGCACCGCTCCTGGGGTGATCTGCGTGCCGCACTGGGGGGGGCGAGCGCATGGTTCTGGCCGCTGATGTTGGCGCTCACTGGCCTGAATTGGGGCATGGAGGCGTGGAAATGGCGCTGGCTGGTGGCCGGGTTGGAGCCGATGCGTCTCTCTCGGGCATATGCGGCCACGTTGGCCGGGGCATCCATGGGGATCTTCACGCCCAACCGTGCGGGCGAGCCCGTGGGCCGGGTGCTGTTTCTGGCGCCGGAGAATCGTTGGCAAGGTGGCCTGGCCACGGTGCTGGGCAGCATGTCGCAACTGGTGGCCACGCTGCTGGCGGGCACGCTGGCCTTGCTCTGGTGGCGCGGCGGCATGGGGGCAGGGCGATGGTGGGAAGGCCCCCTGTTGATGCTTGCGGCGCTGGCGGGCATCTCGGCCCTGCTGCTGTTCCTGCGCCCGCAGTGGCTGGGCCGGTTGGTGCGCGGCGTTCCGGTATTGCGCAAGGTGTACGGTACCGCCGGTGTGGTGGAGCGGTATGCCGCCAGTAGCCTCTTGGCGGTGTTGGGCATGAGCCTCGCACGGTACGTCGTGTTCTGGCTGCAGTACGTGTTGTTCCTCACCGTGCTGGGCGGCATTGCTTGGCAGGGTGCCGCCGTGGCCGTCCCCCTGATCTTCCTGGCCATGGCCCTGTTGCCCACCATGCTGCTTTCCGAACTGGGCGTGCGCGGTTCTGTGGCCGTGGCGCTGCTGGCACCGATGGGCGGCTCACCGGCCATGGTGGTGCTGGCCTCATTTGGCGTGTGGGCGGTGAACCTCGCGCTACCGGCCGCGGTGGGCGCCGTGATCCTGCTGGTGGCACGCATCCGGTCGAAGCCATGAGCCTGTTGCTGCTGTTGGCCTTGTGCGCATTCGGGGCGACCATGGCCTTTGCCATGGTGCTGGGCGGATGGCGAGAGGCGCTGGCCCGGGAGGTGCAACAGGCCGCAGCAGCCCCGGGAAGGCCTGTGCCCACCGAAGGGTTGAGCCTGGTCATTCCCGCACGGAACGCGGCCGGCACCATCGTTCCCCTGTTGCAGGACCTGCATGCCCAGCAGTGGCCCAAGGAACTCATCGAAGTATTGGTGGTGGACGATGGCAGCACCGACGGCACGGCGGAGGCCGTGGGCAGCATGATGCGCACCTGGCCGGGCCTGCGCTTGCTTACAGCCACGGGTGCGGGCAAGAAGGAAGCCATTGCGCAGGGTGTGGATGCGGCACGATGGCCCTGGGTGCTGCTCACCGATGCCGATGTGCGATGCAGGCCCGGCCGGGCAAGAGAGGTGATGCGCGTGCTGCAGGAGCAGCGGCCGGACCTGTTGTTGCTTCCGGTGGCCACCGTAGGCAGCGGGTTGCTGCAACGCGTGCAGTGCGATGAGCAGGCCGCCTTGGCGGGGGTGGCCGCAGGAACGGCCCTGCAAGGGGTGCCGCAGTTGGCCTACGGGGCCAACTTGGCCTTTGGCAAGGAGGCGTTTTTGGCGGTGGGCGGCTACACCGGCGATCGCTGGGCCAGCGGCGATGACCTCTTCCTGCTGCGGCGCATGCGCAAGGCAGGCCGTGCCGTAGCTTTTTTGGCGCACCCGGAAGCCTTGGTTGAAACGCTGGCGGAACCAACGCTCAGCGGCTTCTGGAACCAACGGTTGCGTTGGGCAGGCAAGATGCGGGGCCTGGGCGGCGCTGGCCGGTGGCTGGCAGCGGCAGGCCTGCTGCTGCCGTGGTTTCTGCTGTACGTTACCTGTTCCATCACCCTGGAGGCCCTGCTGCCCGTGAGGCCCATGGCCATTCTGCTGTTGATCGCCACGGCCTGGTTGCTCTGGGCCCTGCCCGTGGTGGCGCTGGTGCGCACCGTGAAACAGCTTATGGCAGCCGGGGACACGGGCAGGGAAGACCGTTCGGGGGCGTTGGGCACGGTGCTCTCCTTGCTCGCCTTCTCCTGCTACGCGCCGCTGATCGCCGTTGCATCCCTGGTGCTCAAGCCCAAGTGGAAGGGGAGGGCGCTGTGAGCCGGTAGCGGGCAGTGCGGGTCAAAAGGGCAGATCGTCCTCGTCGGCGGCGGGAGGCATATCGGCCACGGACGGCGCAGGTATGCCCCTTGCGGGCGCGGAAGCGGTGGCTGGGCGGACCGGGGCGGCAGCGGGGGCGCCCATGCCGGATTTTTCGATGCGATCCCCACGCAGGCTGAGGAAGTGTTTGGTCACGCCGTCGCGGCCGGTCCATTCGCGGCCGTTGATGAAGCAGGTCACGGCCACTTGGTCGCCCGGGCCAAAGGCATCCAGCAAGCTGGTGCGCTCCTGGGTGAATTCCACCGGAATGTGCTGGGGGTATTGCCCCGCTTGTTCGGTGATCACCAGTTCGCGCTTGCTGAACTTATCACTGACCTGCTGGGTTTGCCCCACCAGTTTCACCGTGCCGTTGATCGTTACAGTTGCCATGTGTTGAAGGCCATTGCGGCCGGATTTGAGGTTATCGTTCGTTGAAGGCGAGCAGCGTCATCCACGCTTGTTCGCGGTGGCCTTGTGCCAGCAGCTCCTTGGCGCGCCGGTGAAGGGCCTCTTCCAGGGCGGCCGGATCGTGGGCCAGGCGGATGAAGAGCTCCGGGAGTTCGGTGAGCTTGTATTCGTTCACGGCCGTTTCATCGGGAATGGTGCGCAGGCTACCCAGCTGGCCCAGGTCATTGCCGGAAAGCGTACGGCTATTGCGCACGGCGGCGGGCAGGGCATCCACGCCCACGCCGTAAGCCTGGTTGGGCTGGGTGAGCTCGAACAGGGCATCGCCATGGGCGCGGCAATAGTACGCGCCGCCCAATCGGCCCACCAGGTCGAGCCGACGGTGGTCCAGTTTGCCCTGGGCATCGAGCATGGCCTCATCCACGTGCACCAGCACCACCTCGCACACCACCAGGTTTGCGGCGCCGCCGCCGGTGCCGGTCTCGATCACTTGGGTCACCTTGCATTCGAATTGCACCGGGCTCTCCTTCACGCGGAAAGGCCGCACCTTGGCCGACGGCACCGGGGTGAGGCCGGATTTGGCGAACTCGTCCACGCCTTCGGGAAACTCGCCGCTGGCCACGGACACCTGCTGCACCATGGCATAGGTCACCACGTTGATCACCACCTCGGGCACCGCCTTCACGTTGTGGTAGCTGTGCTTGGTGGTGTTGTCGCGGCCGCGGCGCGCCGGGCTGAAGATGAGCACCCCGGGGTTGGCGCCGAAGGCGTTGAAGAAGCTGAAGGGGCTGAGGTTGGGCCGGCCTTGCGCATCGATGGTGCTGGCCAAGGCAATGGGCCGTGGCCCGATGGCGCCCGTGAGGTACCCGTGCAGTTCGGGAACGGAGACCAACGCGGGATCGACGAGCTTCATAAAAACACGGGCCGAAGGGGACGGCGAAGGTAATCCGCCAACGGCAACCGGGTTATCTTTGCCGCCTTGCCGGGGCGCGCCTCAACGCGGTTTGGCGGACGGACGGACGTGGCGGAATTGGTAGACGCGCTGGTCTTAGGAGCCAGTACCGTGAGGTGTGGGGGTTCGAGTCCCCCCGTCCGTACAGCATAGGCCGCACTTGGCAGCAAACTCCTTGATGCGGTACGCATCCCGAAAAAACGAACACCCGATCCTGCGGCCGCAGTTGCGGCCGGCAACATTCATCCCATGAACATTGAACGCGAGGAAACAGGCAACCTGACAGCAACGCTGAAGCTCAAACTGGACCCGGCGGATTACGCCCCGGCCGTGGAAAAAACCTTGAAGGACCAGCGCAAAACGGCCTCTTGGCCCGGCTTCAGGCCCGGCCAGGTGCCCATGAGCATCATCCGCAAACGCATTGGCAAAAGTGTGCTGGTCAACGAGGTGGAACGCCTGGTGGACAGCAACCTGCGCAGCTACATCGAGGAGAACAAACTGCGTGTGCTGGGCCAGCCCTTGCCCAACCACGAAGGTGTGGACCACAACAACTGGGAGGAGCCCGGCGAGTTCAACTTCCGTTACGAAGTGGGCATGGCACCGGCCATCGAGGTGAACATGGACGCCAAGCTGGGAGTGAAGCTGCCGGTGGTGGACGTGAACGAAGAGCTCGTGGACAAGGAAGTGGCGGACATGCAGCGGCGCTTTGGAAAACTGATCGACGTGGAGGCCGCCGGCGACAAGGACATGCTGATCGGCGACCTGATCGAGCTCGACGGCGCAGGCCAGATCAAGCCGGGCGGCCTGATGAACCGCACTACCATCACCATGGAGGACCTGGCCGAAGAGGTGCGCAGCCTGTTCCTGGGCAAAACGGCGGGCGATGCGGTGGAGGTGGATCCCCACAAGGTGAGCAAGGGCCATGACGACCTGGCCAAGATGCTGGGCACGGACCATGAGGCGGTGCACCACCTGGCCGGCAACATGCGTTTCCGCATCGCGGAGATCAAGCGGATGGAATCCTTGGAAACCGGGCCGGAGCTGTTTGCCCGGGTGTTCGGGCCGGAGGCCGTGGCCGATGAGGCGGAATTCCGCGCCAAGGTGAAGCAAGGCCTGGAGGAGATGTTCCGCCAGGACAGCGAGCGCATCTACAAGCGCCTGGTGGTGAACGCGCTGATGGACCAAGCCTCCATCGGCCTGCCCGATGCTTTCCTCAAGCGTTGGATCGCCGTGACCAACCAAAAGCCCATCACCCCGGAGGAAGTGGAAAGCGGCTATGCTGAATATGCGCAGGGCTTGCGCAAGCAGTTGATGCAGGACCGCATTGTGGAGAAGTACGGGTTGGAGGCCAAGGTGGAGGAGATCACCGAATTCGCCAGGCGGTACATGTCCGGGCAATTCGCGCAGTATGGCATTCCCGAGCCGGAGGAAGCACGCTTGCAGGAAATGACCGGCCGCATGCTGGGCGACCAGGAGCAGGTGCGCAAGATCCGCGACACCATTGTGGAGCGCAAGCTCATTGCCCACTTCAAGGCCATGCTCAGCCCGGTGGAGGAACGCCTGTCGCTGGACGACTTCGTAAACTTGGCCCGCCAGGCCTAAGGGAAAAATTGCATCCGGCCGTCTTCCGTACCACAAGCACCGCCTGTACATGGTTCCACCAGACGAGTTCCGCAAACATGCGGTGAAGCACTGCGGCATCAGCAGCACTTCACTGGACGGCTACATCACCCGGTCAATGACCCCGTACATCATCGAGGAACGCCAGCTCAATGTGGCGCAGATGGACGTGTTCAGCCGCTTGATGATGGACCGCATCATCTTCTTGGGCACCGCGGTGGACGACCAAGTGGCCAACATCATCCAGGCGCAGCTGCTCTTCCTGGAAAGCGTGGACCCGAAGAAGGACATTCAGATCTACCTCAACAGCCCCGGCGGCGAGGTGTATGCGGGCTTGGGGATCTATGACACCATGCAGTACATCGTGCCGGACGTGGCCACCATCTGCACGGGCATGGCCGCCAGCTTCGGGGCCGTGCTCTTGTGCGCGGGCGCCAAAGGCAAACGCAGCGCGCTCACCCACAGCCGGGTGATGATCCACCAGCCGCTCGGCGGGGCCCAGGGCCAGGCCAGCGACATGGAGATCGTGATCAACGAAGTGAAGAAGCTCAAGAAAGAACTTTACGACATCATCAGCCACCACACCGGGCAACCTTTTGAAAAGATCGAGAAGGACAGCGACCGTGACCACTGGATGATCGCTGCCGAGGCGAAGGCCTACGGCATCATTGACGAGGTGCTCACGCGCAAGGCCTGACCCACCAACGAACGAATACCTGCCAGATGTTCCACAAAGACGAATTCAAGAAGTACGCGGTGAAGCACCGCAACATCAACAGCTTGGCCTTGGATGGCTACATCCAGGCGTCCATCACCCCGTACATCATCGAGGAACGCCAGCTGAACGTGGCGCAGATGGACGTGTTCAGCCGCTTGATGATGGACCGCATCATCTTCCTGGGCACCGGCATCAACGACCAGGTGGCCAACATCATCCAGGCACAACTGCTCTTCCTGGAAAGCGTGGACCCCAAGAAGGACATCCAGATCTACCTCAACAGCCCCGGCGGCGGCGTGTACGCCGGCCTGGGCATCTACGACACCATGCAGTACATCGTGCCGGACGTGGCCACCATCTGCACGGGCATGGCCGCCTCCATGGGGGCCGTGCTGCTGTGCGCCGGTGCCAAGGGCAAGCGCAGCGCGCTCAAGCATGCCCGGGTCATGATCCACCAGCCCATGGGCGGTGCCGAAGGCCAGGCCAGCGACATGGAGATCACGGTCAACGAGATCAAGAAGCTCAAGAAGGAGCTCTATGAGATCATCAGCAGCCACAGCGGCCAGCCGTTCGACAAGGTTTCCAAGGATGGCGACCGCGACTACTGGATGATCGCCGAAGAGGCCAAGGCCTACGGCATGATCGATGAACTGCTGGTGCGCAACCCCAAGTAAGCCAAGGCGTTCCGAACTTGTTCCCGCACCTGCACCAAGGAAGGCCGTTCAACAACGGCCTTCTTTTTTGCCCACTGGTGAACAAGTATATCCGGCCGGCCCGCTGGCGGGTTCCGTATCTTCGCGGTCCGCTGCGGCGTACCAACGCCAAGCTGTTGCCACATGGAAAAGAAAGAGGTGAAGTGCTCCTTCTGCGGGCGAGACAAGCAGGACACCAATGTGCTCATCGCCGGCATCACCGGGCACATCTGCGACAGTTGCATCACCCAGGCACAGGCCATCATTGCCGAAGAACTCGGCCAGCGGGAAACCGCGGAGCTCGAAGGCAGCTTGGCCTTGCAGAAGCCGGCGGACATCAAGGCGTTCCTGGACGAGTACATCATCGGGCAGGATGACGCCAAGAAGGTGCTGAGCGTGGCGGTGTACAACCATTACAAGCGGTTGATGCAACCCGCCGGCCATGCCGATGAGGTGGAGATCGAGAAGAGCAACATCATCCTGGTGGGCGAAACGGGCACCGGCAAAACACTGCTGGCCAAAACCATCGCCCGCATGCTCAACGTGCCCTTCGCCATTGCGGACGCCACCGTGCTCACCGAGGCGGGTTACGTGGGCGAGGATGTGGAGAGCATCCTCAGCCGCCTGCTCCAAGCAGCGGATTACGACGTGTCCAAGGCCGAGCGCGGCATCGTGTTCATCGACGAGATCGACAAGATCAGCCGCAAGAGCGACAGCGCCAGCATCACCCGCGACGTGAGCGGCGAGGGCGTGCAGCAGGCCTTGCTGAAGCTGCTGGAAGGCTCCGTGGTGAACGTGCCGCCACAAGGCGGGCGCAAGCACCCCGAGCAAAAGTTGATCCAGGTGGACACCCGCAAGATCCTCTTCATTTGCGGGGGAGCCTTCGATGGCATCGATAAGATCATCGCCCGGCGCGTGCGCAGCAGTGCCGTGGGCTACAGCGCCAGCAAGGCCGCGCGCATCGGCGATGAAAACCTCTTGCAGTACGTGAGCCCCACCGACCTGCGCAGTTACGGCCTCATCCCCGAGCTCATCGGCCGATTCCCCGTGCTCACCTACCTGGATCCCTTGGACCGTGACACCCTGCGCCGCATCCTCACCGAGCCCAAGAACGCGCTGGTCAAGCAGTACATCAAGCTCTTCGAAATGGACCGCGTGAAGATCAGCTTCGACAAAAAAGTGCTGGACTTCATCGTGGACCGGGCCATTGAATACAAGCTCGGCGCGCGCGGGCTGCGCAGCATCTGCGAAGCCATCATGACCGATGCCATGTACGAGATGCCCGGCAACAACGAGCATCCCAGCGAACTGCGGATCACCCTCGGCTACGCCCGCGAGAAGTTCGATCGCTCGCGCATGAGCCAGTTGAAGGTGGCTTGACCCACGGCACGCCTGCCGTTCACATTTTTTCGTGGCTCCCCTTCACGGGACCGCATGTGCCGGGCGCTGGCCGCAGGCTACCTTCGTGCCGTTCAAAAACCGGTACCCATGAAACGAATTCTTCTCCCGGTGGCTGCAGCCGCACTCACCTTCTCGGCATCCGCACAAGAGCTGCCCGCTTCCAGCCCCCATGGCGAGTTGGAACAAGTGGTGGGCCTCACCGAAGTGGATGTGGACTACTCGCGCCCCAGTGTGCGCGGCCGCAAGATCTTCGGCGACCTGCTGGCCTATGACAAGCTCTGGCGCTTGGGCGCCAACGCCAATACCACCGTGGAGTTCAGCGGGCCCGTGGTGGTGGAAGGCCAACAGCTGGCCAAGGGCAAATACTCCCTGTTCGCCATCCCCGGCAAGGACTCCTGGGTGATCATCTTCAACAAAAACTCCAACCTGTGGGGTGAAGGCGGCTACAAGGAAGCCGAGGATGCCCTGCGGGTAACGGTGCGCGCGCAGCCGACTGAATTCACCGAAACCCTCACCATCTCCTTCGATGATGTGAAGGACGACAAGGCCCGAATGGACATCCGTTGGGAAAACACCCGCGTCAGCGTTGGGCTGCATGCCGACGCCACGGCCCAAGGCATTGCCAACATCAAGGAAGCCTTGGCCAAGCCCGATGCCAAGGCCGGGGCCTACCACGGCGCCGCCCGCTTTGCCTTGGAGCGCGGCATCATGACCAAGGAAGCATTGGAGTGGGCGCAAAAGGCCGCCTCCATGGACCCCAAGTTCTACGTGCTCCACACCTTGGCGTTGGCCCAAGCGGCCAATGGCCAAAAGGCGGCGGCGATCGCCACGGCGGAAACCAGCATGGCCGAAGCCAAAAAGGCGGGAGATACGGCATACGTGCGCAAGAACGAAGACAAGATCAAGGAGTGGAGCGGGAAGTAGTTGCCACCCCCGAACGCAGCAAGGCCCCTGTTCCTCCATGGAGCAGGGGCCTTGCTTTTAACTAACCCGGTGCAACACGGATGGGATCGCGGCCATCCGTGTCCTTCCGTGTTTCGTTTCACCGATCCGTCCCCTGCGGACCGGACCAGGAAGAAGGTAACGGACAGGAGCCCGCTCATTCGTGCCGATCCGCGGGATGCTTGGGTCATGCACAGGGTTCCACAGGGCGCATTCCTGCCAGGGATCAACTCCACCTGCAACGCGAACCGCCCCCTCGTGGCTGGCACGAGGGGGCGGTTCCTTGTGGGCAAGGGCCTTGGAGAGGCTTACTTCAGTGTGATGCGCTGCACGTTGGCACGGGCGCCATCGCTAACGCGCACCGTGTAGATGCCGGCGGCATTGCCGCTCAGGTCCAGCGTAGTGCGGGTACCATTGAAGCTGGCGGTCTCCACCACTTTGCCCAAGGCGTTGAACACCTCCACGTTCATCTTGCCTGGGTTTTCCACGCGGATCTCCACCGGGCCGTTGGTGGGGCTGGGGTACATGGTCACCCCTTGCAAGCTGGCCGCTTCCTGGATGCCGATGGTGGCGCTGCTGCTCAGCCGTACGCCCCAAGCCGTTCCATTTCCACCGTAGAGGTAATTGTTGTCTGGATCCACAGGGGTCCAGAGCACGCTGGCCATGCCCGGCTGGGGTACGGTATTGTCATCCACGATGTACACGTCACTCTCCCCTTCCTGATACAACTTCACCCCTACGAAATAGCCTCCCGGTGACAGGGTGTAGGGGTCGAAGAAGGCCACGGATGCTTCGCCTGCGGCGATGTCGTCTTCGGTGATGACCCGGATGTCCGATTCCACCAACGGGGATCCCGGGGTGGCGGGCGAAAGCGTGTAGGCAGCCGTGTCCGCCACGGTGGCAATGAAGAAGCTGCCGACCTCGGTGGATGCCCCCAGCAGCATGGTCACACCGGTCACGGTCATGTCCTCGTGTAGCTCCACGTAGTTCAGGAAGCGTACATCCTGGGTGTTGTCAGCGAAGGAAGCGGTTCCTGCTTGGGAATGCGACTGGATCGAATCCGGATAGACTCCCACACCATCCAGGCCGTACACGTCTTCGGTCACTTCGAAGTAGCGGTATCGTTCGTTGTTGGATGGATCATCATCCTGGCCAATGGCATCGCTGGTAACCGTGAAGTGCGCGGTGTAGAGCCCCAAGGGCAGGGGAAGGGGAATGGTAAGGTTGGCATCCGCAACTGCGGTGTCGGCGTTCTGGATGTCCGGCAAGTTGATCGAAGTGGAAGCCACTTCGGTGCCACCGCTGTTCTTCAGGCTGACGTTCACCGTGATGTTCTCCTGTGTGTTCAGCCCGAAATTGGAGATGCTGGCACCCACGTTGATCGTGGAAAGCATCTGGCTTTGGGGAACACGGCCAAATTCGTAGCCACCACCGAATTGCGAGGTGTAGCCATAGTCCATCACCAGTTCGTTTTCCGGGATCGGGGACAGTTCAACATCATCGATGGCCCAGTAGTACTCCCAACCGCCCCGCCATTGGAATTGCAGGTAAACCGTGGACTGGTTGGCGGCCACCGAACTGATGTTCACCGCCACCGACTGCGGGTTATAGGAGAAGCGTTCGCAAGGCGGGGTGGGGTTGCCGGTTTTCAGGCAAGGGAACGGTGCGAAGTTGGTCCAGTTGACACCGTCGGTGCTTACCCGGACCTTCACTGCCGTGTCCGCGTCATTGTCATAAACACCAATGGTGCTCTTCATGGTGAGCAGCACGGAGGGTTGGCCGGAGCAATCGATGGCGCCGGTGGTCAGGCGGGTGAGATGGTTGGTGGTGGGCGCGGAGGTCAAGCCACGGTCGGAGTTGGCCCACAAGTAGCCATTGGATGCACCGGGGGCAAGAAAGGTGAGGATCTGCTCCCAGTTGAGCGAGGCCACGGTAACAGCGCCGGGGTCGTTGGACCATTCGAAGTTCACCGGTGTTTGGCCGCCCGGGGTCAGGTCGTCCACGGTGGTCCATCCTGCCGGCAGACCGCCATCGGAAAAATCCTCAGAGTAGAAGGCGGCACGGGCAGCGGAAGCAGCTGTAACCGTTGGTGCAGGTGGATGCATGGCAGGCCATGCGGGGTTGTGCTGTTTGGGGGTCTTTAGCAGCGTATGGTGCTGCTGGGCCTGGGTAGCGCCGACCATGGCGGTAAAGGCCGCAGCGCTGAGGTAGAGTTTAAGCATCGTGCAACAGAGGGGTTGGTTTGACATGCAAGTTACCATGTGGAACGATCTGGAAGGAAGCTGCATGGCTTCCGCATGGAGCGGGAAGGCGCCGCCACCGTGCCAACCTTTGGTGAAAATGGAACACCCCCGGCAGCAGGGCCGCCGGGGGTGTTCAAAAAGGAGTTGTACGACTTACTTCAGCGCAATGCGCTGCGTGTTGGTGCGTGCCCCGTCGCTGACGCGTACGGTGTACATGCCAGCGGCGTTGCCGCTGAGGTCAAGCGTGGTGCGGGTGCCGTTGAAGCTGGCGGTTTGCACCAGCTTGCCCAAGGCGTTGAACACCTCCACGTTCATCTTGCTTGGGTTTTCCACGCGGATCTCCACCGGGCCGTTGGTGGGGCTGGGGTACATGGTTACACCGGTGAGCGTGGGTATTTCCTGCACGCCGATGGTGCTGCTGCTGCTCAGACGGATGGCCATGGCGTTTCCATTCCCGTAGATGAACTGGGCTTGGTCATCGTTGGGGATCCAGAGCATACTGGCATCCGCGGGCTGTCCCACGGTGATGTCATCCAGTACGTACAGTGCATTGCCACCTTCCTCATAAACGCGGACGGCCACGAAGTAGGCATTGGGTGAAAGCGTGATGGGGTCGATGAAGGCCACGGAGGCGGACCCGTTGTCGATGTCATCCTGGGTGATCACGCGAATGTCGGATTCCACCAAGGGGTTGGAGAGCAAGGTGCCCACATAGGCCTCGGAGGTGTCATACACGGCGGCAATGAAGTAGCTGCCCGGATCGGTGTTGTTCACGCTCAACAGGATCTCCACCCCGGTGAACGTCTCTTGGGTCGTTACCGTGTAGTAATTCAGGAAGCGCACATCCTGCGTGTTGTCCGTGAAGGACCCGGTTCCCATGGTGGTCAGTAAAACAATGGAGTCCGGGTAGGCATTGATCCCATCCAAGGAGTACAGGTCGTCGGTCACTTCCAAGTAGCGGTACACGGTGTTATTGGCCATGTCCTCGTCGGAAGCGATGTCATCGCTGGACACCACGTAGGTGAAGGTGTACAGACCTACGGGGGCAGGGCTGGGGAACGTGATCGTTTCCTCGGTCACCACCGTGTCGTTGTGGTTCATGGTGCTCAGGTTCTCCGTGGCTGTGCCGATCGTGGCACCGCCGGGACCGGTCACCGTAGTGGTCAGGGTCACGTTGGTTTGTGCTTCGCTGCCGAAGTTCACCACTTGTGCGCCTACCGATACGCTGGTGGACATCTGGGAAACGGGGATACGTCCATATTCATAGCCGCCACCAAAAGGCACGGCGTAACCGCTTTCAGCGATCATCTCATAGGCCGGCAGGGTGGTCAGGCTCACATCGTCCACCATCCAAGAGTAATCGCAGCCACCTTGGTAGCGGAAGCGGATCCAAGCCGTTGCGGCACCGCCGATAGCGTCAGAAAGGTCCACGAACAACAGTTCGGGGTTGGGGCTGGCGGCGTTCACGGCCAAGGCGCTATTCACCTCAATGGTGGACCATGTGGTACCGTTGGTGCTTGTTTCCACATAGGTAAAGCCTTGGAAATTGCGGTAGTACTGCTCAAACTGGAGCACTACGCCAGGGTAGGCGCTCAGGTTGATGGGGTTGGCGGTGGCCACCCAGGCATTTTGGCTGCCGCCGCAGAGCAGGTCCGAGTCAAAGAGCGCAAAGCCGTTGCTTGCGGAAGTTGATGCAATGGGTGGAATGGCAAAAGCTCCTGAAGGGGCGGTGGTGCCGATCACCCAGTTGTCGTTGTTCGGGTCGTTCTCATTGCCGATGGACCAGTTGGAGGCTGTGGAGAAATCATCGGACCAGATCACCGCCCGGTCGAGGGATTGCACATGCCTGGGGTGATGCGCGGCTGGGGCAACAATCTTCTCCTTCAAATAACGGCTTTGGTTGCCAAGGAGGGTTTGGGCCATGGTTCCGCTGCCGCAAAAAGCAACAGCCAAGGCCGTGATGTAAAATTTGTTCATGGTCTTCAGCAACTATGGGTTGAGGGTTAGTACGCGTACAAAGTTAACGATCGGTGGCAAACGTTCACGCAGGTGGGCCAGTGGTGTTCCAGCCTGCCGCGCCCCTTTGGCGTGGTATGGAAGGGTATCGGGCCGTGGTCGGAGGGCTTATGGCCTCCGATGAACGATCCATGGCTTGGTGTAGCCGATCGCATCCCTCCAGGGTGAATGCGTTGTTGAAACCAGGGCAGGTATGCCCGGCCGAACGAAGAGGCCAGTTGGAACAGGCGGGGGCATCTTCGGGAGAACCGTCAGGCGCACCGGGGCACGCGCATCAGGAACCTTCGCCGGTTCCGTGGTCGCCTGCCGGTCGGCGTTCCGTGTGCACCAAGGGCACGATCACATTGCGGCGCACCCAGCGCGGCAGAATGATGGCGCCGATCAGGATGTACGGGTAATAGCTCACCAAGCGCCACAGCAGGGCAATGGCGGGGGCTAGCCCGGGAGCCACGTACATGCCCAGGAAGTCGTTGAAGATGAATTCGGCCAGGCCGCTGCCGCCGGGGGTGGGACTGAGCAGCACGATGATGCCCATGACCACCTGCTTGGCGTATACCACCAGGTCGCTGAAGGCGAAGCCGTGGGGAAAGGCGTGGAGGATGCAGTTCACGATGCTGTAACGGGCGGTCCAACTGGCGAAGGTGGTGAGCAGCGCGGGCCACCAGTAGCTCCAGCCTTGGTGCTTGAGGCCCTTGGCGGCCACGATGAGCTGGTCGCCGGTGGTCACGGCGGAACGGCGCCAGCGGCGCAGCAGCGGCGCGGAGAACAGGCCCACCAGTGCCCGTTTCACGAACACGGGGTTCACGAACAGGGCATAGGCCACGAAGAGCTTGTAGGCCAGGATGATGAAATATACCGTCCAGAAGGCCACGAAGATGCTTTTGCCCAGGAAGGTGCCGTTGAACTCCGAGCCTTGGAAGAGGGCGTCGTGGCCTGCGAGCACATACACCAACGGTGCCATCACCGCCAGGAAGATGCCGTCCAGGAAGGAGGTGAAGGTGATCACGGTGATGCTGGTGCCGGTGTCGATGCCTTCCCGGGAAAGGAACCAGATGGCGAAGAGGAACCCGCCGCCGATCATGCCCGGGGCCAGGGCGCTGGCGAATTCCCAGAGCATGATCACGATGAACGCGCGCCACCAGGTGAGCTTCCTGCCGGTAAGGTGGCGGATGCGCACCATGTACATCCAGTCGCGCACCACCAGGCTGCCCAAGGCCAGCAGCATCCAAAAGGAGGTGCTCCAGGTCCATTGTACGGCCTCCAGCGCGCCCAAGTCGGCGGTTTGCCAAATGAGCAGCGCGGTGATGCCCAGGCCGATCACCACGGGCAGCAGCATTTTGCCCGCACTGAAGTTCTTGAGGATGTCCACCTCGTTGTTCACCATGGCGCTGCGCTGTTGCCGATCGGGTGGAAGGCCTGGGCGTTCATGGTGATCAGCGCGCCGAAGATCGCGGATGCCGTTCAGTTGGTGCCCTCGCGGCGCTTGAGTTCGTCGCGCAGTTTGGTGGCCCCTTCATAATCCTCGGCTTCGAGCGCTTCCTTGAGCAACTGCCGCAATTCCTCCGGGCTGGCCTTGCGGAGGTCTTTCTTTTGCGGGGTATCCTCGGGCGGGGCCTGTTGCGCCTGTTCCTCTTCCCCTTCCTCCATCTTCAGGCCGGCGGCCGCCAGAATGAACTCATAGGTATGGATGGGACAGTTGAAGCGCAAGGCCAGGGCGATGGCATCGCTGCTGCGGGCGTCCACTTCCACGGTGCGCCCGCTCTGCTGCAGCACGAGCTTGGCGTGGAAGATGCCCTCCACCAGGTCGTTGATCACCACTTCCTGCAGCCCGATGGTGAATTCATCGCAGAAATTCTTGAACAGGTCGTGGGTGAGCGGCCGTGCCGGGCGGATGTTCTCCACTTGGATGGCAATGGCTTGGGCTTCCACCCCGCCGATGATGATCGGCAGCCGCCGGTCGCCATGTTTTTCCGCCAGGATAAGCGCGTAGGCTCCGGCGTGGGTGTGGCTGTACGTGATGCGGAGGAACTTCAGCTCGACCTTTTCCATGGCGTTGGTGGCGGGGCGGTGAAGGTAAGGGGTGCGGCGTTGGCGGCGATGCTTGGCGGTTGTCCGTTTGCGGCCGGGTGTTGTTCCATCACATCCCGCCATGCGGCTTGAACATGCGCAACCACCGCATGTTCCGGTGCATCCGTTGCAGAGCAAACGGGTGCACGCAATGGGTGCGGCAACCGCTCCCCTGGCGACCAACAAGCGGCAACTACTTCTCCGCGTTCAGTTTCTTCGCGGCCTCGATCAACTTGGGCAGCACTTGGAAGGCGTCGCCCACGATGCCGTAGTCGGCCGCCTTGAAGAAAGGAGCTTCGGGATCGTTGTTGATCACGCAGATCACCTTGCTGCCGTTCACCCCGGCCAAGTGCTGGATGGCGCCGCTGATGCCGATGGCGATGTAGAGGTTGGGCCGGATGGCGAGGCCGGTTTGCCCCACATGTTCATGGTGCGGGCGCCAGTCCATGTCCGACACGGGCCGGCTGCAGGCGGTGGCGGCGTGGAGTTCCTTGGCCAATTCCTCCACCAGGCCCCAATTCTCAGGGCCTTTCATGCCGCGGCCCGCGCTCACCACGATCTCGGCCTCGGGCAGGGGGATGCCTTCGCCGGCCTTGCGCACTTCTTTCACCGTGACCTTGGCCGTTCCGGTGTCGCCGGTGAATTCCTCCACGGTGGCAGTTCCTTGGGCGGCCTCCACGGGAATGCTGTTGGGCAACAGGCTCACCACCTTCACCGGGGTTTTCAATTCCACCCAGGCCTGGGCCTTTCCGCTGAACACGTTGCGCTTGATGTGGCCCTGTTCGTTGGGCAACGTGGTGGCACCGGCCACCTCGCCGGCCTTCAGGCGGGCAGCCACGCGGGGGGCAACGGCCTTGCCGGTGTCGTCATGGCTGCAGATCACCCATTTGGCACCCTCCTTGGCGGCCACATCGGCCACAAAGCGGGCCAGCTGCTGGTTATCAGCATCGCCGATGTTGCGGGCCACCGTCACCTTGTTGGCATCCAGCGCGGCCAAGCGGTCGGCCGGGGCATCACCGAAGGTCGCCAGGGTCAGGGTGGTGCCTTCCTTGTTGGCCAGTTTGCGGCCGTAGGTCAATGTTTCCAATGCGCTCTTGGCCACTTTTGCGCCGCGGGTGTCGGCGAATACGATCACGCTCATGTTTCTTGCTGTTTGTGTGCGTCGATCCGGTGGATCGGCGGTACAGTGGGTATTAGATCACTTTGGCTTCCGTGTGCAGCAGCTCGATCAGCTTGCCGGCCTCCTCGGCCGGGATCAATTTCACGGCCTGCTTGGGCGGGGGCAGCTCGAACTTCACCGAGGTGCTCAGCGCTTCACTGGCCACGGCCGGCACCACCTGCAAGGGTTTGGTGCGCGCCGCCATGATGCCGCGCATGTTGGGGATCCGCTGTTCGGCCATGCCCTTGGCACAGCTCACCACCAGGGGCAGGGCGCATTCCACCACCTCCACGTCGCCGCGCACGTCGCGTTCTGCGGTGGCTTTCCCGCCGGCCACGTCCAGCTTGGCCGCCAAGGAGATGAAGGGCAGCTCCAGCAGTTCGGCCACCATGGGGCCCACCTGGCTGCCGTTGTGGTCGATGGTTTCCTTGCCGGCCAGCACCAGGTCGAAACCTTTGTCTTTGGCGTAGGCGGCCACTTGCACGGCCACATCGTGCCCATCCTTGGGTTCGGCATCCACGCGTACCGCATCATCGGCACCGATGGCCAGGGCCTTGCGGATGGTGGGCTCGGTGGCCGCGCCACCCACGGTGATGGTGGTCACGCTGCCGCCTTGGGCCTCCTTGAGCTCCAGGGCGCGTACCAAGGCGTACCATTCGTCGTAGGGGTTCACGATGAACTGCACGCCATTGGCGTCATACGCCGTGTTGTCGTTGGTAAAGGCGATGCGGGCCGTGGTGTCCGGCACATGGGAGATGAGCACAAGGATCTTCATGGATGCGGGATCGGTATGGGGCGGCAAACTTAAACACTGCCGCCATGCCGGAGCCTGGTTGCCCGAACCTGTACGCTTCGGTGACAAGGAGCGGGAAAGCCCCGCGCTACCGCAGGGCTTTCCCTTGTTCGTTCCGGTAAAAGTTGCCTCACTCGCTTACGACCAAGCGCGTGCTGTGCACCTGCTCCCCGGCGATCACCTGCACGAGGTAAATGCCCTGTGCCAATGCACCCACCTCCAACTTGCAATTCATGTGGCCCCCCGTCACCGGTAGCACCGTCGCCATGGCTTGGCGGCCCGTGGCGTCGTATAGCTCCACTTGCACATTCTGCATGAATGCGCCCAAACCGCTCAGGGTGAGTTGCACTTGGTCGCCATAGCTCGGGTTAGGCCAAGTGCTGATCGCCGAGCCTGATGCATCGGGGGGCGAAACCGGGTTGATGGAAACGGTTGCGTCATCGGATAAGGCCCGCGCAATGTTGTTCCGGCCAACTCCGTGGTAGTTATGGAAACCCCCACCGATCAAGATCCTTCCATCGGGTTGAAGGTCTAATGCCTCGACGCTCGGATAGGCCGCATCCACGCCCGGCCCGGGATCAAAATCGAGGTCAATGATGCCATCGCCGTTTATCCGCACGATCCCCCTGCGCGGCATCCCTTGATATTGCTCAAACGGTCCACCGATCAAGATCTTGCCATCCGGTTGAACGGCTATGGCATTGACAATCTCATACCCACCGGAGATGCCGGTCCCGGGATTGAAGGTGGCATCCAGGCCGCCATCGCTTTCTACCCGTGCGATGCCGTGCCTCGGGGTTCCGTTGTACTGGGTAAACTGGCCGCCGATCAACATGGTCCCGACCAAGGGCTGAAGGACAATGGCCTCTACCGGGTCATTTGGACCCGTTCCGGGTTCGAAATCCGGGTCCAAGCTGCCATCGCTGTTGATGCGTGCGAAGTTCTTCATAGCCGTTCCGTCGTAGGTGATGAAATCCCCCCCGATCAGGATCTTTCCATCGGGTTGAAGGGCAATGGCCCGAACGCCGTAGTAGGGTGAATTTGTACCGGACCCTGGATCGAAGCTGGCATCCAAGCTACCATCGCTGTTGAGCCGTGCGAGTTGCTGGCGTGGCGTCCCATTATAGGAGGTGAACGCCCCGCCGATCAGGACTTTGCCATCAGGCTGCACAGTGATGGCCTTGACGTAGACATTGAAAAGGCTATCCAACCCCGTCCCGGGGTCAAAGCTGAGGTCCAAGCTGCCATCACCGTTCACCCGTGCGATGCCGTTCCTCGGCATCCCATCGAAGGTCTCGAATTGTCCACCGACCAAGATCTTTCCATCGGGTTGAACGGCCATCGCCATGATCTGGGTGAATATGCCGCCTGGTCCTGGCCCTGGATCAAAACCGGGGTCCAAGCTGCCATCGCTGTTCAACCGGGCGATGTTCCTCCTTGGGGTTCCGTTGTATCCGATGAACCCTCCTGCGATCAGGATCTTGCCATCGGGCTGTATGCCCATGGCTTGGATTTCTCCGCTTGCACCTAATTGGGGGTTGAAATCACTAACGAACTCGCCGAGGCTATCCAGCTTGATGAAGTTCTCCGGGGTCAGCACATCATCATAAGAATAGAACTGCCCCCCTATGAGCAAATCCCCATTAGGCTGCAGGGCAATGGCAGATACGAAATCCGTGGAAGAGGGGTCGGCAGTATTGTTGAATCCGGCATCCAAACTGCCGTCGCTGTTGAGCCGTTGAATGATATTGTTGTCTCCAATGATAAGGTCCATGCCTCCGATCAACACCTTCCCATCAGGCTGGAGGGCAATGGTATTGATCCGGAACGGTGAAGGAGGATCATAGTTGAAGCCAAAGTCCAAGCTGCCATCCACATTCAGCCGAAGCAGTGTTTTGCTAAATCCCCCGATCAAGTACGAACTCCCCCCGACCAGGATCTTCCCATCGGGTTGAAGGGATAGTGCATTGGCATGGTTGAGGGCAATGGGATCATACCCAAGGTCCAAGCTTCCGTCGCTGTTGAGCCGCGCTGTCCCGTTCCGCACCGTTCCGTCGTAGGAGTCGAACTCCCCGCCGATCACGATCTTCCCATCAGGCTGAAGGACCATTGCCAGGATTGAAACCCCGGGGTTGTTTCCAACACCTGCTCCGGAGTTGAAGCTGGTATCCAGGCTTCCATCGTTGTTGAGCCGGGCGATGGAGTTGCACGGCGTTCCATTGTAAAAGTTGAAGCCGCCCGCGATCAGGATCTTCCCATCGGGTTGAAGAGCCATGGAGCTAATGCCGCTTCCTGTCGTTGCACCCGTTCCAAAGCCGAAGGTGGTATCCAAGCTGCCATCGCTATGGAGCCGTGCCAATCCGGCCCAATAGGTGAATGGTGGCAAATACTGTGAATAGAGATCCCCGGAGATCAGGATCCGACCATCCGGCTGAACGATGACATTCTCGATGATTGAAAATGATCCGATCTCGGGAATGAAGCCCATGTCCATGGCACCACTGGCAAACACTCGTGTCAGGCCAGGGCATACGATCCCGTTGTATGCATTGAACTGACCGCCAATCAACGTTTTTCCATCAGGGTATTGGGCCATGCTGTTTACCACGATGCCGTCGGCACCCGCTCCGTTCCCCAGCTCTACCGGGTTGAATGTGGGATCGTTGGCGCCGGCCTGTCCCAAAGCCGTGGTGGCCGTGAGCAGCAAGGCTGGCAACATCAGTTTGCTTGCCATTTGGATCGGGGTTTTTGATGACACTGCTCGTTGTGTGAACTCATCGAAGATACCGTTCTCATCAAAAGCATGCCTCGATATTTCACCCCCGCAGGGACGGAGTAATGGCGTGGAGTCTGCGAACAATGCCTTCTCCCGTTCGCCGGACGTCCTTTTGATCCACTTCACTGGCATGGCCACCATGCATGTGCCGCGAGGAGATTTCCCGGAAAGCCCGGCGATCACGCACTTCCTGGCCTCGGCGTTTGCATTCGGCGGCTATCGAATTTCCGCCGGGATGGGCTACTTTCACCAGATCTAAACCAATATGCACGAGAGCATGAAGAAATCATACGCATGGATGCTGGTGATGGGCTTGTTCATAGTGCACCCGGCCTTGGCCCAGGAAACCAATGCACTGGACTTTGACGGCTTTGATGATAAGGTCACCGTTCCCGGTGCCTCCGCGCTCATCACCAGTGGCACCGGCATCAGCTTGACCTGCTGGGCCTATCCCGTCAACACGGCCCCGGCATTCCCCGATTTCGACGGTTTTGCGGGCCTGCGCGACGATTTCACCGCCGATTTCTACCTGCTTCAGATCGCGCCGGCCAACACCGTGGAAGGCCGGTTCCGCAACAGCTCCGGCCAGGCCTTCACCTTGGCCCATGCGGGGCTGGTGGTGAACACCTGGCAGTTTTTGGCCTTGACCTACAACGGCAGCCAGCTCTCGCTCAACATCAACGGGGTAACCGTGGCCAGCACCCCGGCCAATGGGGCCATCGCCAGCAACTTCGTAGACCTGTTCATCGGCAACGTGTACTATCAGGGCACCGATTTTCTGCTGCACGGCCGGGTGGACGAGGTGAGCCTTTGGAACCGGGCGCTCAACCCCAACGAGATCAGCTGCATTTACAACAGTGGCATTGACGTGAGCGACTCCGGGTTGCAGCTGTACTATAAAATGGACCAAGGCACCGGCGGAGGCAACAATGCGGGCATCACCTCCCTGCTCCCCAGCAAGGGCAGCATCAACGGCGCGTTGGAAGGATTCGTCCTCAGTGGTGGCGCTTCCAATTTTGTCACCTCGCCTGCCGTGGGCACCACGCTTTCGGCCACCCTGTGCCCGGGCGAGGTGTACACCTTCAACGGGCAGCAGCTTACCGCCGCCGGTGTGTATGGTGCCTCCTTGCCATCGGGCAGTGCGTGCGACTCGGTGGTCATCCTCAACCTGTCATTCAGTTCGGTCAACACGCAGCTCAGCAATACCGGCGGAGTGCTCACTTCCTTGGCGGAGGGAGACTATTGGCAGTGGCTGGACTGCAACAACGGCCATGCGGAGATCCCGGGCGCCATTGGCCAGCAATATGCACCGGTGCAAAGCGGCAGTTACGCGGTGGAAGTGACCCAGTTCAATTGCACGGATACCTCGGCCTGTGCCGAAGTGATCATCACCGGATCGGCCGAAGCTCCGGTGCAGGGCCTTGTGAAGGTGTACCCCAACCCGGCACAAGACCGGGTGTGGGTGGAATTGGGCCGGGAGGCAGGGAGCCGGCTGCTCATGGTCGAAGATGCTTTTGGCCGATGCATCGCCAAGGTGAGGACATCGGGTGAAAGCACCGTGGAAATTCCGCTCACCGGCATGGCCGCCGGACTGTACGTGGTACGTGCAAGGTCGGCAGGAGCGGAGCAGGTGCTGCGCCTGTTGAAGCAATAGGTTGCAAGGCGGTTTTCACGGGGGCAGGGGAGGGCACGGTGCCGCTCCATGCCTCAAAGGCAACCGCGGTGGGCCGTGGGGCCAACCTTGCGGGCGGGGGTGGCGTAGAACGGCCATCAACGGCCCCCGCAATGCGTACTGCCTGCTCCCACCGGATGCTGCTGCTGATCATGTCGGCGGTGGTCTGGTCCGGCTGCACCAAGGTGCAGGAAGAAGAAGAACTTGTTCCGGAGCTCTCCTTCTCCTTCAACTTGCCGGCCATGCCCATCAATCTTGATTCGGCCGCCGTGGCCAGCCCTACGGGCATGGTTCTGGCGCTGGACAGCACGGCCTTGGCCCAAGCCTTGGAAGCAAGGGGCTACCTGCCTGGCCAGGTTTTGGGCGTCAGCATCAACAAGGCCACCCTGTACTGCTCCGCCCCGGTGAACGGCACCTACGACGCGGTGGGCTCCGTGCAGCTCCTGTTGGCCGCCGGCGATGCGGCACCGGTCACCGTTGCCGCCTTGGACCCGGTGCCTGCCGGGGCACAAACCCTGTTGCTTGACCTGAACGGCCCGGATGTGCAGCACGTACTGCAAGGCCACCAGCCCCGGTTGTGCTTCCGGATGGTGTTTGACGGTCCCCTGCCGCCGCAGAGCAGCCATTTGCTGGTGCTTGGTGCACGGGTGGAGTTGCTGCCATAGTCAAGTCCTACTTCATTGTGCCGTGCGGTTCCCACCGGCGCCGCATGGCTGCTCCATGGTGATCGGACCTCCCCGAACACCTGCGGCTTACCTTTGCAACCGTTTTTAGAACCGTACCTTCCTATCCACAGCAGTTGCCATCATGCGTACCGTACAATTCCGCGAGGCCCTCAATGAGGCCATGAGCGAGGAGATGCGCCGAGACCCCAACGTGTTCCTCTTGGGCGAGGAGGTGGCCGAGTACAACGGCGCCTACAAGGTGAGCAAAGGCATGCTGGCGGAATTCGGCCCCCAACGGGTCATCGATACGCCCATCGCCGAGCTGGGCTTCACGGGCATCGCGGTGGGCGCTGCCATGAACGGCCTGCGGCCCATCGTGGAGTTCATGACCTGGAACTTCGCGGTGCTGGCCGCGGACCAGATCATCAACTCTGCAGCCAAGATGCTGCAGATGAGCGGCGGCCAGTTCCATGTGCCCATCGTGTTCCGGGGCGGCAACGGCAGCGCGGGGCAGTTGGCGGCCACGCACAGCCAGAGCTACGAGAGCATGTATGCCAATGTGCCGGGCCTGAAGGTGATCACGCCGAGCAATCCTTATGATGCCAAGGGCCTGCTGAAGGCGGCGATCCGCGATGACGACCCGGTGCTCTTCATGGAGAGCGAGCGCATGTACGGTGACAAGGGGGAGGTCCCCGACGGCGAATACCTGCTGCCCATCGGCCTGGCCGATATCAAACGGGCCGGCACGGACGCCACCATCGTAAGCTTTGGCAAAATGATGAAAGTGGCCTTGGCTGCGGCCGAGGCCCTGGCCAAGGAAGGCATCGATTGCGAGGTGATCGACCTGCGCACCATCCGCCCGCTGGATGAAGCCACCATCATCGCCTCGGTGAAGAAGACCAACCGCCTGGTGGTGGTGGATGAGCATTTCCCCTACGGCAGCATCGCCACCGAGGTGGCCTACCGCGTGCAGCGCCACGCCTTCGACTACCTGGATGCACCCGTGGTGCGGATCACCCAGGCCGATACACCCCTGCCCTTCGCCCCCAACCTCATCGATGCCAGCCTGCCCAGCGTGGAGCGCGTGGTGAAGGCGGTGAAAGGGGTGGCGTACGCGCGCAGTTGAGGGAAGCCTCCGAGCACAGGTTGGATCAGTACTGCACGGACCAGGCAGCGTGCGTACATTGGTTGCTGTCTTTATAGCAGATTCCCCTCTTGCATGCGAACACTGCTTCCATTGGGCTGTGTACTGTGGCTGTCTTCCGGTCTCTATGGCCAAGTACCCGTGCTCCAGGGTTATCCGTTGGCCAAGGGCACTTACTTCCAAGCCGTGCAGGACGATGGTGTGCTTTACTGCACCACGGACCTGGGCATGGCCATTTGGAACGTGGCCGACCCTGCGCAACCGGTCCTTCTTTCCTGGTATGTGGCTACCGGGGCATTCCAGGACGGACAGCTCAGGAAAGCGGGAAACACCGTGTTGCTCCTCAAGCGGGGCAAGGTGCATGCGGTGGATGTGACCAACCCGGCAGCGCCCACCGGGGTTGAGCTGGATCTCGGTGCCGCCACCCAGGTGCAGTGCTTCGAACTGCTGGATACCTTGCTCTATGCCGGTACGGGAACCAGTATCGTCACCTTCAATGTGGCCGACCTGGCCAACCCCGTACCATTGGATACCATGCCGATCTGGTTGCTCGCCGGGTTGCACCGCACCGATACGATGTTGTTGGCAATTACCCAGCAAACGGTGATGCGGGCGGGCATCGGTACGGGCGTGCCAGTATTGCTGGATACAATAGCCGCCCAAGGTGAATTGATGGTCATGGATGCCAGAATGACCACGGACCGGTTGGCTCTACTGGAAGGGGATGGAATGTCGGGCCTCTACCAAGTGGCGCTCTATGATGTGGCCATGGCCGGGACACCGGCCCTGCAAGAGGTGGTTGCCATGGAAAGTTGGACCCAAGGACTGCTGGCCATGGATGATTCCGTGCTCATGGTTCAAGGGGGGCAATCGTGGATCTATGATATTTCCGTGCCTGGAGGGGCGGTTCCCGCAGGAGCGCTGCCAGGGGGCTTGGACAGCCATGACGATGCATACTTGGAAGATGACCGGTTGTACACCATGGACGGCGTCTTTGGGTTCAGCATCTTTCAACGCTCAGGACCCACGGCGTTCTCGGTCCTGGTGGAGCACCGCGTTGGTGATTGGGTCCATGAGCTGAAAAGCAGCACCATGGGTTTTGTCTTGGCTGAAGGGCTGGACTCCTTGTTCGTGTTGGACCCGTATGCCCCGGGCGTGGGCACGGGCGTGCGGGCCAGCCGACTATACGATGCCGAGGATTGGTGGGTATATGGTGACCTGTTGGTGGAGTTTCGCATGATCCCACCGGCCCATTACGAGCTTACCATCTTACGCATTGAGCCGGATGGCAGCTTGGACTTTCAGGCCAACCTGATTCCCCTGCACAACGGCAGTTCTGAGCGGTTGGCCATTTGGGACAATGTGTTGTACTGGAGCGGGTATATGTCCACGGTGACCGTAACGGACCGCTATAACCTGGACGATCCAGCCACGCCTGTTTTCATGGATTCCACCGCTGCGGAGTACAATGCACAGTGGGGTGGTGTGCTATACACGATTTGGAATGAGCAAGGTGTAACCGACCTGTACGATCCGGAAAGCTCACCACCTGAGTGGCTGGCTACCCAAGAATTTACTTTGGGCTGCACGGGATTCCAAGCGGGTTACGTGTATCAGGATCCCCAGCGAGCGGTTCTCCATCAAGTGAGCAACAGTTGTTACGCTGCGGTGGATTTTCAGGACACGGCCAGTATAGCCAGCTATGGGCCGTTCCCGATCACCGAGCCGATCGGTCCTATGGGTGATGGAACCGGGGTTTGGAACAAGATCCTCTACATCCCTGGACTGAACGCCCAAAAGGTCTTCTTGTATGATGTATGCGAACCCGGCTATTTCAACTACTTGGCCACCTTGCCTTTGCGCAACTTCCCACGTGACCTGGCCTTTGTGGACTCTGTCATGGTGGTGCCCTTCGGGGGGTATGTGGAGAGTTACGACATCAGCAGCGTACTACCCTGCCTTGTTACGGATGTGGCGACACTCGGCGAACCCGCCGTGGTGGCCGTGTACCCCAACCCGGCCCGGGACGCCTTCCTGGTGGAGGCCTTGGACATGGTCAGGCCCGTTGTGGTGGAAGTATTGGATGCAACCGGTAGGTTGGTACGATCCACGGTGCAAGGCCATAGCTCGGACCCCATCAGGGTCTCTTGCGCCGACCTTGCCCCTGGCCTGTATACCGTGCGGGTGATCGGGGGAACCAAGGCAGCCCTGGCGAAAGTGGTTGTAGAGTGAAGGGCAACGTGCTATCCCAGGGTCTTGCGCTCCGTAGGTTGGATAAGGAGCAAAAAGGCGCCATCAGCTGAGCAGTACTGGAAAGCGCGTTCCCTTGTCCGGACCTGCCACTTTGATCCATTGAAAGGCTTACGTGGGAGCGTGAATGGAAGGTGCTCCTGTTCTCATATAATACCGGTTGGTGTTGGCACTATGGACCACTCTGTGGATCCACAATCGATCTCGACTGGAGATTGACCGCCACAACCAGCGGCACGGCGGAATTTTTGTTTATTTTCGGCGCAATCGAAAATAGAATGCACACACACACAAGCACGTGAATTCGTTGGCGCTCTGATTTTATTTCTCGCCTTTGCTTCCTGTTCCAAGGAAGAATCCGCAGGGCCTGTGGCTGTTCAGGAAGTCGATGTGACCGCCAGGGTCAAGGCATTCATAGAGCAAGCCAGCCATGGTGCTGATCGTTCTTCCAATTACACTCTTGATAGTTCGGCTTGGTATTTGGAAGCCGCCTTGAATTTTTCTTGTACCACCCCATGGATGGTTGGTGAAGATCAGGTGGTCGACTCGATCAATATGGCACTCCCACTGGTGAACGGAGAGGTTTCGATGGAAAGCTTGGCACAAGCTTATGAAGCATAGAGCCATCAACTTTGCTCGAGTGCATCGGGAAGGTCACTTCAGGTGGTAGATGTTGTTCCGGAACCAGGAGTTGATAGCTTGAGAATGTTAATTGCCTCACATTCGGTTCTTGGTGGTGATAGGGGCTGGGGAGAAGTCGGGGTGCCCAAACATTTGGTTTGGGGAGATTGGACTGGCACCATTACCAACTGCGGCTGCGGACCTGACGCGGGGGCGAGCAGTGTATGTGCGGACAAAAAGATCCAAGCGCGGTTGAACTGGTCGGTAGGGCCAATACCGGTGGGTACATATTACACCAATGTCCAGGCCATCGATGCGGGTTCCGCCTCCGTTTATTCATGCATCGGACCTGCGAACAATTGTACTTGTCTTTCACCTGCTACGATCGATGATCGGACCAACTACGGTTGGGTGCTGTTCGGGCTGCTTCAACCGCAGGGAAAATCCAAGGTGAATGCGTTTATGTACTCGGCTCAGACGTTGGGAGGGGACGATGCCATGTACTACACAGGAGCTATCTTCAAGTATGGCATACAGCATACGGGGAACCCGAACCAATGAATTTTTGGCCCATAGTGGTCCTTGCCTTGTTGACCGCTTCAACGGCCAACGGGCAGGGATCGTGGTCCTATGAAGAGAGCTACGGTGCCTACCAAACGCGGGTGCGCGACGGTTTGGAGCTACCTGACGGCAGTTGGGTATTGGCCACCATGGCCAGAGGGACCCAAGTAGGGTTGCCGGGCCAGTTTTGGTTGACCCGAATAGGTGCGGATGGGGAGTGGATCAGTTCAGCCCGTATCTGGGACCCCGGCATTAAGACGATCGTGAGCGTATTGCAACCCATGGGCGGAGACAGGTTCAGGGCATTCGGCACGGTCGGGGATGTGGATACCACGGAAGCTTACTTCCACTACGATTCCAATTCAGGATTGGATCGCCTTGATTCAGGTGTAGTCACCTATCCTGGGTTGCACCGCCTGGGGTGGACAATGCTATTCCCCTTCCGGATGGAGGTGCAGTATTACTGGGGTCAGCAGCCGACACGACGCTACTTTGGAACAAAGGCATTGTGGCACACATTTCCCCGGATGGGGAGTTGTTGATGGATCACATATTTCAGAGTTCGTCCAACCCACTGGTGCTTCGTGATGGCCTGATGGAGCCGGATGGGTCATATTTGATCTCATCCTGCAAGGCGCCGTTGGAACTGGACGAGCCGTTGGCGGCCACTTCGGTGTTTCGTTTGAACCAGGAACTCGACTGGCTTGGGGGCTTTCCTACGCCCAATATTTACGGAAGTGGAAGCATTTTCGCTGAAGACAGTGTGCTGGAAGACCAAGTGCATCTCCGAAGGTTGTCCAGCGGGAATCTGATCGTTTCCGGACGGCTCGGGGGGTGGCTGGAATTGGGGTATTACCATAGCGTGATCATGAAAACTAACAGCATCGGGGAACTTCAGTACATGGCATATTTTGAATCAACCTTCCCGTTTGATCAGGTAGCAGTGTTGTCCGCCATGTGTGATGCACCGGAGGGAGGTTTCTATTTTGCATATGTGGAGAACTCGGAAGTGCTCGGCCAGGTGCAGTTTTCCAACGTGCGGGTGCTGCGGATGGATACCTCTCTGAGCGTGACCTGTGACTGGATGGTGGAAGGTGCGGAGGAAGGAGCCTACTACTACTTGGAAAGGATCAAATCCACGTCCGATGGTGGGTTTGTGCTGCTCGGTGGCCGCAGGACCAACGGAGAGAGCACGAGTGCATGGGCGCAGAAATTTGAAGCGTCCGATTGCTATTCCTCAACTAATGAGCGGGTGCAACCAATGAAGGGGGGAGTGTTTCCCAATCCAGGCAGCCAGGAGTTTATATGGAAAGGGGATATGCTGAGATCGGGCGAATTACGACTTCATGATGCACTTGGGCGGCTGGTCTGGTCAGGGGCCATTGCCAATGGCCACGTCCATGCCGAAGACCTGTTGATGGTTCCCGGTTTGTATTGCTACGAAGTGCGCGATGGGACTGGGAAAAGATACGACTGTGGTTTGTGGGTCAAGCAATAGCACCTGGGTGGGTCCGGACGTTGCAGGAAGTGTGATCCTCGACCATGGAGGCGAAGAAGGGCAGTTACATCCCGTAGCACTGGCCAGGAACGGCGTCAAGGATCGCGGAAGTGGCCTAACCTCCTTGGCGTACGTTGGCTTGGGATATCACGGCTCTGTTGAAGGTGTTGAAGCAATAGGTTGTGCCAGATCCGATCCTTCGGTTAATTTCGCGCCCCCCGCGAGCGGGGATACCTTAATAAGAGCAGCACAAACGCAATAGCAGTCCATGGAAAGTCAGTTGATGTATTTCATCCCGTTGATGGGCCTGGTGGGCCTGGCGGTGATGATCGGAAAGGCCCTGTGGGTGAACAAGCAGGATGCCGGTGACAAGAACATGCAGGAGCTGGCCGGCTACATCGCCCGGGGAGCCAGCGCCTTTTTGAAGGCCGAATGGAAGGTGCTCGGGGTGTTCGCCGTGATCGCCGCCGTGCTGCTGGCTTGGAGCGCCGAGCTCGAAGCGGTGGCCGCCCATACCGATTGGGTCATCGCCATCGCCTTCCTCATCGGGGCCTTCTTCAGCGCCTTCGCCGGCTGGATCGGCATGAGCATCGCCACCAAGGCCAATGTGCGCACCACGCAGGCCGCCCGCACCAGCTTGGCCCAAGGGCTGCGCGTGAGCTTCACCGGCGGCACCGTGATGGGCCTCGGCGTGGCGGGCCTCGCCGTGCTGGGCCTCAGCACCCTCTTCATCGTGTTCCTGGGGATGTACGTGGGCGATGTGCCGGCCGGTACCGCCCAATGGAACGACGCCATGATGCAGTGCCTGGAGGTGCTCGCCGGCTTCAGCCTGGGGGCCGAGTCCATCGCGCTCTTTGCCCGCGTGGGCGGGGGCATCTACACCAAGGCCGCCGACGTGGGCGCCGATCTGGTGGGCAAGGTGGAAGCGGGCATCCCCGAGGATGATGCACGCAACCCCGCCACCATCGCCGACAACGTGGGCGACAACGTGGGCGACGTGGCCGGCATGGGCGCCGACCTCTTCGAGTCGTACGTGGGCGCCATCGTCGGCGCCATGATCCTCGGTACAGGCTACGCCGCCGCCAATTCGATCCCGGTGCTGAATGCGGTCATGCTGCCGCTGGTGCTTGCCGGCGTCGGCATCGTCATGAGCATCCTGGGCACGTTCCTCGTGCGCGTCAAGGAAGGCGGCAACCCGCAGCAGGCGCTGAATATCGGCACCTTCGGGGCGGGTATCATCATGACGATCGCCAGCTGGTTCGTCATCGATGCCCTGCTGCCGGCCCACGCCTCGGGCGTGTTCCTGGCGACGATCGCCGGCCTGGCCGGCGGCATCGCCATCGGCATCATCACCGAGTTCTATACGGCCGAGGACAAGCCCTCGGCACGCGCCATCGCCCGCCAGAGCGAGACCGGCGCGGCCACCAACATCATCGCCGGCCTGGGCCTGGGCATGAAGTCCACGGCGCTGCCGATCATCGTGCTGGGCATCGTCATCCTGGTGGCGCACAAGTTCGCGGGCCTCTACGGCATCGCGATCGCCGCGCTCGGCATGCTGTCGACCACCGGCATCCAGCTGGCGGTCGACGCCTACGGTCCGATCGCCGACAACGCCGGCGGCATCAGCGAGATGGCGGGCCTGGGCAAGGAAGTGCGCGCGCGCACCGACAAGCTCGACGCCGTGGGCAACACGACGGCGGCCATCGGCAAGGGCTTCGCGATCGGTTCGGCAGCCCTGACGGCCCTGGCCATGTTCAGTGCGTACCAGCAGATCGTCGGCCTGAAGACGATCGACCTGCTCGTTCCGCAGGTGCTGGTCGGCCTGTTCTTCGGCGCCATGCTGCCGTACCTGTTCTCGGCCTTCTCGATGGAGGCTGTCGGACGCGCCGCCTTCGCGATGATCGAGGAAGTGCGTCGGCAGTTCCGTGAGATCCCCGGCCTGATGGAGGGCACCG